>CAZXGF010000012.1:0-82661 GCA_964640185.1 uncultured Verrucomicrobiota bacterium | reverse complement strand
TGATCCTGCAGAGGTTGAATGCTGGGACCTACTACGTATACGTTTACCGCCGTGCCTGGGGGGACAACACCAACTACACCCTGACGCTGAGGGTCGGCGCGGCGATCCAGCTGAATCTGGATGTCCCATTCAAAGCCCAGGTGCCGCCGGGCGAGTGGGGGAAGACGCAGAATTGCGGTCAGGCCTCCTCGCTCATGGTTTTTTGCTACTATTTGGGGACCGTTCCCGACGCGGATGGGATCAAGGATATTGATGATTGGCTCAATGAGAAGTACGGGGATCCTACTAATAACTACAACGGCTCCCCGACGACCACGGCACAGCTCTCGGCGCTTGGTTCCGGGTACGCGGGCCTCTCGCAAACCTACGCAGCGTCTGATTGGGGGCTCGACAGGCTCAAGGAAGAAATCGAGGCGGGCCATCCGGTGATCGTAGCTCTGGTAGCTGGACACCTTTCAAACAGGGGTTATGCTTGGGCAGGTGGCCATTTCGTCGTGGCAAAGGGCTGCACGGCTACGGAGATCATTTGTAACGACCCTGGCACCAGCCAAGGTCATAATAAGAAATACAAAAACGAGGAGTTCGAAGCCGCTATGGAGGCTCAAGGTGGCTCCGTGGTCGTGCCCATGCCGTCTGCGCCCCTCACCATTTTGGAGGAAGATTTCGACGGGTTCAGTAATCTTTACGTGCCCGACGATCTGCTCAACGCCGGATGGACTGTGGTGAACGGCGGCGGGGAACCCGTCGGCGCATGGCGTTTGTGGAACACCGCGGGCAATATGCTCGGCAACGAGGACCCGGACATCGAAAGCATGACCGACAACTACATGATCACCAACAGCGACCTCGCGGGCACCGTGGATCTGGATCAGGAGCTCATCACGCCGGAGATTGATTGCACGAATCACACGAAGGTCCGCCTCAACTTCAACAAGAACTATAGGGTCTATGCGGACGACACAGCCGACGATCAGGTTGCCGAGGTGGACGTCCGGGAGGTCGGCGGCGACTGGGTCAACCTCCTGCATTACGACCGGACCACCGTGGGGGTATACGACACCGCTGCGGAGGTGGTGGACCTCTCGGCGTACGACGGAAAGGTAATCCAGATTCGCTTCCACTTCTACGAGGCGAATTTCGCCTACTGGTTCGCTGTGGACAAAATCAGGGTGTGCGGGGAGCCAAGCTCCCTGCCATAGTCGCCCACGTCATCGCCTCCTACTGCGTACGGGGGCGTTCTCTCAGGGCAGCCCTGACGGGACTGCCGTCGCCTCCGGCGATTCTCAGCGGCAGAGCTATGAGTTCGTAACCCCCTGCGGGGACCTCGCTCAAGTCCAATCCCTCCAAAAGGGCAATGCCTTTGCCGAGAAGAATATGGTGGCTCTCGAAACTCTCCCCACCGTACTTTTCGATGGAAAGGTAATCAACACCGACCAACTTGACCCCCGATTCCGCCAGCACACGGCTGGCTTCCGCAGTAAGGTAAACGTAATCTTCGCGGAAGGTGCTGTCCTGCCACAGGTTAGAGTTGCGGGTCTTGAAGAGAATTCGCTCGACGCCGGACAGGTCAACGGTTTGTATCTGTGCGAGGTCAATTCTATCAACATCGGGGAAAGCCGCAACCCTCGCCGGGCCAACGAAGGTATCGAGGGGAATTTGCTCTATGGTCTTTCCTTCCCGCTCGAAATGGTACGGGGCGTCAATGTGAGTGCCAATGTGGCTGCCGATTTCCATGAACGACTTGTTGCAGACATCCCCCTTGCCGATTTCCTCGACTTTCCGGAGAAGAAAACTGTCTCCCGGCCAGGTTGGCGTCTCTCCCGAAACCAGGACGGAAACGTCGTAGATTCGCGCCATGTGCACACCCTCCTATGAAGACACAGTGGAAGTTTCTTTTCTATGACATACCATAGCCGTTCGGATTCGGGATTTCAAGGGTGCGGCTGTATTTGCGTGGCACGGTCTGGATGAATCCGCTGAATCGAGAAGCCCGGCTAAAGCCGGCTGGCATGAGGGATGCAGGGCATCCGATGACCACCAGCTAAAGCAGGTGTCTAAGACTGGTGCCGGCTAAAGCCCGGCAGCCCCGGCCGCGGCGGGGTGGCGACCGCGACGAGAATGACAGGGCCGTGCCCGATATGCCCCGGAAACGCTGCCACACCCGATTTCAAGCCAGGCAGAAAAAACTTGTGCCGCCGTTTGTGGTCTGCCATTATCGGCTTGCGACAAATCCTACTTGCAGCGGAATTGCGGTTCGGCTGCGCTCAACCGCTTCTTCACAGGAGAGAGAAGGCCGAATGATAAGTGCCGAACAAGACCAACCTTCTCGGGCAACACCCTAATGAAAGGAGATGTTCACATGGCGAAGGCAAAAACGAAGAGTCAAATCATCGAAGGCATGGCAAAGGCCGGGGGGATTGAGAAAAAGCAGGCGAAAGCTGCTCTCGAAGCACTTGTGGCTATGGCTTACAAAGGCGCCAAGGATGGATTCACCATTCCCGGCTTGGGCAAGCTTGTGGTCGTGAGGCGAAAGGCTCGTTGGGGGCGTAACCCTGCAACGGGCGAAAAGATTCGGATTAAGGCCAAAAAGGCTTTGAAGTTCCGCGTAGGCAAAGCCGCCAAGGATGCGATTCTGCCAGCAAAGAAGTGACCTGATTCACTTAATATCATTCTGGGGAAAGGCGACGTCTGCGACGTCTTTTTCGCCGAAGACTGCCACAGATGCGCCTCGGCCTCCGTAGCTGGGTCAGATGCCCGTCGAGGCCAACTGTCTTGTGTCTCGGTGATGTCGGCGCCGAAATGCTCGTCTCATCAGGGCGAGTTTTTGGAAGTACGGAAAAACGGCAAGCATCGCAGTCAGCAAGGCTCAAGCTAATTCCTTTGTGCACGGTCGGGCGTTCTCGCCAGAGTGTGACAGAAAGAGTTCTGTGTGGTGAGTGGTTTCTATCCTCTCCCTTTGAGCCTGTCGCGGCACTATCCGGAGCATTGGGAGCTTTGCGGCACTGCACGCACGTTTAATAAATGATAAAGTTGTGCTCCGCTCCTCTTTGGAAAAATGAGGAACGGGAAAAGGCGAGGAGCTGTGGCAGATAAACAAAGTGTGGCCGGAGTAGGTCACCGAAAGGTGCGGAGGTGAAAAAATGCCGGCGTCAGGAATAGCATTTAGAAAGGCGAAGTTCGAGTTTGCGAGGAGGCGTCATCTGGTAGCTTTATTGCGCACAGCTCTGAGCGTCGGGGCGATGTGGTTGGCTTTGAGCGCGGCCGGGGACAACTTTGCGTCAGCCGAAGTCCAACCTGCGAACGAGCCAATAGGAGTTGCGCAGGGGATTCATCCCGGGCGCGTCGTTTGGGTACACGAGCCCGATGCAACCGACTGGGCCGGCCCCGGAGACGGACACTGGTGGGAAAGCAACCACACCAGTCAGACGGTCGTCAACCAAATGATGTCACGGGCCATTCGTGAGCTAACAGGTCAAAGCAATGATGCCGCTGCATGGGATAAACTTTTCA
This sequence comes from uncultured Verrucomicrobiota bacterium, assembly GCA_964640185.1. Classification (GTDB taxonomy): domain Bacteria; phylum Auribacterota; class JABMQX01; order JABMQX01; family JABMQX01; genus CAZXGF01. The sequence goes on along the minus strand of CAZXGF010000012.1, from coordinate 79,151 downwards.
GGTACATCAATAAAAAACGCGGCAAGGGAAATGTCGGGTACAAGGCGGGCGAAAAGATTGTCATCAAGGTGAACTTTGTCGGTTTTATCTGGCGGCACGGGGGCGTCAATCCGGAAAACTACAATTTAGAGAGCCAAAGGGACTATATGAACACCTCGCCGCAGATGATTCTGGCGCTGCTGCGGCAGCTCGTAGAGAGGGTTGGTGTCAAACAATCCGACATTTCGATTGGGGATAGCCTGGCCTATTTCGCCAACGAGTACTACAACATTTTCCATAAAGCGTTTCCGAACGTGCGGTATCTGGATTACACGGGGAAATTCGGTCGGATTAAAATGAGACAATCCTCCGTTCCACTTTACTGGAGTTGCAATCCGGAAAATCTCCTTCAAGACTATGTGCCGGTTTCGTTTGCCAGTGCCGATTACTTAATCAACCTGGCGAATCTCAAGGCCCACACGGGTGCGGGCGTGACACTCTGCGCCAAGAACCACTACGGTTCCTTAGTGAGGTGGCCCGCGCAGAAAGGCTACTATGACTTACATAGAACCGCCTTCTCGGGCGGGACAGGGAAATATAGGGTTCTCGTGGACATTATGGGGCACGCTCACATCGGCGGGAAAACTGTGCTGTACCTAATTGACGGGCTGTACTCAGGCATCCATCCGAGAGATAAAGCACCCAGGAAATGGAGCTCTTATCCTTTCGATGTGGACTGGACTTCAAGCCTCTTTGCGTCGGAGGACCCGGTGGCGATTGACTCGGTCGGCTTCGATTTCCTGCGGACTGAATGGAGCGACTATCCGTGGAAGGCGGGAGCTAACGATTATCTGCGTGAGGCGGCATTGGCCGATAATCCACCCTCGGGCACATTTTACGACCCAGACCACTCCGGCAATGTCAAAAGGCTGCCGAGTCTTGGAGCTCACGAGCACTGGGACAACTGGAAGGAGAAGAAATACTCTCGCAATTTGGGAACCGGCAAGGGCGTTGAACTGGTGGCGGTGAGACCGGGAAGTAGCGCCCTCGGCGCCACTGAAAGGCAAAGTATCGTGGCGCGGGGAGCGAAAGTCGTAAAGCTGGCCGGTGACTTCAAGTTTACGGAAGGGCCGGCTGTGGATGCCGCGGGCAACGTGTTCTTTACCGACCAGCCGAACGACCGGATTGTGAAATGGAGCGTGGATGGTGAGCTCTCGACTTCCTTGCAGCCGTGCGGGCGTTCCAACGGGCTGTTCTTCGACAAAAAGGGGAATCTGCTCGCTTGTGCGGATGAGAACAATCAGTTGTGGTCAATTGACCCCCAGGGCAGAGCGACCGTCCTGGTCAAAAACTACAAAGGCAAACTTTTGAATGGACCAAACGATTTGTGGGTCCGGCCCGACGGTGGGATATATTTTACAGACCCCTTCTACAAAAGACCGTATTGGCGCCGAGGGGCGATGGAGCAAGACGGCCAGTGTGTGTATTATCTTTCGCCGGCTCACAAGACCCTGACGCGGGTCGTTGATGACCTCGTGCAGCCGAATGGAATCGTCGGGACGCCGGATGGCAGAAAGCTCTACGTTGCGGACATCGGCGCCGGGAAAACCTATGCCTACGACATTGAAAAAGATGGGACGCTGTCGAACAAGAAGCTGTTTTGCAGGATGGGATCGGACGGGATGACGATTGACAGCGAGGGCAATGTCTATTTGACTGGCCGGGGCGTTACGGTTTTTGACAGAAAGGGCAATAAGATTGAGCAGATAGGCGTTGACGAGCCCTGGACAGCCAATGTGTGTTTTGGCGGCAAGGAGCGAAAAACGCTGTTCATTACCGCGAGCAAGGGACTGTACGCGATCTGCATGCGGGTCAAGGGCGTCAACTGATACGTGGGTATTCGCCCGGAGCCTCGACCACGAACATGTCAAGCTCAAAGTTGACGCCGCCGTCGAGGAAGCCAGAATCGCTCCGAAAAGACTCCAGCCAAGTCACAAAACCTCTTCACCGGACGGCGAGCCTCATCCAACGCTGCGCCGTCAATCGCGCCTCGCAACGCTGCGGCCACTCTCGCGAATCTTCTCGAACTTTTGGACCAAGCGGCTGACGACGTCCGGCTGCTTTTCGACGATGTCTCGACGTTCGCTGATGTCCTGAGAGAGGTCGTACAAGTGATACGGTTTCCCGAAAGGTTTGCCGCGAGGTTTCTCGCGTCCGCCGGAACCATTGCCCAGGACAAGCTTCCATCGCCCGTCGCGAATGGCGAACATTCCCGCCACGGAATGATGAATCACCGGCGCTCGCGGCGTCGTCGAGGATCTCCCCTCCATCAGCGGCAGCAGGCTGAAGCTGTCTTCCGCTTCATTGCTCGACAACCGGGCGCCGACGATTGCGGCGCAGGTCGCCATGAAATCCGTCAAGCAGATCGTCTCCTTGCAGCGAGTTCTCGGTTTGATCTTCCCCGGCCATCTGGCAATAAATGGCACTCGATGGCCTCCTTCCCAGATGTCGGCCTTGGTTCCGCGAAAAACGTAGTTTGCGGTGTGGTGGTCCGCCCTGTACGCTTGGATGGATGCTTTGTCCACGTGGTCGGGAACGTCGTGCCCGTCGAGGCGATACATAAATGAACCATTGTCGCTCGTGAAAATCACGAGCGTGTTCTCCGCGACCCCGGCCTTGTCGAGGGCTTTGAGCACCTGGCCTACGGTCCAGTCCACCTGCACAATGAAGTCGCTGTAGGGACCCAATTTGGTTTTCCCCCTGAAGCGTGGGTGTGGCAGGACCGGTTTGTGCGGGGTCGTCAACGCGAGATAGAGGAAGAACGGCTTGCTTTTCCGGGCGCGCTCGTCAATGTACCCGACTGCCTGCTCAAGGAGATGGTCCAGGCAGTCCACCGGGCGAAAGTCGGCGGCTCGTTCGCCCTTGCGAATGAACGCGGGGAAATCCTGCTGCGGTTGCGTTTCGGTTGGCGGCTGCACAACGGAGTCGTTTCGGACGTAAACGTAAGGCGGCATGTCGAGCGACGCAGGAATGATGTACGAAGAATCAAAGCCCAGTCTGTTGGGCCCATTTTGAATCGGTTTGCTGTAGTCCACGCGGCTCGCGCGGTCCGCTGACGGCGCCCAATCAACGCCAAGATGCCATTTTCCGACGACCCCGGTGTAGTAGCCATGCGACTTGAGCAGGCTCGCCACGGTTTCCCGCTGGGGTTCGATTAAGTGCGGGCTGTATCCGTTCAGCACGCCCCTCTTGAGCCGCGTCCGCCAGCAGTAGCGACCGGTGATGACACCGTAGCGGGTGGGAGTGCAGACCGAGCAGGGAGTGTGGGCGTCGGTAAATTGCACGCCCTCGCCGGCGAATCGGTCAAGATCTGGCGTGGGGATTTTTGAGTTGGCGTTGTAGCAACGCGGATCCCCGTAGCCCATGTCGTCAGCCATGATGAAAACGATGTTGGGCTTGTCCGAAGACATTGCGGGCACGAGGCACTTCGCATTTCTCAAGCGTGCCTCTATCGCAAAACCCGCCGTGCCCAGGGCTACGGTTTTCAAGAAGTGGCGACGTGTGTTCCCGAATGTTTTCATGTTTCTCGCCTTTCTCAATTACAGTTTTTCAAAGCCAGCAAAACATAGGAGAGTCATTCCCTTCTCCCGACCTTCTGTTATTGCGCCTTCCGAATCCACTCGTCACACTGCTTGCGGAGTGAGGCGAGGATATCGGAATATTCCGGTTTTTGAGAGAGGTTAAATTGCTCTATGGGGTCTTTTTGAAGATCGAACAATTCTTCGATGACCGGCCTCTGCTCGAAATAGCGAATATACTTCCATCGTTTGGTTCGAAGACCCTTACTCCGAACGCTCCGCTCTATCACTTCCTCTTTCCGGTCTCCTGCATTATACAGAGCCGGCAAGGAGTGTGATGTGAAATTGTTGTCGTGAAAAGTGGACTCACGCCACTTCCGCGCTTTCCCCGTGAGGAGAGGAACCAGGCTCGTGCCCTGCGTCGTCTCCGGGGCCTTCACACCCGCCATCTCCAGAATCGTCGGCTTCGGTCGGCACGCCGGGCTGCTTGGTTGCTCCGGTGGCAACGTCCTTTTTCCAGGCCTCAATGGCGGCGGTCATCTGCTTGACGCGCACGGGGTACTTGTCGGCAAGGTTACTCTTTTCGCCGATGTCCTCGACGAGGTTGAACAGCCCGGGCCCCTCGAGACCACGCTCCCTCGTGACGAGCTTCCACTGGCCGTTGCGCATAGCTGCGCCATTCCAAAATAACTGGCGTGTGCCGAGACTTCTGCCTTTCAGAAGGTGCGCCGCAAGGCTGATGCCGTCCAATTTGCGCCGCTGGGGTGAGGCCGCCCCGGCGAGCTCGAGCATGGTCGGCATGAGGTCGAGACTGATGCACAGGTCGTTGCTGACCCTGCCAGCCTTGACCCTGCCGGGCCACCAGGCGACGCCCGGCTCACGATGCCCCCCTTCCCACACGGAGGCCTTGCCGCCGCGGAGAGGGCCGTTGGAGCCGCGTCCAGCTCCCCCATTGTCGGAGAAAAAGAAGACCAGCGTGTTTTCGGCTAACCCGAGCCGTTCAACCGTCGCCATGATCTCGCCGGTCCCGTCGTCCATCGCCTTCACCATGAGCTGGTACGTCTCCTTGACGTTGCGTGTTTTGCTTTTGCTCCGGCCCTTTTTCGGCCCGCGTTGGGGCGGGTCGCCCGGCGCCTGGTATGGCGCATGCACGGCTTCGTGAGCAACATAGAGGCAGAATGGGCGGTCCTTGTTCTCCTCAATGAATTCCACCGAGTGCTTTGTAATCAGATGGGTGCAGTAACCTTCCTCCCTGATGCGCTTCATCCCTTCCCACCAATCATAGACTCCCATGCGGTCGTAATGCGAGATGTAGTCAATGTTGCCGCTGACGTACCCCCGGAAGCGGTCAAAACCGTGGTGGAGGGGGTTGTATTCCTTGCCGTAACCGAGATGCCACTTGCCGAAGATGCCAGACGTGTAACCCGCTTTCTCAAGCAGCTTGGGGAAGGTCACCTCGGTGGGCTGGAGGCCCGTGTAGTGCACGGCCAATTTCGGGTCGGCGTTGATTACGCCCGGAATCCCCGCTCGCTGCTGGTAACGGCCGGTCATCAGTCCCGCCCGCGTCGGGCTGCAAACGGCGCCGCTGGAATGGAAATCAGTGAACTTCAAACCCTCGGCGGCCATCCTTTCCAGATGCGGCGTTTTTATCCAGCCGTTATAGACGGTCGAGTCGCCGTAGCCCATGTCATCAGCCAGAATGATGATGAAGTTTGGTTTTCTCTTGGCCCCCCCCGCTGCCGGCAACGGTCCCGGCATCGCCAGCGATGCCGCGCCCAAGCCCATGGCCTTCAAGAATTCACGTCTCCTCATAATCAGCTCCTCTCATCCGAGGTCTCTCGGATTTCGGATTTCAGATTTCAGATTTCGGACTTGAAACCGGGCACCGCCGCAGAGATTCAGCAATCCGCAGTCCGCAACCCGCCGTCCGCCGTCCCCAATCCGCAATCCGCAATCAACAATCCGCAATGGAATCGCGTTCGCCCAGCGATGCTTCCGAGCCTTCAAAGCCTCATGGTATCCGATTGATTCTCCGGGATTATACACTAAATGCTAAACGCCAAGCGAAAAGCTGTATCGGGAGTATGGCCTCAGTCTTGCGCGGATACCCCGCGAAGGCGGCGGATGGAAAAAGGGAAGAGAAAGGTAACGCAAAGGCGCAGAGTCGCAGAGAGAGGAATGAGAAGGACCCCGGCCCAACGGCGGAGTTGCCCGCGCACGCCCGATATGATAGTATGCTGCGAGTTGTGATGGTGTGCCGGCCGGTGCTCCTTCGCACGCTGCCGGCCGCCGCACCGAGCCCTGGAAATCCATGGCGTACCGAATTCCGCCGGAGGTTACAGCCATGAGGAAAGCGTCGCTGTTACTCGCCGTGCTCTGGGCTCTTCTGCCGCTGAGCGCCAGGGGCGTCCGCGTCACCATAAAAACCGCTACGGAGCTCCGGGAGGTGCACCATCCCGAAAGGGTCATCATGCGCATCCCCGCTGGAGCGACGTTCGAGGCACTGGCGGCCGTGCCGCATTGGGTACTGGGCGTGTACACGGACAGCGCCGGCGCCCGCCGCGGATGGATATCCGAGGACGCCGTCCTCAACCCGGATAAGCTCGCCTATCTCCGCGAGACGGTGCGCGGGGAAATGACGGCGGCCCGCGCGCCCGCCAGCGGAGCCCGCGCGCTCCCCGAAGGGGCTCGGAGGGCGCTTCGCCCAAAAACCATTGACCAGCTTCTGGCGCTCCCCGACCAAAAAATCGATATCGGCCTGGGCGCGCTCCTCATCGGCAAGGAATACGACCCCAGCCTGGATGTCGGCAAATGCCTCGCCCAGCTCGATGCCATGGCGCTCGAGCTCCGCTCCCGAATCGGCGGGGAGACTGACCCGCAAAGCATCATCGCCATCATGAACCGCTACATTTACGCGGAGCGCGGGTACGGGCCGCTGAAGGAGGACGAGCTGGCGATGAGGGACCGCTTTCTGGACGTCCTTCTCCAGCGCAGCAAAGGGCAGTGCTCCAGCCTCTCCTCGCTCTACCTCGCCCTGGGCGACAGGCTGGGCCTGCCGCTGTTCGGCGCCGCGGCATCGGAGGAGCACGTCTTTGTCAGGTACGCGGACAAGACGGCGAGGATTAACATCGAGACGACCAAGGGGGGGGCCTGCCAATCCGACCTCTGGTATATGAGCGCCATGCACCCTCCGAACACGCTGGCGGGCAGGGCGTTTTACATGCGCAGCCTGGGCAGAAAGGAGTTCCTCGGACTCCTTATGAGTAATCTTGGCCTCGCGCTCGACGAAAAAGGAAGGGTGGGGCAAGCGCTCGCCGCATATCGCAAGGCCCTCGCCATCAATCCCAACTTTGCCGGGGCATGGAGCAACCTTGGCCTTGCGTACGCCAAGCAGAGCAAGCTGGAGGAGGCGGTCGCCGCACATCGGAAGGCCCTCGCCATCAATCCCAAGCTTGCCCGGGCATGGAGCAACCTCGGCGCCGCGTACGATGAGCAGGGCAAGCTAAACGAAGCCGTCGCCGCATATCGCAAGGCCCTCGCCATCAATCCCAAGCTTGCCGGGGCATGGAGCAACCTCGGCGCCGTGTACGATGAGCAGGGCAAGTTGGAGGAAGCGGTCGCCGCACATCGCAAGGCCCTTGCCATCAATCCCAACTACGCCAAGGCATGGACCAATCTTGGCATCGCGTACGATCAGCAGGGGAAGCTGAAGGAGGCGGTCGCCGCACATCGCAAGGCCCTCGCCATCAGTCCCAAGTATGCCGACGCATGGCACAACCTTGGCATCGCGTACCGTAAGCAGGGCAAGCTCGAGGAGGCGGTCGCCGCACATCGCAAGGCCCTCGCGATCAATCCCAAGCTTGCGAAGGCATGGACCAACCTTGGCAACGCGTACCATCAGCAGGGCAAGCTCGAGGAGGCGGTGGCCGCACATCGGAAGGCCCTTGCCATCAATCCCAACTATGCCAAGGCATGGACCAACCTCGGCGCCGCCTATGCCCAGGGGGGGAAAGTAAGGGAAGCAAAGGAAGCCTTCACAAAGGCGCTGGCCATCGAACCGAACCTGGCTCGGGCGTGGGGGGGCCTTGCGCTTGTGCACCTTATGGAGGGCGACTGCGCATCGGCCTGGAAGTGCGTCCACAAGTGCCAGGAACTCGGGCTCAAGGTGCCTCCCTTCTTCCTGCAGGCTCTCCGAGCGCAGATGAAGGAGCCGCGAGAGTAGGTGGATTGGGCGTCTCGCCGTAAACTCGCCGGCGAGACGGAGACTCGTAGCACAACGCTATGTCGGGCGATTGACTGAGCCGCTCGGCACAGGCGACAGGAGAGGAACAATGACAACATAAGCGGAGAAGGGCAAATGAAAAAGGTGGGACCTTTAATGGTCCGAAGAGATTTCCTATCTTTTCTGGGAGGCGGTGCGGCGGCGCTTGCCATGCCGCGTTTTCTCTCGGGCGATGAGACTGCGGGGAATGAAAAGCGCCCGAACATTGTCCTGATTATGAATGACGACATGGGCATTTCCGACCTGGGTTGTTACGGCTCGGAGATTGCCACGCCCAACCTCAACCGGTTGGCAACGGGCGGGCTGCGGTTCACGCACTTTTACAACTGTGCCCGTTGCTGCCCGAGCCGCGCCTCCCTGCTGACGGGACTCTACCCCCATCAGGCAGGCATCGGGCACATGGTGCAGGATCGCGGGTTTCCGTCCTACCAGGGATACCTCAATAACCGCTGCATGACCATCGCCGAGGTTCTTCGCCGGGGAGGGTATCGCACCTACATGGCCGGCAAGTGGCACGTCGGAGAGAAGCGCCCTCATTGGCCGCTGGATCGAGGATTTGACAAGTATTACGGCCTCATCAGCGGAGCGAGCAATTACTTCGAGCTTTCCCGAGGCAGAGTGATGGCACGCGACAACACCCCAATCAAACCGGAACAGGAAAACTTTTATATCACGGATGCCTTCAGCGACAACGCTGTGCGTTTCGTCGGCGAGCACGCGAGAGACAAGTCTCCCTTCTTCCTTTACGTCGCTTACACCTCGCCGCACTGGCCGCTCCACGCTCTCCCGGGAGACATTGCCAAGTACAGAGGGAAATATATGGGTGGCTGGGACGCCTTGCGGGAGAAGCGTCACCGACGGATGATCGAGATGGGCATCGTTGACGCCAAGTGGGACCTCACACCCCGCGACCCACGGGCGCCGGCATGGTCTGATGCGAAGAACAAAGAGTGGCAGGACATGCGCATGGCTGTCTATGCCGCCCAGATAGACCGCATGGACCAGGGCATCGGAAGGATTATCGCCAAGATTAAGGAAGTCGGCGCCGAGAAGAATACGTTGGTGATGTTCCTCGCCGACAATGGGGGCTGCGCGGAGAACCTCAGAGGAAACGACCCACAAGTGATGCCCGGACCAAAGGAAACTTACATGAGCTATGGGCTGCCCTGGGCTAACGCGAGCAACACACCGTTCCGGCGCTACAAGCACTGGGTTCACGAGGGCGGCATCGCCACACCATTCATCGCCTATTGGCCAGCCGTGATAAAGCCGAACCGCCTCTCGCATCAGACAGGACATATTATTGACGTCATGGCCACTTGTCAGGATGTCGCGCGCGTGGATTGTCCGAAGACATACAAGGGCAACGCGATAAAACCCCTCGAGGGAAAGAGCCTGCTCCCAATTTTCCGAGGCAAGAGGCGAGCCGGTCACGAGGCGATCTTTTGGGAGCACGAGGGCAACAGAGCAGTGCGCAAGGGCAAGTGGAAACTGGTCTCGCAGCATCCTGCCGGCTGGCAACTGTACGATTTCGAGGCCGACCGCACGGAACTCAACAATCTTGCCGAGAAGTACCCGGAGAAGCTAAAAGAGCTGGCAGCACTCTACGACAAATGGGCGCAGCGCTGCGACGTCATGCCGTGGCCGCTGCGAAAACGCCGAAGAAAAGCACAGAAATAGCGGCCCCTTTTCGGGCTGGCGGCCTTGCCGGGGTCAGAATGCTAAACAGATATTGGGAGGTTATCTATGAAATCGCTGATTCGAGTTTTGTTGGTTGCGGCTGTTGTGCTTTCTGTCAGCCAAGTCCGGGCCGCCGAGGGCCTTGACGTTGTTCCAGACTTTGTTTACGGGCACAAGCACGGCATGGCGCTGACGTTCGACGTTTTCAAACCGGAGAAGGGGGCCAACGGGGCCGGTGTGCTGTTCATGGTCAGTGGTGGTTGGTATTCCCACTGGCGTCCGCCAGAGCAGATGGTTCCTCTTTTCAAGCCCCTGGTGGACAAGGGGTTCACAGTCTTCGCGGTGCGTCACGGCAGCAGCCCGAAATATGTGATCCCCGAGATCATCGAGGACGTACGCCGCAGCGTGCGTTTCATTCGCCTGCGGGCAGAGAAGTTCGGTGTTGATCCCGAGCGATTGGGCGTTACCGGCGGCAGTGCCGGTGGGCACTTGTCTCTGATGTTGGGGACAGCATCGGATAACGGCAACCCCAAGGCGAAGGACAAGGTTCTCCGCGTAAGCGATCGAGTCGCGGCGGTGGTGGCTTTCTTTCCGCCCACCGATGTGCGTGCCTGGGTCAACAAGACCCCCCAGTTCCCGGCCTTGCGATTCGAAGCGGAGAAGGCGGCAGCCTGTTCGCCCATCATACAGGTCACGCCGGACGATCCGCCGACGCTGCTGGTCCACGGCGACAAAGATAAGCTCGTCCCGCTCAACCACAGCGAGAAGATTCTCGCGGAGTTTAAGAAGAACAAAGTCCCCTGCGAGCTTCTGGTCATCAAAGGCGCCGGCCACGGCTTCGGCGGCGAAGACGGCAAACGTGCGGGCGAGGCATTGTTAGCGTGGTTTGAGAAGTACTTGCTCAAAAAGTGAACAAGAGAGGCGAGGACTTTTGCACGTCGCACGGGTCAGCGGTGACATTCCTTCTGCAACTCTGGCTAATTGCTGAAGCGCCCTGCCGCGAGTCTTATGGTAAGTGCTGCAATTCATGAATTCGGGGACGCATCTTTTTTGACGAGATAACAGGATGAACGGGATTTTTGGAATCCTGTTTATCCCTGCGAAAGGTCCTTGACCTTTCGCTTTACTTCAACTCTCCTTTCTCCGAAATTCAAGACAAGGCATTTTTCGTATACCGATTCCAGGAATCCATACCCCATTCTGTTGTATACGCGGTAAGCGCACCGAATAATCTTCTCCGTCAGTTGCTCGTGCCTCATCGTTTTTCGCCGTGGTCAGGTCGTGATTTACGGGATACCTCTCATGCCTCGAACCATCCCGTTCATCCTGTTATCCCGTCTAAGAACCTCCCTGCACATAGGACAATGCGTCACCGTATTTGCGAACAGGACTACTTAGCGCCTCACGTGCACATAGTATGCCCCGCGGGATTCGCCCTTATCATCCGTGAACCACGTTTGCAGACGTGTCTTGCCGGCTTTGAGTTGGACACGGAACTTCGATGCGGACGCGCCCTCGGCAATTGGCTGCGTCACATCCACGTCGGCGACCTTGAGCCTTGCCCTGGTCGCGGTAATGGCTTTCCCGTGCGGAATCGCCGACGTGATAGGCTTATCCACTTCGACAGGCCAGCGCCGCAGGGCGAGCTCATACTCGCCGCTTCGGGCGACTTCCACCGCCCAGAATCCATTCGCCTGAAGGCCCTGGCTGATGTGAGACTGGTTCCAGGGCACTTTTTTTCCATGCCAGTCATGAGCGGTCAGCCGCGACGGGTTTTCTTTCTCGGAGCCGATGACGATCTCGCAGTATTCGTCAAAGCGTTCCGAGATGTCCGTCCACCAATCTTCGTATGCCTTGCGCAGTTTCTCAACGACCGCGGGATGCTCTTCGGCGATGTTGGTCTCTTGCCCCGGGTCGGCGGGCATGTCGTAGAGCTTCTGCCCGTTTATCAGCCGCCAGCGGTCAGTCATCACCGCACACTTGCGCCATTTTTCAGGATGTTCGATTCGCTGCGAGTGCACCAACAGCGTGCGGTCGGGCCACTCTCCTTTCCCAGAGAGCAACGGCACGAGGCTCGCGCCGTCGAACCTGACGTTCTCGGGTTTTCCGAGTCCGCACAGCTCAATGAGGGTTGGCAGCACGTCCACGTGCGCGGTGACGTGGGGGATGTCTCTCCCCGCTCGGAGTCTGCCCGGCCAGCGGATGAAGAACGGCACGCGGTGCCCGCCATCGTACTCGGATCCCTTTCCGGCTTGCATTCCGGCCCTGTTGCCTGCCGCGGTGCCGTTGTCGGTCATGAAAATTAGGATTGTGTCGTCCTCCAATCCCAGCCTCTTCAGCCGCCCCATCAGCCGCCCCATGTTCTCATCAATGTTTGTGACCATGCCGTAGAAGGCCGCTTGGCGTGTCGGCACGCCCTTTTCAAGGTAAGGCTTGCTGTACTTCTCGGCGACGTTGTAGGGGCCGTGCGGCGCGTTGGTAGTGAGATAAGCGAAGAAGGGCCCGTCCTTATTCTCTTCGATGAACTTCATTGCCCCGCCGGAGAAAACGTCCGTGCAATAGCCGTTGAATTTCTGTAGCTTGCCGTTGTGCCGGTAAGTGTCATCGAAATAGTCGTTGCCCCAGAAATCCGGAGTTTGGCCGATGCCTCCGCCACCATGCACCAGCACCTCGTCGAAGCCTCGCTCTTGGGGGCGGAAAGGATAGTTGTCGCCGAGATGCCACTTGCCGAAAACGCCCGTCCGATAACCGCTCGCCGCGAAGACGTCCGCCAGCGTCACCTCGTCGCGGCGAAGGAGAGAGCGGCCCATTATCGTGTGCCATACGCCTGTCCGTGACGAGTAGCGCCCCGTCATCAGCGAGGAGCGCGTCGGAGAGCACGTCGGATCCACGTGGAAGTTTGTCAGCCGGGTGCTCTGCGAGTGGAGCACATCGAGATTCGGGGTTTTGATGATGGGATTGCCGTGGCAGCCGAGGTCGCCGTAGCCCTGGTCATCAGTCATCACCAGTATGACGTTTGGCCGCTTTGAACCGGACGCCCCGCGTGCGAACATCTTCCGAGGCAGCGCCAGCGACGCCGCCCCCACGCCCATAGTTTTTAGAAAATCTCGACGCTTCACAACGACCTGCCTTTCCAAAATCTCGATGACTCCATCGCCCGGTACTCCGATTCATAACTTCGGCAGATGTTCTTTTTCTGACACGATAGCAGGATAAAAGGCATTCTTCGAATCCTATTTGTCGCCGAATAAGAGCGTTGGTCCTCTGCCTTATCCCAACTTTGCGCTCTGCCGGCGACCTGCTCGAGGGCACTGGCTCTGACACGCCTCGCCTTCAGGGATTCCGGCGCCAGTCCAAGCCCTTGACAGGAACAAGATAACTAACACGCCCCAGGCCTCTTGAACACTCATTCGCCGCGCCCTCACACGTTACCCCTGCTGATTATCGGCATTTCGTTGGCTCGCTTCAACATCGAAATCACAAACCGAGCCACGCGGACGTCTCGGCTTGCTCCCGCTGCAGTGCGGTTTTGCGTTAGCCTCCTCTTCCCTTCTTCGCTCCCGCAACGCAGTTGCGTTTTCATTTTTGTTGACACCCTTGTCTTCGCGACATAATCTTTTTTCAAATGGCCGGACGTCCGCAGGCTCGGGCGCCTGATTCACCGTTCCCGCCAATTGAGTGAAGGAACCTGGTATGGCGTTTTATCAGCCACGCATATCGCTTTTCGTATTCATCTGTACGTTGTTTCTCTGCGCGGGAGCGACGCTGCATGCGGGATCGGTTCTACCTACCGGCCGCTCTCCCAGGGCGCTGGAGTTTCCGCATTTCCCCGACCGCATGCACGCCTTCATCTGGCGAAACTGGCCGGTCGTCGAGCCGGACCGCCTCGCCAAAGTCCTCGGCACCTCCGCTGAGAACGTGCTGGCTGTGGCAAAATCCATGGGCCTCCCGCTCGCTCAACCCATCCCGCCCGAGCAGAAAACTCGCGGCTACATCACTGTGCTGCGACGGAACTGGCATCTTCTACCATACGAGCAACTTCTCAGTTTGCTCGATATGTCTGCCGAGCAACTCGCCTACTCGCTTCGTGAGGACGACTTTCTGTTTATTAAGCTTGGCTCGCTGAAGCCCTCGTGCTCGCCCCTGCGTTACTCGCCGCCAACGGACGATGCACGGAGGCGAGCCGCCGAAATCAAACGCATCGTTCAAGAGACCTTCGGCGCCGAATTCCAAAAGCCGGGCGAGCCGCGATTTCGCTTCGTTCAAAAGCTTAGCCAGCCGCAAGCTGTCCGGTCGCGCCGCCGCTCGAAAGGAAAATCCCTCTTCAGCCTGCGGTTCATCTATTCCTACTTCGCCCTCTACGGCGACCCCCTGCTTAACCCGGAGCTGGACCCTTACCCCAACGGACTTCTCCAGCGTCTTGCGGACCTCGGCGTCAACGGAATATGGATACACACTGTCCTTCGCACGCTCGCCCCGAGCAAGACCTTCCCCGAGTTCGGCGACAATCACGAAATTCGCCTTGCCAACCTCCGCAACCTCGTCCAACGAGCCAAACGCTACGACATTGCCGTTTACCTCTATGTAAATGAGCCGCGAGCTATGCCCGCCGCCTTTTTCAAAAATCGTCCGGAGATGAGAGGCGTTCGTGAAGGAGACCACTTCGCCATGTGCACCTCGTCGCCGGAGGTCCGCGAATGGCTCACCGACGCCCTCGCATACGTCTTCAGGAACGTCCCCGGCCTGGGCGGTGTCTTTACCATCACCGGCTCGGAGAATCTGACGAACTGCGCCTCCCACGGCCGGTTTCGGGAATGTTCGCGATGCAAACACAGAAGCCCCGCCGCCATCATCGGCGAGGTCAACGTCGCCATCGAAGCGGGCGTCCATCGCGGCAATCCCGATGCCCGCGTGCTCGTGTGGGACTGGGGCTGGAACGATGCGTGGACGCCGAATATCATCGCCAGGCTGCCGAAGTCCGTGTGGCTAATGTCCGTCAGCGAGTGGTCGAAGCCAATCACCCGAGGCGGCGTCAACACTACTGTCGGCGAGTACTCCATCTCGGCGGTGGGACCGGGGCCGCGAGCAACAGAACACTGGCGATTGGCAAGGCAAGCCGGACTCAAGACGGTTGCTAAGGTCCAGTTCAACAACACCTGGGAACTATCCGCCGTCCCCTATCTCCCCGTGCTGGACCTCGTCGCAGAGCATTGCCGCAACCTCGCCACGACGGGCGTGGATGGTCTCATGCTCAGTTGGACACTCGGCGGGTATCCTTCGCCGAACCTCGAGCTCGCCCGACTTTTCAACCAGAGCCCGCCGCCCAGCAAGGAAGCTGTTCTTGACGCTGTCGCCCGCTCTCGGTTCGGCCCCGAAGGGGCGCCGCATGCCCGGAAGGCTTGGACCGCTTTCAGTAACGCCTTCCGCGAATTTCCCTTCCACATCGGCGTCCTCTACACTGCTCCCATGCAATACGGCCCCTCCAACCTCCTCTACGCGGCGCCGACAGGCTACGCCGCCACCATGATCGGATTCCCCTACGACGATGTGGACAGGTGGCGAGGCCCTTACCCGCCGGATGTCTTCGCTAACCAGTTCGCCAAGCTGGCAGCCGGTTGGAAAGACGGGCTCCCGGAGATGCGGCAAGCTATCCGAAAAGCTCCTCCCGATAAGGTCGCCGATGCACGAGCCGAGCTCCGTTTCGCCGAGACTGCCCAGTTGCATTTCCGAAGCGTCGCAAATCAGACCCGCTTCACCATCGCCCGCAACGCGCTTCTCGCCAAAGACAAGCCCCTCACTCCCGACGCGCGTAACGCCCTTATCGAAGAAATCCGACAAACGGCGCAGGACGAGATCTTCGTCGCCCGACGGCTCTTCACTCTTGCCCAGGAGGATTCCCGCATCGGGTTCGAGGCTTCAAACCAGTATTACTACCTCCCCGTTGACCTGGCGGAGAAAGTTCTCAACTGCCGCTACATTCTCGACCACGCTCTGGCGAAAATGAAATAGTTCTTTTGACCTCAAAACCACGACGCGGGGCGCCCCACTGGCGAGCACGGCCTTTAAGAAAGCCACCGTATCCTCACCCACAACCTGACTCAGCCCTCCAACGAGGAAGCAGATGTCCTCAGCGCAGACATGCCCGGAGCACCGCCGCTCTTGACGCTCATCCCGTCGAGCCACTCCATTGCACGGCGATGCCTGCCCGCGTCAATCAAGCCGCAGCAGTCGAACCGCCTTCAGGTCCATGACTGCTTTTCCGGGCTTAGTCAACGCCTTGACGTAGAGTCGGGTTCGGCCTTTGTTCAGTTTGACGGCGCCGAGCGTGAGAGGCGCCCAGACCTTCTCGTAAACCTCGCCGCGTCGCACGCGGTCAGGGCTGGTGACCGGCTCGGGGTCGTGGGCACGGCGGATGATACCCTCGACCTTCTGCTCACCTACTTCGACGCGAACCTTCGAGCCGACGTCTCCCTTCGGGCACACGTACATCAGCGTCACCTCGTAGGTCCCCCGGCGTACAACATCAATGTCCCACCAGACGTAGTCGTCGGTGCTGAGCCAGTTGGTGATCCAGTCGTTAGCCCACCCGGCGCGGCCCTTGAAGCTTACGTTGCCGTGTAGGTAGCACGCGGGAGCGAGCAGCTCGACGGGATTCGCCTGCGGGTAGCCGACGGGGATGGGGAGGCGCTCGATGCCGTTTTTG
Organism: uncultured Verrucomicrobiota bacterium; assembly: GCA_964640185.1. Taxonomy (GTDB): domain Bacteria; phylum Auribacterota; class JABMQX01; order JABMQX01; family JABMQX01; genus CAZXGF01. The sequence continues at coordinate 62,929 of CAZXGF010000012.1, read as the reverse complement.
GTTACGTCCTTGAACCACGCCTCATACGCGGCGCTGAGCTTTTTGAGAATCCGAGGGCGCTGACCGGCGATGTTGTTCCCCTCCCCCGGGTCGGCGATCGTGTCGTACAGCTCATATCGCTTCCCGTAAGTCACCAAGCGGTATTGCTGGGTACGAACCGCTCCGGGGGCGAGCGTGACTTCGCCTCGCCGGGACTGGTGCGTGAAAATCATCCGGTCGGGCCAGCCGGCGGTGTGGCCTTTCAGCAGAGGCACGACGCTGACGCCGTCCAGCGGGAGGGTCTCGGGCATCGGCACGCCGCACAACTGGATGATGGTCGGAAACAAATCAATGTGAGCGGCGATCTGTCGGACGGTTGTGCCGGGCTTGAGGCGCCCCGGCCACCGAATGAACAGCGGTACGCGAACGCCGCCCTCGTGGACGCTGCCTTTTGTGGCGCGCATCCCGCCGTTGTATCGTTTGCCATTGGGCCCGTTGTCGGTCAGAAAGATGACGATGGTGTCATCGGTCAAGTTCAGTTCGTCGAGCTTTTTGAGAATGCGGGCGACGTTGTCGTCAATGTTCTCGACCATCCCATAAATGCAAGCGGTCCTGTCGTCGAAGCCGCGCTTCTTGTATTTGTCGAAGTAGCGGTCCGGGACCTGGAACGGGCCGTGCGGAGCGTTCTACGGAACGTAGCAGAAGAACGGACGCTGGCGGTGCTTTTCGATGAAGGCAATCGCGGCGTCGGTAAGCACATCGGTGATATAGCCGCGTGTTTTGACCGCCTTGCCGTTGCGCTCCAGGTGCGTGTCGAAGTAGTTGTTCCAGTGGCCGGCGCAAAAGCCGAAGAACTCGTCAAAACCCTGCCCGTTGGGGTGGTACGGGTAGTGGGCGCCGTTATGCCATTTCCCGAAGCATCCGGTGGCGTAACCGGCTTGCTTGAGCGCCTCGGCGAGTGTGACTTCTTCACTCCGCATCGTCTCAAGCCCCCGCGTCACCCACGACACGCCCGTCCGCAGATGATAGCGGCCCGTCAGCAGGCTCGCCCGCGTCGGGGCGCAGACGGGGCTTACGTAGAATCGGTCGAACTGCACGCTGTCAGCGGCGAGTTTGTCCAGCACCGGCGTGTCGAGCTTCTGGTTGCCGTGCGAGTGGATGTCGCCCCAGCCCTGGTCGTCGGTCATGAGCAACAGGACGTTAGGCCGCCTTTCCTCTCGCGTCTCATCCGCGCCAAAAGAAGTTCCTGGCAAGGCTGCCGCGGCCGCCGCGCCAGTCATCATTTGAAAAAAGTCTCGTCTTTTCATCTCCCTGGCTCCATTACTCCGGTGTTTTCCGGTAATCATTGCCGGCGAGACTCTGCTCGCAGGACTTTCGCCACGCGTCCAGCGTCGCGCGCATCCGCCGGACAATATCCGGGTGCTGCTCGGCGATGTCGTGAGTCTCCGAGAGGTCGGCGACCAGGTCGAAGAGCATCCAGGTCCCCCCGCTGTCCGGGCTGATAAGCTTGTAACGGTTGTCAATGAGCGAGAGCTGCTTTCCCGACTGGAAGCCGAGGGGGCGGGGACGCCTGCTCATGCGCGCTTCGATGAATGGCAAAAGGCTTACACCATCCAGCGGACGCGAGTCCGGCATGTCGGTTGCCAGCGTGTCGAGGACAGTCGGGAGATAGTCGCTGGTGCACGCGGGCACATCGGTAACTGAGCCGGGTTTGACCTTTGCCTGCCACTCGAGGAGGCCCGGCACGCGAATGCCGCCCTCAAACAGGCTGCGCTTGCGCCCCCGCAACGGACCAGCCGAGCCGGGTGCACGCCCCGCTTTGCCTTCGGGGCCGTTGTCGCTGCAAAACCACAGCATCGTGTTTTTCGTTACACCCAAAGCGTGCAGCTCCTTGCGGAGGCGTCCTATCTGGGCGTCCATCGCTGTAATGGAGCCGAAGTAGTGGCGTTTTTTCTCCTCGAGATTCGCGTACATTTTGAGGTACTTCGCCCCCGCAAACACGGGGAGGTGGGGCGAGTGAAACCAGACTACCGCGAGGAAGGGTTTCTCTCGCCTCACAGCCTCGCGGATGAAGGGGATGACCCGATCCATGATGACACGGGAATCGTCGCCTTCCAGATTCTCTCTGACCTTTATGCCGCTGGTTTTCCAGTATGCGGTCCCGTAAGGCTCGTCGGAGCCCGGCTTTCGCATGGGGTTGAAGGTAGGGACTTTTGCCTCCGTCGAAAAGCAGTGGTCAAAGCCGTTGTCCCAGGGCGGCGAGTAGTGTTTGGCGCCCCGAGGGCCTCCACGGTTCGAATCCTTTTGCGTGCGGGTCAATGTTCCCAGGTGCCATTTGCCGAAGTGCCCGGTGGTGTAACCCTGCGACTTGAGCAGCTCGGCAAGCGTGACCTCCTGTGGCGGGAGATGCCCGACGTTGGCGTGGAAAACTCCGTAGCGGTAGGGGTGCCGTCCCGTGAGGCAACTGCCGCGAGTGGGGCTGCACACCGGCGAAGCTGCGTAGAAACGGTTGAATCGGACTCCCGCCTCCGCCATCGCGTCGAGATGCGGCGTGCGGATGAGCTTGTTGCCCATATAGCCCGGGTCGCCCCAGCCCATGTCGTCGGCCATCATGAGGACGATGTTCTGGCGTTTCCCCTTGTGCGATTCCTCGGCGCCGAAGGAAGTTCGCGACAAAACCGCCGCTGTCGCTGCGCCGGTCATCGTGCGAAGAAAATCTCGTCTTTTCATTCTCTCATCACTCCGTCATGTCAGCGTAACTGTTTTCGTTTTCACCCCTTCACCTTTCAGTTCTGAGAGGCGACAATTCCAAGTTGAGGGGCCCGAAGGGAACTCATCTGCCGTCGCCGGCATCCGGCTGGCCAGCACGCGAACGGTCCGAGCTCCGACGCGGCAGCCCCCCCGTGGGAATCATGGGCAAGATGCCCATGCCACGGCAGCCGAGGACCCGGGTACTTCTCATCTCCATCTCTGCGCCTCTGCGCCTTTGCGTTACCTTCGTCTTCCTTTCTTCCCTCCCCCGCCTTGGCGGGGTGCCCGCCCGAGACTGAGCCTTTACCCGACGCGGCGTACTGCACTGTCTATCCATTTCGTTTCGGCTTGTAGTTCGGGTTTGGACGCGGCATGTTGGCGTTCACCTCCTTGCGCCAGTGGTGGAGCATCTGACGCAGTTGTCTCGCCTTGTGGGGCGTCTTGTCTGCGAGGTTTGTCGTCTCCCCGAGGTCTTTCTTGAGATCGTAAAGCTCCAGCGTCCCGAACTCATATCGCTCGATGAGCTTGAAGTCGCCGACGCGGATGGCTCCGCCGGGGCGACCGCCCTGATTCGAGAAGTGAGGGTAGTGCCAGTAGATCGCTTCGCGGTCGAGCGTCGCGTCGGGGTTTTTCAGCAGCGGCACGACGCTCACGCCGTCAATCGGCCCCTTGGTCTTCACGCTCCTGCGGTCAAGGCCGACCATTTCACAAACCGTCGGGAAAAAATCAACGCTGATGACGGGCACGTTGCACACGCTGCCCGGTCTCACGACTCCCGGCCACTTCACGATCCAGGGCTCGCGGATGCCGCCCTCGTAGAGGTAACCTTTGCCGGCGCGCAGCGGGGCGTTCGTGGTCGCGGGGGTGTACTTGCCTTCGCGGACGGACAGGCCGCCGTTATCAGAAAAGAAGACGACGATGGTCCGGTCGTCAATCTTCAACCGGCGAAGTGTGTCCATGACCCGCCCGACGCTCTCGTCAACGCTCTCCACCATTGCCGCATAGTAAGGGTTGTTCTGCTGTCCCTTGAGCGGGGGGTTAGTTTCGATCTTGGTTTGGTATTTTGCGACCTTATTCGCCTTGCCCTCGATAGGTATGTGGACCGCGTGGTGGCTGAGATATACGAAGAACGGCTGCTGCTTGTGCGCCTCGATGAAATTGCACGCCTCCTCGGATAAGCGGTCGGGCAGGTACTCGCCGTCGAAGTTCCCCCGGATGGGAGGGTTACCCTTCCATCGCGGCCAGAAGTAGCTGCGCGGCATGCCCGAACCTGTGCCGCCGATGTTCACGTCGAAACCCTGGCTCTCCGGCAGATGTTCCTTCTCCCCGCCCATGTGCCATTTGCCGATGTGGCAGGTCGCATAGCCCGCATACTTCAGAACCTCGGCAATTGTGACCTCCTCGTTCGGCATGTACACCAGGAAATCAGCCGGCAGGATAGGCGAGCCTTTCAGCGTGCGCCGGCCGGCGATGAAGTTGGTCAACCGCAGACGCGCCGGATACTTGCCGGTCATGATACTGGCTCGCGTCGGAGAGCAGACCGGGCACGCGGCATAGCCATCGGTGAATCTCAGCCCCTCCGAGGCAAGCCGATCAATGCTCGGTGTTTCGTACAGGTTGCTGCCGAAGCAGCCCACATCCGCCCAGCCCATGTCGTCAATCAGTATAAAAACGATGTTGGGCCGTTTCCCCTTCGGCAATGAGGCGCCGCCAAACGAAAACCGCGACATCGCCATCGCCGCCCCATAGGCCATCGCACAACGAAGAAACTCTCTGCGATTGATTGTGCCCATTGTTCCTGACCTTTCCTTATGGCTTGTACACTCCACCCTGAGAACGCCGCCCAATTATTCTTCTGCCAAGACGCCGCCCAGTGGTCCGACAGGTCTCTCGATCTTGCGGGCCTTTTCCTGTGCCTTCGGAAGCGCGCGGCGATTCTATCACTTTCGGGTCGTGCATCCCCGCAAAAATATACGCCACGCCGTATGGCCTCAGTCTCGGGCGAATAGCCCACCAAGGCGGGGGAGACAAGAAGGGAAAAGCAAAACAACGCAAAGGCGCAGAGAGGAGCATGAGAAGGACTCCGTCGTTGCCTGCCGTGGCATGGGCATCTTGCCCATGATTCCCAGGGGCGGGACGCTCGCGCCGCGTGGGGGACGGCTTTTTTTGCCGCGAAGGGTGCAGCCCGAGCTCGTTGGGCGCCGGTTGCGACTATATTTTATGACAACCGCCGCCCCGGGAACTCTCTCGACAAGCCTCGTTATTGACGGTATGCTTCTTTTTGTAGCACAAGCAAATCGCATCAAGCGTAGGCGGGTCGGGAGAATCGCAGGAGACTCAAGGCGCACCCGGAATAGGCGGACGATTCTACGAAACAGTTCACTTGCTCTCTTTCTCAAGCGGTTGAGATTGGTTGCTGCGAGGAGGAAGACAAAATGACGAGGATAAAAACATGAAAAAGATTGTGCTTGCCGTATTAAGCACGGCTACCTTCGTGGCGTGCTCGTGCGCAAATGCATCGCCGAAGAAAGGAATAGCCGAGGAATTGACCCCGCCCGGGCGGGGCTGGTCAGTTGAGAGAGCCTGGGAGTGGTACAGGAGCATCCGTCCGACATGCGGATGCAATTACCTACCCAGGACCGCCGTCAACGCCACGGAGATGTGGCAGGCGGACACATTTGATCCTGCGACCATAGACCAGGAACTGGGTTGGGCCGCGAATGCCGGTTACAACAGCGTGCGAGTTTTTCTTCAGTACCTCGTGTGGAAAGATGACGCGGTGGGCTTGAAGAAACGCATAAACGAATTCCTGACCATCGCCGACAAACACGGCATTACCACCACGCTCATTTTCTTCTGCGATTGTTCGTTCGCCGGAAAGGAACCGTACCTCGGCAAACAGGATGACCCCGTCCCCGGCGTCCACAACAGCGGATGGGTTCCCAGTCCGGGACTGAAGCGGGTGACTGACCGAGCGGTCTGGCCCGACCTTGAGAAATATGTGAAAGACATCACCGCCACATTCGCCCGCGACAAACGTGTTCTTATCTGGGACCTCTACAATGAGCCCGGAAACTCACGCATGGGAGAAAAGAGCCTTCCTTTGCTCGCGGCGACTTTCGCGTGGGCACGCGAAGCCAATCCCTCGCAGCCCGTCACCACCGGGGTCTGGACTGGTTTTGGAAACCGCATGTCAAAGCGGATCATCGAGCTATCTGACATCATCACATTCCATTCCTACGGCAAACCGGATTCGGTTCTCGCGGCCATCGGCACATGCAAGAAAGCGGGAAGGCCGCTCGTTTGCACCGAGTGTCTGCGCCGTCAAGTGGGCAACACCTTCTCCTCGATTCTTCCACTTTTCGCCAAACACGAGGTTGGTTGGTACAACTGGGGGCTGGTTGCGGGCCGCACGCAGACGTACATGTCCTGGGGTTCGAAGAAAGGTGACCCCATGCCAAAAATCTGGCAGCACGACATGTTCCATCCTGACGGCACGCCGTACGACCCGAAAGAACTTCATCTCATCCGCGCCTTCACATTTGATAGACAAGCCCGCCCCAAGAATACTTCTACTGACTGGTCTGCCATCAAATCCCCCAGTATCCGCGACCGGTCGCATAAGGCCCCCGAAAGCGCTTTCACGGTTGAACAGTTGAGCTGCGAATATGCCGCCAATCCGCTCGGCGTTGACGCCCGTCGGCCCAGGTTCACCTGGGTGCTGAAATCGAGCCGGCGAGGACAGATGCAGTCCGGTTATCAGGTCCTGGTCGCCAGTAGCGAGGGAAAACTTAACGCCGACATCGGCGACAAGTGGGACAGCGGAAAGGTGCTTTCCGAGCGCTCGGTGAACATTTCCTACGAAGGCAGCCCGCTCTCAAGCGGTGAGAAATGTTACTGGAAAGTTCGCTGTTGGGATAGGGAGGGGAAGGCCAGTCGCTTCAGCGAGCGAGCCGCCTTCGAAATGGGCTTACTCAGGCAAGACGATTGGCGCGGCCAGTGGATTGGGAGGGCTGCCGCAGGCTCGATTGACTATGCGCCGGGCAAGCTCCGAAGAGCCCTTCACCTCGACGGAGAAAGCCAGAGCGTACGCATTCCGCATTACGCGAAACTCAAGCCTGCTGCGGCAATCACCATTAGCGCCTGGATCAAGCCGACTCAATGTACTGAGGCCTGGCGGGAAATCTATCGCAAAGAAGATGGACTCGCGAGGCAGCTCCTCGCGATTGGCGAAACCTCCGACATCTATGGGCTCTGGGTCGGTCTGGGTATCGCCGGATCCTATACAGAGCGCGGGGCGCCGCTGGCGGCTTCGCAACTCAAGGATGGCGAGTGGCGCCTCGTCGCCGCCACGTACGACGGACACTCCATCCGATTCTACGCCGACGGCAAGCAAATCGGCAGCGCCCCCGCGACCGGCCCCATCAACACCGCCGGGGCGAATCCGGCTTACGTGGGTTCCCTCAACGGCGCCAGCGAGTTTTTCGCCGGTGGGATTGATGATGTCCGCGTTTACAACCGTGCCCTGCCGCCCGCCGAGATTGAGGCGCTGGCCGCTGGCCGTCAAGGTGACCTCCGCGGCCTCGTCGGCTGGTGGAAATTCGACGGCAATCTCGCCAATAGCGCTGGCGGCCCAGATGGTGAGGCGGTGAGCAACCCTTCGGCTCCTTCTCCCCTGCTGCGAACGGAGTTCACGCTTGAGAAGGAGGTCGAGCAAGCAAGGGCATATTTTTCGGGCCTGGGTTGGTCCGAACTTTTCATCAACGGCCGTAAGGTCGGCGACCATGTGCTCGACCCGGCCGCCACCGATTACGACAAACGAGTCCTTTACGAAACCTACGACGTCACAGAATTGCTTCGGCACGGGCCGAACGCGGTGGGCGTCATGCTCGGCAATGGATGGTTCAGCGAGCCGCCTCGTCCCGGCTATGGGGACTCGCCGAGGCTCCTTCTGCAGATGAATATCCAGTTCGCCGACGGTAGCAGAAAAAGCGTCACGAGCGAGGCGACCTGGAAAGCTTCCAGTGGCCCCATCACCCGCAACGATATTTACGGAGGTGAATCGTACGACGCCCGCCTGGAGAAGCCCGGCTGGACCACACCCGGCTACGACGACTCTTCCTGGGAACCGGCAGTGATAAAGCGGAGCCCGGGGGGAAAGCTCGTCTCGCAGTTGATGCCCCCAATCAAGGTGAACAAGACGATCGAGCCGGTGCGGCTAACCAATCCGAGGCCCGGCATCTACGTCTATGACATGGGCCAACTGTTCGGCGGCTGGGCACGACTTCACATAAAGGGGCCGAGGGGCACAAAGGTCACCATCAAGTATTCCGCGCGTCTTCACAAAGACAGTGGCTTGCTTGACAACTCGCGCTATGGCAGGGGCAATGAAACCGATTACTACATCTTGAAGGGCGACCCCGAAGGCGAGGTGTACGAGCCAAGATTTACCTATCACCCCGTCCGTTACGTCCAGATCGAGGGCTATCCCGGTCGCCCGACATCCGAAGACCTTCGGGGCAGGGTGGTTTACTCGGCGGTGGACCTGTCCGGCGACTTCCACTGCTGCAATCCGCTCCTGAACGCGATTCATCGCAACGTCGCGTGGACCTTCACGAATGGGCTGTACGGCTTTCCCCTCGACTGTCTTCACCGCGAGCACTGGGGATGGCTCGACCCTGCGACGGTCGCCTCGACCCTGTACGCGAGAAAGTATATGCCGCTTTTCTGGACAAAGTGGCTGGACGATGCGAGATGTGCCCAGCATGAGAACGGCGTGGTCCCGGACGTCGTCCCCGCTTACCCGCTCAAGGGCAGAAGCACAGGCGATCCCGCGTGGGCGACCAACTACCTGCTTCTGGTCTGGTATCTCCATCAATACTACGGCGACTATCGCATTCTCCGGCAACACTACCCCGCCATGAAGCGGTGGATTGACCACCTCACCTCCATCGCCGAGGACCATCTCATCACGAAAGGGTACTATGGCGACCACATGCTGCCGGGTGATGCCCCGGGCAAGGAGCAATTCATCTCAAAAGAAACCCCGCCTTCGCTGGTTTGGACCGGCTACTACTATCGCGGCGTGTTTATCCTCTCGCATGTCGCGGAACTGCTCGACAAGCCCGACGACGCCCGCCAGTACCGCCGCCTCGCCGAAGACATCGAGAACGCGTTCAACAAAAACTGGCTCAACCGCGAGACCAACCAGTACGCCGGCGGCTCGCAGACCGCTAACGTCTTCCCCCTGGCGCTCGGCATTGTGCCCGAGGCGAATCGCGAAAGCGTGCTCGGCAACATCGTCCGGGATATCGTGGAAAAACGTGGCGGGCATCTTCACACAGGCAACACCGGCACGACTTGCGTGATAGATACGCTCACCGAACAGGGCCGAGGGGACGTCATGTACAAAGTCGCCACGGCGACAACCTACCCGGGCTGGGGCTACATGGTCGAACAGGGAGCCACTACCATCTGGGAAAACTGGGGCCTTTCCGGCGACGCCGAGAGCATGATCATGTGGGCTTCCATTGACGAGTTTTTCTACAACGATCTGGCGGGCATCCGCGGCCCCGATTACTACGGCCACCGTTACATGACGCCTGGCTTCCGCCGTGTCCGCATTCAGCCCCACCCGCTTGGTGACCTGACCGGCGCCGCCGCGGCCATTCGGACCGTCCGAGGCCGGATCGCCGTCGCCTGGCAAAGGGACCGTTCGTCGCTGACCATGAAGGTGACCATCCCCGTCAACTCAAAGGCGACAGTGAGCGTGCCTAAGGCGGGGCTGGCGAATGTCTTAGTGAAGGAAAGCGGCAACATCGTCTGGCGCAAGCGTTCGTTTGTGGGAGGCGTTGCCGGAATAACCGCCGGCGAGGAAACCGACGACTACGTCAACTTCGAGGTAGGTTCGGGAGAATATACGTTCTGCCTGACCGGTCAAAAATGACAGCATAGATTTGCGCGCTCGCTCCACCGGCATGTCAGACTCGTCGTCACTTTCAGACAGACATCCTACGCGCTTTTGCGACGAAGTGTTTCACTCGATATCTTAATGTAATCGCCCAGTCTCAGGCGCAGACAGACGGACCGCGGACAGCCCCCAGACCGCGCACAGCAACTGTGCTTTGCCGATGGGCTTATGCGCGGCTGCTGCCTTCCTCCTCTCGTTCAGTTTTCGCGTTTCTTTAGCGCCGCCGTCCCGGCCCGCGATGACGGGGGCGAGGAAAGGCCGGGAAGACAGGCAGCGAGGCTTCTGACGCATGTGGGAAGAATGGAAGCCGCACAAGGGCACTCTGCTGCACCTCGTCTGCTTACGAAATGCTGCTTGCGGTTTCCTATCTTTCTGGCGGGCATAGACTGGGGGAAAGAGAACGATGCTCGTACGGTTGACCAGGATTCCCAGGGGAGACCGGGGCTCCGGCGTAGGTCGTTGTTGATAGCGTACAAGTTGGAAAGGGAAGTGCGAGGGTAACTTTTTTGGCGGCTTTCCCCTTGACACGCCGTCCGAGGAGTGCGATTAGGTATGTGAAGGCTTTAGTAGATTTACGGCAGTGCGACGCCGGTCATTTCTCTCACGATGTGAGGGAAGGAGGTACCAATGAGGGGGAAGCTTCAGTACGTTTTCGTCTCAATGTTAGTTTCCGTAGCCTGCACGCCGCTTTTCTCTGAAACGCGCTATGTGTCGAAGACCGGCAGCAATACGCCGCCATATACGACGCCGGAAACGGCGGCGACGACGATACAGGCGGCGCTCGACGAGGCTGGGTTAGCGGACGTTATTATGGTGGACGCGGGCGATTATGAGGAAAACATTACGATTCGGCGCGACGAAATTACACTGATTGGGGCGGGGAGGGATTGCTGCCGGATTATCGTGCCCGAAGTTGAGGATTCGGTTGGCGTTGCGGCCGAAGGATGGAGACCGCAGCTTTGTGGCCTGGCGGTGCTCGCGGGAGAAGTAAGCATATCTGTGCGCAATGAGCAAGACTACGTCCTCATCGCCGACTGCCTGCTGGAAGGGGCGACTGAAGTGGGTCTGAGCATCGGACACCAGGAGGATGTGACCGTCCTCGATACGCTTTTCCAGAACGTTCCGAAAGGAATATACATAGATTCGGGTGGTGAGACCTACGTTGACTTGTATGTGTCGGGGTGCGAATTCCTTGATACTGGTACCGGTATCCAGGGTAGCGACGCCTGCATAATCGCTGCAACCCAATGCACTTTTCTGCGGAACGGATATGGGATCTATGGCGGGTCGGGTGCGGTTATTGTTGTGGACTCCTGCAAATTCATGGAAGGGTGTTGCGGCGTCTCGGCCATGACGGTGGACGGGCGTATTCGCGTATCCGATTCGGTCTTCGCTCTCAACTCGTGGGAAGCGGTCGAGACAGACCAGAGAGGGCTTGTCACCGACTGCCTTTTCTACGCAAATAACCGTGGCTGCGATGAGTGGGATGGCGGTTACCAGCCTAACTTTCTCCGCTGCACGTTCGTCTCGAACCAGGTCGCCCTTGGGCGTATGCCCGACGTGGTTCGTGACTGTATTTTCTGGAACAACGGCCAGGACGAACCCTATTGGGCGGAATCGCCGGTGTTACGCATGAAGGTCGTTGATCACTGTTTCACCAATGACTCCAACTTCGCGGGGAAGAACGGCAACATCTCAGGGAATCCTGGCTTTGTGGGTTGGGGGGTTTTCAACGATACCGACAATCCGATGCATGTTGACAATTCAGCCCCTCCTGGCGGGGACGGGTCGGCGGAGCACCCATTCTTGTCGCTGCAAGACTCGCTTCTCAGTTTCGACTTCCGGTTGCGTGACGGATCGGCGTGCGTTGGCGCGGGGGCCACAGGGGGCAACATCGGCTACCCGGCCGGCGTAGCGGCCGCCGAGACGCCTCGGAGCGACAAGGTAGCAATCGAGATGGCGCCGAGGAGGTATGAGGCGGAGCGGTTGTTGATACCGCCCCGCATCACGGTATATGGTGTCGGCGATGGTTCGGCGAGGCCATCCCTACATGCTGAGGAGGTGCTGATTGGGCAAGGGGCGCGCATCTCAGGACTGGACTTCGACGACACGGTGGTCGAGGCCCGCGAAGCCGAGGTATCGGACTGCGAGTTCCAAGGAGGCGGCCTGTGCCTATACGGGGCCTCGGTGGCGGGGAGCAGGGTTCTCGGCGGGCGAACGTATTTAGCGTACGGGTCGCCATGGGGAAAGATAAGGAATTGCGTTTTTGCCAAGAGTGGGGACGGGACCGCAGTGAACCTTTCCTACTCCGGTGGCTTGCATGAATTCTTGAACTGCACCATTGATAGCCCGGACGTAGCGATCTGTCTCTGGGATTATTACAAAGCGGGCCTTGCGAAGCTGACGAATTGTATCATCGCCGGACAGGTGAGCGGCAACAGCGAGTTGTTGCAGGCAGATCACTGCCTGTTTCTGGAGGGTTGGCCTGGTGAAGGCAATATTGAGGGGGACCCGATGTTTGTGGATGGCGAGGCGGGGGATTTTCGGCTGAAGCAGGGGTCGCCATGCATTGACGGGGGGAGCTTGGCGGCAGTGCTGAGGCCCGAGGTTTCGGTGAGCGGCCAGGAAGCGAGGTTGTCATGGTCGCCGGGAGAGGACCTGGACGGTAATCCGAGGATTTCCGGAGCCGGAGTTGACATGGGTGTTTACGAATATCAGGCCACCCCCGCAAACTTCGTGGTGGAGTGCTCGCCCGATCTGGTGGCGTGGGAGCAAGGCGGCACAACCACGGGCCTTGAATGGATCGATGCCCCACCGACGGAGATTGAGCGAACATTCTACAGACTGTATCTTTCGCCATGATTTAGGGATTCGTCGAAAGACCGCTTGAGCGGGCTTGCGTGCTTTTCTGTGAAAAGGAGGGTTCTGCCAGTTGACGTTCAGTTCCCGCCGGGTATTTCCGCAATCCGGCGTCATCCTCGGGGGTGATACTTGCGGTGGATGCTCTTGAGGCGTTCCTTGTCAACGTGAGTATAGAGCTGGGTCGTGGCGATGTCCGCGTGCCCGAGCATAGCCTGAATGATCCTCAGGTCAGCTCCATTGGCGAGAAGGTGCGTGGCGAATGAATGCCTGAACGTGTGCGGGGTGACCTTTTTCCCGGGGGCGAGCTTTCGCACGTAGCCGTGTATCATTTTCCACAAGCCACCCCGCGAGAACCTGCTTTTCAGACGGGTGACAAAAAGGTGCGGAGATTCCTTGCCTTTCAAGAACCGCGGCCTGCTCTCCTTCAGATAAAGAGAAGCCGACGCGATGGCTTGCCTCCCGACGGGGATAATCCTCTCCCGCGACCCCTTTCCGTGGCAGATAACTGTGCCGGTTCGCGGATTGTAGTCGTCGAGCCTCACACTCGCCAGTTCGGAAATGCGCATCCCCGTGGCATAGAGCATCTCCAACATTGCGCGGTCTCTTATCCCTTCTACGGTTGACATGTCAGGCAGGGACAGCACTCGCTCCACCTCCTCGACCGTAAGTGTCTCCGGCAGAATCCTCCAGAGTTTCGGCGATTCAATCAGTTCCGTCACGTCCTCTTGCAGCACTCCTTCCGCGACCAGAAATCGGAAAAACATCTTGATGGCGATGAGGTTCCGCGCGACGGAGTTCGACGCTATTCCCTTTCTCTTCTCGGAGATGAGGTAGTCAATGACGTTCCCTCTCGTGACCTTTTCGACGGAGGAGACGCGAATCGTCTTGAGGTATCTGCCGAGTTTGCGGAGGTCCCGCCCGTAGGACATGACGGTGTTCGTTGCAAGCCCCCGCTCGGCGGCAAGGTAGTTTTGGAACTCCGCGATTTCGTTTTCCAGGGGCAGATCGCTCATCATTTAATCCTGGGAGAGTGTGTTGTGTTCGTGATGCTGTCCGCGCGCTGCGACTCGCAAGACCTCATTTTCGCACACCGCGAGGTACTGGCATTGGCGGCAGTTAGCGGTGCTCGTTCTCTGGAACTCTCGTCTCCCGATGGCGGCTACAATTTCCATAATCCGCTTTTCGGTCCCCTCGATCGCCTTCGCGCTCGTGGGCACTAACCGCGACGTGCCGCGTGCGAGAAAATGAATGATGGCTTTTTCCGTCCGGATGCCCATCGCTTCCCGGACGAGAAATGCGTAAAGACGCATCTGAAAATCGTAGCCGCTGTGAAGCAATGGATTCTCCGCATGCTCTGACCCTGTCTTGAAATCTAGAATCCTCCAGTGACCGTTCTCATCGAGATAGAGGACGTCAATTTTCCCGTTGATGATGACATCGCCCACCGCAGCTTTCACCGGAAGCTCTCGATGAACCTCCCCGGCGTTCCGGAGACGCCTGCCGTCATCGCTCCGCAGGAAAGAGCGTATCAATTTCTCCGCCTTGCTCGCCTCCCCTGACGACGAGAAGAAACGCGCAGTTATCGCCCGAATGTCCTGCTGCTGTACTTCTCGAAAGTCAACTTCCTCCAGGCACCCGTGAACCAGCGTGCCGAAGGTCCTCCTGGTTGAGCCCACCGGCGATTCAGCCCGCGTCTCCGGCCACTTCTCCTCCATGAACCATTCGCCCGGCGCACAGAATCCCAGACCGCTCATCACTTCCCTATCGGGAAACTCCAATATCTGTCGCAGAAAAAATCTGTAAGGGCACTCCTCAAACTGCATCAATTGAGAAACCGAAACCTCCGCAGGAAGCCTTTTCGGCTCAGCGGCGGCGTGGGAGGTTATCCTTTCGAGCACCTTTTTCACTTCGGGAAGGAATTTTTCGGTGGCAGCGTCGGAAACCGGGATGCTTTCACCGGCGGCAATCCGCTCGAAGTACCGCTCCATGGGGGAACTTCTGCCGCTTGCGCCGGCCGTCTTTTCCCCCTCGGCATCCATGAGTATCCGCACTCTTGCCTCTCCCAGGTGGGCTTCACACGATTCTCCCCGCTCCGGCAGTTCTGTCTCTTCACCCAAAATCGCCATCAACCAATGCATCGGGCATCTCGCCCTCTCGATGTCGCATTCTTTCCCCGCGCGGTAGCTTCCCGCAAGAATCAGATGGTCTCTCGCCCGCGTGGCGGCTACGTACAGCAGCCGTTTTTCCTCGCCGAGCTGTCTCTCCTTTCGCTCCTCAAACACCAGCTTCCTTCCGCAAGAAGCCTCAGAAGTCTCCTGCCACGGATTGCACGCAATTTCCATCTCTCTGGAAACCAGAAACCTGTCCGTGTCGAAGTTGAAGCGGCGAGACATGTCCGCAACGACGACCACCGGAAACTCCAGTCCCTTCGCCGCGTGAATTGTCATCAGTTTCACAACGTCCCCCGAAAACGGTTCCAGTGCCGCCTCCTCCTCGCGAGGCCCGTGACGCCTCATGATTTCGTAGAATCGCAGAAATCCTCCTATCCCGCCCCCCTGCCGAGCCTCATATTCTCTCAGCAGGTCGAGGAACTTTGAGACGTTTGCTGCTTTCTGCGCTCCCCCGAGGGAAGTTACGGTTCGCGTCAGGTACGGCGTGGACTCGAGAGCCTCCTTGAGTAATCTGTGCAAGGGCATGGAGTCCTTTCTCCGCCTGAGACCGTCCAGAAGGCGCCGGAAACGCACGAGCTTTTCTCTTTCCTGCTCGGCGATTCTTGGAATAGAGGCAGCCCCTTGAAGGGCGCGCAAAACGCAGTGCTCGGGAAGCCGCAGTGCGCTCCCCTCAGAAGTCGCGGAGTCTGATTCCTCGCCGGTTGCGCGTTCCGTGCTCGCGGGTTGTTTGCCGCCGCGCCTCAGCCACAGCAACGTGTCGTCTCCTATTCCCACAAAAGGCGAGCGAAGCACGCCGACGAGAGGAATGTCCCGTAGAGGATTGTCAATGATTGTCAGAAGATTGACCAGATCGGCAACCTCCTGTTTCTCGTAAAAGCTCTGCCCGCCCACCGTGTAAAAGGGAACGCCGATGTCCGCAAGAGCTTCCGAATACGCCGAGTAACTTGCCCGAGTCCGACACAGAATCGCCATATCCCCGTAAGCGACGGGCCGGTTGCCAGCGAGGGCCGGGTCGTAAACCAGAATCTCATCATCCCGGACAGCCTTCGTAATTCTCGCCGCCACGGCTCTCGCCTCTCTCTGCCTGACCCCGTCCGCGTCCTCGAGACCGCGGCCCTCCTCCTGCCCTCGTTCAAAAAGCATAACCTCGACCGAAGGCGCCGCAGGCTCTTCCCCTCCTTTCCGGCCATACTGCAAAGGATGAAACTCCCGCTGTCCCTTTTCCCAGAGCTTCGAGAAGAAAAAATCGAAGAAATGAATCAGGTTTCGCCCGCTCCGGAAGTTCTCGTTCAGATAGACGCAGCCGTGCGTGCTCGACAAGGAACGGCATTTCTTCACCAGACCCGCCAGAATCTCCACATCGGCGTTTCTGAAACCGTAGATGGACTGACGCGTGTCTCCCACCACAAACAGGTTTTCTCCCGAGGTAACAAGCTCGATAAGCTCCTTTTGCAGCCAGTTAATATCCTGGAACTCATCCACAAGAACGTAACGAAATCTCTCCGCGTAATCTCTCCGCAGCGCCCGCTTGTCCCTCAGCAATCCTCTGGCTATGAGCTGGAGGTCCTCGTAATCGAGAACGCCTCTTTCTCTTTTCTTACGCTCATACTTCCGCCAGAAGAGAGCTGTCCCCTTGAGAAGGGCTACCTTGCACGGTAGCAACATTTCCTCCATCTCTTTATCGAAAAAGATTTCGGCATCCCGTTCCTTCAAGACTCTTCTAATCAACGACAGGTGCTCCCTCACCTCCAGGCAGGATGTTCTGCCATTGCTTTTCTTCGGCGCCCTCGGCATCCTCGCCGTTATGGACCTCATCCTCTCAGCCGTCTCCCGGAACGAGCTCGCATCCGAAATCGAATCGCGCACGGCGAGAATCTCACGCCGCTTCTCCTCCCAACTGTCGCTGGCTTTCAGGGAGGATAATGCGTCCAATCGCCCGCGTATCTCCCGCATGGCCTCGGCGGCTCTTTTGTCGGCGAGAACTTTCGCCTTTCGGGTGAGAACTTCTGGCTCCGCCACCAATTTTTCGACGTGCTCGACCTCCCGCCCGAGGCTTCGGCACAGGTCCATGTAAGCGATGATTGCCTTACTGACGGCGGCCTCCCCGTAATGCTCGGCAAGCCCAAGAAAATCGTCCTCGCCCTCCGAGAATAACTCATCGAAAAGCTCCCCCAGAATCAGTTGACGGTCTATCTCGTCCAGGATCTCAAATTCCGGGTCAACTCCTGCCGCAAAAGGATTCTCCCTGATTAAGCGAGAACAGAAGGAATGTATTGTGCTGATGAACGAGGTTTCGACAGCCGTCTTCTCTTTCCTCATCCCCCGCCCAGCGAACCCCTCGGCTATCCTCTGCTTCATCTCCTGCGCAGCTTTCTCCGTGAAAGTGATTGTCAGAATCCGGTTCACTTCCGCCAGTCCGCTTCTCACAAGATTGATGAACCGCGCAACAAGAACCGCCGTCTTCCCCGTGCCCGCGCCCGCCGAGACCACGACATTCCCGCCGGTCAGCTCCACCGCTTTCTTTTGAATCTCCGTCAGCTCCACACGCGATTCTCCATCATCCTTTCGCCTGCACAAAGCTTCGTCCGGCTCCAGCCACCTCCAATCTTCCCACGCGCTCTATCTTACCACAATGCCAGCCTGCCGATGTCGAGGAATCCCTCGAGGGGCGTGCCCGCGTCAGCGTGGCGTGCCCTGGCACCTCGTCTTGAACCTCTGCCGCCGCACGCTGTCGCCGTGCTCCAACACGTGGCATCAATCTCGCCGATATAATGATATGATGAAGTTGAGGCGCCAACGCTGTCAAGGGGACGGGTGTGGCTGCGAAATCGTGGCATATCCGGCAGGCTTCCTTCAATCTCTTCGCTGTCGTGCTTGCGCCGGGCATGCCGGACTTTAGCCGGCACGCTACTTAAAACGTCCAAACTCCAGATGCCAGCCTTTAGCCGGCACCCCCCCTTAGCCACCGGCTTCAGTCGGTGGTATCGGACATGGGATTCTTCTCCTGAGAGCCGGCTTAAGCCGGGCTTCTCGAACAAGGGATTCATCCATAACTTGCCACGGAAATATGGCCGCATCCCCTTCGCGCCCACGCCACACCTTGCGCAGCGAGATTCTGTAATCCCCTGGGTAAATCCCGACGGAGTGCTCTGGTCAGTAAGCTCTGTCACGTATTCGGGCATTGCAAGGAGCAAAAGCTTATCGAACACACGACGTTTTGCATCCACAATGCGGGCATCAGTCCTTAAACAGCCCCAGTACACCCGTTTCATCCACAAAACCCCCTCCAAAAAATCTCAAAATCCCAATCAGGTGCGGAAGTTGGGTTAATCTGATTCGGGTTACAGGCAGGGGAACAAGGAGGGTTTCGCCGAGGCGCAAAATCTGCTATGGGACCTGCGCGAGGGGGAGCAGCGAACGCGGTTTTCAATTGGAAGAAGATAGCTGTCCAGAGGAGGGGACCCGTTTTGCCGGCCGGGCTTACTCGGACAGCTTCTCGATGGGAAGGACAAACGCCTTGACACCCTCGGCCCCGAGCTGGGCTCTGAGTTTTTTTATCCGTTCGAGAAGAGGCTCGACTGAGCTATCATCGGCGGCTACTGCCAGGACATTGTTCGCCTTGGGCCAGACATGGGTGTCAAGATGCGGCCCGCTTGCGGAGCCTTTTCCGAGGACGCCTGTCCATTTCGTATAGTTCTCCAAGCAACATTCCTCGAGGGCCTTCATGATCTCGTCATCCAGAGCCTGGTTGTAAGCGATAAGTATCATTTTCATGGTGCGCTCGTCTGTTCTCCGGGTTTCCGCATGGACTTCGCCTCGAAGATAGTGTAGAGGGTGGGGACAAGGACGAGAGTGACCAGGGTCGAGACCAAAAGCCCGCCCATGACCGTCGCCCCCAGGGGATTCCAGACTTCCGAGCCCTGTCCTCTGGTCAGGGTCATGGGCAGAAGAGCCACGATGGTGGTCAGGGCGGTCATGATAACAGGTCGCAGCCTCTTCTTACCAGCTTCCAGGGCGGCTTCCTTGATGCCGAGGCCGCGAGCTCGGAGGATGTTAGTGTAGTCCACCAGAACGATGGCGTTGTTGACCACGATGCCGATGAGAAGAAGTATCCCTATGAAGACCGTGATGCTGAGATAAAAGCCCCCCAAGAAGAGTGCCCATATCACACCCGTGAAGGCAAACGGAACCGAAAACATGACCACGAACGGATGCAGTAGCGACTCGAACTGAGAAGCCAGGACCATGTAAACTAAGATGGCCCCAATCAAGACTGCAATCCTCAACCAGAAGAAGGACTCTTTCTGCTCCTCCGCCTGACCCGCTATTTGCCAGTCCACGCCGGCTGTTTTGGGGAGACGGCCCAATTTCTTCTCCACGTCCGCTGTGATTTCGCCAAGCGATCGTCCCTTACCGACCGCGGCGCCCACGTTAACGATTCGCTCGCGGTCTTTCCGCTCGATGCTCACCGGGCCCAGATGGCGGACGACCCTGGCGAGGTTGGCCAGTTTGGTGAACTGCCCGGTGGGGAGGCGAATGTCCATCTCGCCGATGTCATCGGGTGTCATGCGGTCATTCTCGTCCAGGCGCACGAAGATGTCGTACTCCTCGCCACCGACTCTGTACTTGGAAGCCTTCCGGCCATAGAAGGAGGCGCGGATGGTATCCTGAATCCAGAACACGTTCAGCCCCATGGACGACGCCTTGTCGCGGTCCACCTCGGGCCAAAGCTCCGGCCTTCCTTTGACACGGGAGATCTCCACGTCTTTCGTTCCCGGAACGGATTCGACGATCTTTTTGACCTCCCGAGCAACGGCATCGCTCTTTTCCATGTCCTTCCCGAAGATGTTGACAGTGACGGGGCGCTCCCCGCCCAGAAGCAGTCCTGCCATCGGGTCCTGGGTCTCGACGCGAAACCTCTCGATCTCGGCGATTCTCGCGATCCTTCGGCGAAGCCTCTCGCCAACCTCCTTGAATCCTTCGGGACGTTGGTTCTTGGGGACGAGTCGAATCCCGAATTCCCCAATGTGGGGACCCTCGTCCTCGAAGATGCTGCTGATTCCTTCCTCGCTCTGGCCGCATCGGACAAAGGTGGCTAACAACCCCTTGCCGGAAACCTTCTTCTGGTGGATGTCCTCCTCCTGGAGGATGTCCTCGATTTGACGCATAACTCGGTCGGTTTCCTCCACCCTCGTCCCCACCGGCAGATAGAAGTGTCCCTGAAGGTAACCCTGGTCCTCCTCGGCGAAGAACTCGCTGCCGATGAAGGGGATGAGCGAAAGGCTTCCGCCAAAAATGACGATGGCCAGGAGTATGACGCTCTTGCGATGACCGAGCGCCCATGAGAGGACTGAACCGTAGGAGGCTATCATGCCATCGAAGAACCGTTCTGACCACAAATAAAGCTTCTTTAGCACGCCTCGCGATTCCTTTTGCTTCCATCTTTGGGGCAGTATCGTCGAGGAGAGCATCGGCGTGAGGGTCAGAGCTGAAAAGAGGGAACTAAGAATCACCACGCATAGAACGACGGCAAACTGCGCGAACAGGATTTTTATCAACCCCTTGACGAAAATAAGGGGAATGAAGATGGCAACCGTGGTGAGCGTGGAGGCGGTCACCGCCATGGCAACTTCGGTGGAGCCGTAAATGGAACCTTCTCTTCGGCTCTCCCCGTCTTCTCGATGGCGAGAGATGTTCTCGAGGATCACGATGGAATTGTCCACGACCATTCCGATGCCGATGGTCAGCGCAAACAGGGAAAGCATATTTATGGTGTAACCCAGAACATAAGTGATAATGAGTGCCCCGATTAGGGAAAATGGGAGAGAAAGGGCGATGATGAATGTGGCACGAGCCTGCCGCAGGAAGACGAGCACAGCGAGGATAGCCAGCCCAGCACCCATAAGGAGTGTCCGAGACAGGTCTGTGATCATTCTGACGATATCAGCAGAGGTATCCCAGATGGAAAGCTTTTCGATGTCGGGGTGCTCCTTCTGGACGCCCTTCATGAGGGTTTCCAGCTTTTTCTCAACCGCTCTCGCCACCTTGACGGTGTTGGCCCCCGACTGCCTCATGACCATTATGTAGATGGCTTTTCTGCCATTAGTCCGCACGGGCATCGTTTCTTCCGCGAAACCGTATTCAACCGAAGAGGCTACATCTTCCAGGCGGACGATGCGTCCCCCCTGATTGGAGATGACGATCCTTTTCATGGGTTCCACCTGCTTGAATTCTCCCGGAACCCGCAGGGAGTAGTCCTTGACACCAACTTTCAGATTGCCCGCAGGGTTGGTCTGGTTTTCATTGTAGATGGCGCGAACGACGTCCTGGGGCGTGACGTAGCGGGTTGCCAGGAGCTGGCGGTCGAGATCAATGTTGACCTGGCGGCGGGGCCCCCCTCGTATGATGACAGAGCCCACCCCGGGGACCCGCTTCAGAGGGTCTGTGATTTCATCCTCCATGATTTCCTTGAGGTCAGGATAGCTGCCGTCCTCGTCGGCTGTAAAAACATAGCCCATAATGGGGAAGTTGGAGATATCGAATTTCAGAACAAGAGATTTCTCTGCATCCTCAGGCAAGAGGATTTCCGCCCAACCGATGGCCTCCCTCACGTCATTGGCGCGAGTGTCAAGGTCGGTCCCCCAGTCGAAGCTCAGGGTTACCACGGAAATATCCTGCTTGGAGATAGAAGTAATCTCCTTGAGATCGGGGATGGTCGTCAGGCGGTCTTCGAGGATCTTTGTGACTTTCGCTTCGACGTCTTCCGCACTGGCGCCTGGATACCTGGTTATAACGCTGAGGGAGGGGATGCCTATGTCGGGAAACATGTCCAGGGGAAGGCGGGCCAGCGATATAACGCCGATGAGGATAATGGCCAAAAAGACCATGAGAGTTGTTGTGGGATGTTCAACGCAAATTCGAGGAAGATTCATGCTACCCTCCTTTTGACGAGATAACAGGATGGACATGATAGTTGGAGAATGCCGTCTATTCTGTTATGCCGTCAAGGTAGCTCCTTTCACAGCAGCGCCATACGTCACCGTACATACGAATGCATGTGCTAAACCATCAGGTGCTACTCACTCAGTTGTGCATTTCCACACGTTGTCCTTCTGCGAGCTTCTGTTGTCCCGCGGTTACCAGCATTTCTCCCGGCTTCAATCCTTCGAGCACCTCGACCCTGGGACCTTCTTCAAGGCCAAGTTTAACCTCGCGGCGACGAGCGACTTCTTTCTCCACCACAAAGACGTACTCACCGGACTCATCTCTCAATACCGTCGCCTCGCGGATGACCGGAACGCCCTCCCGCTCCTCCAGACGCATGCGCAGACGGGCGAACATTCCGGGCTTGAGGTCGTGATTGCGATTGGCCACGGTTATCTCCAACTCCGCGGTGCGATTCACGATGTTCACTGTGGGACTGATTCTGGTAACTGTGCCCTTAAAGATGCGGCCCGGAAAAGCGTCCACTTCGATTGAGGCGCCGGCGCCCTTGCCGACTTGCGCGATGTATCTTTCCGGGAGGTCGGCGGCGACTTTGACTTCATGTATGTCAATGATGGCGAAAATGGGGCGTGTCACCATGGCCATGTCCCCCCTCTCCAGATATTTTTCCGATACTATCCCCGAAATAGAAGCGCTAATGAAACACTCCGCGAGCTGAATCCGAGCCTGGTTCAGGGCGGCCTGGCTTTGTTCCAGCCTTGCTTTGGCTACGTTTTCCTGCTCGACGAGGCTTTTATACTGCGCTTCGATCTTGTCCAGAGATTGCTTGGAGGTTGCGTCTTGGCTGAACAAATTGCGCATTCTCTTGACGTCGTTCTCTGTTTGGGCAAGGTTAACTTGGGCCTGTGTGACCTGGGCCTGGGCGGTCTTCAGGGCAGCGTCTGCCTGTTCGACCTGCGCATCGAGGTTCTCGTGGTCAACGACGGCGATAATCTGGTCTTTCTCCACGGAATCGCCTTCTTCCATGTCTTCAATTCTGTCCGGAGGCTGCCTGGAGATGACCCCTTGCTCGTACAACTTCCGGGCTGTCTGAAGGTCTTTCTCCGCAGGCTCGAGGAGACGCCCCGGACATTTGGGAAAGAGCTGAACGCTGGTCAGGGCCTCCACGTCGCCAGTCAGGTTGATATCCCGCCGGATAGTGCCCTTCTCGACGGGAGCAGTTTTGACTATGACGGCTGCCGCA
This sequence comes from uncultured Verrucomicrobiota bacterium, assembly GCA_964640185.1. Lineage (GTDB taxonomy): Bacteria > Auribacterota > JABMQX01 > JABMQX01 > JABMQX01 > CAZXGF01. Next base: position 40,008 of record CAZXGF010000012.1, on the reverse strand, counting down.
TCCGAGCGCTCGCTTCCCCTCTTCTTCTCGGTTATCAGGGTAAACACCCTGTAGCCAGCTCCGGCTGCCAATGCGACAACTATGAGGATGATAACAACTTTGCCCTTGCGCAATGTACTAATCCTTTCGCGGTTCAGGGGAGCAGAATGACCCCCTTCGCTTTCTCCAGAGAAAGCCTGGCAAGCATGTGGCTATAGACTGCCTGGGCGTAGTTGTTGCGAGCCTGGGTCAGAGCAACCCTCGCGTCCAAGACATCCAGTTCGGTGGCGGTCTCGTTTTCGTACCTCACCGTGGCCAGCCTTAGCCCTTCTTGAGCCTGTCTGACGTTTTCCTTCTGCGACTCCACAAATTCGGTGGCGTCCTCAAGGCTCAGAATCGCCTGTTTGACTTCCAACTCCACTGACTGGAGCAGGTCCCGTTTCTCCAGCACGTACTGGCGAAGCTTCGCTCTTTCCTGAACCAGCTTCCCTTTGGTCCTCATTCCCTCGAAGACCGGGAAAGAAACCGTCACGCCGGCATACCAGCCCTCACTCCAGCCCGTGCCCCCGAAGGAGAAACGGCTGGCGTTGCCCCCCTCCCAGGTCCCCAGAAGAGCCACAGTCGGGTAAAGGTCCGCAACCGTGTGTGTGATGTTCTCCTTCTGCATGGCTATGGTGAGGTCGGCCTGTTTTATCTCCGCACGCTGAATCAGGGCCACCGCCAGACTCTGCTCCACTTCCGCCTTGGCAGCTTCATAGCTGAGTTTGTCCGTCAGCACAAATTCTGTGGTTAGAGGCAAAGCAAGGATTTTCAGGAAAGCTGTCTGCGCCAGACGAAAGGCGTTTCTCGCTTGAATCATCTGAGCACGGATATTGGACACTTCAATCGTCGCCCGCAGAAGATCGTACTTGGAGACCATGCCCTGGGCGAGCCTTTTTTCCACATCTGACCGGTGGCTCTCGGCAAGCTGAAGTGCGTCCAGCCTTGCGGCATACAAAGCCTTATTAAGGAGAACGTCGTAATAAGCTTTCTCGGCGCTGAAAGCGATGGTTTGCTCCGTTCCCCGCAGCAGCTCCTCTGCGAGGGTGCGGTAGAACTTGGCGGCGCGTATCCCGGCGGCAGTCGCCCCCGCCCGGTACAGGGTCTGCACCAAGTTGAGACTTGTCAAATACTGCCCCTGCTCGCCGAGGGTGAAGGTGTTCCCCTCGAAAGTGGCGCTGGGAAGTTCTCCCAACCAGGTGTATGTTCCGGAAGCTGTCAACTTCGGAAAGGCCTCCGATGCGGCCTGGGTTATCCTGCCGCGGGCCACGTTCTTCTCCTCCCTTGCGATCTGCACTACGAGATTGTTCCCCACAGCAATCTTAACGCTCTCCTCGATGGAAAGAGACAAGGGTGGTTTTTCTTCCGCTCCCTCATCGTCGGCGGCAGGGGCCGAAGTCCACATCATGACCGCCACCATTGCGCCGCAACCTGCCATCCCCACGATATCCAACCTCACCTTCTAAGCTCCTCGTCTCTGCGCCTCTGCGCCTCTGCGTTTCGTTCTGTTCTGTTCGTCAACCCGGGGGCGCAGAGGCTTTCGGACCTCCCGCGTCCCGCTCGATTGACGGGAAATCCCCCGCAGAAATATCTCGGTGACCAAGCGTACTTCGTTATTCAAAGGATATGGTTTGTCAGACATGAGCCAGTGGAAGATGATAGAATTACACATTCCCACCAGGGCAAAGGTCGCGCCGCCGGCATCCATTTTCTTGATCTTCCCGCTTTTGATTCCCTTGCCAAGCACCTCTTCCAGAATCCGGAGATGGGAAAAATACTTGGTGTGAAACTGTTCTCGGATTTCCTTTGCGAAGGAACTTTGCTCATGGATCAGTAGGCGGTAAAACCCGCGGTGGGCGGCGTGAAACTCCACGTAAGCTGAAATGGCTGTCTGCACCCGGATAAGATCGCTTTCCACGTCTGCCACGGCCTCCTGGATGGACCTACCCAAATCCGTCATAAGAGAATCCAAAAGCCCCAGGAATAGACCCTTTTTATTGCTAAAATGCTGGTAAATCGTCCCTTTCGCCAGATTTGCCCGCTTGCAGATTTCGTCCAGAGTTGCCCTGTGGTATCCTTTCTGGGAAAACACCGTCATAGCGGCTCTGACCAGCTTCTTCCGGTTTCGCTCAGCTCGCTGCTGTCTTTTGCTGGGCTTGTCTGCCAAAGTGAACCACCTCTTGCAACAATTGTACCGACTGGTCTGTCGCGACGCGTCCAAAAAGCGGCTGCAAAGACTCATCACAACCAACTTCTCCTGATACAGAGCCTTGAAGAGAGTTGACTGACCAGTCAGTTTATCTTTTACATTATAATGGCACAGCGAGGAGGAGCTGTCAAGAGACTTTTTGCTCTCACCTTATGAAAGGGGTCCAGCGAACCGCTGCACACCGAACAGTGGCGACGTGCATGGGGGCATGCGGCTGGCGTCAAACGGGGAACTCGGAGAACTCGGCATCCATTTAAGTCCCGATTCTGGGCTTTACGTCGTCTCGGGTCAGCGGTTCTGAGAATCAACCTTTTGCTTGTGTTCACTCCGGCGATTCTTTAGTATGCGTCCAATCGCCTAGGCCACGGAGATTTGAAGCCTGGCGTCTCGAAGGGAGCATATTGGCATGTTGTCAGCACGGGAGGCGAATCGCCGATACTTTCGGGAGGCCTATCGCACGGTGGAGCATGGCTGGGCAGGGGACGAACCCTCTCCTTACGCGGTGCGTTTTCTCAGGCGTCTGACAAAGACTATGAGCTGCGGCAAGCTACTCGATGTCGGCTGCGGAGAGGGTCGCCATTCCTTGGCTGCGGCCCGACTTGGATTCAATGTGACGGCGATTGACTACGAGCCACTGGCATTGAAGCGTGCACGCCAAGCGGCTGAGGTGAGGCATGCCAAAGGAATTACATTCCGCAGGGCAGATGTTTTTCGCTTACCGTTTGCGGATGCGAGCTTCGACATCGTCCTGGACTACGGCTGCCTGCATCATCAAAGGAAAGCTGATTGGCCGGCGTATCGAGCCAGCGTTCTGCGAGTCTTGAAGCCGCAGGGCTACTATGTGCTTTCTGTCTTCAGTCCAAAGTTTCGCCTATTTCGTGCAGGTCGGAGACCGTGGCACATAGCTTACGGAGCCTATCGGCGGTGTTTCACGCGGAGAGAGATTCTGGAACTATTCAGTCGCGATTGGGAGATGCTCAGCATTAGCGAAGAGCGAGGCGAAGGCGGGGGCTTCTGGCACACGCTGATGAAGCGGCGTGTTGAAGCTGCATAGCCGGCGGACACTTCGCGAAACCGTCTCTGCCGGGCAGAATTCAGGGTATCAGATGGCTGACATTCCTTTACTTGAAATGAAGCACATCGGCAAAGCGTTCCCGGGCGTTCAGGCGCTCCGCGACGTCTCCTTTGATTTACACAAAGGGGAAGTCGTGGGCCTGGTCGGGGAGAACGGCGCCGGGAAAAGCACCCTCATGAAGATTCTCTCCGGCGTTTACCTTCCCGATGAGGGCGAGATTCTCATCGAGGGAAAACGTGTTCGCCTCACCTCCCCGAAGGAAGGCGAAATGGCCGGAGTCGCCATAATCCACCAGGAGCTGAGCTTAGTGCCGAGCCTGTCGGTCATGGAAAACATTGTCATGGGCCACGAGCCGCACACCCGTTGGAAGACGATTGACTGGCGGAAAATGGCGGAGACGGCCGGAGAGCTGTTGAAGTTGATGGAGATGCCGATTGATGTCAGGCGGCCCGTGGAAGAATTCGGCGTGGCCGTTCAGCAGATGATTGAAATAGCGAAAGCATTGTCGCTCAACGCGCGTATCCTGGTCATGGATGAGCCTACCAGCTCCCTCTCCGAACAGGAAACGAAAAGGCTCTTCGCCATCGTCAACAGGCTGAAAGCCAGGGAAGTGGGGATAGTGTATATCTCGCACAAGCTGGAGGAAATATACGAGATCGCCGACCGGATAACCGTCCTTCGCGACGGGCTGCACGTCGGGACAGCCCCCGCGAAAGAGCTGCCCGCCGAGAAGATGATCCAATGGATGGTCGGCAGAAAGATAGACCAATTCTTCCCGAGCCGCGAGCCTTTTATTGGCGAGGAACTGCTGCGGGTTTCCGGGCTGACTCTGCCCCGCCGAGGACGGGGAAAATCGGGGGTGAACCTTGTGGACCGCGTGTCCTTTTCCCTCCGCGCCGGAGAGATTCTTGGATTGGCGGGACTTCGGGGGGCGGGCAATAGCGGATTGCTGGGAGCGATCTTTGGAAGGTTTGGCCGCCAGCCGGAGGGCGAGATTTTCGTCAGAGGAAAGAAGGTCAACATTGCTGCCCCTCCACAGGCAATCGCGAATGGCATGGCGTATCTGACAAATGACCGCAAGGCTTCCGGACTGATTCTGCCGATGTCGGTCCTGCATAACATGACACTGGTTTCTCTCAAGCAGATGACGCAGTTCGGCTGGCTGCATCCGCTTCTCGAGCATCGGACATCGGCGCCTCTTGTGAGCTCTTTAGCGATTAGGACGCCTTCACTTCGCTCCGAAGTCTCCACTTTGAGCGGCGGGAATCAGCAAAAGGTCATCCTCGCGAAGTGGCTTATGAGCGAACCGAGCATCCTTCTTCTCGATGAGCCGACGCGGGGAATTGACGTCGGCGCCAAAGCGGAAATCTATTCCCTGATGAATAGGTGGGCCTCTGAGGGGAAGGGAATCCTCCTCATCACCTCGGAACTGCCGGAGTTGCTGGCAATGAGCGACAGAATATTGGTCATGCACCGAGGAAGAATGACCGCGGAGTTCGCACACGAGGAAGCAACCCAGGAAAAGGTCATGGCGGCTGCCATGTGAGGTTATGACAGAAAAGTCTGGATTCCTTGCAAACTTATCTTCGGCAACCAAGGCCGTCGTGAGGAACCGCGGGCTGTGGGCTCTGATCGCCGTTCTCATTATCGGGGCGGCGTTCCCCGGTCTCTCGGGAAAAAACAGGCTCGGGGCATTTTTCACCTGGGACTATCATCGTGACATGCTCCGCTACTACTCCATCCACGGAATCCTCGCCTGCGGCATGACGGTTGTCATCCTGACAGCCGGGATTGACCTATCGGTAGGCTCGGTTCTCGGGATGACGGGAATGCTTTTCGCACACTCGATGATTAATTTGCATGTTTCCCCGTTAGTGGGCATCCCTGTGGCGCTTCTGGCGGGCACAGCGGCGGGGCTGCTGAGCGGCGCCGTGATAACCACGTTCAAGATTCAACCTTTCGTGGCCACCCTCGCCATGATGGTTTCCGCGAGGGGCCTCGCGAAATTCATTGGAGGAGGGAGAAAAATCCAGGCGGGAACTCAGCCGCTTCCGCCGATATTCGAACAAATCAGCTCGCAGATTCTGAACAACAACCTGGCCATCGTAACGATCATTTTCTTGGTGTCGGTGGCCGCCTTCTGGATTCTCCTCAACAGGACGAGGTTCGGTCGGCATCTCTTCGCCATCGGAGGCAACGAGGAGGCGGCCAGGCTTAGCGGCGTGCGGGTGAATCTGGTCAAGGCAACCGCGTACGGCATATCGGGACTGATGTCGGCGGTCGCGGGAGTTTGTTTCGCCGCCAGGACCTATTACGGCGACCCGGAAGCGGGGACCACTTACGAGCTGACTGCCATCGCCATGGTGGTCATCGGAGGAACAAGCCTCATGGGGGGGAAGGGTGGAATCCTTTTAACCCTCCTCGGCACGTTGATTATCGGCTACATCGAAAAGATATTGAGCATCAACGGCGTCCAGATCGCCTACAGGTTGATGGTGGAAGGGGCTATTATCGTTGCAGCCGTTATCATTCAGCAAACCGGAAGACGCAGCAGGATTTCCTAAAAGTAGAGGTCGAACAAAGGAGGGTGGAGAAATGATGAAGTCCAGCCGGAACAAGCGAGCGCACTGGTTGCTACGGATAGTACTTCTCGTGCCTTTGGCCGTCAGCGTGGGATGCCGAAAAGCCCCCAAGGAGGGGGAGGCAGAGAAGGTCATCTTCGGCATGTCCCAATGCAACCTTGCCGAGCCGTGGCGTGTGCAGATGAACGATGACATCCGCAAGCAGGCAGACACGTATCCGGAAATCAAGTTGCTTGAGAAGGACGCCCAAAACGATGTGACCGTCCAGCAGAGCCAGGTGAGAGAGTTTCTCACCCAGGGAATTGACCTTTTGATCGTCAGCCCCAAAGAGACCGTGCCCATGACGGCGCCCGTGAAGGAGGTCTATGACAGCGGGATACCGGTAGTCGTCCTCGACAGGGAGATCCAAGGAACCAGTTTCACCTGCTTCATCGGGGGAGACAATGTTCTCATCGGCCGGGAGGCGGGAAAACATATCGCTTCCCTGTTAAACGGGAAGGGAAACCTCGTCGAGCTTATGGGCTTGATGACATCTCAGCCGGGCGTTGACCGCCATGAGGGTTTCTTGCAGGGCCTAAAAGAATATGCTCAGGAACACGGCACGCCCCCGGACGGAATCAAGATTATCTTCTCGGCCGATTGCCAGTGGCTCGAAGAAAATGGCAGAAGAGAGATGTCCTCCGCTCTGGCGCGATTCGATGAGATTGACGCCGTGTACGCTCACAATGACCCCCAGGCCCACGGCGCCTACCTCGCCGCGAAGGCAGAAGGGCGAGGACGCGAAAAGACGATCAAGTTCATCGGCATAGACGCTCTCCCTCAGGAAGGCGTCACGTATGTCAAACAGGGAGTTCTGACCGCGACCTTCCAGTACCCCACCGGCGGAAAAGAAGCGATTGATATTGGCATGAAAATCTTGGGGGGGGAACAGGTCCCGAAGTGGATAACGCTGGGGACACGGCTCTTCACGAAGGAAAATGTGGATGAAGGCGGGTTGGAAATCCCCGCTAAGGGTCCCAAGCGACCCGGCCTGAAGCCCGACAAGCCGAGACCGTCGAAAAAGCTGAAGAAACCTATCAAGAAACAGGTCGCCCGCTTGGCCGCTCAGTAGCCTTGACGGAAGCGAAGACCTCAACTCGCTTCCCCAGTTTCTCGGAGGTTATCTCTTGACCGTGTGAGCACGCCACGTTCATAGAATAAGGAAAGGGAGCTTTTACATTGAAAACATTCTATCTGGGAACAACGGCATTCGTCTGCGGTTTGTGCGTGATGGGCCTGGAGGTTCTCGGATTCAGGCTTTTCGCCCCGACCTTCGGCTACTCAAGCTATGTATGGGGCAGCCTCATAGGGATCATCCTTGCAGCGCTATCCGTCGGCTACATTTTCGGCGGGCGACTCGCGGACAAGAAACCGCACGCCCCCGTCCTCTTCAAATTGATACTGGCCGCGGGGTGCTACCTGTTCGTCATGCTCCTCGTTTACAAGAAAGTCCTTGACGCCTCCTATATGAAGTTCGGGACGATTTGGGGAGCTTTTGTGGCTACAATTGTCATTTACGGCGTGCCGATGGTTCTCCTGAGCATGGCCTCGCCCTTCATCATCCGCCTTCTCACGGTTCAGCAGAAGGCGGGAAGCATCGCCGGCGGAATCTACGGGCTGTCCAATACCGGCAGCATCCTCGGGACGTTTGTGACGGCGTTCGTTTTGATCCGCGTGCTGGGCTCCCACATAACGTTTCTCCTGTTCTGCTCGATCGTGCTGTTACTGGGGATTTCGGGGTTGGTCTCTCAGTCGCCGAAGTGGGCCGCGTCGGTGCTGCTGGCGGTCATTGCGCCTTTTTCCTTCCCCCGCGCCGAGAAAGACGTGCTCCTAAGAAAGGAGTCCTTTTACAATGACATCAGAGTCCTGGAAAGGCAAGATGGAGAAAAAGCGCTATCCGTCAACCGCTGGACTTCATACTCCGTGTCCGTTGATGAGAAGAAGAATTACCTGACCGGCAATAGCTATTACGACTACTTCAATGCCGCGGCGCTTTTGACCGAGCCGGGGGAAATACTCATCCTCGGAATGGGCGCAGGGACTTCGGTGAAACAATACGGCCATTTCTTCCCGAAAGCTCACATTGACGCAGTGGAAATTGACCCGGAAATCATCCGCATAGCCAAAGACGATAAGTATTTCGGCGTGAAGGAAGGTCCGAGACTGAAGATTTTCGCCGAGGATGCCCGTCCTTATCTCAGGAAAACCAAAAAGAAATACGACCTCGTCGAGGTGGACATGTTTCAAGGGGGGCCGTATGTGCCCTTCTACGTGACCACAGAGGAGTTCTTCCAGTCGGTTTCCGACCATCTCCTGCCAAAGGGGGTGGTGGTGATGAACGTCCTGTCGCTGAGCGACGACGAGACGCTGCTGTGCTCCATCGAAAAGACGCTGAAGAGGGTTTTTCCGACTGTCTTCGCCGTGAGGGTTGGGGAAACCTCCAACTTTCTCCTCACCGCTTTGAAGAGAAAGATCACCGTCCCCGGAGAGGTGAGCCGGATTCTCGCCGCGAAAAGTGCTTCCCACCGCCCTCTCTCCAAAGTCATCAATAACTTCACAAACAACATCGTCTTTCTCCCGGAGAACGAGCAGGCTCACGTCTTCACCGACGACAAAACGGATGTCGAGCGAGTAACCTTTAGAATGGTGGACAAATACTTGCGGCGCGTTCCGCTGGGGGAATGAGGGCGGAAAGCATCCGTGCGTGAGATTTCCTACTTCGGATTTCTGCAATCCGCAATCCGCAATCGGGGTGAGGGTTTCGATGGATATCAAAACGTATTTGTCGGAGAAAAAGAAGCTGATTGACGCTGGGCTGGAATCCATCCTGTCATCGGAAGACATGCCGGTTCCGAGCCTCGCCGAAGGGGTTCGGCGCGCGGTCTTCCCGGGCGGAAAAAGGATCAGGCCGATTCTCACGCTGGCGGCTTGCGAAGCCGTCCCGCCCTGGCGGGAGTGCCCGCAGATTGTGCGAATCGCCTGCTGCGTGGAGCTGGTCCACTCCTTTTCACTTGTGCACGACGACCTCCCCGCCATGGACGACAGCGATCTTCGCAGGGGATTGCCCACAATTCACAAGGTTGTCGGAGAGGGAATGGCTGTCCTCGTGGGGGATATGCTCCTGGCACTCCCGTTTCAGACGCTTGCGGACCTTGAAGGAATTGACGACTGCAAAAAGGTGCGGCTTATTCGAGAACTTGCCGGCGCTTGTGGGAGCTCCGGCCTCGCAGGCGGCCAGGCGCTAGATCTGGAATCGGAGCAGAAAAAGGTCAATGAAACGGTAATTCACGAGATCGCGAAGCGAAAAACCGGCGCCTTGCTCGAAGCTTCGGTCGCCCTGGGGGCCATCGCCGGAGATGCAAGGGAAGAAGAGCTGGCAAGTTTGAAAAAGTACGGCGCCTCGGTCGGATTGGCGTTCCAGACCGTGGATGACCTCCTCGACACCGAAGGGAAAGGGGAAGCACTCGGCAAGCCGGTCCGGTCCGATAAGGAAAAGGGAAAGGCAACCTATCCGTCGCTTGTGGGGGCGGAACGTACGAGACAACTTGTGGAACAACTCACAGATCAAGCCATCGGCTGCCTCACAGACCTCGGCGAAAAGGCGCAACCCTTGAGAGAAATCGCCCGTTTGCTCCTGCGAAGAAAGCGATGAGCAACCTCCGGCGAATTCCGACGAGGCCGCGCCCGAGCGCTCCGGGAGCGAGCGAGAACTTCGGCTTTCACAGTATCAGTAAGGCAAAAACCAGTCAACCGCCTGACAAGTCCTCGGGGAAATGATTCGAGGCAGCAATCTCCTGAAACTATTGGGCAGCGTCGCAGTTATGCTGTGGCTGTTGTGCGCTTCCTTTTCTGTCCCGGCTGAGAAGTCGGAGCCCTCCGACCACTTTTCACGGGAAGAAATCGAAAAGGGCGCGCGGTTCAGCCGGTATCTCTACATCCTGACTTTCTCCAAGCAACTCGTTGTGATTTCTTTTCTCGGGCTGGTCGCATGGTCGAGGCTGGCTTCCTCGTACGAGAGAGATATCAAAAAGATATGCTTCGGGAAAAGGCGTGCGGTGCTGCCGGTATATGCCTTTTTCATTGTTCTCATGATTCGGCTGGTTACGATGCCATTCAATGCCGTGCGAGACCTCGTCGTCAAGAACGCCTTCGGGTTGAACAGGCAGGGAATCGGCGGGTGGCTCACCGACCAGATGAAAGGCTTCATTGTCGCGGACATCTGGTACATCCTGTTTGTGATTTTGGTTTTTGTTGTTATGCGGCGGCTCAAGCGGACGTGGTGGTTAGTCTCCGCGGGAGCGCTGGGTTTGGGTCTGATTGTCTGGTATTCGGTCGCGCCGCACCTCGTCGAGCCGCTTTTCTATCGGCTCACCCCGGTCAGGTCGGATACGCTGCGTAACCGCCTCGAGCCGCTGCTGGAAAAATCCGGTCTGCCCCGAACCGCACTCTATCAGGCTGACTCCGGCAAGAAAACGAAGGAGGTGAACGCTTACTTGTCGGGGCTCCTTCTCGGAAAACGAATCGTGCTGTACGACGCGCTTGCGGAAGGAGCAGAGCCGTCAGAGATTGAATTCGTCGTCGCCCACGAAATAGGGCACTGGAAAAACCATCACGTCATCAAAGGAATAGCCTGGGCAACTGGCGCCGCCGCCGGATGCTTGCTGCTTGTCGGAACATTGCTCAAGCTCACAATCGGGAAGAAAAAACGGCGGGGGCCGGGGCATTACGAGGCGAGTTCTGTGCCCGTTTTCTTCTTCTGGCTGGAGGTCATCCTGTTCGTCATCATGCCCCTGGAATGCGCCATATCGAGACATTTCGAAAGAACCGCGGACAGGTACGCAGTCGAACTGACGCGGAACCCACAGGGAGCGGTTCTCCTCTTCCAAAGAGTTGCCCGGGCGAATCTGGCGGACATCAATCCCCCGCCTCTGGCCAAATTCTGGCTGTACACTCATCCGCCAATACCGGAAAGAATTGAGGCGGCGCTGAAAGCGGCGAGGTCAATTTCCATAGGAAAACACAACAGGAGACGTGCCCGGTAGCCTCCAAGGAGGGCCGGTTCTCGTCCGGAAATAGGTGCTTGTTTCTCGCAATGCCTGAGTTACGGGCGGCTCATGCTCGAACCGCAGGGTGCGCAGAGAGGGCCCGTAACGCCAGCAGCGTAAGGGGAAGTCACCGTAGAGAGCAAGATGAGCAGGACCCTCACAAGGAGGTCGCGAAGATGCCGCAGGAAACAATAGACATGCACGTTCATATTGGGGGGCCCGAGGACCCCAAATCGGGGTGCTACTGGTCCAAGAAGTTCACTTCCACCGCGGCGTACGCCGCGATGATGCTGAATTTCGTCACCCTCGATCCGCGAATGCTCAAGGTCATCGCTCGAGGGCCGAGCCTGAAGGAAATCGAAAAGCTCACCCTGCGCCAGATCGTGAAAGCACGAAAGGTCCGTAAGGTGGTTCTCCTGGCCCTGGACGCCGTCTATGGAAAGGATGGCAAAGTAAGAGAAAACGAAACGCATCTCTTCGTGCCCAATGAATACGTAGCCAGCCTCGCGGAGAAGAACAAACACGTCCTTTTGGGCGGCTCTATCCACCCTTATCGTCCTCACGACGAAATTGACCGGGAGCTCGAGTTCTGCATTAACAACGACGCGGTCCTCTGCAAGTGGATATGCTCCTCCCAGCAAATTGATTCCACCGATGTCAGGTGCGAGTATCTTTACAACAAGCTTGCGGAATACAACCTTCCCCTTCTCTACCACACCGGACGGGAAGACGCCGTACCGACCTCTGATGAAACCCACAAGGAGTACGACCGGCCAAAATATCTACAGTACCCTTTGAGACAGGGCGTGACCACCATCGCCGCCCACTGCTCCGTGCCCTACATCGGTGTTCTGGGTGAGGAAGACAATTACCTGGACGAACTCCTCCAACAATTCAAACTGGCGGAGAAAAACGGATGGAAGCTTTATGCGGACGTGTCGGCTCTCTGCTCACCGCTCATCAATGGGGACGACATCGAGAAAATTAAACGAGGGATTCCCCCGGAGAGGTTGCTTTTGGGCAGCGACTTTCCCATACCGGTGGTAAGCCATCCCATGTCGCTTGCCCGGCATCCCTGGATAAATTTGAAGCAGCTCTTCCGGCCGAACGCCATCGAAAAGAATTACTGGCTTGTGAGGAAGATGGGCTTCGACAAGAGGGTCTTCACAAACGCGGCGAGGCTTTTCTCCGGCATCCGGCGTCCCTCACACGGATAATCTCCGGGCTGAACGGGGAGCGCGGAGTGCAGGGTGCAGATCGTGGAGTGCAGACTACCGATTCCGCAATCCGCAATCCGCAATCCGCAATCGGACTAATGCAGGCCGTCGGCGACGGCTGTCGGAGTCTGCGCTCCACGTGGAGATTTCGTTGAATCGAAGTGACCCACTCAAAACGGAAGGGAGGAGCGGAAAATGAAAAAGGACTTCCATTACTATTGCATCGCTGTTCTCGCCAAAGCGGCAGGGTTCGTCAAAAAGGATGCCCTTACAATTGCCTATGCCTCACAGTACGTTGATGACTCGACCGAAAGTGAGCCGATCCGAGTCGGCGACCTATTGTTTGATCCGGTACGCACCGCCCATATAGGCTTGAAGGCTTTTGACTGGGCAGTGCAAAAACGGGTCTATATCCCTTTCCACTTCATCCCGCCCAAGAGCATCGAGGCGCCCCGCGACACCTTCGTCACACAAGCCAATTCCGAATTCGCCCGCTCTATCTTCGACGAGGCCTGCAAGGGGCGGACGAAGAAACTCCGGCGCCTGTGCCGGGTGGGCGTGGCTCTTCACACCTTAGCGGACACCTGGGCTCATCAGGGCTTCTCCGGAAGACACGACAAAGAAAACGATGTCGAAAAGATTCGCATCCTCAAAGAGGGCAAGAAGTGGAGCAGGCCGTTCCTGGAGAACATTCGTTTGGACATCCTCCCTCAGATCGGGCACGCCGAGGCTGGAGTTTTTCCGGACCAGGCGTTTCTGACTTGGAAGTACCTCAGAAAGGCGGCGAACGCGGACGTACAACGCAATAACACCGATGAGTTCCTGAAGGCAGCCAAGACCATATACCATCTGCTGCGCGGGGCTAAGAAAACCAAATCAGACAAGCCTATCTCATGGAAAAGGATTCAGCCCAGAATCAAAAAGCGATTGGCGGACAGAAGCGATGACCACGCGAGATGCGAAAACTGGAAGGACGATTTCGAAGAGATGTTTGACCCTCTCATTCTCCACTATGACAAACGTGAATGGAGAAACGATGCTCTTCACCCTCGCAAAGAAAAACACACGGACTGGGACGAGTTCTCTCGGTCGCGGCTCCGGAAGCTCTCGTTTCCCATGACTCCCGGGTTCTACGATTCGCCGTGGGTACATTTTCACCGAGCGGCGTTGAAACAACGCCATTTCGTTCTCGAGAGGTTGCTGTAACAGCGGATGCGGGCTCTCCAAAGGCGACCATTGACGGGCAAGTGAGGGCTATCGCGCCGAAGCGACAAGTCGCCCTCTTTCCGCTTTTCCGGCGTCGGGCCCGCGCCTTTAGACCCCAACGAGAGCAAAGGGGCAAAAGCGATTGTCAATGCAGCGACAGCACGTCCGGCCGCCGTGCTTTCAACCTCAGACTTCCCATGCTATCCTGTTACAGTGAGGAAAGGGCTTGCAGGAGGAAGAAGGCTGAAATGGGAAAAACAATTGAGAATCTGAGATGGAAACCAACCTGGGTTTCGCACCTCGGCTGCGTGAAGGGTTGTCTCGAATACCTCAATTTGGATGTTACGGACGCTTGGCTGTTCGGCGGGACAGGGCACGCCTTTGTCATCAATATCCACGAGATTGTCTGTCCGAGCGGCCCGACGGCGTGGAATACGGAGATGCTCTTCAAGCTCGGGAAGAACATCGGCTACACAGTGGAGGGGGTCTCCGGCTCGAAATCGGACAGTGATTTTGCTGAGAAGCAGAAGCGTGCCTGGGAAAACACGAAGCTCGCTATTGATGAGGGTCTGCCTTGCTACGGCTGGGAGTTGGACATTCCCGAATACTACGTTGTCTATGGATATGACGACGAGGGATACTATTTCTCTGGCCCGAGATGTGACTTCAGCAAAAGCCCGAAACCCTGGCAGGAGCTCGGCAACAGCCAAATCGGCGTGTTGGAAATGTACAGTGTGAAACCCGGTGAGGCGGCGGATGATGCGAGGACTGTCAAGGAAGCTCTTGGATTCGCATTGGAACACTCGAAGAGTCCGGCGAAGTGGATATATCCGAAATACAAAGCGGGTCTGGCAGGTTATGACAATTGGATAAGCGCGTTGGAAAATGGCAAAGCCCACCGCTTCGGCATGGCATACAATGCGGCTGTTTGGAGTGAATGCCGAAACTTTGCCGTGCAATTTCTGAGAGAAGCGAAGGAGCGCCTTGGCGGAAAACTCGGCGAGCCTTTTGATGAAGCCACAAGACACTATGAAGCCGTCGCGCAGGAGTTACGCAAGGTATCCGACGCATTTCCCTTTCCGCCGACGGGCGAGGAGATTGAGGATGTACATCGCCGCAAAGCAGCGCTGAAATGCCTCCGAGCCGCCCGAGACGCGGAGGGGTCCGGACTGGCTGAATTAGAGAAGATAGTCGCCGCTCCGACCTCGAAATTCGGCGAGGCGTCCTCGCCCTGAGGCGCTTGGGTCGCCTTTTTTGAAAGCGCAATTTTAGGATCGTTTTTCAGCGACTATTCCTCTCGCTGCTGTCTGCGAACGAGGCTCAACGAGAGGGCGCCGCGAGGTCCGGTTCGACTGCCGAATATCCGTATTCCGCGTACGCGGCCGCGGAACTGGCGATCTTGACCGTGGCGGTGGATGGTTTCGTTGTAGTTGCCGATGGTGAGGTTACCGCTCCCTTTGCCGGTCGCGCCGCGGGAGTAGGTTGTCGTCAGGTCGAGCTTGGCGGGGGCGTCAGCATCGCCGAAGTACCAGCGGACGTTTTTGCCGGATTTCGTTCCGTCGTAGGTCACGGCGAAGAAAGTCCACCGACCGACACGGATTCTCCCCGGGGAGCTGTCGTTGCGGACCCCGTCAGGCCATTCGTTGACCGCAAGCCGAAATCGCCCGTCCTCGAGACAAACGAGGTCGAATCCCGAGCGGTTGTAGTTCAGATTGAAGGCGATGCGGTTTCCGCCTTTTCCAATCTTCAGGCTGGTGGGGTTTACCCAGCCAAGTATGGTAAATGACCGCAATCCTTCCAAAGCCTCGATGGGTTTGTCCCCGACGGAAATCCATTTCCACGGCGGTCCCTCGGCGAGGTTATACGTCCCGTCCTTCGCCCGGAGGATTTTCCCGTGAAGCTTCACGCGAGGTGTATCGCCATCTTTGAACCCGACGCGAACGAGGGGCGAGCCCGAAGTCCAATCCACGGCGATGCCCAACGTGCTACTGGCGGACAAGCCGGATTCATCGGTGACGGTCAACGTCGCTGTGTAAAGTCCGGGCTGCTTGTAAGTGTGCGCGGGGTTTCGTTGGGATGAACTGGTTCCATCTCCGAATGTCCAGCGGCGCCGGAGCTTTGTCGGCGACGAGAACTGGACTTTGAGAGGCGCCGTGCCTTCCGTTGGACTGGCGGAAGCCTTTGCCTCGGGGCGAATCTTCTCGCCGGGCTTGTACGGCGATAGACGAAGGAGGTAGCCGGCTTTCGGCGCAGAAAAACTGAACTTACCCGGACTCGCGGTCGCCAGGGGGGTTACCGTCATTTCCCACGTCTCGATACCGTCAGCTTTGTACGGTTTCGCGCCGGGAAGGTCGAGCGTGACCGCGACCGGGTTGGCGAAGTAAACGAGATAATACTCCCCGCGTTTTGAAAGAACGTAACTGTCGGGGCGAGGCTCGGTGGGCGTCAACTCCTCAAACACAGGGGCCTGCTCCATGATTTTCTTCAGAAAAGCGATCCTCGCCGGGCTCTTCCCGTGCAGCACACCGCCCTTCGACCACCATAGAATGTCCTTCGGATGCAAGTAGGTCTCGCCGTGCCCCACGTAGCATCCGGTGATGGTTCCCAACCAGAAATGCCGCACCATTTGCTCGGCGGAAATATTCCCCCATCCTTGCGGAATGTTGCCTTCATATCTGCACTCGTCGTATATGACCGGCTTCTTGTACTTCGCCCGATACTCCTTGGCGCCCCTGAAGTTGGTCGTCTGGAGGCTTGCGTGAGTAACCCACGGCTTCGTGTGGTCGTACCAGTCGCGGCCGTTGTGAATGCCGCGAGGATGATTGTACGGGTCTTTATCCCGAACGAGCTGAAAATACCTGTCCCAATCCTTCATCGGCCAACGCAAGAAATCGTACTCGTTAGCCATTGACCACCATACATTGCGGTACGCCGCCAGACGCGCTACCACATACTTCAGATAGCGGACATTATTCTTGTAACCCATGTTTTTGAAGCCCCAGCGGTCGTACGGATGGAAAAGGATGAGGTCCGCTTCGATTCCCAGGTCGCGAAGGTCACCGACACGCTTCTCGAAGTGTTGGAAGAACTTCGGATTGAAACGCGAGAAATCCCAGTTTTTCAACGGAGTCCCCCCAAACGGGTAATACTGCGGCTCGTTCTTGTTGTAAGCGTAACTTTTCGGAAAGACGCACATTCGCATCTTATTGAAAGGCGCATTCCGGAGCGTGGCGAGGGTTTGTTCTTCGAGCTTATCCCCCTGATGGGCCCAGGCGTAGCAGGTCGTGCCGATTTGGAAATAAGGCGCCCCGTCGGCATAGGCGAAATAGTATGTATTTCGCACCCGTACAGGCCCGTGATTGCCCCGCGCTCGGCCGGGTTGCACGCAGGTGAATCTGCCCCTCTTGCCGTCGAGCTCAGCGCGGTTGCTCTCCGTCACGTACGTCCACACGCCCAGCTCATCCGGCATGAGCCGGACACGATACACGCCATTTCCATCGTAGAACCCTTCCGGCTCGACAGTGCGCTGCCCGTGCTTGAACCGAGCCTTCAACTTCACGTCGAGAAAAGGATTGCCCTCTCTCGGCCCCTTTAGCGACACCTCAAAAATGCCCCAACGCTCGACCTCGTCACCGCCGGTTTTACATTGAGCGGCTCCTGTTGCGCCAAACTGCGCAACTGATACTGATATCGCTACTACTGCCAACATTCGGTTCAATCGCATTTTGTCTCCCAACATTTCTATTTACTCCAGGCACGTTTTTTCTTTACCGCCGATTTCTATTTCTGTTTGGTTTCTCTCCGCCGTAGGTATTCTGCCCTTCCTTTCTGCCGCCAATAAGTTCCCTGGCAGTACGGATAGCGGTCCCAACGGTCCTCCTCGCCGAGCGCTCGAGGGTCACTGGTGTCGGCCATCCATTTGTCCAGTTTCGCGCGCAGTTTCTTCTTAGCAGATGCGTATTCCCGCCTATCAGCCACATTGACCAACTGCCAGGGGTCTTTCGACAGGTCGTAGAGTTCCTCCTCAGGACGCTTCGCAAAAGCCATGCGGAAGAACGGGGCGATTTCCTTTTCTTCACGCCGGTTGAGAATCTCGGTCTTGGAGGGGCTGTTGTCCACATCTCTGAATTCGGGCGGACCGCCCGCCGGCCACAGATGAGGTCGCAGATTGCGAATGTACAGGAAATCCTCGGTGCGAATCGCCCGCTGGGGATAGCTCTGGTGATTCGGTCGGCAGTCGGTGTGGCGCTCACGCTCACTAAAGACTGCGTCACGCTCGCCGCGTTTGGGAGTTCTGCCCTTGAGCAAGCCGACCAGGCTTGCGGCGGTCATTTCCGGTAGCGGCTTCAAGCCGGCCACTTCCAGGAAGGTGGGCGACATATCAGCGAGGTTCACGAAATAGTCGCACACGCTGCCATGTTTAACCTTGGAGCCCCATCGTATCGCCAGCGGAGCGTGAACGCCGCTGTCATACAAGGTGCATTTGGCACGCGGGAAAGGCATGCCGTTGTCGCCGGTCACGGCCACGAGGGTGTTGTCCAGTTCCCCTTTATCATCCAGCACGCGAAGCATCTTTCCGACCTGGTCATCAAAATGCTCCACTTCCACGTAGTAGTCAAGAATATCACTGCGAATCTCAGGCGTGTCCGGAAGGAAGGGCGGAACCTCCACGTCTTCCAATTTCTTTCCCCTCTCCAGCCCGATGCCTTTCTTATACGAGCGATGCGGCTCCGTGGCCCCAAACCAGAAGCAGAAGGGCTTCCCTTGCCGGTCGTGCTCGAGGAAGTACTTGAAATTCATCGCGTAATCTTGCGGGGACATGAAGTCATCCTTGAACTGCACGCGTGTGCCATCCTTCCGCTTGCGCCAAAACTTATAGACGCCGTCGCCCGCCGGGTTGCGGCCACGTCCGCTGAGAGAGTTATCGCCCGGTGACCATAGCTTGCCGGTGGCGCCGACGTAATAGCCCGCCTTTTCCAACAGGTCGGGATACACGCGGAATTTCGCTGGCAGCCAGCCCCAGAGATTTCCCCCTTGCTCGAGCCGGTGGGGCGCCTGGCCTGTTAACACGGCGCTGCGCGAGGGTGAGCAAGAAGGGGCCGCGCAAAAGGCGTTGTTGAACAGCATACCCTCCCGGGCTATGCGGTCGAATGTGGGCGTTTTGACGCACCTATCCCCATAGACACCGGCGTGCGGCCACATCCAATCGTCCGCGAAGGCGAAGAGAATGTTCGGGCGCCTGTCGGCAGTCTTCGTCTCAACACCCCCGCTCAACCGAGGCAGCAACGCCGATGCCCCAAAGAATCCCACGGTGCCGTGCGCAAGCTTCTTTAGGAACTCCCGACGGTTCGTAATCATTGTTCACGTCCCCTTGGGTCTTCTTTCTCTTTTTCCAATGGTTCCTGCGGAACACTATGAGAAGGAGCGTGTTAGCGGGTTTCCGCATCCGTTAACGACAAAACCACTCCCCGCGCGCACGTTACACGTCACCAAAAACTCGGGCTATTCTACTCGCAGCTCATACAGCGATACGCTGATTGGTGGCGATTCGAGTTCGTTTGAGATACCTGTGAGCGTTCTTTCGGTAACCCTGACACGGCGTTCTTTGCCGGGCTCATTGTAAGCCATTCTGTCGGGGCCGGTGAGAAGCCACACGTGGGCCTTTCCGGATAGAGCGATGCCTTTGAAGTCCACAGGGACACTAAACTTTGTTTGAGTGGGATTGACAATCGCAACCGTCAGTGCCTTGCGGTTCTTCGTCCAGGCGGCTGCAACGTCTAAAGGTTCAGGTTGCCCGCTCACTTCCACCGGTATCGCGCCAAACCGGGAACGATAGAGTTTAAGAGCCAATCCCGTCGCGGCGAATTCGGCGGCGGTCTTCGTGGTTTTGATGCAGCCGATGACATTGACAGTTTGCGCGTAGTTGGCCATGAAGACAATATCGCTGTTGCGGAAAAACTCGTGAAGGCCGGCGGCGATTCCGAGGGCATCCTGGAGAAAATAACGCGTGCCAAGTTCCCCATAGACGTGAGGCCCATACCAATAATTCCATTCGTCCATGGCGATGCGGATGTCTTTTCCCGCCAGAGAGCTGATGGTCTTGTTATAGCGGCGATGTGCGTTGGAGATACGCCTTATCTGCGCCGGTATCTGCGCCACATGCGCCATCAACCCTTTCTTTTCTCCGCAGTAAAAGTGTTCGCTCATCAGGTCCATGTGGTCAGCGCAACCGGCAAGCATTGTTTCGGACCACGTGCCCACCGCTCCCACGGCGATAACTCGAATTGAGGCATCAACGGCGCGCATCGCCTCGACGACGCTGTTATGTTTCTTGACATAATTTCCCAGCGGCATGTGGCCGAGCTGCCAGCCTCCATACATCTCATTACCAATCCCCCACCATTTGACCCCGAACGGCTCCGGACGGCCGTTTTGAGCGCGCAATTTCCCCATAGGCGTACTCACCGCGCCGTTGCAGTATTCAACCTCCTGAGCCGCAGACTCGGCTGTGCCCAGACCGGTGTTTACGACAACGAGCGGTTCCGCGCTCACTTCCCGGCAAAAAGCTATGAACTCATGGATGCCGAAATCATTGTGCTCAACTCCCGTCCAAGCGGGATTCTTACGCGGCGGACGGCCGTCGGGGTCGCCGATGCCGTCTTTCCAGTTGTAGCCGCTGACAAAGTTGCCCCCGGGCCAGCGGTACAGCGGCGCGTTGAGTTCCTTCAACAGCTTCAGCGTATCCGCCCGCATGCCGCGCACATTGTCCGCGGGCATCAGCGAGGCGGTCCCGATTCGAAAGGCTCCCCTACCGCGCCCCACAATCTCCAAGCGTCCATTGTCGGTCGTGGCTCCAGCTCTGAAACGCAACGGCACTTTCCTAAATTCACGACCGATCTTCTCAACGGCCACTGTCTGACGGGCCTTTTTCCCCTTGCCCCATACCAGACTGACTTCTATCGGCGAGACTTCGGAATCGCCCGCGAGTACGATCCGTCCCCTGTACTTTTTTCCTTTAATCACCGCCAGCTCGCCTTGTGCAATGCCACGAGGTTTCCCATCGCCGGGCAACTGCACCTCCGGCGTATGTTCGCCGACATACGAGCCCTCTCGCATCATCCTCACTGCGCCTTCTCCGCCGATAACTTCCCACGGCGAGCCGGTCAGCACGGAAGCTCCGCTCCTCGTTTTGCCCCACGAGGGCCCGCCTATCTTCACAGGGTAATAGAACTTCCGATCCTCCAGCATTTCGGCCCAGATTCCGCCGTAGATGCAGCGGCCGAGGTGCTCGATAAACTGCCCGTAGATGTATTTCGAGATCGGCTCTTCCCTCCGGCCCGCATTGATTTTTACGTAAGGCTTCAGCTCTTTAGTAGAGACCGTTTCAAGCCGCAGGTCATCAAACCAAGCCTTGCCCGTCGCCAAACCCCAGCCGCCAAGGAGGCAGTTGACTTGCACGACATCGTTGGATTCTGAATCAAAAGGGACTTCCACCCTCGTCCAATCCTTTGTTCCCGTGACCGCCTGCGTTTGCAGAGGCTGAATGTTATGCAGATTCAAAAGCGCCCCCTTCCCGGATGTCGCAGCGAGGTTTTCCGTCTTAATCCACCCGGATAACCTGTACCGCGAAAATGGTGTGATGGCGACTGAAGTCTGCCAGCCCACATCTGCCCCTTTTTCCGAAGCAATCATCACGCTCGACTTCCCCGAGCGACCCTCTGGCACGTATTTGAATTCGGCTTGCCCTCCCCATTTCTCCGTTTTCCATCCCCTGGGCGTTTTGCCGTCTCCCCTCTCGAACGAAGGATTCTCTATCAGGTTGCGCGATTCAGCCGCGCCCCCTCTCAAGGCGCCCAGCGCCAAAAGACTCATTCCCGAGCAAAATCCCAGTACCAACGCCAGCCCGCTCAACCGTGTTACGCTCATGCTCTTCTCCTTTTGGTGAAAATACTCACAACGAGCAAGTGCTCTGATTTATAAGTTCGAGGAAGTATGTGTTTGTACACGATAACACGATAGCGCCGATTCTTCAATTCCTCTTTACCTCTCCCAGTATGGCCTCAATCTCGGGCGGATACCCCGCCTTGGCGGCGGAGGGAAAAGGGAAGAGAAGGGTAACGCAAAGACGCAGGGTCGCAGAGATGAGAATGAGAAAGACTCCGTCCTCGCCTGCCGTGGCATGGGCATCTTGCCCATGATTCCCACGGGTCCCGCTTCCAGCGGGATGCCACGTGGGGGACGGCTGTTCTTTTCGCCCTGAGGGGCAGAGCGCCACCTGGCGTCCCGCGTCCCGCGGGATGTTGATGCTTTCGCATGGCTCTTGCCCCCAAAGTCCCCCTGCCCCACCCGTAACTGGGGCATTACCCCCCTATCCGAAATGTTCTTGACAGGGCGTCTTGGTGCTGGTAGGTTCCTGCATCGGCGGGGTGCTCGAGGCGTTTGGTGTCAGCGCAGCAGTTGAAATCCAAAAGTGGTCGCCACGAGGGATTCTGGTGAGGGCATGGGGCCGCGAGGCGTGTTCGCATCCGTAGTCGCGGCGCCGATGTCGCGTCGAGCGACCGTCTCTCTCTCTAACCTGGCCCTCAAGAGCGTCCTAAGCAGATATACCCATGGCGAAGGTTCGTTGTCCTCAGCAGCACAAGCGGCGGAAGCCTGTTATCCGCAAATCCCGAACTGGAGACGCATAGTGGCCTCCGCAGGGGAAAATGAGTCGAAGCTCGAGCCCGGAAAACCTGTGCTTTGTGCCAACAACATCGTCAATACAAGGACCGAACAAAAGGGGACATGAAGGAGCTGGCACTCAAGCGAGGGCTTATAGCCGGAAACTAACTGTCGTTTGAGAAAGGAGAGACGCTTATGAATAAGGACATCATCAATGGGTTTGCACGACGAAAAGGAATGCGATGGTTCACGCTGGTTGCCTCGCTTTTTTTCCTCACGGCGCTGAGCGAGGCGACCGCTTACGAAGGTGAATATGACCGCTCCTTCTATGCCAGTGAAACGTATGACTACTGGGATACGAACACACTCGACGGCGTAGCCGATGGGAATCCGAACGTTCCCGGCGTCCAGACTACTCTCCGCGCGGCTCTTATGGAGGCGGAAGCACAGGGCGGTACAACTCTGATAACGCTCGGCGCCGGCGCCTATGAAAACACAATATCCCAGCAGTTCATCAACGCAAACGTGATAATAGAGGGTCGAGGATCGGGCAAGACGATATTGGAGGGGAATCACCTCAGCAGAGTCATTTCTGTGGGGGACATTTATGACAGGACGAATTACACGGTAATTATCATAGGGGTGACGATTCAGAACGGCGCCATGTCGGACGACCGCTTGTGGGGAGGCGGGGGCATCAAGAACTTTTGGAGCACGGTGACGCTCAAGGACGTGGTCATCACCGGTTGTGCGGCTGGCGGTCAAACCCAGTGCCTTTATGGCGGCGGTATCCACAATGTAGCGACCATGACCCTGGAAAACTGCACCGTAACCAAAAACCATGCCAATGGTACGGGGGGTGCCATCTACAGTCATGGCACGCTGGCGATCATCAACAGCACGATAAGCGATAACACGGCAGCGAATGGCGCCGGGATTGATAATCACATCGGCAACATCACTATCGCTGGCAGCACCATCAGCGACAACCGGGCCGCAGGGTTTGGTGGGGGGATACTGAACAACGCCGGAGATTCCTTGACGAACATTGTCAACAGCACCATCAGCGGCAATAGCGCCGGCACAACCGGAGGCGGCATACACAATGAGTGGGGTGGAGGAACGCTCACGAACGTGACTGTTGCCTACAACGTCGCAGGCGTCGCCGGGGGTGGTATCTACCAGAAGACGTCTCAACCCGCTTACCACGGCGCTACACTCAAAAACACGATTCTGGCGCATAACACGGCTGGCGATTGTGCAGGCGCCCTCAATAACATTAAGGACGAGGGAGGTAATGTCTGCACGGGAAGTAGTTGCGGATTGCCGGTCGGCGACCCGCTCCTCGGCCCCCTTCAGGACAACGGCGGACTCACTTTCACGCACGCCCTGCTGCGGGGCAGCGCCGCGATAGACGCTGGGAATAACAGCGTTTGCCCGGACACCGACCAGCGAGGCGTAGCTCGTCCCCAGGACGGTGACGGCGACACCGTCGCGGTGTGTGATATAGGCGCCTTCGAGTGTGAAGGCATACCTCCACTTCCCTATTCGGACATTTCCCTCTCTCCCGGAAGCCATGATTTCGGCAAGGTCCTTGTTGCACAATCATCAACGGCTTTGGAGATTGCCATATCCAATAGCGGGCCTCTCAACTTAGTGGTCTCGGGCATGACCCTGTCGGACACAACCAACTACTCGTTGGACCCAAACGGAGGCTCAAATCCCTGCGGCAGCACGGCGCCGACCATTCCGACGGGACAAAGCCGCACGCTTACCGTTACCTTCGCCCCATCAGCGGTGGGAACCTTTGACGCGGACCTGACCATAAACTCCGACGATCCTGATGAGCCAAGCGTAGTTGTTTCGCTGACCGGAAAAGGCGGTTTGCCCGAACCGGAGATTGCACTTGCGCCGTCGGTCGCCGATTTCGGGGAAGTATTAGTGGGATTCCTATCTGACCAGATAGTGACCGTGAGCAATGAGGGGACTGATGACCTGACAATCGGCACAATTGGAGGCGCAGACTCGCTTGATCCTCCTTTCAGCATCGTGAACGATGGGTGTTCGGGGCAAACCCTTTCCCCAGAGGAAAGTTGCACGCTCACAGTTCGATTCGCGCCCACGGAGGAAGGCGAATTCAATGACACATTCGACATTCCCTCCAACGACCCCGATGAGAATCCCTTTACGGTGAACATAAGCGGCGAGGGGGTGACGCCGGGCCTCGCCTCCAAGCTCCAGTCGAACGTCCACGATGGGGGAAACGGCCATGATTCCACATGGGGAGTGGCCATTGACGGCCAGGGCAATTTGGTCGTTGCCGGTTACGTCAAGGGCGCCACGTCCCCCGACTACGGTGATACTGCGTACCTGACAAAGTACGATCCGGATGGAATCGCGTTCTGGACTGAGACTATGGAGGTCGGGGCAATCGAAGGACAAAAGTTGGACAGCACCGACCGTTTCTATGACGCAGCAGTGGACAGCGAGAACAATATCATCGTCGTTGGTGTGAAATCGGGGACCTGGGAAACGCTTGGATACCACCAAGCTATGCTCACTCGAAAATACGGCCCGGATGGCACCCTCATCTGGGAAAAGACACATCACGACTTCGCGTGGAGCTCTGCTTGGGGTGTGGCTATTGACGGTGACGACAATATCTATGTTACAGGAAATGTGTTCACCTCCTGGACGATCGCGAACCAATGGGCAGTCCTGAAGTACGATAAGAATGGGAATCTTCAGTCGGGTTTTCCGGTCCATTACAATTTCTCGAATTCAAACGACTTCACCGACGTGCCGTACGACATTGCTGTGGACCGGGATGGAAACTTCATCGTCGTGGGGGAGCGTGGAGTTGCAAACGGGAATCTCGACTGGCACGTTCGGAAGTACGACTCCGACAGGGTCCTTGTCTGGGAGGACACGTACGACGGAGCGAGCCTCTACGATTACGCCCATGGAGTAACGGTAGATAGCAACGGCGATGTCATCGTCGTGGGGCACACCAACAAAGGCGCCGACAACTCCTCGAACGCGAACTACGATTGGCTCATCATCAAATACGCAGCCGCGGACGGGGAGCGCCTTTGGACTCGCAGTTTCGAGAGCGCCGCGGGCCGAAGCGAGGCCTGCTACGATGTGGCAGTGGATGGCCTCGACAACATCCTGGCGGGAGGATACGAGCGCGACGGCGATGACGTCGTCCACTGGAGGCTGGAGCTGCTCAACGGGGAGGACGGAAGCCTCCTGGGCGGGCAGGTATGGGTGTCCGACAACAACCAGAACATCTACGGGCTGGCGCTGCGGAACGGGAAGCTCGCCATAGGGGGTTACGAGGACAATGGAACGGACAACGATATGCTGACGTTTCTCGGTGAGTACATTGCGGAGCCGGACATCTCCGTTTCTCCGCAATGGCTGGACTTCGGCGAAATAATGGCCGGAAGCTCTTTGGACCAAACAGTAACTGTAACCAACAACGGCGAAGGGGACCTGACGTTCGGCGACATTGGGAGCGGAGACCCTCTCGGCGAACCATTTAGCATTTTGAGTGACCATTGTTCGGGGCATACCATTGCCTCCGGAGAAAGTTGCACATTTACGGTTGGCTTCGCGCCAACGGAAGCTGGCGAATTCAGCGATACGTTTGACATTCCGTCTGATCATCCAGAGGAAGACCCCGTTTTGGTCCAAGTGAGTGGCACGGTGACACCGTCCGGCGCTAAGGGCAAGCTGGCCTCTGAGCTCTGGTACGAAACCCACGATGGAGGAAACGGCCACGACTATACGTGGGGGGTCGCCCTTGACAGCCAGGGGAATATGGTCGCGATCGGTTACGTTAGAGGCGCCGCCTCGCCCGATTACGGTAACACCGCGTACATCATTAAGTACCCCGCGGATGGAAGCGACCCGTGGACCGATACGCTGGAGGTGGGACCCACCGGGGGGCAGAAGGCTGACAGCGGCGACGGATTCTATGATGTGGCGGTGGACAGCGAGGACAACATAATCGTTGTTGGGGCTAAATCCGGGACCTGGACCGGCTACTCCGAGGGTTCCTATCATAACGCCATGCTCACTCGAAAATACGAGCCGAATGGGACGCTCCTCTGGGAACGGGTCTATCAGGACGGTGGCGGAAGCCCCTGGAACGCTGCCCGGGGCGTGGCCATTGACAGCGACGACAACGTTTATGTTACGGGAAGCGTGTTCACCTCCTGGACGATCGCGAACCAATGGGCAGTCCTGAAGTACGATAAGAATGGGAATCTTCAGTCGGGTTTTCCGGTCCATTACAATTTCTCGAATTCAAACGACTTCACCGACGTGCCGTACGACATTGCTGTGGACCGGGATGGAAACTTCATCGTCGTGGGGGAGCGTGGAGTTGCAAACGGGAATCTCGACTGGCACGTTCGCAAGTACGACTCCGACAGGGTCCTCGTCTGGGAGGACACGTACGACGGGGCAAACCTCTACGATTACGCCTGGGGAGTAGCCGTGGACAGCAACGGTGATGCCCTCGTTGTAGGCTACACCAACAAAGGCGCCGACAACTCCTCGAATGCGAACTACGACTGGCTGATAATCAAATACAGAGCGGCGGATGGCGAGCGTCTGTGGACTCGCACTTATGAGAGCGCCGCGGGCCGAAGCGAGGCCTGCTACGACGTTGCGGTGGATGGCCTGGACAACATCCTGGCGGGAGGATACGAGCGCGACGGCGATGACGTAGTCCACTGGAGGCTGGAGCTGCTGAGCGGGGAGGATGGAAGCGTCATTGCCGAGCAGGTCTGGGAATCCGAGAACAACCAGAGCATCTATGGGCTGGCGTTCCGCAACAGGCAGATCGCCCTCGGCGGCTACGAGAACAATGGAACGGACAACGACATGCGAATGTCTCTTGCCGACCCCCCTCCGATGGAGATCGAAGCGATTTATATGGAGGCGGCAAACTCGATAACCTTCGAATGGGCTGGGGCAATGAGCAAAGTTACGATTTTGCACAGCCCAACCTTATTTCCTGCGGACTGGCAGCCCATTGCCGGCCCCCTCTCAGGGACGGTCCAGACAGTCGAAATGCCACCGGAAGCCACGTCCGGCTATTATCGCCTGATGGAAGAATGATCGTGCGGGTCGCCCCCGATCATCGCGAGGCGGCGCTTGTGGCGATACCTCGCCTGCCGCTCCGGTCAGAGCGAGCCACGCGAAATCCGCGAAGGGGTATGTCAGGAAGTTTCCCGCGGGCCCCTTCAACGCTGTTCGTGACTATCGCAGTCGGCAAATGCGGGGCGGATTCGCCAACGCCGTCCTGAAGCCTGACTTGTGACCAATGCGAGGAGGCTTAAAGTGTCACACGCTGCCGTGCATGCGCCTCAATTTCCGCAACGGAGAGGACGCGTCCCAATGAAGAAGCATTTCTCTCTCTCAATTCACTTCTTCGGAATCTCGCCCGGGGGGAGGACGGTGCATTCGGGCGATTCGCGGAGTTCCGCCTCCGGCCCGGGGGGAGCGTAGATGGCGATGATTTTCATCTGCTCCCAGCCGGTGTTGATCGTCTCGTGGAAAACGTCCGGCGGGATGTGGATGGATGTGCCGGGGCCGACCTTCTGCTGCTCCTCGCCGACGACCTGAATCCCTTCTCCGGACACGACGTAGAGCACCTCCTCCACGCCAGGGTGGTTGTGTCGGGTATGCCCCTTACCGGGGTCGAGTATCACCACTCCCAGGCTGAACCGCTCGGCGTTGGTGACACGCGGCTCGCTGAACCATTTCAGGCTTCCCCAGTCGAAGACCTGCGTCTCAATATCTTCGGGGTTGACGAATCTTTTTCCGGGATGTTCTTCAGCCATTCGATTACCTCCTGATATTTCAATCTTCCGATGAACCGATGCCGGTCCTATTTCTAAAAAGCTATCGCTTTGAAATCCTTCACCTGCTGGGTGATTGCTACCTCCGTCGGGAGCCGTTCGATGCTCGAGGCGCCGAAGAAGCCCACCACTCCTTTTGTACGCTGCAAGACGTATGCGGCATCTTCCGGCTCGGATATGGGACCCCCATGGCATAGACAGATGATGTCAGGCTTGACTTCTTTCGCGGCGTCGCACATCTTCTGGACAAGCTCCACAGACTCGTCGAGCGTTTTCGCGGTCGTCGCGCCGATGGCCCCTTTCGTCGTCAGTCCCATGTGGGGAACGAGAACATCCGCTCCCGCCGCAGCCATCGCTTTAGCGTCCTCCTCCGTGAAAACGTAGGGACAGGTGAGAAGGTTCATCTCGTTCGCTTTTCGGATCATTTCGACTTCCAGGGCATACCCCATGCCGGTCTCTTCGAGGTTCTGGCGCATAACGCCGTCTATCAAGCCAACGGTGGGGAAGTTCTGCACCCCGGAGAAGCCCGCCTCGCTCACCTCCTTGAGAAACACGTCCATCAGACGGAAAGGGTCCGTCCCGCAGACGCCGGCCAGCACCGGCGTGTTCTTGACAACCGGGAGAACCTCGTGAGCCATTTCCATGACGATGGCGTTCGCATCGCCGTAAGGCAGCAGCCCCGCAAGGGAACCGCGACCCGCCATCCGAAATCGCCCCGAGTTGTAAATAATGATGATGTCAACTCCGCCCGCTTCCGCGCACTTCGCTGAAATGCCCGTGCCGGCTCCTGCCCCGATGATCGGCTTGCCGACTTCGACCTGCTCCCGGAGTCGCTTCAGTGCCTCCTGTTTTGGAATCGTCATGTTACCCTCCTCGGCAATCGGAAATCTCTGCAAACGATTTTTTCGTTGAACCCGCGCCGCTGCTTCTCCGTGCGCACGATGCAAACAGGGCGCTCCCGCACGCCCACAGGCGGCCTGCGGGCTGCTGCCAAGACGTTTACTCCAATCCTCCTCGCATCGGATGGGAACACGCCCTTCCCAACATTCTATTGCGCGAATGGCTTTCGCTCAAGCACGTTTTTTCAAGAGGGCGTGGCTGGATTTCGGTAACAAGGAAAGGAGGTACAGAAGGCTTAACGCAAAGGCGCAGGGTCGCAGAGAAAAGAATGAGAAGGACTCCGTCGTCATCTGCCGTGGCATGAGCATCTTGGCTCCCGGTGCCCCGCCCACGGCGGCGTTACCCTAAGCAACCTCACCCACTGAAACGTAGCCGCACCCGAAGGCAATACGGCCTTGACTTCTGAGGGAGTTGGGCTTATCATACATGTGATTTGACGAAAAGTGGGGGCTCCGTTCATAGGAAGGGTATGAAAGATGATTGACACCAAGGCATTGCTCTCCGATATGGTCTTGAGGAAAGCGTCCGACCTCCATTTGAAGGTTGGGACAGTCCCCGTCTTCAGGATAGACAGCAAACTTCAGCCCACCGACTATGACCCGCTCACCCCCGAGGACACGGAGAAAATCGCCAGCGAAATCATGTCGGCTTACCACCACGAGCGATTTCAGTCGCACAACGAGGTTGACTTTGCCTACGAGGCGGAAGGCTTGGGGAGGTTTCGTACAAACATCTTCCGGCAAAGAGGGTTCATCGGCATCGTTATGCGTATGGTAAAAATGGATATACCCTCCTTCGAGGAGCTCGGCCTTCCCGCCATAATGAAGAAGATCGCGCTGAGCGAGCGGGGAATCATCCTCGCTACAGGGACGACCAGTTGCGGCAAGTCCACCACAATCGCCGCTATGATTGACTATATCAACCAGAACAGGAGAGTGCATATCATCAGCGTGGAAGACCCGATAGAATACCTCCACCGCGACAAAAAGAGCATTATCAACCAGCGAGAGGTCGGGATTGATACGGAGTCTTTCCACGCGGCTTTGAAGCGAGTTATGAGACAGGACCCCGACATTATCCTCATCGGAGAAATGAGGGATTCCGAGAGCTTCATGGCCGCTCTTTCCGCGGCGGACACGGGGCACGTGGTTTTCAGCACTCTGCACACTACCGATAGTGCTCAGGCTGTGGGGAGGATTCTCGAGTTTTTTCCTCTGGAGGAAAGAGACCAGGTCAGGCAACAGCTCTCCGCCACGCTGCGGGCGGTGGTATGCCAGCGCCTCGTTCCAAAAGCTGCGGGGGAAGGAGTTCTCCCTGCAGTGGAAATCTTGACTAACAACCTGACCGTCAAGAAGCTCATCTACGAGAACAAGTTGCTGAAGCTTCCCGCTGCGGTGGAGACGGGTCGTGAAGACGGAATGCAGACATTCAACCAGTCCCTCCTGAACCACTACAATAAGAAGCTGATAACTAAAGAGGACGCCCTCGCCTACGCCAGCAACGCTGACGCGCTGAAGATGAACATGCAGGGGATTTTCCTCGATGAGGCAAAGAGAATCCTGGCTACGTGACGCCGGACGGCACGGGGAACAGCACACAGCGAGTGGACAAGGCCGAGGCGAGGGAGAAAGCCAACACATTTCGGTGCAAACCTGCTATCCCTCTGCGCTATCCTCGGTCTCCGGAGAGAAGAGCTCCGGCGGCCGGGGTTACGCGGACTTACATCTTCATACCTCCGCATCGGACGGATGCCTCTCTCCTGCGGAAGTGGTTGAGGTTGCCGCCAAAGAAGGGCTCGCCGCAATAGCCATCTGCGATCACGACACGGTCGCGGGCCTCCCGGAAGCCATAGCTGCCGCTGAGAAAATCGGCATCGAGCTGATTCCCGGACTGGAGTTGAGCTCTTATCTCCCCACGCCGGCCGCGTTGGAGCTGGCAGGCAAGCCCGGCAGCGAGGTACACATCCTGGGTTACTTTTTTGACTACGAGAATGTGGCCCTCGCGGCGGTGCTTCGTCGCCTCTGTGCCGAGAGGCTCGAGAGAGTAAAAAAGATGATTTACCTGCTGGGCGAACTCGGGGTGAATCTGGAGCAATCGGAGATAGACCGGGCTGCCGCCTTCGGCTCCGTCGGCAGGATGCACGTCGCCAGAGCGCTGGTCAAGCAAGGATTTGTCAGCGACACCAGGGAAGCGTTCGCCCAATACATCGGCGGGGGGAAACCTGCTTACGTGCCGAGGGTGCATGTCACCCCTGCGGAGGCTTGCGGGGTGATTAGGCGCGCGAAGGGGATACCGGTTCTCGCGCACCCCTCTCTTCTCGACAGCGACAAGTTGATACCGACGCTCGTTAAAGAGGGCGTCATGGGGATTGAAGCTTACTACCGCACGGTCAGCGCGCAGGTCGCCGAGCATTATTGTCGTCTTGCTGAAAAGTGGGGGTTGCTTGTCACCGGCGGCTCGGATTCTCATCAGGGCAAGAATGGGCCCTTCCTCATTGGCACGGTCAAGCTGGATTACCTGCACGTCGAGAAGCTCAAGAAGAAAGCGAGCGAGTTGCTCGTCGGCGAGGGCCAAAAATGAGTTCCCTTCGCCTTTCAACGTTTCCCCCGCGATGCAACGCTCCACCATCACCCGACAGTGCGAGCTGTCTTTCTGGAATAGATGCCGGTCAACAGGATTTTCCGCCCGGGAGCCGAGCACGTCGGCCCACTGGGGCCGGAGTACGTACCCATTGGCCGGAGATAAAGTATGCCGGCACACGGCTGCCGCGTTGAGCTTTTCGGTGCGGTGGAACCGATAACCGCATCTCAAAAAGGAGTGCGTCATGAAGATTAAGTATCTCGGTCATTCAGCATTTGCTTTGACGTCTGAGGGAGGAACCAGGATTGTCCTCGACCCTTTTGATACGGGAGCATACGACGGAGCAATAGGCTATCCCCCTGTGAACGAGATAGCGGAAATCGTCCTGGTGAGTCACAGCCACGCAGACCATGCCTTCGCTGAGGCGGTGAAGGGGAACCCGAAAGTGATTTCGTCCGTGGGGAGCACATCGGTCGGAGAGGTCAAGATTACCGGCGTGGGGACCTTCCACGACGACACGCGAGGCTCCCAAAGAGGGAGAAACGTCGTGTTTACCATCGAAACAGATGGCTTGACGCTCACACACTTGGGCGACTTGGGGCACCTTCTCTCCGAGAGGGAAGCGGCGGAAATCGGGACACCCGATATTCTTCTCGTTCCGGTGGGGGGCTTTTTCACCATTGACGCCTCGACTGCCTGGAAAATCGTTGATAGTTTGAAACCGCGCATCGTCATTCCGATGCATTACAAGACGGAATGCTGTGGCTTTTCCATCGCGCCCGTCGAGGACTTTCTGAAAGGCAAAGAAGGCGTCAAGAGAGTCGGCCAGGAGGTCGAAGTCTCGGCGGGCAGCCTGCCCGAAGGCAGAGAAATCTGGGTGATGGAGCATCCCATACCTTGATTACGATAGCAAGCGCCATTGAAGAGCTTTCTTATGGGGAACGGTGGGTCCCGGAGATTGTCCTCGGTGGAGAAAACTGAGTGGCCCGAGGGTCAAGCGGATTCCGCTCGCTCTCACTGATAGAGGGCCGTGGGAGAAGCCGCGCCGGGCTTAGTACATGGATTCGCAAATACGGTGACGTATAATGGTCTCGTGAAAGGAGCTATTTTGACGGGATAATCACGCCATCGGCGTGAACGGGATTGTTCCAGAGACGTGAAGCATCCAGTAAATCACAAGCCCCCGGGCGCTCGGGTCGAACACCTTGGCGCCCTTGGCGTCTTGGCGAGAGAAAATGGAAAAACGGGAGGCCTCTCGCAAAGACGCAAAGTCGCAAAGAAGGAATTGGCGGAGAAGTTGCTCGAGGTCTTCCCGCCCAGTCATGGCGGGGTCGAAAGATATACGGTCATCGTCGAGCCCCGCGTGCCGCGGGGTCAAGGCAGGTGTTGTGGCGGCTCAGGCGATACAACTCTTATCCATTGCGGAATGCAGATTGCGGAATGTGGAATCCGAAATCCAAAATAGCAGACCCGCAATCCGAAATCCGAAATCCGAAATGCCATTCACTCTGTTATCCTGTCGGAGCAAATACGCCACCGAACTTATGAATCGGAACACTTAGTAACCACAAGTGGCAGGAGGTTAAGCGGTGCTAAAGGACGACATGGCGAGACAGGGATCGTTTCTATTCAGGCGGAGAAGTTACCTACCCGTTTTCGGTCTGCCTTTGGCAGTTCTGGCCATGAGGACATTCCACTACCCTTTCGGTTCCCATCTGTACGGCACGCTGTGGGGGCTTTTCTGCCTGGCCATTTCGCTGTCAGGGCTGGCCTTTCGGGGGGTGATTGTGGGGTTTATCCCGCCGGGAACATCGGGAAGAAGCACTATTCGCCAACAGGCAAGCAAGCTGAACACTACGGGTGCATATTCGCTCGTGAGGCATCCACTCTATCTTGGCAACTTCGTCATCGTCGCGGGTGGCTCCCTGTTCGTCAGAAGCGTCTGGTTCTCCTTGGTGGTCGTGCTGGGGTTCGCCCTGTACTACGAGCGCATCATAGCCGCAGAGGAATCCTTCCTCGAGGGGAAGTTTGGGAGCGAGTTCGTGGAGTGGGCGCGTCGGACGCCTTTGATTGTTCCTTATTTCAAGAACTACACAGCTCCTGACCGCCCCTTCGACTGGAGAATGACACTCAGAAGAGAGCACTCCGGATTACTCGGCATTGTGGCGAGCCTAACCTTCCTGGAAATTCTGGGCGATTACATTGTTCTTGGGCGCCTCGTGATTAACCGCGTCTGGGCGGCTATCTTTCTCGTCGGTCTGTTCACTGTTCTCATCCTCGTGTTCCTGAAAAGGCGGACGAGATTCCTCGAGCCACGGTACGGAACTGCTCCCGCACATCGGCGGCCACGGTGAGGTCGTTTTTCCCGAATCATAAGCCCCTCCTGGCGGGCGCCCCGTTTCCGGCCCCTTTGACACTTCACACCGAGATTATAAGTCGAGGGCCGAACGGACCGAATGTTCTCCGCGCCGGGCTATGCCCTCCAGCCCGAAAACAACACGCCTCATCCATCTGGCATGGGCCTGCCCGCCGTCGGCAGGCGGCCGTCCCGCAGGTGGCACTCATAGGCAAGGCGCCCGTGCCACGGCAAGCGACGACTGGGTCCTTCTCATCTTTCTCTCTGCGACTCTGCGCTTTTGCGTTACTGTCCTCTTCCCTTCTTCCCTCGCGCAACTGGGTACACGCCGGAGACTGAGGGATCACGGCTGGCTAAAAAGGTGTGGCTGTATTTGCGTGGCAATGGTCGGATGAATCCTTCGGTCGAGAAGCCCGGCTAAAGCCGGCTGCCACGACAGAGACGGCGTATGCGATGACCACCAGCTTAAGCAGGTGGCTAAGGGGGGCGCCGGCTAAAGCCCGGCAGGGCGGAATGACGACAGCGACCTAATGGAAGGAAGCCAGCCGGATATGCCACGACTTCGCAGCCACGCCCGGCTGGAATTGCTGTTGAACTTTCTTCGCCCGGAGGGTATGCTTACAAGTGCAGGAGGTGGAGCTTTTGTGTCTCAGGCCTTCACAACTTTCTTATTCTTGAACGCCCGGCGGCCTTATCGAGAGGCGGCCGGACTGTCAATTACAGGATGCCTTTGGGGAAATAACACGCCAACAGGGTAGTTCAGGACAGACGAATGCATCGAGAGGGAGTGGGGGTTATTCTGCCGGAGGAAGAGACAGAAGCGGTGCCGCCGGCGGTAGAAGGCGGCGCAGAATACGATTTGACAATCGTGGGGGGCGGTCCCGCCGGATTGACGGCGGGTGTGTACGCGGCGAGGAAAATGCTCAACGCCCTTTTGATCTCCCGTGACATCGGCGGACAGGTTCTGCTGACGTCCGAGGTGGAAAACTACATAGGTTTTTACTACATCGAGGGAATGGAGCTTGTCCAAAAGTTCGAGGAGGAGATACGCCGCCACTCCATTGACTTAGACTTGAGGCAAACTGTGGTGAAGGTGCAGCGTGATGGCCCCGGATTCCGTGTCCTTACGGAGAGCGGAAAAGTTCTCAAATCGGCGACGGTAATCATCGCGACGGGCAAGAGGTCTCGCGAGCTAAACGTTCCGGGAGAGCGGGAGTTTCTTGGGAGAGGCGTCAGCTACTGTGCGACGTGCGACGCTCCGCTATTTGCGGGAAAGGACGTTGCGGTCATCGGAGGGGGCAACTCCGCTTTAACGGCGGTCAACGACCTGCTGAAGATCGGCGCGACGAAAGTACACGTGGTTGACATTGCCGATTCGCTACAGGCTGACCCGATACTCATAGAGAAGGCCAGGAGTTTCCGGAAGATGGAACTGCATCTCGGGCACGATGTGCTGGAGATCGGCGGAGCGGGCGGGCGAGTGGCGAACATCACCATCAGCGACCGCGCCGAAGGGCGGGGCGAGACGAAGATTCTGGAAGTGGAGGGAGTTTTCGTGGAGGCCGGTCTTGTTCCCAACTCTGAACTGGCCCAAGGGCTGGTGAAGATGAATCAGTGGGGCGAGATCATCACCGACTGCTACGCGAGAACGAGCACGCCCGGGGTGTTCGCGGCGGGTGATGTTACGACGGTTCCGGAGAAACAGATTATCGTCGCCGCCGGCGATGGCTGTAAAGCAGCTCTCGCCGCATACGCGTATCTCCTGCATCGGTAATGGAAGCGCAGGAGACCGAAAATGCCGATATTGAGCGAGCACCTGCGGGGCTCCCTTCACAAGATGAACAGGATTCCCAGGATGCGGGCTATCCTGCTTATCCCGTTAAAAAAGTCCGGTTACGCCGAAGGTCATGGAGGGGAGCGGGAGCGCCCGCTGCGGGCGATAGTCGAATGATTAAACTAACTGACCCTTATTGACAGAGAAAGGAAGAAAGTATGGCGAAGAAGATTTTGTACGTAGTACTGGACGGACTTGGAGATAGGCCAATCCCCGACTTTGGTGATAAGACCCCTGTGGAGGCGGCAGAGACGCCGGGGCTGGACTCTCTGGCGGCACGAGGAATCTGCGGTGTGGTCTATACCGTGGGGAAGGGGATTGCCCCGGAATCGGACATAGCGGTGATAAGCATTCTGGGCTATGACCCTTACAAGTATTATACCGGAAGAGGGCCCCTGGAGGCGTACGCGGTGGGCGTTGACGTGCGCGATGGAGACCTTGTTTACAGGTCAAATTTCGCCACGGTGGGCGAGAACTGGGAGATCGCTAACCGGCGAGCCGGACGCAACTTGAGCACGGAGGAAGCCACGGAGCTGAGCCGCGAGTTGAATGAGAAGGTGAAGCTGACCTCCACTCCGGCGACGTTTGTTTTCAAGAACACCGTCGAGCATAGAGCAGTGCTGTGCATCCGCAGCGAGGGAAAGCAGCTTTCCGGGGAGGTGTCCAATACAGACCCTGCTTATGGCAGAGAGGGGACGCTTGGCGTGGCGCTGAAGACGTACGAGATGAAGGTGCAGAAATGTGTTCCCCTCGAGGGCGCAAGCAACCCGGAGGGGGCAAGAATCGCCGCGGAGCTGACAAACGAGTTCACGGAAAAGAGCCACGCCGTGCTCAACGAATCCGCGGTGAACAAAAAGAGAATCGCGGAAGGAAATCTCCCGGCGAACGTCATCCTCAACCGCGATGCCGGAGATAGACTGCCGAAATTCCCCTCCATGAACGAGCAACACGGCATGAACTTTGGTTGCATTGTGGAGATGCCGGTTGAGAAGGGCATCGCCCTTCTGACCGGGATGCATCCCATTGAGATACCGCTATCGCAGGAGAGCTTGGAGGAGCGATACGGAACGATTGTGGCGGAAGTGTTAAAGAAGCTGCCGGACTTCGACGGAATCTACGTCCACATAAAGGGCCCTGATGTGCCGGGCCACGACGGAGATTATAACCTCAAGAAAGAGATTATAGAGAAGATTGACCGCTTCTTCATCGGCCCATTGGTTGCAGGGATTGACGCGGGACAAACAGCCATCATCGTTACGGCGGATCATTCCACGCCATGCCTGATGAAGGTTCACTCGGACGATCCGGTTCCGATTCTGGTTTGCGGCGGCGGCTTGAACGCCGATTCCGTGCAGGAATTCTCGGAGAAGGCGTGCGCGAAAGGAGAACTCGGGGAGATGACCGGACAGGACATCATGCCGACCGTGATCAACCGTCTTAGAAGCCGGTAGGCGGTGAAGCGGAAATCTTGATACGCCCGGACCGCGTCTCGGCCGCGGCATCCAGACTACCCCGGCGCCAGCGCAAGCGAGAGAGACACGCGCTCCAGTGTGAAAAACCGCGGCCCGTTGCCTGCGGCGCCTGACAGCCCATCACTCCGCAAAAAGGAGAACCTCGGGCGGGAAGTACGTGTCAATCAGGTCGTTATAGACGTGGTTCTTTCGGTCTCCGAAGTAGAAGTGGAGGTCCACAGGATTACCGCAGCGGGCGATCTTGAGGAGGAGCCGGTTCCAGCCTCGTTGAACCTGGATGTCCGCCCTGTATTGCGGGGGACGAATCGGCGAGTGGTAGTGTTTGTTAACAACGAGCCTGTCATTGAGCCAAACCTTGAGGCCGTCGTTGCAACTCGCGAACATGCGTAGGTCCCTTTTGCGGGAGCTATAGAACCAGCCAAAGGCGTAAATGACGCCTTCCTGCTTCTGTCCGAAGAACGGGTTGACATCCATCAAGAACTCCGGGAAAGACACTTTCTTGAAGACGACTTTGCCTCTGGGTTTTTCTTCGGCGAGAGCTTTTTCGGGAAGATAAACTCTGTCGAAAGCCCGTGAGCCTTTCTTGCCGTAGGGCCCGGCGATCAACCAGCGGCGTTCGCCGAGCAAATCGAAAGCCACGTTGATGGGCTGCAAGCCTTTGATTGAAACGCGCGCCAATATCGGGTTATGCAGGAGAAGCTGCACATTATTCTCGTCCACGCGAAAGACCATCGTGTTGCAGGATGGTTTGCCTCTTTTCCTGATGGCGAACTTGAAGGTGTTCTCCGGCTCGATGTGCCATCCCAATGGCGCCGTGAGATCAATGTGCCCTTCGATGCCCTTTTCCGATGAGTTGGCGACGATGAAGTCAATCTCCGTGGGCTTGTCGTAGCTTATGGTTGGGTTATCGCGGAAGCGAATCTTGACAGTTGCGGCGCCGAGGTGGTGCTCCTGGGCGAGTCTTTGCTCGTCGGCGATGGCTGTGGGGGATAGCCCACTGGCGAACCCGGCGGGCGCGGTTCGCCGAGCCCTCCCCTTGCTCGAGAAGGAGACGCCGGTATCCCGCCTTTCGAGGACCGCTTTTGCGAGCTGCAAGGTCTGCTCTGTGAGAACCTCTATCTCGGTCGGCGGCTCGAAGCCGACGATGCCCCTGCCGGGGGTTATCTTTCCCTTGATGGGGGCCTTCCATCTCGGCGGAATCCCGTCGCGGCCGTGTATTATTCCGAGCGTTGAACCGAGGCTGCCGGCATTACACCCGGTGTCCAGTCCGCAATTGACCGCGCCAAGGATTCCCTTCTCGAAATCCCCCCCCCCGTAAAGCCACGCGAGAGTGATGATGCCGAGGTTTTGGGGAGTATCGCTGAAGTTGTCTGAGCCATGCTTCTCGAGAAGCATCCGACGAGCTTCCTCGCCGGAGACTTTTTTTCCTCGCCACTCTATCACATCCCGAACGGCCTGGCTTACGCGACAATCCGGCGGGATAGCGGAGAGACCAATTTCAAGGAGTTTTTCCGCGTCCGACATGATGAAAGCGGCGCTTTGAACCGCAGCGAGAAACACCTCTCCGTAAACGCCCTCATCGGAGTGGCCGATAATGGCATCCCGGTAAGCGTATGAGACCGCAGTCTCCGGCGAACCGGGCGAGATCATTGCCCATATCTCCGACCTGATGGGAGCGCCCATGCCGTCCTTGAACCAGTTGTTGAACCAACCGCTGATGGGCGGACGAAGCCCCCTGATAAAGTTCGACCTGGCGAAGCGGTATTCGTCAAACCAGTAAATCACGTGCTCCAGCCACTCCGAGGCGAGGTCGCTGGAGGTCAGGTCAATTCCCCGTTCGCGAAGGGCATGCAACCAGACGAGCTGGATGTCCAGTTCATCGTTCTCGGCGGCGCGATTCGGGATGGGACGATAGAAGGTGAACCGGTGAGGCCCCCTTTTTCCCTCCAGCGGACGGCCGAGTGTTCCCCCGATGCATTTGCCCAACCAGCAAGCGTACACTTTGTCGCAGTAGTCTTTCTCCTTGATCTTAATCTCTGGCATAGTCTCTCCCTACCTGCTAAATGAACTTTTAACTCCACAACTGCCCCGCATCCACGTTCAATTCCCGCCTCCGAAGGCGGGCAATGATATTGCCCATTCGCCGCTTCAATGTCAAGCTTTCCGTGAACAGGAGTTTCCCCAAACAATTGGCTATATTGGAAACATGAGCTGCGGATCGGCGCGCGGTTGAACGTTCCTTTCGCGAAGTGGGGCTTCAGAGCCGAACAGAAAGGCTTTTACGCCGTCCGCCAGGGCATAATATCGGAAATCGGGGACTCCGAAGATGCGTTTGGCTGCTTGAAGAGCGTGGTGGGCCAGGATGCCAAGCTTCAGCCTTTGCCCCAACCATACCGCCACGAAGTACACCGCCGCCAACACAATCGCTATCATGTTTTGTCACGCCTTGGGCGGGATACCTCCGTAGCCGAATGTCCTCGACCTGATAGGCCTGCTTGGCAAACCACGCCAAGGGCGTGGTCTCCTCGATCTGCCATCGGCGAAAGTAGGCCAGCACAACGAACATCAGAGACTTGCGGCTTTGGACCACCTCAACATTCGTCAAGATCATCAGTGGTTCGCGCCCCAGACGGTGCGGCTACATTGAGTGGTGACAGAGTTCGCTTTCGCTTGCTTGTCGCAGGCTGCGTGTTTGCGAGGGACGAACCGGGATGGTGACGCAAATCCGCTCCCTCACCTCTGTGTGTGCGGATAGGCGCGGCACGGGCGTCCCGCCCGTCGGGATCATGGGCAAGATGCCCATGCCACGGCAGCCCCGCCATGGCGGGGTGTCCTTCTCACCTTATTCTCTGCGCCTTTGCGCCTTTGCGTTAATCTGCTGTTCCCTTCTTGCCTCCTCCGCCTCGGCCGGCTATCCGCCCGAGACTGAGGGATTACA
>CAZXGF010000011.1:0-125615 GCA_964640185.1 uncultured Verrucomicrobiota bacterium | reverse complement strand
AATGGTGTCGTGAAAGGAGCTATTTTGACGGGATAATCACGCCATCGGCGTGAACAGGATTGTTCCAGAGACGTGAAGCATTCAGTAAATCACAGGCCGGCGCGCTTGAAGACCTTTGCGCTCTTAGCGTCTTGGCGAGAGAAAATGGAAAAAGGGGAGGCCTCTCGCAAAAACGCAAAGCTCGCTAAAGAAGAAACCGGATGCAAGGTCAGGGACCGAGCTGTGGCTGACAAACGGCGCATGCAACCCGTCCATTGCAGATTGCGGATTGCGGAATGCGGAATGTGGAATCCGAAATCCAAAATAGCAGAGCCGGAATCCGCAGTCCGAAATCTCAAATCCGAAATCCCAGACATCCTGTTATCCTGTCGGAGCAAATACGTCAGCGAACCTATGAATCGGAGCACTTGGCGAGAGAAGTGTGGGTAGGGGAGACCCTTCGCAAAAGCGCAAAGACGAGATGGCCGCTATTATCAAAACTCGAGACCTATGATGGGACAAGCTCCCCCTCCGCCGTATCAAACAGCATGACTTTCTGCTCGGGGTAGGCGCGGACACGCATGCCCATGGCCAAGCCTGCGATAGAGGAGGTTGGTCGCGATTCCGACCAGCCGCATGAACTTCCTCAGATACTTCAGTTGGCCTTTCGTGCTCCGTTGACCCTTTTTGTTACGCTGACTTTTCCGCAGGTTCTGCTTCTTCGGCCTTTGGCGACTCGCGAAAAATCGTGAGATAGGCAATGGCACAAGCCACGGTCAGGAAAACCGGTACAAGGAAGATACCGGTGTAGTTTACGCCTTTGGCGGTTGTGAGGAGGTCTCTAATCCATCCGGTGAACAGGGCGCCGACCAACATGCCTATCCCAACGGTGATGAATGTCCAAAGCCCCTGTGCTGAAGCACGGATGTCCGAAGCAGAAACAGAATTGACGTAAACTATTCCCAGCACGAAGAAAAATACGTAGCCAAAACCGTGAAGCCCCTGCGATACAAGCACCAACCATGTCGGTTTTCCGATGGCGTAAACGATGTAGCGTATGGGCCACGCGATGACTCCCAGAAAAAGTGCCTTGCGATATCCAAAGCGGACGAGCACGAAACCGAGCGAGAACATTACCAGTGCTTCGACCACCTGAGCGAGGGTCATCCATGCCGGGACCTGCGCCTCGGGCACCCCAATGCTGATGAGGAACGGAGACGTAAGCATATAATAGAACTGGAGCTGCGTGGAAACGATGAACGCGATGATGATGAACGTGGCGAACCGCCAGTCTTTCATCAGCTTCAACGCCTCCAGGAAAGCCCAGGGCCTCTCCTTCTTCTTCGCGGGCGGAGTGTGCGGCAGGAAGAACGAAAGAATCCCCAGGATTATGGCAAAGATTCCCGCCAGCAGGAGGCAGAGGTGACCGTTTTCGACGTGCGATCCGCCAGCTAAATGCAGCCAAAGGCTAAGGACCAGGCCGGCAACGATCCAGCCGATGCTCCCCCAAACCCGAATCCAGGGGAACTGCTTATCGGGATCATCGAGATGGTGAAAACAAATGGAGTTGGACAAGGCTAAAGTCGGGGCATAGAAGAACGAGAAAAGGAGCAGCAGAACGAAGATGCCGGGGAAGGATTTCATCCAGGCCATGATCAACATCATCGCACCGGCGCCCAGATTGGCAATTGCCATGAACCGCTCGGAGGGGAGCCATCTGTCCGCAATTTGCCCACCGATGAAAGGCGAAATCATGGAAGCCAAAGGGAGAGCCGCAAATATCCATCCCATGAGCATCCCCGAGAAGCCAAGCTCTATTTGCAGGTACGCTGGAAGGAAGGGGAGCCACGCCCCCCAGATGGCAAACTGCAGGAACATCATAAGACTGAGACGTACGCCTAAGCTCCGTTTCATCTTTGCCTCCTGTCAATTGCGGGTGAGAAAATGTGCCGGATCAGCCTCCACATCTGCACTGACCTGTTTCTGATGAACCACGCATCGGGAACCGAACAAACTGTCCATACCCACGGCGCGGAATGGTAGCAAACTTGCGGCAGAACGGTAAAGCGCTTTTATGAAGACGTTTTTTGTCGAGTTTTGGTTCACGCCTGCGAAACCCACCGCTACTCGTTACGGCAGGCGGTGAGCAGTTCCTCCAGGGTTGAAAAGCCCACGCACTGAACCGAATCCGCCGCGCCGTAATAGACTTTCACGGAGCCATCGTCTTCGAGAATGGCGGCGTTGGTGAAAACCACGCTGGGCGTCTGGCCGCTAAGCTCGTAATCCATCTGCGGGGCAAGGATTGCTCGTTCCGCCTTTGCCACCACTTTAGACGGGTCCTCGAGGTCGAGAAGAAAGACGCCGAGCTGGTAAACATAATGCTGGGCGCACTGCGTCCGCACGCCGTGAAAGATGGTCAGCCAACCTTCGCTAGTGCGAATGGGGACGGCGCCCGGACCGATTTTCTTCCACGCCCAGCGAAAATCCTCTCTGCCGATGACGCACTTGCTCTTTCCCCAATGGATAAGGTCAGGGGAATAGGAGACCCAGATGTCGCCGTCGCCGCCGCTACCGATATTTGGTCTGTCCAGCCGCACGTATTCGCCTTTGACCTTCTCAGGGAAAAGCACCCCGTTGCGATTGTCCGGCTCGGAAATGCACCCCATCCACTCGAACTCCTCAAAATCCACCGTGCGGAAAAGCCCCAGGCGACAGGCATGCTTGCTGTGGGCGGAGTGGACGATGTAGAAAACTCCGTCGAGCTTGGTGACCCTCGGGTCAAAATAGGTTCGGTAGGAGTATTCGTCGTACTCGGGGTTGCCGTGAGGGACGTTGACGGGCCCGGGCCGCGGTTTGAAGTGCAATCCGTCATCGCTATCCGCAACCCACATGTAGTCGTAAAGGGCGGAGTCTTCCACGCGGCAAACCATGATGTACCGCCCTTCATCCTTGATGACACCGCTGTTGAAGACCCACGTGATGTCGCCCGGAAAATCCGCCCCGGTGAGGATCGGATTGCCCTCATAGCGGCGGACAATTTCCTTCGGCTTTTTAGGATCGAACGGATGGAAAGTTGAGGGCACGATGATCCTCCCCGCGATGCGCGGCGACGCCCACTGTTTCGCTACCAGCCTCGATCAGTTGAGCCGCCTTTTTTCGGTCGCTTTCGCGATTCACAACGTGATTTCTGTTTCGAGCTTTTCGTTCTCCTCCATCATTTCATCCCAGGTGACGACCTCTTCGGCGTAAGCCGCCGTGCGCCCCAGAATGCTGGTGAGATTGCTTTCCACGGACACCTCTACGTTATTGAGATACTTCCCGGTTTCAATGCTCTTGACGAAGTTTTTGACGTTGGCGAGGGCGCCGTCTCTGTAAATATCCTTGGTGTCGCCTCCCTCCCAGGGCGACTTTCCTGTAATCTTGACGGGGCCGCCATAGTGAGAATCCACCGTCCCGCGAGTCCCATAGACGCGCATGCACATGTCGTGGAAACCCTCGAGGAACTGGCTCGAGCTGAAATCAATCTTGACGCCGTTCGGATACCAGTAGATGACGATGAAATGATCCCAGCAATCGCCGACATCGGTTCTCGCTTTGCGGCCCCCGGTGCCCGTAGCTTTGATCGGGTGAGATTGCAGATACCAGTTGCAGACGTCGAGAACGTGGATGTTCTGCTCGACGATGATGTCGCCCGAAAGCGTTTTGTCGAAGACCCAGTTGCGGAGTCTCGCCTCGCCGGGCGACATGCCGGGGCGAGCCTGCCGGCCAAGCCTCCCGGTCTGGTAGAAAATCTGCCCGCAGACCGGAACCCCTATCACGCCATCGTGCACCCGCTTCGCCGCTTCGATGAAATGAGGCTCGGATCGCGTCTGAAAGTCCACCAGAAAGCTCACCTTCCCCCTGGCCTTGCTGCCGCTGGCAAGGATGCTGTTACACCCTGGGACGTCAACCGCAACCGGCTTTGCGAGATAGACATGCTTCTTCGCGGCGATTGCTGCCGCGACGTGCCGCGGATGAAAATAGGGTGGGCTGGTCACTACCACGCCATCAACGTCCTCGTCCAGCAATCCCTTGTAGCCGTCAAGGCCCACGAAGAGGCGCGACTTATCCAGTTTGAACAGCCGCCGGGCGTAATCAACCCTGTCGGGGAACGAGTCAGCCGCCGCAATGACTTTCGCGCTGGTGTGCTCTGGAAAGAACCTCCCCACAAACCTTCCTCGTCCGCCGCAGCCAATGATACCAATCTGCGGGGCAGAATTGGCAGGCGTCCCGAAAACCCCGCCGGGGCGGGGCTTGACGACGAGGAAACTTGCTGCCGCTGCGGCGCCTTTCACGAACTGACGCCGGGAAATATTTGCGTCCTTTTTCTTGCTCATGGTGCCCCTCCTCCCTCTTGATGGTTGGAACTCTTGCGCGCGTGCCCAAGAGAGTGTAAGTGAACGCTTTTGAGGAATACTAACACCTTCCTCTTCCTCCGGCAACTTTCCTCTGGCCGAGGGTGCGGCTGTATTTAGGAAACAAGAATTGCGGGTGACATCGCCTCGCCAGGGCAAGTCGGCTGACGATGACGCTTCGCTTTCCAAAGGAAACAATGG
Source organism: uncultured Verrucomicrobiota bacterium (assembly GCA_964640185.1). Taxonomy (GTDB): domain Bacteria; phylum Auribacterota; class JABMQX01; order JABMQX01; family JABMQX01; genus CAZXGF01. The sequence continues at coordinate 121,041 of CAZXGF010000011.1, read as the reverse complement.
CGCCGCAACGGGGTCACTGCGGGATTCTTCGCAAACGCCCTGCCCGTTCGGGACGAGTCGCCGAACCTCACGTCATCCTTGTGTCATATACAGCCAGTTTGCGAATCCTCGGTTGGGCGACTGACTCTGTGGCGTGGAAGCGGACCTTTGCCACCTCAACCCGGTCAAACTTCTGAATACGCTTGTGTCCGATTGAGACCCCCTCGCAAAGTTGTTTCCATTCACCACCGCCAACGAGCCCTTCCACCACGTACTTCCTTACGCGCTCGCCGTGCACAATGTCTTCCATGAGAATCAGATGGTCAATCTTCGTCGGTTGTGTGAGACCGAGCTCGAGCACCTTCCCGGTCCCTCGAATCTCCGCCAAAGGCTTGCCAAAGCGCCTCCTGATTTCTCTGCCGAAATCAGCATAATGTCTGAGATTGACTTCAGGGATGATGCCGTCTTTGTTCGGCGTGGCGTTCAGCAGGAGGTTACAGTTTCGTCCCACAGACCTGTAGTACATATCAATCAGCGCGCTCAACGGCTTGATATCTTGCTTCTGATCCGGAGTCCAGTTCCATCCATGTCCGGGCAGTGGCACATCACACTCGCCAGGCAACCACAGTTTCCCATTCGGATCGCCGTGGCCCATGATGCGCGGGTCGCCCTCCGCCGCCTCTCGGCTTGGGACCGTCGCCCAGCAAGGATAACCTGCGACACCTCTCTCGTTGCCGACCCAACGAATTGTGCTTGCTGGACCCTGGAAGTACATTGCTTTCGGTTGCAAGTGCTTGGCTATGGGGACGATGTCCGGCCCTCCCTTCTCCGGGAGCAATACACCCCCGTCGAACCAGATTTCCGTAAGCTCTCCGTACCGCGACCACAATTCAGTGAGAAGAGTCTCGCACGCTCGGGCGTACCTCGCCTGCTCCACCGGGTCACCTGACTGCACTTTGCCTTTGCCGTAAACTTTCCAGTAGGCGTTGTAGTGCACGCAGGCGTAAAGCCCCGGCTTGATCCTATACTTGCGACAGGACTCGATGAACTCCTTGACAACATCGCCCTTTCCGGCCCGCCATTTTGCCTGCTTCAGCCCATAACGGTACGCGTCACTTTGCCATTGCATGAAACCTGTGCCGTGCTTTGCGGTGAACACGGCATATTTGGCGCCCATTGCGCGCGCCGCCTCAAGCCACTGGTCAGTATCGAGCTTCGTCGGATTGTACACGTTCGAGTCCGGGACAGACTCGCTGCCACAGATGAACATGCCGAAATGGATAAACAGGCCAAGCTCCATATCTTGCCACGCGAGTTGTTGGGGCGCAGGCTCGGCAAGGTGCAAACCGTCGCTCCGGCTCTCGCCTACGGCAAGACGCGATATCAGGGTGCTGGCTGTTGCGTAGGCCGCCGCCTCGGACAGGAAACGGCGTCGAGTCATTTTGCTCATCTTGAATCCTCCCACAGGGAGAACAACGCGAGGACCCTTACGGTCAGTCTTGCACTACAGAAAGATTTCATAGGTCAAGAAACGCCGCCCAGCGGCATTGAGCGTGCGTAACCCGGCGGAAAGAAGGGGAACTCCACGGCACAGTGCAGCAGCCGAAAAGACCAGTCGGTCGCTTGGCTGGCCGAGCGCAGCCAGAAAGGAGTTGCCTTCAGTCAGAATTGATCGCGGGTTCCGCACCATCCGAATGGGCGCTATTCGCCACGTTCCTCCAGCGAGTTCGCCTCCTTTCCACATTGGGGGAAAGGGCGTTTTGTGTTCTCCTTCTACAAAACTTGACTTACTTGTTCAGAAGTCAACTTTTATAGACGGGCAGTTCACCCGCCGACTGGGACCCACCATCCTTTCGCCGGAGCTGGTCGTTTTTCTCGTCCTTGGGGCTGTTCTCTACTCCGTGTAACCTTTGGCGCCGACCGTATCCCTCGGACCAGTGAACCCGGGTCCGCCAGCAGCGACATAGCCGTAGCTGGCCCCCGATTTATCGGGACTGACCCAGAAACTATAGAGCTTGCCGCTTTTCAGGTGGAAGCGGAACCGGGCAGGTTTTCCGGCCAGAGCGGACAGGTCTTCGGCGCCCCTCCACGTCAGCGCTGCCAGAGTCTTGTCAGCCGATACAGGATTGCATTTGTCGAGGGTGAACGGCGAGATCACCTTGCCGTCACGCTCGAGCACCTCGGCGCGCAGTTCGCCTTTCGGAGCATCAACGTTGACAAACAGGTACTTGCCCTTAAATGTCACGACCCGCGTCGTAAGCGTGCCACCTTCGGAGCCGGCGTCCATCGAGGCGAACCCGTCGCGGCGCATGATAGCCAGCCCAGTGTTGCAGTCGCCGTCCCAGAAGCGGTCGCTGAGGGCTCGGCCACTGACATAAAAATACAGCTTATCGCCAACCACCAGGCAACAGCCGCCGACGCTTTGCACGTTGCCCCAGTTCCAGGCGCCTTCAGTCTCATTGGTCGTGAGGAACCGGCGGCGATCGGGACGATACCAATGGAAGCCGTCGCGGCTGAAGCCGACCAGCACCTCATTGCGTTTCTGAATTTTCAGCTTGGCGCAATCGCTGTTAGGGGGTCCCTGCCAGATGCAGAACAGCCCCAGCATTAGGCTCTCGTACGCCACAGCATCGTGGTTATACAACTGTGGTGTGATGTGGCTGTACTGGGGCTTGGGGTGGTGCGGGTCGAGGCGATCAGCGCACATCCAGAGCACTGCGTCCGTGGCAAGCTGTTTTGTGCCGGCGGTTGCGTCGGAATGCTCGAAGTAGGCGCGCGATCGGCCCACACCCGCTTGGCTGGTCCGCAGACCGAACGCCCATTTTTTGCGAAAGGGGTTGTAGTGCACCGTGGTCCGGTCGCCGATGCGTGTAGCGCTGACGGCCAACGGTTCAGACCAATGAATGCCGTCGTCGGAGCAGCGCAGCGCAAGGCTCCACGGCCGCGCCCCTGGCGCGGTTGCCGTGACGAACATTTTGTAGCGGCGCCGTGGGTCGGGATCCTCTTGATCGAGCCACACCGTGCTCGAGTCGCGGTAGCGCCCACCGCTTGCCGGGTTGACGTCGCGGTGGCTGAGCACCTCATTGGTGCCCGGCCGCACGCCAAATGACGGCTTCTCCCAGTGAATCCCATCCCGGCTGGTTGCCAGACAGGTGCTGGCGATGTAGCCGCCAGCGTACCAAATCTTGAACAGCTTGTCCTCAGGATCATAAAATGCCCCGTCGCTGAAGGGCATGGCCGCCGGGGCTGTACCTTCTCGCTCCCAGGGCTTATCCGGTTTGAGCACGGGGTTGTCCGGATGATATTTCGGCGTGTGATAGCTTCGCTGGAGCGTTGTCCGTTCGACCAGGAAATTATCCACAAGAAGCTGTCGGCCAACGTCTATCGGAATGATTTGTGGCGGATTCTCGAGGTAGGGAACGGGCATCGGCTCCCGCGTGAGCTTCTTTATCCGTGGAGGCCAGTCGTCGGGCAACTCAATCCCGTTGTAAAGGATTTCACCGGCCCGGGCCGAAAGCGACGCGGAGAGCCACACCGCGACGGCCGCGACGAAGCTGCACTTCCTCATTTTCATGGCGATCCTCCTTACGTGCTCGCGCTCGTCATCAATCGCTCCCCTCGGTCAACCATTCCAGGGGAAACTGGGTGAATACGATCCACGCCCTTCGGTGTTTTTCGCTGCGTTCGTACAAGCAACCGATCTCATTGTCGAGAAGCACAGCCAGATTCGAATATGAGCTCTGCGCGGCATGCAGCGGCTCTCCCAGCGGCTGACTGCGTCCCGAACTGCCGAGTCCCGAGCAGAACATGATGCTGTTGCCGTGCAACTGGATGTTCTCGACGTAGGCAGCCAATGCGACAATGACTGTGTCGCCTTCGGACGCGGCGTTAATCCCCTCCGGAATTGTCTTGAATGCCGTTTCCAACCAAGTCTCATCGCCCGATTGTGGAACTGAGCCATCAACATACCGGCCGACCCCCGCCAAGTCTGAGGGAATTGAGATGAGGAAAAAGACCGAGGCGGCGGCAAGAGCGGGTCTGAGAACCATTGTACACCCTTGTTCTGATCAGCGTCACGAACCCTCCCATCATCGGGAGGGTCCCCACTAAAATGTCGCACAGAATACAAGACCAAAGGACGAAAGCACCCTTTCCCATCGGGCAGACCATAACACGCCCCGCGCTCCCTACGCAACGAATGATCTGGGTGTAACGCCTCAGTTACAGGCGGCTGAGCGTGGAACCCCAGAGTGCGCAGAACACGCAGAGAGGCACACGTATCGCCGGCATCTTGTCCCGCGTTCCCCGGGAGGGCATCCTGCCCCCGCCGAGGGCGAGACGCCCTCAGGACTGCCGCCCCGCCATGGCGGGGCAGCGTTACATAGATGGCAACACTGAACTCCCGTGGGAATCATGGGCAGGATGCCCATGCCACGGCAGGCGAGGACGGGTTCCTTCTCATTCTCCTCTCTGCGACTCTGCGCCTTTGCGTTAATCTGCTGTTCCCTTCTTGCCTCCTCCGCCTCGGCCGGCAATCCGCCCACGACTGAGGCCATACGCCTTTCGGGTTTTTGCACGAGCTGCGGGATATGATAAGATGGTATCGAATTCGCCCTCGCGGAACAGGCCCTCAGGCGACATAACCCGCGCGTACGCTGCCACGGGGCCGGCTGAAGACCATAGGGTAACGAAGATTGTGCGGACGAGCTTACGGGTCCAAATGAATTGACTGAGGTGATACACATGTGGTGGAGAACCATCGGACACTCATCGAGATTGTTAGTGACTGCGGTGGTTGTCGCAGAAGCTGACGCAGACCTGGACGCTCCCGCTATCCCTCTGGATTCACCTCTGCTGTTCTGGGTGGAAGCGCGCCGTTCGCTGGGCTCTGGGTTTCACAATTATCGGTTCAGGAAAGGAGCGATCATGAGAAAGGTAACATTCTGGATGGCAATTGGTCTGTCCTGTTTCTTCGCAATGTCTGCGGCATCTGGGGCAAAGGATATAAAGGAGGAGCTAATGAAGGAACCCATTCTTGCAACTGGAGTGCGTACTGAAAACTTGGTTACCGAAGGGATCAGCGCGAAGGATTACGGTGTTGTTGGTGACGGCATCTTCGACAACACGGCTGCCCTGCAAGCTGGACTGAATGCAGCCCAAACAAAGGGACCTATCTGCTATCTGCCATCTGGCCAGTATCGGCTTAACGGCTCACTGGTTGTTCCTCCTGGGGTCACTTTATGTGGTTCCTCTGGTGGTGTACCGCATTCAGAGCATCCTATCGGCACGGTCCTGTTGGCGTACGGTGGACGCGGTAAAGCCGATGGTGAGCCTTTGATCACACTCAAGCCCAATGCCACAATTCGCGGTCTTATCATTCACTACCCTGAGCAGACGTTCCCCAACGTTGTACCTTATCCCTGGACAATTCGGGGCGATGGCGAAATGTGTCAGGTCCTGGATATGACGCTGACAAATCCGTACCAGGCCTTAGATTTCGGCACGAGGTGGAATGAGCTGCACATTATACGAAATGTCTTCGCATGCCCTCTGAAGATAGGTGTGTACATTGACCAATGCACAGACATCGGCCGCATTGAGAATGTCCATTTCAACCCCAACTTATGGACACGCATGGCATTGAAGCCGGAATATCCGAGGCACAAAGGAAGGTTGGATGCCTACCTGCAAAAGAACCTTGTCGGCTTTAAGATCGGCAAGACAGACTGGGAGTACATCAGCAACTCTTTTGTCATTTTTCCCTTAATAGGCTTCCACTTCGACGACTTCGGCCACGGCGCCGGCAACGCCGTGATCACTCAGTCAGGCGCGGACATCACTCCGTTGGCCATGCGCGTGGACAGGACCCAGAGGCACGCCGGTGTGCAGTTCGTTAACTGCCAGTTCATGGGCACGATCGAGGTTGGGGAAAAGAATCAGGGGCCTGTGAAATTGGTCAACTGCGGATTCTGGGGCGTGCCTGAGACCAAGGAGCACGTTATCAAACGCGGCCCGAGCACATTGATGTTAACCTCGTGTCATTTCACTGGATGGAACAACAAAGGCACTGGCGCACCCTGCATTCTCGCCAGTGGAGGCCGCCTGGTGGTCAACGGCTGTGAGTTCATGGATAAAGGTAAGCGTCAGATCACGCTGGAAAAAGGACTGGTAGCAGCCACTATTACGGGTTGTCTTCTGCGTGGCGAGCGGGGAATCCTGGACAATTCCGGCGCCAATGTGCAAATCGGCTTAAACACGACTAATTAGCCTCTGGTCCAGCCATATTGGTGGACATGGCGCCATAGCCCTTTTGTCTTATTCCCGAGGAACTACAGATAGTGTGAGTGAAGCAGACACAGGCGCACCGCGGCCTGGGAGCCAAGGGCGGCCGTCCGGAAGTTGATAGCCCGGTCGGTGCTTATTCCAATTAGCGTTCCCTGCGCCTTCTCTTGATCTGGGGCGCCATCTTCGCCCTCCAGTCCTTGAAGATTTTCGTGAGCTCCTTTACAAGCTCTGGCTTTTGCCCGGCCAGGTCTTTTGTTTCGCTGATGTCGGACTCGAGGTCATAAAGCTCTACACGACCCTTGTCCGAGAGGAGTTTCCACTTGCCCCGTCTGATGGCCCACTTTTCCTTCATGTTCGGCTTGACCCAAGCCCAGAATAGGGAATCATGCAAATGCCGGGTGCTTCCTCCCCGCAGAACCGGGAGCACATTTTTTCCGTCAATAATCCGGTCACTGGGAGGTTTCACGCCGGCAGCAGCCAGGATCGTGGTAAACGCATCTTGGCAGATCACCGGTTCAGAGCAGACGCTTCCGGCTTGTAGCCGCCTTGGCCAACGCAGGATGAAGGGAACCCTGATACCTCCTTCGTAAACACTGTGCTTGCCACCACGTAAGGCTCCGTTATTGGCGGCAGAAGGTAGAGCGCCACCGTTATCGCTGAGGAAAATAATCAGGGTATTGTCATTGATTCCGGCGCGTTGTAGCGATTCTAATACTTTGCCAATCCCGTCATCCATGCAAGCCAGCATGGCGAGATAAGTGTCCCGTTTCTTATCTGGCGTGTTGAAGCGTTTCAGATATTCCTCCGGAGCCTGTAATGGTGCATGGACAGCACTGTAAGGCAGATAGAGAAAGAAAGGTTTTTGATGATGACGTTCAATGAATGATACAGCCTCACGAGTGAAGTTTTGCGTCAAGTACCCTGTTTCGTTAATAGGCTTATCATTGCGATAAATAGCCGTGACGGGGTCCATTATCTTCAAGTCAAAATAATCATGCCCTCCATGCCCAAGAAAACCGTAGAACTCATCAAAACCCCGTTTCAGGGGCCGGTATGACGTTTCATAGCCCAGGTGCCACTTACCTATAACCCCTGTAACATAGCCGGCTTGCTTGAGTAGCTGGGCAATCGTGATTTCCGTTATCGGCATTCCAGTCCTGGAATCACTGGCGGTGTAGAACCCGAAACGCTGCTGATACCGTCCTGTCACCAATGCTGCACGGGTTGGCGCACAGACGGGTGCACTCGCGTAACCATTTGTCAGACGAACGCCTTCCCTCGCAAGGCGATCGATATTCGGAGTGTTGATGTCTCCAGGATGGGCATAGCAGCCTATATCTGCGTAGCCTTGGTCATCTGACACAATGAGCACGATGTTCGGCCGATGCCTACGGGAGGAGGAGCCGGTAGCACTCACGACGAGGCGTGGGAGCACCAAGGCGGCCGCGCCGTGAGCCGCAAACACCACGAACTCTCTCCTGTTCAGAGAAACTCCATGATACTTCCGTTCGGTTCCGCGTTTCTTACGCTTCATCCTGCCTGCCGCTCCTTTGCTGAAATCCGTTTGAGGTGTAATTCGTGCCTCGTCCCCAGTAACATCCCGCATTGATGACGCATCCGCGGTCATGGCGTTTATAGTTCAGTAAGTCCCCGACGTTTCCCACCCGTCCATCGAACAGGTCGCCGCTTGAGATGTCATGTAACCAGCCTTTCCCTTGTGAGCTTTGCTTGTCCCTGATGAAAAAGTATATCCCTAATATCCGAGGTTGTCGAGAGTGTTTCCGAGGCGGCTGTTGCTCAGGGAAGAACATTCAGGTGGATTCTACCCAGTTTCCGTGAGTTTTTGCCTCGATATTCTTCTCAACAGACGGGACAGATCCACGGCGTCACCGTCCGACGGAAAAGTTTCAATACGAAGCGTGAGAGCTTGTCCCGGAGACGTGGCCAACACCCTCGCTTGACTGCGGGTTGACGCGGCCAAACGCAGTTGATAGTATGGGGAAGATTTATTCCGTGTGAGCCGGGGTGGCGAAAGTGGCAGACGCAAGGGACTTAAAATCCCTTGAGGCGAAAGCCTCGTGAGGGTTCAAATCCCTCCCCCGGCACTCTCCCGCAAGGAGTTATGACATCCAATGCCGCGCTTTTCTTCTCTTTCCAAACTACCCTGGTGATAATCTGAGGACAAAACAAATCAAAAAATCTTCGGTTTCGAGAAATTCACGTTGCTCCTTTCAATGGTGATGATTCTCTCCTTCATGTTGACGGCATTCCACCTCAGGCCAAGTAATTCCCCTATCCGCATGCCCGTGTTCAGAGCGCAACAAACAATCGGATAGACATCATCCTTCTTGCAGCATGCGAGAAATCCCCCAGCCTCCTCCTCGGTCCAGAAATCGAATGCGACCTCCCCTTCGTGCAACTTCGGTATTCGTTCGGCTAACCCATCTTGCGGGTGACGGGAGTCTGAGGGAAACTCCTCAGCAGGTCGAAGATGTGTGCGAAGCGAAGAGCAAACAAGCCGAGGAGGAAGGAGATGCAAGGAGAACCGAAGGGAAAGGGCAGAGAGAAGGAACGGTATTGGCGAAGGATGATTGGGGAGGCGGCGCGGAGCAGGTTATCGGTTGGGCAGTTCTGGAACCCACTCGCTTGGAGGCAGATCGGTGATGGAGCGTGTCCTGGTCGCGTCCTTACCTGCTGAATCCTTACCTCGTTTACTTCAATCATGGACCTGACTTGTGAGTTTCTGCGCTCCGGCTTTGTTAAGCCCAGAATCACGGAAAAAGCGCTCATCCCCCTTGCTGGGGGCCACTTCGGCAAGCTGTGGAGCGAGCAGTTCCGGCACACAGAATAAGCTTATCTCCAGACCTCCGGCCGCCATTTGCATCATAGGACGTTTTGTTGTGTCAGTCCCTCCGGAGACCACACTGTGGCGTGTGCTGGAGGGGAGAAGAAGTTCATCCGCGCCTCCTTTCTCTGGCGAGGATAGGGGTTTCTTTGTTTTCCAAGCGTCATTCTAATCCCAAGACATGCGTGTGATGACCTCCCTGTCCCCGGCCCATTCCCGTTGCATAGGTTAATATGTGGAGCATTGGCATCATTCCTCGTTTTGTGTGGTCGGCTGATGTTGCAAAAAATAAACTTGCGAGAGGCCCTCCAAATATGTTATGAGTGAGATAATTTAAGTTACGCAGACTACGCCAGTTGCGGCGCTGAAGACGGGGTGGGGTCGTGTTTACATATTTCAACATAGACGGGTTAAGGCCAAACCATCGGGTAGTGGTCAGCACCACGGACTTCTTACCGCAAGCGCTTGTTATGTGGGTGGTTAGCTTTGCCATGGCCGTTTGAAAAGAAGCGTCGCGATGTATGGCACGCAACTTGCTTGACCTACTGCGTCGAAATGCGGGCCAGTATGTCCATAAGGGGGCAAGGCTTGAAACGCTAACCAAGGCGAAATGACAGAAGAGCGACAGATGAACAATGATGGGAGAATGACGGTAACTCAAGTCGCGCGCAAGGTTGGCGTAAGCTGCAAGACCATCAGACGATGGGAGAAAGCCGACAAGGTGCCCAAGGCCAAAAAAGATTGGCGAGGTTGGCGGGTGTATTTTCCGGAGGATGTGGAGCGGCTGGTGGCCTTCCGCGAGGCACTGCATTGATTGATTTAGACTGACGACGGGGGACGAACTTATGCGGGGCGAGACGACGAGGCCGACGCATTCCTTTGGTAAGCTAATCACTGAGCGTGTTGCTCAGGTCCGTTGCGCTTCTTTCTGAAGCGAAGAAGCGGGGAAAACTCGTAGGTTACGTGCGTGTTGCGAAAGTTGAGGCATGTAATCGAGAGGGCGGAGCTGTGTAGAGGTAGTTTGTGCACACAGTGCATGAATAATATGACATGCGGCAAATGCTGAACGCAATTGAAGTTCGCAGAATCTCGGATCCTCAAGATTTCCTTGCACAAGAAAAAGTATGGAACACAATTCTATGCCGCAGTAGAGAGAACAAGCCCTGTCTAACCCACGAGTGGTTTTGGTGCTGGTGGAAGGCATTTCAGCGCGACAATGAGCTCCATCTTCTGGTCGCGACCCGGAACGGCCAAGCGGTAGGGATAGCTCCATTGATGTCTTGCAGGGGCGATTTCAGAGGAGTGCCGATCCAAAAAATCTGTTTCATGGCGAACGGGCAGTCTCCCAGTGCTGATTTCATCATTGCCGAGGAGGATATTAAAGACGTGCTCGGCTCGTTGCTGGGCTATCTTGTCAACGAAAGGGCCAACTGGGATGTTCTTGAACTGCAGAAGATTCACGCCCGCTCGGCGACATTGCCTGACCTCCAAGAGGCGCTCACCAGAAGGCGGCTGCCTTTTGGGCTCAAGGAATCGCTAAAATCCCCTGTCATATCTGCGACGAGCGATTGGGAAGGGTTTCTCAGCAGCAAACCGAGAAAGTTCAGAAAAGTCCTGAGAAACAAGCTCAATAGAATCAAGAGGCTTGGTAGCATCTCGATAGAAAGACTAACGGACGAAAAAGAGGTTCAACACAGGCTGAAGGATATCTTTCTGGTTTCCGGCAAGAGTTGGAAGCATAGAATGGGGACCGCCATCACCGATAGCATTTGCAGCACAACGTTCTATGAGGAAGCATCCAGGACAATGGCCCGAAAGGGATGGGTGCAGCTATGGTTGATGAGGGACGGAAACCGCCCCATCGCATTTGAGTACCATATCAAATACAGGGGGACTTCTTACCCAATCAGAGCCGATTACGATGATGATTACCGTGCTCTGTCTCCCGGCTCGGTTCTCGAGTACCACATATTGAAAGAGCTGTTCAATGATCCGACGGTCAAGCAGTACAATTCCTGCGGGCATACTTATCAGTACCTGCTCAACTGGACCTCGGAGCTCAGGGAGCACGTGACCCTGCAGGTTTTCAACGGGAGAGTGTTTCCCCGATTTCTCTATGGGATCGAATATAGGGCTATTCCCCTCCTTCGCCGCATGGGTGCGAAGGACTTCATCAAGCAAGCATGGAAAAAGGTATCAAGCGATGGGAGTAACTCCAGCTAAGATAGCAAGAGGCCTGAAAGCCATCACTTCTGACCTGAGGAGGTGCGTCAGGACGGAGGTGAGGTTTTGGCGGGCGATCCCGCGGTCTGCCCTGTTGTTCCTGACGTACCGCTGTACTTCTCGCTGCGCTACGTGCTCGATATGGAGGAAAGGCGCCAATGGGAAAGGAGAGTTATCCCTTAAGCAATGGATGTGGGTCGCTGACGTTTTGGCTGAAAACGGCGTGCACGGGGTAGAGCTGTTCGGAGGAGATGTGTTCCTGAGAAAGGACGTACTCTTCCCATTAGCTCGATACATGAAGCGATTGGGAATGTGCATTCATCTCCCCACCAATGCCAATCTACTCGACCGCCCAACCGCCGAAGAGGTGGTCGCTTCAGGGATTGATTTTCTTTACATATCCGTTGACGGCGTGGGGAGAACTCATGACCGGATAAGAGGAATAGATGGGACCTTCGGTCGAACTGTTCGCGCTATAGAGAGCGTCGTGGCAGCCCGCGGGGAAAAAGGCAAACCGAAGTTCATCTGCAACACAACGGTATCGAAATTCAACGCAGGATCGCTCGAAGACATCCTCCATTTCGCGAAAGACTCAGCTTTTGACGAAATCCACTTTGAATATGTCGGTGAGCTAACACAAGAGCAGATTGACAACTCAATAGTGAACGGGCTCCGCCCCGAGCCCTATTACGTCAAGCACGGAGAGTCTGTGCTGCTCGATCAGGATGACGCCCGAGAGCTTAAGAAAACCCTGCGAAGGATAAGGCTCCTCCATTCAAGGGACGGCATTGGTATCACAACAGTCAACATAGACGTGTTGTCACAGAGGGACCTCTACGAAGGCACTATCCCCTCTGTGAAATGTTACCAGGAGAGAAACGAAGTAACCATGGACCCGTATGGCAACATAGTGGCCTGCCCGTTCATCCCTAATTACGTGCTGGGCAACATATTGAACGAGGATCTCGGCCAGATATGGAACAATGCGAAGCATAGAACTCTCAGGAAACTTCAGAACGCTGGGAAGATCGAAATATGCCGCCACTGCATCCTTAGCGCGCAGCGGAATCCCTCCTTCATGACCCGTTTGAAGCGCATCTATCTCGGAAGGATCAGGAATAATCTTATCAATCCGCCATAGTTTGCACACCCTTTGTCAAGCTGGGCACCTCACCCGGACGGTAACCTGGCGATGAAGCTTGATCATCTCTTTGTGAGGACAAAACAGGTTCGGCGTAGCGATGGCTGGAGAGGAGTTTTCTTCAAAGGAATTAGGAAAGTCCGTCATGTGGTCCTTGTGACGAATCATGCCGACTGGTTTGTCCGATACCTTAGCGAGGAAATCGGGCCTCCGTCTCCGAGATTAGCAGTTGCAGTTGATACTTCAAGCAGAGAAGAAACGATCCGCTGGTTGCGCGAGAATCATTATCGCTTCGGGTGGATGTATATTCCCGAAGAGGTATCGCTGGCACGTGCTTGTGGACACTATCTGGTGAGTGTAAGGCTCGAGGGGAAGATCGTAGGGTACATAAAAATCGCCCGAGAGAGGGGGTACGTCCTTGATTACGGAGCCGAGCTCAGCTTGCCGCCGGGCGACGCATTTGTCTACGACACCTTCGTCCTTCCCGAATATCGAGGAAAGAGAATTGCTTCCTTCCTGATTGGCGAGGCTATGGCTTTTCTAAGGGAAGAAGGTTTTCGGCGACTCTGGTGTCATATTCCGGTTTGGAACGCCGCCTCCATATCCGCCTTTAGCAGATCGGGGTTCAGGAAAATAGCGCACATCAGATTTGCCAAGATTTTGGGGTGCCCATTTTTCTCCATCAGCCCTGGACAACTGATCCGAAGGGTGGCTTCGCGAGAAGGCGGGACAGGGTATCGCCATAAACAGGAGCAAACCGTAAAGGCTGCCTTGCAAGCTTGACATGCGCACCATCAGCTCTCGGATATCGCGGAGGAATTTCTTGGTTGCCAGCTCTCTTGCGGCTTTGGGTGGCCTGTCAGCGTATGAACTGCTGAGGGATGGGCATGAGAAAGCAAGGATAAAGCCCAACCCCGGTGACGTCTCAGACAAGGTCGTCCGCATCTACGACCCGCGAGCAGCCAACTGGGACTACTCCACAGTAAAATATCTTGATTTCGTGGACCAGCATGTTGTGGATGAAATGATGGACCGCGGGGTCTGCGAGCTGATGTCGGTGGGCGATCCAAAGAGCGGCTGGAAGCAAATCATGTCCACATATGAGCGGGGTGACAAAATCGCCGTAAAGCCCAACTTCAACAATGTCAACCACGGTTACAAAGAGTTGATAACCTCTCCCCAGGTAGTCAGTGCGGTGATTAGAGGACTTGTCCTGCATGTGGGTGTCCCCGAAAGCGACATCTTCGTCTACGATCTGTGCAAGGTGATTCCTGATGAGCTGGTAAAAGGTCGTATTTCCTACCGCGTCAACTACGTGGGTCGGAGGGTGCTCCGCTCCGTCAGGGACAGGGTCCTTTTACGGCTGCGACGGGGTCTGGAAGCCCCCGACAAATCGGCTACTATCCGCATGACCGAGAGGATCGTGGACCGAAAGGGTGAAGACGTGAGTTGTTATGTGCCCAAGGTGTTGACGCAGGCCCATCACCTCATCAACATCGCCCTTTTGACCAACCATATCTATATTCTCGCCTCCGGTCCCTTGAAGAACCATTTCGGGACGGTCCGCTTCAGCAACCTCGAGTCATATCCGGTCTGCCTGCACGGGCCGGCGCTGAAAGGCGCCGTCCTTGACATCAACCGCGATCCTCACATTTGCCAGAAGACGCGTCTGATCGTCGTGGACGCATTGTTCGGAACGTACGGGCGGGGCGAGTTCTCAGGCATCAGGAAGTGGAAAACCTTCCCGTGCAAGAATGGCGCACCGAACACCCTCTTTTTGTCTCGAGATCCTTTTGCGATGGAGTCGGTAGTATGTGAGCACGTCAGAAGGGAAAGGCAATCCCGAGGGCTGCGGATCCTCCCGAGTGTCACTACGTAAACGCTCTTCTCACTCTCTTGTGGCCTGCTTGCGGCGCCTTGCCAGCCGCTGTTATGCCTGGGCGTGGGAAACCGTGCAGCGGCGGGGACCAGCATGAGACGATTTCATTGGTTTGGCGGCAACGCAAAGAACGCACCTGGTCGCCTTCTGGCGAAGGCGAAATGCTCTCTGCGTGATGCCATTTGCTGCCTTCTTTATGTTACCCAGATGTACAGGGTTATTCGGCTCCTGCGGGACGTGCTGGGGCAGCCAAGAACTCTTGTGATCTTCGTCTACCACAAAGTTAACAATGACCGCATAACCGGCAGTTGGGTCCGACCGCACGTTATGGGCACACCTGTCAGGACTTTTGCCAGGCAGATGAAACACATCTGCAAACGGCACAATGTCGTTCCTCTCGACGAAGCGGTGAGAGTTATGGAGAACGGTGAAGGGCTTCCGCGAAATGCGGTAAGCATCACCTTCGACGACGGCTATCGTGACAACTACACCAACGCCTATCCCATCCTGCGCTTTCACGGCTTGCCAGCTACCTTTTTCCTCACCACAGGCTTCATTGATTGTAAGAGGCCAAGCTGGCAAGTGGCTCTGTCGGCTTATCTTCGTTTTTCCTCGCGCAATGTCCTCTTCGTCGAGCCCTTCGATAAGTCTCTGGAGCAACTCGCGGAGGCTGGCAGAAAGGTTCTTCGTTCTTACGGGCCTTCCCTTGCAAACGCTTCCACACCGACCGTCCTCCGCAGGATGCTAAGGCTTCTCACTCCCGATGTTATGGAGGAAATTGCTGACCATTTCATTCCGGAAGCGGCGCATCAAGGTGTCCGGCTGGACCTTGTTACCGCAAGGGATAGGGCGAAGGCGCGCGAATTCCTGGCGGCGCAACTTCACGGCCGACCCTTATATCAGCGGGAGCTCCTGCTCGATATCCTGAGGGCCCGGCTGGGACTGAAACGTACGATTTACGTCCCTTTTGGACAAATGATGACATGGGAAATGGTGAGGGACATGGCTCGATACGGAATGGGCTTTGGCGCCCACACCTGCGCACATCCTATTCTCACCCGTGTGCCTCTGGCTCTCGCCCAGAAAGAGGCCGCCTGCTCCAAGCGGCGTCTTCAGGTGATATTGAAGGAACCGGTAAAGCTTTTCTCCTACCCCAGCGGCATGGAGTCTGACTTCAACGAGGATGTGGCCGCAAAGCTGAAAGAAGTGGGCTTTACGGCCGCCTGCTCGATGATCTCGGGCAGCAACACCAGCCGCTCAGACCTTTTTTCTTTGAAGAGAATCGGCGCGGACAGAAACATCGCAGTTTTCGCCATGAGAGCCAGCGGAATTCTTGAGTAAGGGGAAAATGAAAGAGCGTTATCCCGCTGCCGGGCTTCGGGGATTCTTGCGGAGCCGGCGTCTGTGGTTAACAGTCAGGAGAAAATAGGACATGAGAGCAAGAATTGGGAAAGACGTTGAGGACAAGGACTGGGAAGACTGGCATTGGCAGTTGAGGAATCGCATCATCACTGTCGAACAACTTCGGGAGGTCATCAATCCTACGGCTGACGAGGAACAGGCAGTAAAGCGCTCGAGAGGGCGCCTCCCCATGGCTATCACTCCCTATTTTGCTTCCCTAATGGATGCCGAGGATCCGTGTTGTCCCATCAGGCGTCAGGCAGTTCCACTGATTGACGAGTTTAAAATCAGCCCTTTCGACATGCGTGATCCTTGCTGCGAAGATAGGGACAGTCCTGTACCGGGGCTCGTGCACCGCTATCCGGACAGAGTCTTGCTACTGGTGACGGACCAATGCGCTATGTACTGTCGCCACTGTACAAGGCGTCGAAAAAAGGAACCCGAGGAACACCCGGTTTCCCACAAAAACTTAGGACCAGCCATGGATTACATCCGCTCCAACCGGAAAGTTCGCGATGTGCTTATTTCCGGTGGAGATCCCTTTCTCCTATCGAATGAGAACCTCGAGGAAATAATAGATGCCATCAAGAACATCTCGCACGTGGAGCTGGTTCGCATCGGCACCCGCGTTCCGGTAACTGTACCGCAGAGGATTACGGATGACTTGATAGCCATGCTCAAGAAGTATTCGCCTATTTGGATTAGTATACACTTTAACCATCCCAAAGAAATCACACCAAGATGCAAAAAAGCCTGCGATATGCTGTCTGACGCTGGGATTCCCCTGGGCAGCCAGACCGTCCTTTTGAAGGGAATAAACGACCGGATTTCGGTGATGCGCAAGCTTATGCACGAGCTGCTTAAGATTCGGGTGAGGCCGTATTATATTTACCAGTGCGATCCCGCCAGAGGTACTTCCCATTTTCGCACTTCGGTCGCCAAAGGGATAGAAATCATGGAAAAACTTCGGGGCCACACTTCCGGCTATGCTGTCCCAACCTTCGTGGTTGACGCACCTGGAGGAGGAGGGAAGGTGCCGGTCGCGCCAAACTACGTTATCTCTTACGCCAACGGCGTCGTGAAGCTGAGGAACTACGCGGGGAAAATATATTACTACCGAGAAGAATCACAGATGGCGACCCCGAAACGCCCGAAAGCCGGCAAGGTGACGGCGCGCGCGGAACGAGTACTTCAAGACATGGTTTCACGGGGGAATCCATGAGAGATTGGTTTGCGCCTGTTGTGAGAAACGTTATTGCTCCGCTGTGGGCAATGAAGGAGAGGTCTCCTTATCTCAGCCATCTTCGCCTGCTGGAGCACAGTCAGTTTTTGACGGAGGAGGAACTTCGAGCTCGGCAATGGCCGCGGTTGAAAAGAATTCTCGCTCACGCTTACTCCAACTGTCCGTTTTACGCGCGGTTCTACGACAGCCACGGTCTCACCCCTTCGGACATTCGCTCGTGGGATGATTTCCGTAGCATCCCCTTGTTGAGCAAAAAGGAGATCCGGGCGTATAGGACAGACATGATCGCACATGACATCAGACGCGATGAACTCATTCCTGTCAAGACATCCGGATCCACAGGTGTTTCGCTGTTCTTCTATATGGATGAAGTGTGCCGCCAGTGGCGGCGGGCGTGTACGATCCGCCACGATCGTTGGGCTGGCTGGGACATAGGAGATCGCATAGGCTATATGTGGACACCCGGGGCAAACAGCAGGCGTTTGCGCATGAGGCTGCGGAACGCTCTGCTTAACCGGGGGTGTAATCTAGCCCCCGTGCGCATAACGGACGAGGATATGGAGAGCTTCGCTCGGCGTCTTCTCAGGCGCCCCGTGGCGGCGCTTTGTGGAATCACCCACGCCATATATCTTTTTGCATTGTTCGTGCATAGCAGAGGACTGCGCGGAATCCGCCCCCGAGGGGTCATCTGCACAGCGATGGTTTTGTTGAAGAACGAACGGGAGACCATCGAGTCCGTATTTGACACAAAGGTGTTCAATCGCTATGGGTGCGAGGAAGTTTCTCTGGTCGCCAGCGAATGCGAGGCCCATTCGGGGCTTCACATCAACATGGACGCGCTCGTAGTGGAAGTTTTGAGGGACGGGCAGCCGGTCGCACCGGGAGAAGCAGGAGAAGTGGTGGTCACGGACTTGACGAATTATGCTTTCCCCTTCATCCGGTATCGGCTGGGGGACGTAGCAGTTCCTTCAGCCCAAAAGTGTCCCTGTGGGAGGGGGCTACCGATGCTCAGTCATGTCGAAGGGCGGACCGCCGATTACATCCTGACGCCGGATGGCGCTCTCGTTTCGGGAATATCTCTTACGGACCACCTGGCCCTGCTCATTCTTCATGTCGAGCAATTTCAAATTGTCCAAGAGCGTACCGACTTTGTTAGGTTTCGGATTGTCAGGGCGCCCGGATTCAATGAGGACAGCTTACGCCGCCTCGACGGGCTTGTGCATCAGCGGCTGGGACCTCGAATGAAATACGAATGCGAATTCGTTGACAAGATCGCTCAAGAGGCCTCGGGGAAGTACCGTTTCGTCATATCGAAGGTGCCGTTGCCCTGGGACTGAATCCAGGCCTTTGGTTGTACCGAAACAAACTGGGCAGCGTTTAGGAAGAGTTCCTGATAGCTTCCTTTGGGAAAGTACAGCACGGCTCATGGCAACCATTTCAGTGCGAACCAAGAGAACTGCGGTTGATCGTTTGATAGGCCGACCCATAGATTGGTTAAAGCGAGAGAGAGAAAAGTGGGAAAAGGAGGGACTGAGACCGTGGGTCTGGCGAAATTTCCTGGTAGAGGTGTGGCCGTTCTTTTATGACAAAAAGACCATCGTGTGGCTGGAGAAAGATTTGCTCGATGATATTGAGCCGATCGAGGCAAAGGTCCGGGCGCAAATCAAAGTCGTTGATGACTCAGGTGACGATCTTGCGCCTTCGTTGGTGAAAGCGGCAGAGATTGGTTGGAGGGAGTCAAACTTCGTCGCTGAGACGCTGGAAAAGGGCGGCAAGTGCTACGTTGCCGTTGATGGCAACAATGTCCTCGCGTACCTGTGGATCACGACTCGCTCTGTCGCAACGAAGGAGCCGCACTTGGGGGATGTGGACTGCGAGCCTGTCCTGTCCGAAAATGAGTTCTATATTTTCAAGGTTTTCACCTTCCCCCAATACCGCGGTCTCCGTCTCATACCAGCACTAATCGTTGCTGCGGCACAGGATCTCAAATCCAAGGGGTACCGTAGGGCATCTATGGCCGTACACGATTGGAACAATCCTATGCTGCGAGCGGCTGCGCGAGCAGGCTTCGCTACGTGCGAAATCATTACTCGCTATCGGCTATTTCTGATTCTCAGGCTGTACAGACGGAAACATATACGTCCTTGCAGGGCAACCATAAGACCTAAAGGCGGCGTGAAGCTGCGGTAAACTGCCACCCAGGTGGACTTGCGTGGCAAAGCGCTCTCGCGATCATCAATTCTTCTTCTTGAAGATACGTATCATTGCTTAGAGTTTGGCCCCGTGATGCGCTACCAGCGCGAGTTGGTTGAAGAAATTCCCTGTGAACCGTCGGGCAAATTCCGCTTTGTCATTTCTAAAGTGCCACTACCTTTTGCTTAGTAGGTCAATATGAGAAAGCCCACAGTCAGCGTTGTTATCGCAACATACAATTATGGTCGGTTCCTGAAAGAGGCCATTGACTCTGTCCTGGCCCAGACCTATAAGGACTACGAAATAATAGTGGTGGACGACGGCTCGACCGACAATACCCGTGAAGTGATCGAGCCTTATTTGGCTCTGCCCAATCTTACCTACTATCACCTTGAGAGAAACATTGGCCAGCCCAAGGCGAAGAACCGCGGCATTCGCGAGTCTCGCGGCCGCTTCATCGCCTTTTTGGATGCGGACGATGTATGGCTTCCGCGAAAGCTGGAGAAGCAGATGGTCCTCTTTGAGAGGAGCCGGGAGGTCGGGGTCGTGTATTGCGACCATATCTGTTTTTGCGGCCGCCAGAATCTGCCCCAGGTCGGTCATCCGCCTTATGCCAGAGGTTGGGTAACTCGCAACCTCATGTTTCATAACATCGTCCCTTTCTCCTCATCAGTGGTCAGAAGGGAATGCTTCGAACAGAACGGCATGTTCGATGAATCCATTCCGCTCGCGATAGACTACGACCTGTGGCTGAGATTCAGCTTAAACTGGGCATTCGGTTATCTTCCGGAGAAGCTGCTTAGAGCACGCTTGGGACATTCTCGTCTGTCATGCCGCGGGGAGGAGCGGAAGAAGATTGCAAGGGCAATCGCTGATAGCTTCCTATCCGCCAATAAGGAGTGGCTCGATCCTTCCGGGTCTGTGCAGAGGCGGCGGCTGGCTATGAGGCATTTCGCAGAGGGCTGTCACAAACATCGGGTGAACTGTCGTTTGGATGCCCTTCGGTGCTACAAACGCTCGTTATCCTTTCGTCCTCTTCAGCCGAAGGTTTGGAAGGCCATCCTTACTCTGGGCCTGCCGTACTGCGTGATCAGGGCCATCAGGAAGAGCAAACCAGGAGCGCAGCGTTTTTCGGAGGGAGCCGCTTCATGCTGCCAAAACGAATGAGGACGTTCCTATCCAGGGCCAGAGTGTTTAAGCATGATCCGCTCTTCAGAAGGCCACGCTATTGGACGAACCTTCAGCTAAGAAAAATGGCACCATATTTCACCGGCGACGTCATAAACGTCAGTGGATGGGCGGACGAGGACAAGTTCGGCAGCGCATACCGGAAATACTTCATAAATGCCAGAAGCTACACAATCTCAAACTGGCACGGGGGACCACAACACGGAATTCGCAGATTCCTCCCCGATAGCATCGCAATTGACCTCGACCTGCCGCTCTGTGCGGAGCTGCATCAGGCCTACGACTGCGTCTTGGCGCATACAGTCTTAGAACATGTTTGGAATGTGTTCCAGGCTGTCGAGAATCTCTGCAACTTGACCCGCGATAGCGTCATAGTGATTGTTCCGTTCGTACAAGCATTTCACGGTTTTCAAGCGGACCCAAACCTGAAAAACGGTTTCTCGGATTATTGGCGGTTCACGCCGTTCGCTGTCGAGAAGCTTTTTTGCAACGGGGGACTGAAAGCGGTCTATCGCCAGGGCATTGATATCCCCGGCACTTCACTGTACTATCTGTTCGTTTTTTCGAGGTTTGCCGAGCGGTATTTTAGGGTCTTTGGCCCGCCAAACGAGCTTCGCTCCCTACCTCTGGGCGCGGATATCTACACCAGGAACCGCTTGAGAAGGACCATCAAGTATTTACTCTTTGGCAACGGTGAATTGTGAAATGCTTGCCGCGCGTTGAATTCAAGGAGGAATGCCATCGTGGTCTCCTTGCCAGCGGGGAGAGGTTCTGGAAGAGGCCATCGGTCACGGGCAGTTCGCCAACCAGGATTCCCTGCCGTCTCGCACTATTACGCTTCCCCGGGCGCCCGTGAAAAACACTGCTATCCCACAGTCTGTTCTTCCTGTTCTGTGAAATGAGCCAGATGCAAAATAAAAGTACTGAGCACAGGATTCCCCTAAACACGTTCGCCAATCTCTCAGCGTTGCTGTGCCAGTTAGCGGTCTCCTTCTTCATGGCCCCATTTCTGGTTCACAGATTGGGCGATTCCGCCTACGGAATCTGGGCGATCGTGATATCAATATTCGGCTACATGGGGCTTCTCGACCTCGGCGTCTCAGCATCCCTTGTCAGGTACGTTGCTCAGTACGATGACGAATCAAAGCGCAAGGCCATGGGTGGGCTCCTCAGCAGCGCGCTTGTATTTTACGCGGGCGTAGGGGCTGTTGGCGCGCTTATCGGGGTAGCCATGGGCGTCTTTGGCATGAGCGTATTCAACGTTCCCGACAGCGTGATGGGGAAAGCCCGCCTAACAATGGCCCTGATGGGGCTGAGCCTGATAGTCCGTTTTCCGGGATACGTTTTCGCGAGCCTCCTTGCGGGCTTGCGCCTTTATTATAAAAGAAACGTAGTCCGGGTCTGCGCAATCCTCCTGAAAAGCGCTGCAATTGTGGTGGCAATTAGGGCTGGCAAAGGACTGGTCTGGCTTGCCATGATAACCGTGTGCGGCGATTGCCTCACGTACTTCGTGATTTTCCTGATCGCCAGAAGGCATCTACATGGCGTGACAATTCGGATTCGTGACACCACCCGAAAATGTCTCCGAGAGCTCGTCTCCTACGGATTGAAGGTCTTCAGTACAAGCATGTTGGGCACCGCTTCTTCCGGAAGCGATCATCTTATTATCGGGATTATTCTATCTTCTCGATGGGTTACCTTCTTCAGCATCCCCTTCATGCTCGTCAATTACCTCAAATCCATGCTCATGTCGCTGACCATGGTTCTCATGCCCGTTTTCAGCAACCTTCAGGCGCGGAACCTCAAAGCCGACATTCGGGTTCGTGTCCTGCGGTACAGCCGATATGTTGCCGCCATCGGCCTTTTTGTTGGCACTGGCGTCCTTGTTTTCGGCGTACCCTTTATGCGTTTATGGATGGGGGCAGGTTACGCGAGTCGGGGCGCTGTGGTCCTGTATTTGCTCTGTCTGTCCTTCATGTTCTACTGTCTGGTTCCCTGCGCGGGAAGGCTTTTCATGGGAACTGGCAACCAGCATATCCTTCTCGCTGCGGCGGCGGTCCACGCGCCAGTTCGCATAGCGTTGACGGTTACCTTTATTTACTTTTACGGAATCAACGGCGTGGCGCTTGCGGACCTTATCTGCCACGCCGGCCTTCAACTCTATCTTCTTGTAAGGTCTTCTCGTTACATCGGCGTGGGCACCGCCCATTACGTTCGCAGGGCTTTGTTTCGTCCCATCATTGCGACAGGCGCCGCGACGCTTGTGCTTTGGGGAGCAAGGGCCTTTGCCTACCCGGGGACTTACCTCCTGCTAATTGCCGAAGTTGCCCTCGGGTGCGCTGTGTATTTGGTTCTGGCCTTCGTGATCGTGCTGACACCGAGCGAGAGAAAAGCCCTATTGCACTTCACGAGGCGGTTCCTCCCTCGAAGAGGCCGCAGAGAGGAAGAGCGATTGCGCGCAGAAGCCCAGGCGCAGCTTGAGGGGACCTCGAAGAGTTGACCGGCGAGTTGCATCCATGGCAGGCTTACGGCGTGGCATGGGAGAAGTCACGGGAACAGCAGCAACCGTGCACTGCTGAGAGGATGGTATGGCTGAACGCCGCTTGGCCTGTTGGGACAGCAATTGCGAGCAACTGCAGGCCACGAGGTGACATTGTCTTTTTCGGCTCAAGGCCTGTCTCAACGCTTTTCGCTGGGAAGGTTTCTGCCAACTTCTATGAGGTAGTTCATGTAGATGAGGGCGCTCGCGGTTCTTTTCTGGGTTGGTTTTCTACTGGTGATGTACAGCTATGCGGGCTATCCGGCTATCCTCTGGCTGATAGGCGCGCTGCGCCCTCGGACAGTCCGAAAGCGGCACGTTCAGCCGACCGTATCTATCGTCATTCCGGCTTATAACGAGGCGGACGTGATCCTCGAGACCGTGCGGAATAAGGTCGGATGCGCGTACCCTCCGGCGAAGTGTGAGGTGCTGGTTGTTTCAGATGGGTCCGACGACGGTACTGACGAAATTGTGGAAGCGCTCGGCCATCCCAACGTCCGCCTGATGCGGCAGGAGCCGAGAAAGGGAAAGACCTCTGCCCTCAATAAGGCGGTCGAGGCTGCAAAGGGCGAAATCATCGTTTTCTCGGATGCCAATTCTCTGTACAGGGAGGATGCCCTTCAGCACCTCGTCAACAACTTCGCCGATCCGGAGGTGGGGTATGTCACCGGGAGGATGCGCTATTTGAATCCCGACGGGAGCGGGATTGGAGATAGCTGCGGCGCCTATATGGAGTATGAGAACGCGTTGCGAATTCTCGAAACCCGGTGCGGCTCCATCGTTGGGGTTGACGGTGGAATTGACGCCATAAGAAAAGACCTTTACGTTGAGATGGCGCCCGACATGCTCCCTGATTTTGTCCTTCCCTTATTGGTCGTGGAGAAGGGATACCGGGTGGTCTATGAGCCGAAGGCTGTGCTGGTAGAAGATGCTCTTTCTTCGAGCGAGGGAGAATTCCGGATGCGAGTCAGGGTGGCGTTGCGCGCCCTGCGTGCCATGTGGCATTTGAGGCGGATGCTCAACCCCTTCAAACACGGTCTTTTCTCCCTCCAATTATTCTCACATAAGCTTTTGCGCTACTCAATCCCGTTCATTCTGATATGGCTGTTTGTGCTGAATGCGCTTATGATGGGCGATGCTGGCTTCTGGTTGGTCGCCTTTACAGGACAATGTCTTTTCTACGGAACCGCTGTCCTGGGATATATTTTGCTTCGATTCCGAAAGAGATTGCCTGCAGTGGTCTATTTTCCTTTCTACTTCGTTCTCCTCAATGGCGCGTCCCTGGTGGCGTGGGTAAAGTTTTTTATGAAGAAGAAACAAGTCTTGTGGGCACCGAGGACAGGGTGAATTATCCCACCAAAGGAGCAATCGCAGGATGCGTATCGCCATTTGTTCAGCAGGGGAGATTTACGGCGGAGTTGAGCAGTTTATCTACTTGTATGCTCGACATCTCCGAAGTTCTGACCACACCGAAGCGATAGTCATCCTTTTCCATAACGGCCTGCTATGCAGGAAGCTCAAAGGGGTGGGCATAGACACGCATGTGGTGGGTTCCCGCTTGAAATATGACCCGCGGGTGGTGGCAGACGTCGCGAGGATACTCTCGCGCCGACACATTGATGTGGTGCACACACACGGCTACCGGGCGAATATCGTCTGTGCCCTCGCAGCCGCCTTTCTCGGAATTCCCGTGGTCAAGACGGAGCACGGAAGGCTGGAATCCCCCATGAGACCACAGATTAGCTCGGTGAGAATGCGCCTTAACACTGTAGCCGATCAGCTCGTCACCTTGGCCTTTGCCAATCGCATAGTTTACGTGACTTCCGATTTGGCAGCAAGGCTTCACTGCATTTACCGGCTCAAGAACACCACCGTCATCCACAACGCCATCGCTCCCATATCTCCTGCTCCAACGGGGACTCCGACGCTTCTTGACCGACGGCACTTCAATATCGGCATTGTGGGGAGGGTCACGAGGATAAAAGGGCACATCTTCTTACTTAAGGCTATCGAGAAGCTCTCGGATCTGGCAGACCTCAGGGTTCACGTTATCGGCAGCGGCCCCTTGGAGACCGAACTCAAGCGGTATTGCGTTTCTCGCGGCATAGACTCGAAAGTCAAATTCTGGGGATTCCGCGAAGATATTCACGACCTCATGCGTAACCTGGATGCCTTAGTCATGCCGTCCCTGCACGAGGCTCTGCCGTACACGCTCTTGGAGGCGATGTACCTCCGCGTACCGATAATTGGTTCGTCTGTGGGTGGGCTGCGGGAGATTCTCAGCAACGGCGAAAGCGCTATTCTGGTTTCCCCCGGCGACCCTGAAGCGCTGGCCGCGGCCGTCCGGCGTCTTCACGACCATCCCCAACAGCGGAAAAGATTCGCACAACAGGCCTTCGCCGACGTCACGTCCAGGTTCATGATCGAGGCAATGGCCAGAAAGTACATGGATTTTTACCGTGCTGCCACCCTCAAGCACAGGAAAAGGGAAAGTGCGACACAGCAGGCGAAAAAGAAGCGGTTTTAGGCCTCGTCGTACCTTGTTGCCATTCTTCTTCCGCTTAAGGAAGCTGAAGGTTTGCGAATACCTGGGATACTTGCAGAAAACGCAATATTTGCCGGCGGAAGAAATTGTGGAGCTACAACTTGCCAAGTTGAGAGAACTCATCAGGCACGCTTTGCAAACTGTTCCTTACTATCGTGAGGTGTTTACCAGCCGGAAAATCAGTGCTGAAGACATCCGAACGCTTGACGACGTCAAATTACTTCCAATTCTCACGAAGGAACAGATAGTTTCCATGCCACGTTCCACGTTCCTGTCTCCGGGTGAGGGTCCCGCTTTCGCGATAAGAAAAACCTCAGGAACCACAGGGCAGCCAGTGGAAGTCCTCGTTGACCGTGAGGCGTACGCATGGTCTGTGGCGGCCAGGTATCGCTGCGAGCAGTGGCACAGTATTAAAATCGGCGACAGGCAGGCCAGGCTTTGGGGGAGACCCCACGACCGAAGGTCTCGGTGGCGGCAATCCATAAGGGATCTTTCTCTAGGCAGGAAGACAATAAGCTCCAACACGATCGATAGCGCTAGCTTGCGCAGAGAGGTCAGGAGGATTCTATCCTATAAGCCTGATTACATTTACGGATACACGTCCATGATCTTGGCCCTCGCTGAGCATCTCACCCCCCCGCCGAAGTCACTAAACACTCTGAAGTTAAAAGCGGTGATCTGCACCGCAGAGCAACTTTACCCCTTCCAGAAGCGATTCCTGAAGGAGGTCTTCGCTTGTCCCGTTGTGGACGAGTACGGATGCAGCGAGACCGACATTTTGGCCTTCGACTGTGAATATGGTCGAAGGCACATAATCGCAGAAAACGTGCTCTTGGAGACCATAAATCGACAGGATTCGGGCATAGGTGAGATACTCGTGACCGATCTAAACAACCGTTTGATGCCGCTGATACGATACAAGCTCGGGGATCTCGGGTTTATCTCCACCGATACCTGCCCTTGCGGCAGAGGCCTGCCGATTCTCTCCAGTATCGAAGGGCGTAGCACCGACCAGTATATACTTACTCCGGATGGCAGGAAGATACATTCGGTGATCTTTCCGCACCTTCTTGATGAGCTCGCCGGGCAGGGCATCAGTACGAAGCAGTTCAGGGTTGTGCAGAAAGAATTGCATACGATTATGTTCTACATTGTTCCCCAGAACTGTGAGGATTGCCCCAGGATCGACTCACTAATATCAATGAAACTCGCCCGCCAACTCCCAAAAGAAATGAGGCTGGAAACCGTATACGTTGACCATATAGATTCCCCAAGCGAAAAGTTCAGCTATTTTGAGCCGTACCACGAGGGAAGGGAGCTTTGGGGTCGTGCGCCCCTTGGACGCTTCCAGGGCGGCCGCGAGGGTGATGTTGCACACTCTGGTGGTTGATCCAGCGCGGTTGCTGCGGATAATCTCGCGAGCAAGACCGGAAGCTCCCTGCAGCCGCCATTTTAGCGTTCCATAGGGCCGCCCGCCCCTGCGGGCCGTCAGCGCGGCAGTCTGTGCGCAGCCGCCCGAAGGTTGGGCTAATTTGGCACGGCGTAGCCTGGCAGGTTTCTAAGAGTCGCCCCAGCGTTGAGGGGCGCTCATCGGAGAGCCGGAAGGTTGAAAAGGATAATAGCTATTGTAGGCACCAGGCCGGAAGCCATAAAGATGGCCCCTGTTTTACTCGCCTTGAGGGGGTGCAGAAGCAGGGTAAAAACATCGTTGGTACTCACATCGCAGCACAAGGAGATGCTGCGGCAGGCGCTGGACGTTTTCAGGCTCGCACCTGATTTTGACATTGGTATCATGGCGCATAATCAGTCGCTGTCCCAAATCACCTCGAGAGTCCTTGGCGGGCTGGAGGAGTATTTCCATGACCAGCAACCCGACCTAGTCTTGGTCCAAGGCGACACGAC
Source organism: uncultured Verrucomicrobiota bacterium (assembly GCA_964640185.1). Classification (GTDB taxonomy): domain Bacteria; phylum Auribacterota; class JABMQX01; order JABMQX01; family JABMQX01; genus CAZXGF01. The sequence continues at coordinate 93,678 of CAZXGF010000011.1, read as the reverse complement.
GACCGCCTTTGCTGCCAGCCTCGCGGCTTTCTATCTGAGAATACCTGTCGGACACGTTGAAGCGGGTCTCCGAACCGGCCGCATCTCTGATCCTTTTCCAGAGGAGATGAACAGAAAGCTGATAGATCACTTGTCTGTGCTGTTGTTTGCACCGACCAAGCACGCGGAACAGAATCTTCTGCGAGAAGGAATGCAGCGGTCCAGAGTTTTCGTGACCGGCAATACCGTCATCGACGCGGTGGCGTTCGTCAAAGCCGCGATAGAAACCGGCCGGGTTGCGGTGCAGCAGCACATTCTCGATGTCCTTTCAGATGGCGGCTCTGACGTTATCTTAATCACCACGCACAGAAGGGAAAGTTTCGGTAAGCCGCTAAGGGACATTTGCTTGGGCTTGCAACATGTCGCCGATGAGTTCCCGAAAAAGACAATCGTTTTTCCGGTTCACATGAATCCGAACGTGCGGAACCCCGTCAAGACGCTATTGCAAGGGCTAAAGAACGTTCGATTGATCGAAACGGTTGACTATGCCAGCTTCGTTTATCTCATGTCCAAGGCTTGCCTTATTCTGACAGACTCGGGAGGAATACAGGAAGAAGTCACCTACCTCAATAAACCGACGCTTGTTTTGCGGGAATGCACCGAAAGAACCGAAGCTGAAGACACGGGGTTAGTCAGGCTAATTGGCAGAGATAGTGACGCGATATTACGGAGCGTTGTGACGTTCTTTGACTCAGACGTTAACAGTCGGCCAAAATGCACCGCTGCGAGTCCTTTCGGTGATGGCAGGGCGGCTGCGCGTATCGTTCGGATCCTCCTTCAATATATCGGAGCACTTTAGGTTGAGCATGAAAAAAGTCGTCTGCCTTGTTTTTATGGACGATTACCCGTGGGATGTCAGGGTCCAGAAGTTCATAACCTCGCTCGCGGGTGCCGGCCATGCAGTGCACTTGGTTTGTCGAAACCTTTCGGGCCGACCATGTCACGAAAGAACGGACCACGTCACCATACACCGACTGCCATGCTTGAAGAACAAACGTCTAAATTATGTTGCGAATTTCCCTGCGTTCTTCAATCCCTTTTGGATATGGCGGATTTTGCGAGTTGTTGCTCAACATAAGGCGCGCCTCATAATCGTGCGTGACATACCCTTGGTGCTGGCAGCGCGTCTGGCAGCGAGCATACGCAGGGTACCGTTGATTATCGACATGGCGGAGAATTACCCAGCCATGACTCGGCACATATGGGAATATGGGACTGCACGTGTCACGGACGTATTTGTGCGGAATCCGATTTTGGTTAGGCTTGTCGAGATTATGTCTATCCGCCTTGCCGACCACGTTTTTGTGGTAGTGGAGGAGTCAAAACTGAGGTTGGCCCTCGACGGCTGTCGACCTGAGAAGATATCGGTCTTGATGAACACGCCTCCCATGCAAACCGCGACGAAGCCCAGGGTGGACTCTGGGTCAAATAGCTTGGCCCGAGGGGCCGGGTATGTCGCTATGTACGTCGGCGGCTTGGAGCATGGTCGCGGACTGGACGTCGTTCTAAGGAGCGTACCTGCCATCCTGCGTGAGCTTCCTTCATTTCGCCTTGTCATTGTCGGTGCCAGGGGAGCAGAGGAGAATCTCCGCGCAATCGCCACCCGATTACGTATCAACTCGTCTGTAGTTTTCACCGGGTGGATTCCGCACAGGGAAATGTTGACCCTTCTTCAGGCGAGCGACGTGTGCATTATTCCCCATCGGCCGAGCGCTCACACTAATACCACGATTCCTAACAAGCTTTTCGAGTATATGGCGGCCGGCAAGCCAGTTATCTCGTCCGATCTCGCGCCCGTTCGCCGAGTCATCGAACAGGAGGGGTGCGGCCTGATACTTCGTGAGCTGAGCCCAGCCGAAATCGTGAAGTGCTTGAGGCGGATGAGTGACCCTAAGACTAGGACCCTCATCGGTGAAAAAGGAAGACAGGCTGTTCTGCGCCAATACAACTGGGAGGCGTCTGAAACAAGGCTGTTAGACGTCGTTGGGCGGTTCGCGTTGCGCAGATCCCAACGTTCGGTGGCCTCGGCAATCCGATGAGCCGTGGCAAGGCACCCGGGGAACTCGGCCCGTGGCGCAGGCTAGAGTAACCCGTCAGCCACAAAGGCGGTCGCAGCTTCTGGCTCCGGTTCCGGTGTCCACGTTCAATGCCGCCTCACCTCCGTAGAAACTGGGGAGCGCTTAGGGGGTCAGGCTTCAGGAGTTCGTTCCTCCTCTCCGGAAGGTGCCATTTCTTGGGGAGAGGCACCCAGGTGGACGCAGTCGGATTCGGTGAGGCCTCCGCCTGGGCAGGCTCACACCGGACAACGCCGCATCCGCCAGGTTAGAGCGTCTGCGAGGGATTCTGAAGGGCTGCTGGCGGCACACCAAGAAGGGAGGGTAAGTATGCCTGGACTATTCGGTGCGTTCAATTGCCATAGCAAATATTATGAGAGTTTGAGGGAGCGTTTCTCCGCCCTTTTCGGCTCCTGCGAATGGAAGCAATTCCGCAACGGAATGTTGGGCGGGCATGCTTTCGGTGGCCGTAGTGCCCTCGGAGAGGCCGCCAAGAATTGCTGGTTCGTCGTTGACGGCGAGGGTTCTGTCTATCGCCACGCCAGGAAATCTGCCGATCAGAGAGGCACGCACCTTTTTAGATTTGAGAAAGGTGATCTATCCACCACCGCGCTGTGCAAAGGTAACATTGCGGTCCTGGATGAGACGAGGCAGATGCTCTTTTTGGCAGCAGAATGGTCGGGGATATTCCCCCTTTACTACACACAGTCAGACGACGGTATTCTATTCTGCAGCCATTGCAAGCCTCTCGCTGAAGTCATCGGGGCTTCGGCCGATTATGTCGGAGTCATCGAATACATGGTATGGGCCTACTTCGTCGGGAACCGGACATCTCTGCAAAAGATACACAGGCTTCTTCCCGGGCAGGTTCTCACCTATTCATTGAGAGGGAAGTCATTTTCGCTCGAGGAAAGGAGCCGTTACTGGACCGGGGCCCCCGATGGTGGTTCCGGCGAATCGGACGCCGGTCAAATTTGGCAGACATTTCAACAAGCTTGCCATCGGTGTTTCGACTCAAGCGAAGTTCACGGCGTTATGCTTTCGGCTGGGTGGGACTCGCGACTCGTGTTGGCCGGGCTGCTCGACGTTGTCCCGGCGAGCCGAACGTGGTCCATCACCCACGGGGACGCCAAGAGCCGCGAGTTCAGGCTCACCAGGGCCATCTCTCGCTCCGGGGCTGTGAGACACTTCGAAGTGCCTGTACACGATCATTTAAGAGATCTCGATCAGATAAAAAGAATTTTCCCCCGCTGTGAGGCAGCAATGTACCCCTTCTGGCATTGGTCCACACAGCGTCTCGCTGCTGCGGGAGTCCGCTGCGCCTCTGCGGGCGTAATGGGAGAAGTTTTTGGCGGCCACTTCGGCCGGGGCGCGGTCCAAGGGCCGTGGGGTAACGTGAAATATTTTGCGTCACATGCGTTCCTCCCCAAGCGGCAAACGAGAATGTCGCCTGAAGACGATTTCAGGGAGGTTGTCGGTCTTATTAACAGCGGGTACGGCAGGAAACCCTGGTATTTGAGAAAGGACTTCTGGCGAAGCCTTCCCAATCTGAAGGAGGTCATACGGCACGACATAAATGCCGAGTTAAAGCGATACGAGCAACGAGGTGTTCCAACGCCGGATCAGCTTTTTGAGGCATACTTGGCCGAGCATACGGCGGCCCAATGGTGGGCTAAGCAGATATTGACTGCCCGGGGGACTATGGACATCGCCCTTCCACTTGCGGACAGGGATTTCATGATGCTTGCCGCGCAGATTCCCATGAGGGAGAAAATTCACAATAGATTGAATCGGAGGACGCTAAGAGCCTTCGCCCCCAATCTCGTAAAACACCCGACGGCCGCCATCCTGGTACCGGCCAACTTCCCGATCATCGTTCAGGAAGCGACTCGCCTAATCCGGTGGACGTTGGAGCGCATCGGGTCCGATCTTTACTTCAGGTCACGGGGCAAAATAGAACCGCCTCGTATGGAATGGAGGAATTTTCCAGCGCTCCGTGACGGTGCGGCGTTGGTCCGATTGGTGGATGACATGCGCCTCGAATTACTGGATAAGGACGCCATTCAAACCCGCATTGATGATATGGTAAAGTTCAGGAAAAGAATAAGCCTCGGCAACCTTGCTCATCAACTTCTGAGAATCTATACCATGGACCTCATGCTCAGGTGAAGACCGGAAGCTTGGTTCAGAGAATTAAAACGCTGGTAGCCAACGCCAAATGCACCTTGCCAGATGATGCTGGACCCTTAGCGCGGCTGTGGACCGTTAACAGGGAGTGTCATCACACAGCGGCGCCATTGTGCTTGCCCAAGTTAGAAGAGTGGCTATGGCCCGGGGACATGCCACCTTGGTAACACACTCAACAGAGCCCCGCTGAGCCAGGCCTCGGGATGTGATGGCGGTCCCTTAAAAGGCCGCGAATGTCGAAGGGGTGGCACGGATAATGCTAGGTGAGCCCTCCGACATGGCGGAGCGAACCCGCCTCCAGCACCCCAGGGAACTTCGGGCCTCAAGCCGCCGCACGCAAGAGCTAACAAGCTGACCGTCAGAAGCGGAATTTGAAGAGACCCAGTTTATGTGAGGAACGACATGAAAAGAATAATCTTGTTGCTCAGCCTATCTCATGTGGCTCTTTCAGTGTGTCTTAGCCCTCTATTAGACGCTGTGGAGGTGGTTTCAACTTCTGGCGACTGCCGAGAGGGTCAGCCTCTCACAATATCAGGGTCGAGATTTGGCGCACATGCGGATAATTCCCCCGGCGATTCCAGCACTTTGGCCGTGAAGTTCGACGATTTCGACAACGGTGTTGAAGGAGAGGTCATCGGTAACGGGTGGGGGAACCTGAGAAATGATCCGAAATATAGCACTGCGAACCAACGTTTGGGTTCATCGCTTTCCACGTATCATCACTTCCACGACAATATCTATGCTTGTCACTTTGGATTTCGGGACCTCGATTGGGATGAAGTTTACATAACCTACTGGAGAAGGCTCGACATCACTTATCTCCAACCTCCCACAAACTTTAAGGAATTTCGCATCGAGGGCGACATAGTTCCGGGTAATTATCCCATGATGGCTTACGCCACCAACTATGGCCCTGGTTCCTATCCTATGCAAAATTTCTGGCTGGCCGGAAACGGCCATGAGGGTGACGATTGGGACTGTGGCACCTGCAAGAACCGCCAGTGGGACCGCAAGGAATTTTGGATTAGAATTGGAGATGATCCCGGCCAGGGTTTCAAGTTCTGGGAGAATGCCACGCTGTTGGAAAACTATACAATGCCCCAGGACTTCCCACAGGGTGTCGGTGAGTACCTTGGCGATAATAATTCAAAATTCGATTACTTCGCGATTGGTTTTTACATGCGTACGGGCAGCGAAGGAGTTACGCAATTTGACGATGTTTATGTGGATATAACCCAGGCAAGAGTCGAAATTGGCGACAACGCCACCTGGGAACAATGCACCTACAGGGAGATACAGATACCGTCAGCATGGTCTGATACGTCCATAACCGTGACAGTGAACCAGGGTGCCTTTAAGAGCGGTGCGCAGGCTTATTTATACGTTGTTGATGCGGACGGCAACGTCAATACGTCGGGCTTCCCGATCACTTTTGCTGGGGGGCCGCAGCCCTTAACGGATCTGACTCCGCCTTTCGTCAGCGGACAGTCTCCGGCACCCAATCAGCAGAACATGCCTGTGGACACCAGTGTTGTCCTGCATGTGCAGGATTCCGGGGATGCGGTTGACGTTAACTCAATCCAGATGCAGGTCAACGGACAAGCCGTGACGCTGCAGATCACAGGAAGCCCCTCCGATTACGCTGTCAGCTATACGCCGAGCTCGCCTTTTGCCTACGACAGCGTTGTGACCGTGGCCGTCAATGCCCAGGACCTCCATAGCCCTCCGAATGTCATGCAACAGGTCTCTTACTCCTTCACTACTCAACCTGGAGATTCGACTCCCCCCGTGGTTACGGGACAGTCTCCGGCGCCCGATCAGCAGAACGTGCCTGTGGACGCCAGTATCGTACTGCATGTGCAGGATTCCGGGGATGGGGTTGATGTCAACTCAATCCAGATGCAGGTGAATGGACAACCGGTGACGCCCCAGATCACGGGGAGCCACTCCGATTACACTGTCAGCTATACCGCGGGCTCGCCTTTTGCCTACGGCAGCGTTGTGACCGTGATGGTCAATGCCCAGGACTTCCATAACCCTCCGAATGTTATGAGTGCTGTCACGTATTCCTTCACAACTCAGCCACCCCCGCCGGAAGACTCGACTGCACCCGTAGTAACGGAACAATCTCCCGCTCCCGGTCAGCAGAACGTGCGTGTGGACACCAGCATTGTCCTGCACGTGCAGGATTCGGGCGATGGCGTTGATGTCAACTCAATCCAGATGCAGGTGAACGGACAACCGGTTACGCCCCAGATCACAGGGACCCCTTCTGATTACACTGTTACCTATACCGCGGGCGCGCCTTTTGCCTACGATAGCGCTGTGGTCGTGATCGTCAATGCCCAGGACCTTCATATCCCGCCGAATGTTATGAGCGCTGTCACCTATTCCTTCCATACTCAGCCCGAAGGCATTTTTTCCGAGGAATGGGGCGAGGCGACAAATTCAGATCACCCCGGCACCCTCGAAGATACTTTCATTAACATCAATAGCGAGAACTCCGCGGCGGATGCCACAAATCTGAACACATACACATGGCCCGCTAACAGCATTGCTAACGCAATTCTCATGAAATTCGAGCTGTCCGCTATCCCGCAGAACGCCACGGTCATCTCTGCAAAACTGCGTCTCTACATGTTCGAAGCAAGCAACGAGCCGACCTACAATATCAGCGTTCACAAGATAGTAAACGTTGCTCCAGTGATTGCCGCCGCCACGGGATACACGTACGATGGAGCGAACGCGTGGACGCCGTATGATGGGCTGTACAACAACATTCCTCTCGGACAGGCCGACATCGCCGCGCCCGAAGACACGAACGCCGTGGACACAACACCGGGTTACACAGAGTGGACCGTCACCAGCATGGTTTCCGAGTGGGTTGCAGACCCCGTCAGTAATCGCGGGTTGATGTTGAACTCGGACCCAACGGCGGCTTCGGATGCTCATCGGTACTTCAGACCTTCTGAATACGCAGACGCCGCTCAACGGCCCGGGCTTGTAATCACTTACTCCTTTGTCAACCCGCCTCTTCCAGGCCCTCCCGGAAAGCCGATTCATGTCGACTAACCCGCAACAAGAGCCACTACGGCCTATTCCAACGGTTCAAGGCATGCAGTAGAGGCGGATGCGGAGCACCAAATCGGAACGCGAATTTGACCTTCCCGGTCTTCTTCACAACTGCTGTCTTGATTCGGGCATCGCGACGTAAGGTTTTTACGCTGAAGGCTCGGCGCCCATGGGCCGATGGGTTCCACGTTTGGACGGGCGTGATTCTTATGGAACGAAAGATGGCCGCTAACGAGTGAAAGATTGCCGGAATGGAATGAACCGTTCCCGTTGAGGAATGAAAGGGTTACTCCGTGGAGTGAATGAGCTCCGCTATGGTGGAAAGCGCCTCCACCGTGGAGTGAACGCGTCCCGCCGCAACGGGAGACGGTTGCAGCGTTCTGTGAGCGGCTTCCGCCATTCAGTGAGCGCTTCGCGGAAGGGAGCGAAAGGTTCATTCCTCGACGCTGATAGCTGTGTAACTTATGAAGAGTCAGTGTGCGATGAGAAGTCGAGGCGGTTGTGGCAGGCACGCCTCTGGATAAGTACTAATGTACCTACCCGCCCACACGCTTGGTTAGCCGCTGGCTTCAGTCCCGCCCAGGCGGGGCTTTAGCCGGACTTCCCGATGAAACCGATTCATCCGCAACTGAATATGTCATGGAGCTTACGAATCGCAGTACGTAGGCTTGGGCTTCTTGATAGAAGCCCCAGCATCCCTTGGTGACGAACGTTTCAAGGTATAGGAAGCGGCGGGCTTCGACGGTGAAATTCTCATGCTGTATCTTGTATATGGATATCTGATTCTATTCATCATACGTCCCTTTGAGAACTGGGACTTTTTGGGAGCCATCCATATCGAGAGGATCTACGGTATTCTTATGGTCGCAGCCTTGCTCCTTTGGCAACGCAGGCGGAGCATTCGCTGCCCACAGACGATCGCTGTCTTCGCCTTCTTGGGCGCTATTGGACTGTCCTTTGTTTTTTCGTATCGCCCCGACCTCGCTTGGACAGCTTTCTACAAATACTGCACACTTGTCGTATTCTACGTTGTTATCCTGGCAACGATAAAGAATGAGAGCCAGCTTCGGGGTTTCGTGGTCGCCTATGTTTGCACAATGGCAGCGTACCAGCTCTTATCCCTCAGGGAGTACCTGGTCTTTGGACGCGGGGATTGGGATGGAGGAATATGGCGAATGGTGGGTCTCGACACGACGTTGGGAGGGCCCAATTCCGTTGCCGCAAGCATTGTCTATTCCATGCCCTTTGCCTTTGGGCTGCTGCGGGGTGAACACCGGTGGCGAATCCATCTGGCTATTGCCGCTTACACCGCCCTGAGCCTGGCGTGCATTGTTTTGACTGGCTCAAGATCCGGTCTCCTGGGTTACCTTCTTGTGTGTTTTCTCTACGTTTTTTCTCTTCAGGGGAAGAAGAAACTTTACGTTGCCACCGGGCTTTGTGTTTTCCTTTTGCTTACTTGGCAATTGGTTCCCGCTGACAAACAGGCAAGAATCTTGACGTTGACCGGAAAACACATGAACCCAGGGGAACAGGGGTCAGCAGAAGGCCGAATGAAAGGCTGGGGTTTCTTCCAGGGCCTTGAGATGCTACAAGACCGACCTCTGCTGGGTGTGGGAATGGGCTGTTTCTCTCACTATTCTCATGAAAAACTGGGCGGGCGACGGATGGATTCGCACAACCTGTACGGGGAGCTATTGGGCCAGCTCGGCATCCTGGGGACGCTTGCTTTCCTCTTCTTAATTGCCATTACTTTCAAAAATGCACTGCTTATCAGAAAGGAAGTCAGGAAAGGGAATGTGCCCCGGGCCTCGCCAGCCGCTTGGATTGCCTGGGACATACTCATTATGCTCGTGCTGCTTCTTTTCGAGGGCTGGGCCAGCCACAATCTCGACCGGTATAACTGGCTTTGGGCGGCAGCCATGGGAGTTCTCGCAAGAGATTTTGTGCTGCACAAAAACAATGCTGAACAAATGGATAGCCCCAAAGAGAGTCACACGGCTGTGCGAGAGCCTTTACCTGTATGAACCTCGCCCAGGCCTCGCCGATAGTGGGGAACGGTTCCCCAGTTGAGCGAAGGCGGTCCGGTCTCAAAGTGGCGGTTTTCACTTTGCGGCAGCCGGCAGAGCGCCTGTATCTAAACCTGCTAAAATCGTGTTGGGCCGAAAAATCGAGCGAATTCATGAAAAGCGGTTGCCGGGAAGCAACAGGCGCTCGAAGGGGAAAACGAGGTGTCTTAGCGATAAGGCACCTCGCCGCAGGCTTCCTTCACCAAATCCGACCTCGAGGTCGCGAACGAGAGACATAACAACTACTCTTTTACGCTCCGTGAAGAAGTACATCAAAATTCTGGCGGCGACCATCATCCACGGTCTCCGTGTCTTCCGCTTGGAAAGGCTCGTTTTTTCCCGACCTAGGGCCTTCATCCTCGCTTTTCACAGAATCGTTCAGCGCAGCGATGTCAACCATCTGCTTGATCCTCAAATGTACCTAACCACGGATGTCTTTCGCGACCTGCTCATTTTTCTTCGCCGACGTTACGAGGTCGTTCCCCTGGCAGAGCTGGTGGCACGCGATAAATCGAAAAGGTGTCGGCGAAAGCCGCTGTGTGCTCTGACTTTCGATGATGGATACATGGACAACTATACTAACGCGTTTCCCATATTGAGGGAAATGCAAATGCCGGCGACCATCTTCCTGACAGCCGGTTTAGTCGGCACCAAGCAGCTCTTGTGGAACGATGCGATCTCAATCGCTCTTGCGCGCATGTCGGGAACGGCTCGAGCCAGAAGGCACTTGCATCATCTTCTCTCAACTGCTGGGGTTTCCATGTCTACACCTCCGGATTCACGGTCGGCCGCAGAGAACTTTTCGGCGAGGATAGTCATTAATCAACTGAAGAGCTGGCCTCACGCGCGCATAAGCGCCCTTGTGTCAACATTGCAGCCGTACGTGGACTGGAATGGGCCGATGGCAAGAAGATTTCGTTTGCTCACATGGGATCAGGTTCGAGAGATGAAGTCCGAAGGAATCCGTTTTGGGGTTCATACTCTTCACCACTGCATTCTCCCCGTTGAGGATGCCCAGACCGCTTGGCGAGAACTCCAAGGGTCCAAGGCTCTTATTGAATCCAAGCTTGGGATGCCTGTGGACGCCATCGCTTATCCCAACGGCGCATGCAACGACGAGACCATTCGAATGGCCCGCCAAGCCGGCTTTCGGCTCGGGCTTACGCTCCAAAAGGGATATGTTTCAGAACGCTCCGATCCGATGCGCATAGGCCGGTTCCTCGTCAACCAGCAGGACATTGTTTCTCCCTCCGGGCGCTTCTGCGCCTCTCTGCTGGAGTATGAGAAGAGCATGTTTGTCCTTTATGCTAAGCGCCTTGTTCAGAGTGCGGTACGGGCCAGAAATGGGAAGTGAGCGTAGGATTAAAATACTGTTCATGATAGACTATGTCGTTGAGAGCGAGCATGGGGGGACAGAGGGGCAGTTCTTCCAGATCATTCGTCGCCTCGACCGCTCCACCTTCCAGCCGTTTCTTTGCTACCTCTGGCCCGCGCCCTCGATTCAAGACCATTTGCCACCTTGCGACCACGTTGTTCTTTTTCGGAAGCCGATCCGCTGGTTCGCCGCCCCTGGCTCCGTTATGCGAATGCGGAACTTTGTTCGGGCAGGTCAGTTCGACATCGCTCACACGTTTTTTCCCACTTCTAACGTGCTTGGAGTACTGGCCGCCAGGCTCGCGTCCGTGCGCGCAATCATTAGTTCCAGAAGAGACCTCGGGTACTGGAAGAGATGGCAAGATGCGATACTACTGCGCGCGGTTCGCGGGATCCCTACATGTTATATCGCGAATTCATATGCAGTCAAAAGGGAAACTGCCGCAAGCGAAGGGATAGATCCAAGCAAGATCATCGTCGTTCACAACGGCGTGGACGTTCACGCTTACGAGCAGGATTTTCGGAAAGAAGTCGCCGCGGTCAAAACTAAGTACCATGTGCTTGAGGATGAGTTAGTTGTTGGTGTCCTCGCCAACTTCCACCCGAAGGTCAAAGGTCTCCGGTACTTCATGGAGGCGGCAAAGCTTGTCACCGCCGAAGTCGAAAATGTCCGCTTTATTGTCGTAGGCCATGGGGGTCGAGAACAACACGAACGCTTGAGAAAACGGATTCATGAGCTTCAACTTGACGAGCGCTTTGTGTTTACCGGCCCCCAACAAGACGTTAGACCGTTCCTGTCGTTGTTTCATGTCGGGGTGCTACCGTCCCTATCGGAGGGATTCTCGAATTCCTTATTGGAGTACATGGCAAGTGGTCTCGCTTCCGTAGCCTGCGACGTAGGCGGAAACAGAGAAGCTATTATTGACGGTGAATCGGGATTCTTGGTCGAGCCAGCATCTCCTGTATCTCTTGCCGAAAGAATCGTTCTTCTTCTCAAGGATGCGGGGTTGAGAGAAAAGATGGGGCAACAGGCTCGCAAAAGAGCGAGAACACACTTCTCAATGGAAAACATGGTGCGTCAGCTCGAATCGCTTTACCTGAACCTTTACAACTCGAATCCCCCGTATCCATCCGGCCGCCCCATCGTGCGGGTGACGGGAGTCTGAGAAAAACTCTTCGGCAGGTCGAAGATGTGTGCGAAGCGAAGAGCAAACAAGCCGAGGAGGAAGGAGATGCAAGGAGAACCGAATGGAAGGGACAAAAAGAAGGAACGCTATTGGCGGAGGGTGATCGGGGAGGATGCCAGGAGTGGGGTATCGGTTCGACAGTTCTGCCCCGCCTTGGGCGGGGAGGCTGAGAGAGGATCAGTTCTACTGGTGGCAGTCCCGCCTCAGGCGGGAAAGAAGCGGCAGCAGGCGCGTGCATTGGGCAGTGGGAGCCGAGGCAAAGCTACAAAGGATGCCGGGCAGGCGACGTTTGCCCTGGTCAGTGAGGAGGCGGAGGAACTGGGATCGGCGGGGATTGAGTTGGTGTTGCGAGGCGGGCGTCGTCTGCGGATCGGCAAAGGAGTGGATGAACGGACCTTGCGAACGGTGGTGGGCGTGTTGGAGGCAAGTACGTTTCAGTTCCCGTTAAGCGAGACCGGACGCAAGGAGGTAGCCGCGTGGGAACTGGCGATTCTATTGGAGGGGATTGACTTGAAGAAGGGGAAGCGTCGGAAGCGCTATCGGTTGCCGAGTGGGGTATCGAGCGGACACCCGGAGAGCCGCCAGGCCACTCCTCTTCCCGTCGGGGAAAGGTAAAAACTTTTTTCGCTTTTTCGCATTTTTTTCTTGGCAAGAGCCGGTACTTCTACAAAAGTCTCGGTATGACAATGAGAAACATTGCTCAATTGCAGAAGCGGATTGCGGAGATCAAAAGAGAGCTGGCGGCGTTGGGTCCCATGAGGCCGGGGAGTCTTTCCATGCAGTACAATGTGTGCGGGACACCGGGGTGTCGGTGCAAGGACCCGAAGAACCCTCGCAAGCACGGACCGTACTATCATCTCAACTACACTTGGCGGGGAAAGTGTCGCACGGAGTTCGTGAAGGACGAAGCGGTAGAGAATCTTCGACGGCAGTTGAAGACCTACAAGCGGTTTCGGGCGTTGACGACGGAATGGGTGGCCGTGTCGTTAGAGCTGGCGCGGCTGAAGAGGGCGAGCAAGGGCTGATTTCATGGAGATAGACCCGAAGAAGTTGCCGGAAAAGATCGAGCAGTGCCACGCGATGATGGCGGAGATGGCCAGGGAGCTAGGCGCGAAGGATCGTCGGCTGAAGCGAGTCCTACATTTTTTGGAGAAACTGCTGCGCTGGCGGTATGGGCCGAAGCGGGAGCGAGTGTACGAGAACCAGTTGTTCCTGTTTGCGGCGGGAATGGTGGCCACCGACAAACACATTCAAGCCGGCCCGGTCGAGTTCCTGAAAGAGTTTATGGGCTATCTACAAGCCGATGCCTACTCGGGCTACGACGTGCTGTACCAGGATGAAAACCGCGATGTGACCGAAGTGGCGTGCTGGGCTCATACCCGCAGGAAGTTCTACGATGCCCAATCCTCGGACCTCATGCGTTCCATGGTGATGCTGGCCTATCCCGCCTCGGCGGGACTGCTGTACGATGTGGAGCGCGAAGCCAAAGAGATGAAGCTGGACGCACAGGGCCGCTTGGCCCTGCGGCAGGCCAAGAGTGTGCCGGTCCTCGATGATATTAAAGCATATCTCCAACGCGAGCAGCCCAACGTGCTACCGAAAAGTCCCGAGGGGCACGCGATCACCTACACGTTGTCGAACTGGGAAGACCTTATCCGCTACTGCGAAGACGGAGACCTCGAGCTCGACAACAACGGCGCCGAGCGCAGCCTGCGGGGAATCGCCGTCGGACGGAAGAATCCCGCCATGGCGGGATTCTTCGGCAGCGATAACGGCGGGCGAACCGGCGCGATTCTCACCAGCTTCATCACCACCTGCAAGCGGCTCCCCATGTATCCCTTCACCTACCTCCGCGACGTGTTCCAGCGCATCAGCCCCCATCCTGCCAAACGGCTTCAGGACCTCCTCCCCAACAACTGGTAAGCCGCTCAAAACGCCGCCCAAAACCTTCCCGCCTGATCCACCACGTCCCAAGATCCGTGCCAGACCCGATGTGTGTTCACCGGACGCTTACCAAATATGGGACTTTCCCTCGCCAGCTTTCGTTGGGTCGCGAGTGGCGGGACACCTTCTCACATCGAAGCTATGCGGCCCGAAATGCCAGGTATCATTAGCATAATTCAACGGCTTCACCCAGTTGGTCGGTGTCCCCTGCGAAAGCGTGGAGGCGCGGAGCGACATCATGAGGAAACGTGCACATATATTGGTTGAGGAAAAAACGACGCCTTTCGACAAATAGTCAGGACACAAGGCGGTGAAGCGATGTGCCAGAAAGGCCAAAAACGCCGCTATGCGTGCGGAATGTCCTGAAAAGGCCATGACCTCTCAAGTGCGGCGGGGGAGGGGAAAGGACAAAAAGCATGAGCACCCGACTCCAAGCAAAAGCGCGAGATTAGGAGGCGTCTAAAAGCCAGGTGTGTCGGCGCGGTATGTCGTGGCAGGCTCAAAGCTGGCCATTCTCCACTTTCGGAAGCGTGAGAACGCTAAGGCTCAACGGGTCCGGGCGCGCTACGGCTTATAGGGACTTGGCCCAAGCTCCCTGAGCGTCTCTGTCATTTCGGCGGCGATCTGCGCGAACTTCTTGCCTTCCGAAGCAGAAACCCACTCCAGACGGAACCGTTCCGGCTCAAGCCCAAAATCCTCAAGCAGAAGCTCGATGGCTTCGGCACGCTTCTCGGTCTTGAGATTCCCCTCAAGATAGTGGCAATCCCCGGGGTGGCACCCACAAATTAGCACGCCATCGGCGCCGCCCATCAATGCCTCTGTCACGAAGTTCGGGTGGATCATACCGGAACACATGGCCCGGATAATTAAAACATTTGGGGGATAATCTATCTGAGACGTTCCCGCCATATCCGCGCCCGCGTAGGCACACCAGTTGCAGCAAAACGTGATAATCGTGGGCTCAAATTCACTCATCATTATGTCTCCTCCAGCGCAGATTTGACCATAGCCAGGAATTGCTCAGGTTTACGATGTCGGACGTAGATTCCTTCTTTGGGACAGGTTGCCATGCAAATTCCGCAGCCTTTGCAAATCGCTTCGTTGGCATCCACCGTCTTTTTGGTCGCACCCTCTCGCATGTACTCGATCAGAGTCAAAGCGTTGAACGGGCAGGGGTCAATGCAATAGGCACAGCCATCACATTTCTCGTCCACCACGAAGGAAATGGCGGGCTCTTTTTCCATGATAGGGTTGGAGATGACACTGGCCACTCTTGCAGCGGCACCTTCGCCATCTGCGATCGCCTCTGCGACGCCCTTGGGTGAATGGGCCGTCCCGCACAAGAACACGCCACTGGCAACAAAATCGAGAGGATTCAACTTGCCCAGAGCCTCAGCAAAGAAACCATTAGGCCCAAGCTGCAAATTCAGCATTTCTTTAATCCGGGTATTCTCCTCGGGCGGCTCAAGGGCAGAAGTGAGCACGATCAGGTCTGCCTCGATTTCCTTTTCCGTTTCCGCATCGCAATCCCAGACCGTAACGCGAAGGTCGTCCGAGACCTGAGGTTTCCGCTCTCTGGCATATCGTATGAACTCGATTCCATTTCGTTCCTCAAGCATAGCACGGTGCTGCTCGCCACGCTTATGGGGCAACGGCATGTCACGGTGGAGAATGTGGACTGTAGCGTCCGGGTTGTGGTCGCTAATGATCCCGGCGTTGTTGATCATCGTTGGACAACCGACCTGGCAGCAGTAGCTACGCTGCTCGCCGTCTCCTTTGTCCTTCGTGCCCACGCAACTGATCATCACCACCTTAGCGTCATCCTTCAGGTGAAACCGCCCGGCTTTCAGCAGCTTCTCGAGTTCGAGTTGGGTGATGATGTTCTCTTTTCCATCATAACCGAATAAACCGTGAGGTTTCATCTCCCTTGCGCCGGTCGCCACCACAATGGAGCCAACAACAAGCTTCTTTTCCTCTCCTGACTCGCTGAAGCGAACGCGAAACTGCCCGATGTATCCCTCGACCTCGTGGACGTCGGAGTTCAGATGAACTTTGACTTGATCGTTATTTCCCAGTTTTTGAACGAAATCCTTGATGATCTCCGAGGCTGGTTCTCCGGTGTCGTAGAGGATATGCAGGTCCTTGAGTAACCCACCGAGGCTATCGCGCTTTTCGACAAGATGAACTTCATAGCCCATTTCACCCAGACGGCACGCGCAAGCCATCCCACTGACCCCTCCTCCAATAACCAGGCATTTTTGGACGACCTCTGTCTCAATGGTGTGGAGAGGCTCGAGGGACATGGCTCTGGACACGCCCATCCGCATCAATGTTTCGGCCTTCTTTGCCGCGGCTTCCGGTTGTTTCCGGTGAACCCACGTGCATTGGTTGCGGAGGTTGACTATCTCCATGAGGTACCTGTTCAAGCCCACGCTCTCGCAATGCAGAGAGAAAAGATGCTCGTGAGTCTTTGGGCTACAGGCCCCAAGCACCACTCGGTTGAGTGCGTTGTCCACGATCATCTTCTTCAGCGCGGCGCCCGCACAGCCGAACTCATCTACCTCCACCACCGCTACGTTCGGTAGCGATCTGACGTATTCGGCCAGCTTGTCCACATCAATAACGCCGGCGATGTTTTTGCCGCAGCGGCAGATAAGCACCCCGATGCGGGGCTCGTCCGTCACCTTGACGTCCATCTCTTCTGGTGGAGAGGAATCCGCGAGTTCGGTGCCCCGCGCTTCACTGAGAAAAGCAGCAGCGTTGGCCGATGCGGCAAGGCTTTGAACGACCGACTCCGAAATATCCTTTGGAGACTGAGCCGCCCCGCATAGGAAAATCCCGTCCCGGGACGAGCAAGCTTCCCCGGTGAGGGCCTCCCGTTCCTTGAAAAACCCATCCTCATCAAGCTCGATGTCGAGCACTTGTGCCAGGTTCTCATTGCCCGAATGTGGCTTAACAGGGGTGGAGAGAACTAACATGTCAACCGCCAGTTCATCCTGTTCGCCGATCGGCTTATTGAGCAAAAGGCGAACTCCGCCATCCTCTGCCTGGGAGACTTCGGTCACCTTCGCGCGGAGGTAGTTGACGCCCTCATCCCTCGCTGTTCGATAATATTCCTGGAACCCCTTGGCGTGACCAACAATGTCATCGTGGATAATGAAAACCTCGCTGTCTTTGCGCCGCTCGAGCGTGCCCAGGGCTTCGCTGGTCGCCGCCATACAACAGACGGCAGAGCAGTAATTCTCCCCTCGCCTGATCTCCTCAGAGCCGACACATTGAATCCATGCCACACGCTTCGGCACCGTACCGTCAGCTCGCTGAACGATCCCCGCTGTTGGACCGATTCCAGAAAGTAGCCTCTCGAATTCAATGCCCGTCAACACATTCTCGTACTCGCCGTAGCCAAACCTCGACAGTTCGGGCGAACGGTAAACATCCACTCCTGTCGCCACAATGATCGCCCCGACGTTGAGTTGGACTTCCTCGGGCGTCTGCGAGAAGTCAATGGCTTCAGGCTTGCAAGCCTCCACGCAGAGAGGTTTTTCCCCCTCGCCGCATCTCCCTTCCTTGATGTAGGTGCATGCATCAGGGAATATGAGCGCCTTTCTCGGCGGGAACGGGGAGTAGAAGGCGATAGCTTTGGAGGCGCCTCTCCCGAAGTTGAACTCCATGGGCACCCCCCCAACGGGACAAACGGGAAAGCACTCCATGCAAGCGTTGCACTTGGCAGGATCAACGTATCGAGGCTTCTTGAGGACCGTCACCTGGAAATCTCCAGGGTTTCCCTCGACACCTACCAACTCGCAAAACGTCATCAGCTCGATGTTAGGATTGGTGGTGATTTCCAGCATCTTCGGGAGTTGCGTGCACATCGCGCACTCGCCCGTGGGATACATCTTGTCCAATTGGGACATTCTGCCGCCAATCGTGGGCTTTCTTTCGAGCAGATATATCTTGAAACCTTGCTCAGTGAGTGACAGCGCAGATTGCATTCCAGCAATGCCTGAGCCGATAACGAGAACAGAGCCTGTCATACTTTCCTTCTCCTATGATGAATGTCTTTTTCGTAGTCATCTTTATTCTTCGGGGCTGAGCACCAAGGCCCGGGCAAAGAAGCCACAACGGCTTCCGGGCCGCAGGGACTATAACACGCGCCACCATCTTCATGCAAGGAATCACCTTGAGAGGACGAAACCAGGTCCCCCTTTCAACAGCGTGCAACCTCTGATCACCAGCGAGAAAGTGACCGGACAGATTTCAGACGTTCTACTGGACACAGGCTAAGGCCCAAATCGCGCGATTTCGCTTTTTAACGGCGCGTGAAATTCGAAAACGCAAAAGGGGCAGTCCAGCGCGGTTATTGTTCTTATCATGTAACCGTCCGGCGAACCCATCTTGCGGGTGACGGGAGTCTGAGGGAAACTCCTCGGCAGGTCGAAGATGTGTGCGAAGCGAAAAGGAAACAAGCCGAGGAGGAACGAGATGCAAGGAGAACCGAAGGGAAGGGACAAAGAGAAGGAACGTTATTGGCGGAAGGTGATTGGGGAGGCGGCGCGGAGCGGGGTATCCATTCGACAGTTCTGCCAACAGCGGAGGTTGAAGGAGACCCAGTTCTACTGTTGGCAGTCCCGCCTCAGGCGGGAAAGAAGCGGCAGCAGGCGCGCACGTTCGCACGTAAGAGCAGAAGCAAGACCGCCGAGCAGGCGACGTTTGCCCTGGTCAGCGAGCAGGCGGGGGAACTGGGATCGGCGGGTCAAACGGCTGCCGCACCTGGTCGAGCAGTTGCTGCGCTGGCGCTATGGTCCGAGTCGGGAACGAGTGGATGAGAATCAGTTGTTCCTGTTTGCGGCGGGAATGATGGCCAGCGACAGGCACATTCAAACCGGCCCGGTCGAGTTCATGAAAGAGTTTAACGGCTATCTACAAGCCGATGCCTACTCGGCCTACGACGTGCTACCGAAAAGTCCCGAGGGGCAAGCGATCACCTGCACGTTGTCCAACTGGAAAGCCCCTCAAAACACCGCCCAAAACCCCCACCACCTGATCCCTCCCAGCCTGCCAAAATCCGTGCCAGACCCGATGTGCGTTCACCGGACGGTTACGCCGATCGAAGTCCCCGAACAACCCTGCCATTCAGGTGCGGGCGGCGAACGGTTCGCAAAACTATATACAATGGGTCTTCCAAAAATTCCTGGGAATGCATCAGGACACGGATTCGAACATTCGCCTTGATTACAGGCGGATGGAACTCAGAGGAAGAACAAAAGATTATAAATCACGACTTCAGGTCATTCAGGGTGGTAAAGTGGTAGCGTCGAAGACCATCGAGGTGAACAAACCTCTCAAATAGAGAAAGGCTATGCGATCTATCAGACGTCGTACGATTCAGCTCACGGGGCGTGGTCAGGGTTGGAGATCGCGAAGGACCCCGCCATACGGCTAATCTATCTCGGGTTTCTGTTCACTTTCTATACACG
The DNA here is from genome assembly GCA_964640185.1 of uncultured Verrucomicrobiota bacterium. Taxonomy (GTDB): domain Bacteria; phylum Auribacterota; class JABMQX01; order JABMQX01; family JABMQX01; genus CAZXGF01. Next base: position 74,278 of record CAZXGF010000011.1, on the reverse strand, counting down.
CCCGATTCTTACCAGAAAACGGCACGTCCAGCCGAGTCGGCTGGCATTGAAAGTCGAAACAACAAAGGAGTAAAGAACACTTCATGCCTGCAACAAGGCTTTTTTTCACTGTTGCCGAGGTCGCATACCTTGCTGCGGCGTTAGCTTTCTCCGTGTACTATGCGAGTCGCAAAAGAGGCTTTCGGGTTACGGCGATTTCACTCTTGATAGTCGGCGCATTGTCTCAAGCGCTCTTTGTCGGATGGCGATGGGTAGAAGGGGCGCGTCCTCCATTCGCCAATACGTTTGAAACGCTGGTCTTTTTCAGTCTTGCGATCACTGTCACCTGCATTTTTGTCGAACTGCTATATTCGCCGAAAGTAGTAGGTGCGGGAGCCTCCGTGCTTGCTCTGTTAGTGCTGGCCTACGCGAACCTGTTCGACTGGAAAATAGAGCCGCTCATGCCCGCCCTGCAAAACAACTTGTGGCTGACGTTGCACGTAATTTTCTGCTTCGTCAGCTACGCCTCTTTCGCGGTATCCTATGTGGTGTCTTTGATATTCCTTTTGAGGCGCCCAGGGACATTGAGAAAAGCCTCGGCTTTTGTGTCATCCTTTTCGGTGGTGGGGCTCGTCGGAGGATTAGCCTACGGGCTGGGGAGAAAAATGGAGATATTTTCAAAGTCCGGTGGGTGGACCATGGCTGGGGTGATCGCCGGAGGTGTGGTCCTCGCAGGGTTGATCTCGGTGGCGCTGGTGTTTATACTTAACGCCAGAGGAGTTACCATTGAAGGAAAGGGGTCGGTCCTCTCAGACCTCGTTTCCAAGACAGTCGCGTTTGGTTTCCCGTTTCTGACGCTGGGGATCATCACGGGCTCTGTATGGGCAAGCGTGGCTTGGGGACGATATTGGGGGTGGGACCCAAAGGAGACCTGGTCGCTTGTCACGTGGGTGGTTTATGCCTTTTTCTTGCACGTGCGATTCTCCGGAGGATGGATGGGCTCGAAACCGAAAACGCTTCCGCAACTTCAGGCGATTCTGTCTGTGGTGGGCTTTCTCTTCGTGCTGTTCACGTACTTTGGAGTCAATTATTTGCTGAGCGGTCTTCACACTTATACATGATGACGGACCCTATGGAGTGCGGGACGATGGAGGAGCATCGGTCCTGAAGATACTCATCGTCAAGGATGAAAAGATAAAGCGGCGAATGGGTCCGATTGACCTGCAAGAAAACCTAATCTGAGTTCACTCTTTTCCCTTCTGTCACCCCGCGCTGCAGGCCAATTCGCTGCAAAGTTTCCCCAAAATTTCGGCGATTTCGCCTTTGAATGTGCACGCCGTTGGCTACCATTACTATCGAACCTGCCCCAGGTTATGACCTTGTCGAACACGCAATTTCTAACTCAAGGCCCCTTCTCCTTCCTGAAAAAGTCTCCCCATTTTTGGGCCAAAAAAAGACGTTCACACTTGCCATTTTCGATTTGTGCCCTGCTACCAATGGGTTACAACATCACCCTGCCTGTTTTTGGGGAAACTCCTGGTTTTTAAAGGCTTGACAGAGGATGGCATATACATTAGTATCTTAGCGGATACTAAAATGAATGGAGAACCGTGACTGACCCGAGGAAGCTCGCTCGAATCTTCAAAGCCCTCTCGGTGGACACGAGAGTCCGCATCGTGCAGTTGCTGAAAAAGCATGCTCTGTGCGTTGGGGCGCTTTCAGCGAGGTTGGGCATCACGCAAGGAGCGGTCTCGCAGCATCTGCGAGTCCTTCGAGACGCCGACGTTGTCGTCCCCGAGAAGCAGGGCTACTACGTCCACTATCGTTTGAACGAAGAGACCCTTGCCAAATGGAGCGATGCCGCCCAACAGTTTCTCGCGGCGAAAGCGGACAAGGAGAATTGAGCAACCTCGGCAATCCGAGAGGGAAGGGAAAAAGACGAGGTGCTAAGGAAGAAAGGGAGGCCAGGAGGCTGGTTGAAAATGCAAGCGGCTCTCGAGGGGAGAGGGTTAACCAGGCGATACGACCGGTTGCTCGCCGTTGACCACGTGAATTTCACCATTGGACGCGCTGAGATATTCGGCCTGCTCGGCCCGAACGGCGCCGGCAAGACCACAACGGTGCGGATGCTGACGGGGGTGATTGTTCCTTCGGAAGGGACCGCCCTTGTTGACGGCCACGATGTTGTCCGGGAAACCCTGGCGGCGAGGGAGCACATCGGAACGGTTCCCGAAGAAGCCAACGTTTACGTTGATCTTACGGTCTGGCAGAACCTGATGTTGATGGGCGAACTGCACGGGGTGCCCCGCCCCAGGCGGACCCAGCGGGGCAAGGAATTGCTAAACCTCTTCGGACTCAACGACAGGGCGAAACAGAAAGGACGAGCTTTGTCGAAGGGGCTGCGGCAGCGGCTTATGCTTTGCATGGCGTTGGTGAGCGATCCGAGTGTCCTTTTCCTTGATGAGCCCACCACCGGACTGGATGTCGCCAGCGCGCGGCTGATCCGCGAGCTTGTGGTTCGCATGAATCGGGAAAAAGGGATGACCATTTTCCTAACTACACACAACATCAAGGAAGCGGACGAGCTTTGCCACCGCATCGGGGTCATCAACAAAGGACGCATCGCCGCCATAGATACGCCAGCGGCCCTGCGCGGTAAGTTTGAGGCCCTGCATTCTGTTGAAGTCACTTTCCGGGAAACCAGCCCGGATGCACAGACACTATCCGCCCTTGACAAGGTGACCAAAATCAAAGCGCTCGGGAGAGGATTTCGAGTTTTTACCGCTCAGCCAGGTGCAGTGGCTCAAGAGATCGCGTGTCTGGCACGAGAGAGCGGTGCAACAATTGAATCAATCCGAACGTGCGAACCGGCGCTCGAAGACGTATTTCTGCGCATCACGGAATCTCCGCCGGCGAAGGAGGAAAAGGCTCATGATTGAAAGCCAGCGACACGGCCCCCAGCCGGCATGGCGGCGCCAATTCCATGGCGCGTATGTCATCGCGAAAAAAGATGCCATGATTTACTACCTGAAACCGCCGGTGTTCATCTACGGTGTGCTTTTTCCGATTTTTTTCTTCCTGGCCTTTGCCATCGGACGGCAAGTAGCTCCGGAGAGGATTGTGCCGGGGATGCTTGCGATGGCGCTGTTTTTCACGGCGTCTGCGGTGGGCCCGATGGTGACACCGTGGGAGCGAAGGCATAAGACCTACGAGCGGCTCATTTCCAGCCCTGTTCCCGCGTTATCAATCATTCTCGGCGACGTGCTGGCTGGAGCATCCTTCGGAGCGGCGCTTTCTGTTATACCGCTGGTGTTGGGAACGGCGCTCACCCGCTCGGTGCTGGCGCGGCCCGGGCTGTTATTTTCCTGCATCGTGCTGTCGGCGCTGTGCTTTGCCGCCCTGGGAGAGCTTCTTGCCGCTCCCCCAACCAACAATCCCTCGCAAGTGATGATGCTCTGCAACCTCGTGCGGCTGCCGCTCATCTTCATCAGCGGCGTGTTTGTGCCGCTGGCGGAAATGCCCCGCTGGAGCCGCTGCGTCCTCCCTCTCTCCCCGCTCTCGTATTGCAGCGACCTCTTCCGCTCCGCTTTCGGTTCAGCGAATTACTTCCCGCTTTGGTTTGACCTGCTCATGCTTGCGGGATTCACCGCGGCATTTGTCGGCGGTGCGTTGCTCTTCCACCACCGCGCACGGGAAAGAGCTCTTTAGCCAAGCGAGCAACACGAGTGCGACTTCGGATCACTACCTGCTCTGATTCATAGGTAACGAGACGATGACGCAAAGGCGGGGTATCCGCCCGAGGCGGAGGAGGCAAGAAGGAAACAGCAAATTAACGCAAAGGCGCAAAGGCGCAGAGAATAGAGAATAAGGTGAGATGGACACCCCGCGTCTCGCCCTCGGCGGGGGCAGAATGCCACCGGCACAAGGGTTACTCCGCACCCTATGAGATCCGAACCTCAGCCGCCTCTAACTGAGGCATTACATAAGCGAGCATCTTTTTGTGGATGTCGAATCCGACATAGTGTACACTCGCGCTCATGGGAATGTTCCTGAGTTGGCTTCTGCGCCTGTTTCATTTTGGTCTCGGCAGTTTTGCCATCAGGACCGTTCCCTTTTCAAGCGCGACTTATACATTCTAACAAGATAAATCAGGATAGAGGGGACACTTGGAGGCATGTGAGGTATCCGGGAACTCACATCCGCTCGAGCCCGCGGCGCCGGCCGCCGACAAGATCAATTTCATTCCTTACTGCCAAGGAGCCAACAGATGAAAAGGACCTGGAGTACGAATCAGGCAAACAAAATCGTTGATGAAATCTGCGGCACTTATGAGGACGGGACGGGGGTCAACTGCATCGAAGTGCACGACCTGCCCGTTCAGCAGAAGATAGTGGAAATCCTGAGGATGCTGTTTGTGATTCTCTTCCCGGGGTACGTGGGGAAGCGGGCGTTTACAAAGGCAAACGTCCGGTTCGTGATAGGGGATCTGGTCAATCAGGTGCACGATGATTTGGTCGAGCAAGCGGAGAAGGCTTTTCGGCATCGGTGCAGGATTGGCAAATGCGAAGGGTGCGATTGCCGGGGGATGGCTGAGCAGGTCACCCAGCACCTTTTGAAAAAGTTGCCGAAGGTCAGGAAGCTGCTGAAAGGAGACGTGGCGGTGGCGTACGATGGCGACCCGGCGGCGAAATCGTACGACGAAATCATCATCAGCTATCCGTGCATGGAGGCGATAGGAACATACCGGATTGCGCACGAGCTGGAGCTGAAAAGTGTGCCGTTAATTCCGAGGATAATGACCGAGTACGCTCACGGTAGAACCGGAATAGATATTCATCCGGGGGCGAAGATCGGAAAGAACCTTTTCATTGACCACGGGACGGGCGTGGTTATCGGCGAGACAACGGAGATCGGGGATAACGTGAAGATTTATCAGGGAGTTACGCTCGGCGCCCTGAGTTTCGCGAAGGACGAGCGAGGGAAAATCATCAAGGGCGGAAAGAGACACCCGACCATAAAGAGCAACGTGACCATCTACGCCCAGGCGACGATTCTCGGCGGGAAAGTGGTGATTGGGGAGAACTCGGTCATCGGAGGCAACGTGTGGTTGACAAAGTCCGTGCCGCCGGGGACGACTGTGACCATTTCGAAGCCGCAACTGGTTTACACAAAAGGGTCCGCAAAGGGGAGCACGAAGCCCGGTCGCAAGGGGTAACGCCGCTGTCCCGGCGGCAGTCTTAGCCGCTCCTCCTAAGCCAGACCATGAGGACGGAGATGTCTGCGGGGGAGACGCCGGAGATGCGAGCAGCCTGCCCGAGGGAGCGGGGTTGGATTTTGCCCAGTTTCTCGACGGCTTCTATGCGAAGGCCCCTAATGGCAGCATAGTCTATGGAGGAGGGGATGAGCTTGCTCTCCATTTTCTGGAATCGCTCTATCTGGCGCTTCTGCCGCTCTATGTAGCCCTCATACTTAGTCTCAAGCTCTATCTGCTTTTCGGTTTCGTCAGGGAATGAGCGCACTTTGTCGGGGAAGCGAGCTTTGAGGTCGCTGTACGTGACGCGAGGACGTTTGAGCAACTGAGACAAGGAGCTGGCGCCGTCGAAGATGGTTTTGAGGCGGGCGATTTCCGACTCGACGGCGGCTCTTTTTTTCTCGACGGAGCGGTAGAGATCATCCCCAACCAGCCCCAACTTGTGGCCGTACCTCGTCAGGCGAAGGTCGGCGTTGTCTTGGCGGAGAAGGAGGCGATATTCCGCGCGAGAGGTGAACATGCGGTAAGGCTCGGTGGCGCCTTTGCTGACGAGGTCGTCAATCAAAACGCCGATGTAGGCCTGGGACCTATCGAGGAAGAAAGGGTCCTCGCCACGAAGTTTCAGGGCGGCGTTGATGCCCGCCATGAGACCCTGAGCAGCGGCTTCCTCGTAGCCGGAAGTGCAGTTGATCTGCCCGGCGAAGTAAAGCCCCTCGATAAGCTTCGTTTCCATGCTGACTCTGAGCTGGGTGGGGAACGCGAAATCGTATTCTATCGCGTATCCGGCGCGCATGATCTCGGCTTTTTCAAGCCCCTCGATGGAGCGAATCATCGCGAGCTGCACGTCGTAAGGGAGACCCGTGAAGGCGCCGTTGAGGTATATTTCCTCGGTGTTGAGTCCTTCCGGTTCGAGAAAGATGCGGTGGGATTCCTTGTCGGGAAACTGCACGATCTTGTCCTCGATGGAAGGGCAATACCTGACGCCCGTGGCCTTGACCTTGCCGCTGATAAGGCGAGAACGCCCGAGGTTACTCCGGATAATCTCCGCCGTGCGTTCATTAGTATAGGTTATGAAACAGGAAGCGCTGCCGAGGGAAGGGCCCGGGTCGGTGTGGGAGAAACGCGCGGCATGAGGATCGGGGGGCTGTTCCACAACTCGAGAAAAGTCAATCGTTCGCGCGTTAATTCTGGGAGGCGTGCTGGTGCTAACTCTGCCGAGAGCGAAACCGAGAGAGCGCAGGCTGTCGGACAGTTCGACGGAGGGGAGTTCCCCCGCCCTGCCGGAGGGAAAAGATTCAAGCCCGATATGTATCACACCGTTGAGAAAGGTGCCGGTGCAGAGGATAATTGCCCTTCCTGAGTATCGGACATGCCCGCGAGTGGTCACGCCAGCGACCTTGCGGCGGTCAGTCAGGATGCTGGTGACGAGAGCTTGCTTGACATCGAGGTTATCCTGCTTCTCCAGAGCGTGCTTGAAGCCGAACTGATAGGCTTTCTTATCGGTTTGCGCCCGCGGCGCCCAGACGGCGGGGCCCTTGCTGGTGTTCAACATGCGGAAATGGATGGTGCTGCGGTCGGTTATTTTGGCCATTTCCCCGCCGAGAGCGTCTATCTCGCGAACGAGATGCCCTTTCGCCAAGCCACCGACGGCGGGATTGCAGGACATCTGAGCGATGGTATCGAGGTTGATGCTGAGGACGAGGGTTGACATCCCCATCCTGGCCGAGGCGAGAGATGCCTCGCAAGCGGCATGCCCGCCGCCAACAACAATGACATCGTATTCTTTGGGATAGTCAAACATCTTCTCGGCGCGGGTTCAACGGGTCTTGGCGCTTAGGTGTGGCTGCGGTTACGTCGCATACCATGGGGCCCTGGTTTACGGCTCCCCCGCGGCGCGCATGAGACGTACGTTTATTGAATCTCCGGCTCCACCCCACAACCGGAAGTGCTGCTTTGCCGGCCTTTAGCCCCGCCAAGGCGGGGCTTCAGCCGGGCTTCTCGACCAAAGGATTCATCCGGGCCTCGCCACGCAAATACAGCCACACCCGGGCGCTTATCATGGAGCAGTAGAAGCGAAACAAAAAGCGCCTCCTCGGGGAGTGGCGGGAAAAGCCAATTTCCCTTGCCTCTGGAAAATCGCCGGCGGGGGGCTCGGCGCCGCACAAGGCGTGGTTCATCCGGAATCTTCGGGCTGGTCTTTCTTTTCGGGCGGGGGAAAGGCGTTTCGGTTCTTTTCAATTTTATCTTTTATCTTCTTGTCGTTTGGGTTCATTTGCAGAGCTTTTTGCCAGTACCGGATGGCTTCCTTCATCATCTTCTTGGCTTCGTACACGTCTCCGATATGGTCGTAGATTGCCGCGTCGGTGCTATCGAACTTGAGGGCGCGCTGGAGTTCGGAGAGGGCTTCGTCGAGCTTGCCCTGTTTGAAATACCCCCATCCGAGGCTATCAATGTAGGCGCCGTTTTCGGGCTCCAGCTCGAGAGCTTTTCGGACAAGTTTCATCGCCTCCTCGAGATTAAGGTTTCTCTCGATCCAGGTGTAGCCGAGATTGTTGTACGCGGTGGCGAAGAAGGGGTCCAGCTCCGTGGCGGTTTTGTATTCTCGCTCGCACTGGTCGAGATTGCCGAGCTTCTCGCTGACGTTGGCGAGCAAATAGTGGGCGGAGACATCTTTGGGGTGCTGTTTGATGCGCTCCGACAGGAGGGAATAAGCCTTTTGAAACTGGACTTGCGACGCTTCGAGCTTCCCCGCCTTTTCGAGGGAATCCGCCAGGGCCACATAGGAGGAATGGGAGGCGTCTCCACCCGCGAGCTCGATACCCTTCGAGAAAGCTTCGGCGCATCTTGTGAAGTCACGGAGGCTCTGGTAGATCAATCCGAGTCGGAGGTAGCTGTCGGCATCTTTTGGATTCTCCTCGGCGTCTTTTTCCACAAGGGCTGCGGCTTGGAGGTATTGCTCTCTTGCGGCTTGGCTCTCGCCGGAGCTTTCGAGCGCCCGGGCCAGGGCAATGTGGAGACGGAAATCGGCCTTTTCTCCAGCGAGCTCGATGGCTTTGCGCAGAGCTTCCACGGCTTTTGCGTACTGCCTTGCGGTGCCGTGAGCCTCTCCAAAAGCGGCCCAGACGCGGAAGTCCTGGGGCGTTTTTCGCTGCTGCTCGCCCAGGATGGCAATTGCCTTCTCAAAAGCGAGGGCGGCCTGGCTTGTTTTCCCGAGCGTGCGATAGATCTCGCCGAGCTGTAGGAACCACCCCGGCCTCGGTGAGGGAAGCTTTATCGCCTCCTCGAGTTGCTCCTGAACGTTCTCGTGCAGATGAAGCTGGCTGTAAATGGTTGCGAGCTTATACCTCAGGTCGCCATTTTCCGGCTGGAGCCGAACGCATTCGGCGTACGCTTCTGCGGCGAGCCGCATCTTATCGGCTTTTTCGTAAGCTTGGCCGAGTTGATACCTTTTGACCAAATCGCCGGGGTGCTTTTCGCAATTCTCCAAAAGGAGCGCAAGGGCTTCCGCGAAGCTTTTGTCTGCCTGATTTTTCTTACCCAGGGTGCGAAAGGTTTCTCCCAGGGTCAAAAGCCAATCAGGGTAGGGCGATTTCGCCAGTTCAAGCGCCTTCTGGAGCTGCTCGACGGCTTCCTCTCTGGCGCCGGCAACCAAGAGCCCCCTCGCGAGAGCGTAGAGATGGGAGGGGTTGTCGGGCTGTCTATTCACCGCCTCTCGAAGGAGGTTGAGCGCGATGGGTATGTTCCCTTGCCCAAGGGCGGACTGGCCCATGAGGGAAAACACCCTGGCCTGCCCGGCAGGGTCCTTTTCGAGACGGGCGGCGGTGTCAATAGCCTCCCGCATTTTATCGAGCTTATTGCTTTTGAGGTAGTAGTTCGCGAGCAGAAGGTAAACACGCGGCTCCTCCGGTTGAGTTTTGATGAGGTCGAGATAGACTTTCTCACCCTCCTCAAACTGCCCGCTGGCGAGATAGGACAGCGCCAGAAGCCTTCGTTCCCGCATTCTGCTTGGCTCTATCGAGAGGATTTTCCGATAGCACTCTTTGCTCTTCTCCCTTTCTCCTTTCTGGTCGTACAGGTTGGCAAGGGTTCTCCAGAAGGCCACAGAGTCCGGGTGGTACTTCGTCGCCTCGGTCAGCACCACGATGGCAGAATCGAAATCCCGGGCCGCGACATAAGTAACAACGAGCGCGGTGAAGAAGTCTTCGTCGCTGTGAAGGCGCTCAATAGCCTTTTTGGTAGCCTCTATGGCCTTTCCCTTTTCTCCCGCAGAGAGGTAATGGCGGATAAGTCCAAGCCACATCTGGGAAAAACCGGGGTACAACTCGAGCGTCCTGACCAGGATTCCCAGAGCTTTACCCTCCTGTTTCCACGGAGACAAGGGCCTAAGATAAAGCGCTCTCACGTCGCGGAGGAGCTTGAGGCTGTTGCGAGTGGCTTTGAGTCCTTTTTCGAACGTCTCATCTGCTTTCTGGGATTCCCGCCTGCTGACGTAAAATTCGATCAGCTTGAGCCACGATTGCGGCGAAGCGGCGTGCCGGTTGCAGGCTTCCAGGAGGGTATCCTCGGCCTCCTTTTTTTTGTCCAAAGAGAGATACGCGTCGGCGAGCCTCGAGTAGAACGAAAGGTTATCCTCAACGTTCCGAATGGCTTCTACGTAAGTGGCTATAACCTTCTCGGTCTCCATCCTGTCGAGGTAGCAAAGTGCTAACCTCTCATAGGCGGCCTTCATTGTGGGATCAAGCTCAATAGCCTTTTCGAGGTGTTCGAGCCGCGAATCTTTCTCCTCGGCGCCGAGCAGAAGCTCGGCGAGCCGAAAGTGAGCGTAAGCGCAGTCGGGAAATTCCGCAACGGCCCGGAGATAGGCTTCCCTGGCCTTTTCGTTCTGTCCGGAAGCTGCGTAATATCTCGCGCGGGTAATAATCGAGCCCAGCTTGGCCTCGGCGACGCTGCCCGGGGCCTCCCTGATATGCGCCGGACTTACAGACTGCCGCTGAATATCGTTAATGGCGGAGCAATGGTGAGTGGCAAACGCAGCCCAGAGACACAGCCCTGCCGCATAAATGCAAACGGTTCTCATGTCATCATCCCCTTACCGAGGCAGACTATTTCTTTTTGTGCCTGTCCCTTTTAAGGTGCTTCTTCCTCTTATGCTTGGTGATTTTCGCTTTTCTTTTTTTTCGGCCACAAGGCATACGCACGTTTTCCTTTGATGCTGGAGTTGAAAGGTCACTGACCCGGCGCCGCGCACCCCTCGCCATCCCGAAATTCGTGCGCGAACAGCGCCTCTAATTCTACGGAAACCAAACCACAGTGAGGCGAGGATCCACTTTTATGGCATTATATCCTCAACCATTTCCCGTGTCAACTGCGGAGATTACCCAAGTGCGGCTACGTTTCAGTGGGTAAGGTTGCTTAGCGTAACGCCGCCCCGCCATGGCGGGGCAGTCGCGAGGGCGTCCCGCCCGTGGAAATCATGGGCAAGATGTCCATGCCACGGCAGGCGACGGCGGAGTCCCTCTCATCCTTCTCTCTACGACTCTGCGCCTTTGCGTTAGCCTTCTCTCCCCTTTTTCGCTCGCCCGCGAAGGCGGCGTATCCGCCCGAGACTGTGGCGATACGGCGATTACCCGAAACCCCTCGACATAACCTCGGGCGGTCTGATAGCATATTGCCTGCGAGCGCAGGAGGAATGACTGCGGTTCCGCGATTCTAAAGCAAGCCGCGGAAACTCATTTCTCGATTTCGCCGTTACGGCATGTCGCAGAGGGGGCCGTGAGGGCCTTGGCGCTGCCCAGTCGCTGACCGCGAGGGAGGGACCGCGATTGTATTTGACAATCCTACTGTTCATCGCCGGGTTTGCGCTCATCATTAAAGGGGGCGATTATTTCGTCGGCTCGAGTGTGGCGATTGCGCATTACGCGCGGCTACCCCGCATCGTGGTCGGCACCACCATCGTCAGCATTGCGACAACCAGCCCGGAGTTCATCGTCTCGACCACCGCCAGCGTCACAGGTCAGCCCGGAATCGCCATCGGCAATGCCGTGGGATCGGCCATCGCCAACATCGGCTTCATTTTGGGCATGATGTGCATCATCAAGCCTATTGCCGTCAATCGCCGCGAGTTTAGCTTCCCCTCCTTCAGCCTCCTTGCCGCGGCATTGCTTCTGACGCTGCTGACTATTCGTCTGACCCTTTCGCGCGCCAGCGGTTTCTTATTGCTCGCCCTGGGCCTCTCTTACCTTTTTTTCGACTACTTCCGGCACAAACGCCGCTCCTCCGAGATTGTGCCGGAAGAAACCTCGGCATCATATCAAGACCCGAGAATGACGACCCTTTCGCGTGCCATCCTCTTTTTCCTGCTGGGGCTGGCTATGGTCGCCATCGGCAGCAGGCTGATGGTAGGCTCGGCGGTTAAAATCGCGCAGTCTCTGGGCGTGCCCCCCATCTTCATCGGGCTGACGCTGGTCGCCATCGGCACTTCCCTTCCCGAACTGGTTACCGCCATCGCCTCATTTTCCAAAGGTGTTGCCGACCTGTCGTTGGGGAACATCGTCGGCGCCGGTCTGCTGAACTGTACGGTCGTTACCGGCACAGCCGCCGCTATTTGCCCTCTCTCCATGACGAGAATGGCCCAAGTCTATAACCTGCCGGCATTGCTTCTCATCGTCACTGCGCTCATCGTCCTCGCAAGAACCGGCGGCCGCCTCAGCCGCCTCGACGGGAGCATTCTGTTCGGTCTTTACGCGGCATACATCGTCGGGCTGATCCTCCTGCGGGGGTGCTGACGCCTTCTTCTCACGAAGGGTACGGGAGGAATCGCCCTTCTACGACGCGGCAATTCGGAAAGAAATATTGAAGCGCCGCCTCTTTTTGTGCATAAGCACACATGAGGAGGTGTTGTGTCTTTTAAGGAAAGGTGGGCCGTGGCAACGCTCCCGGGCACACGTCGCAGAGAGGGAACGCACCCTCGACTTTGGTGCGTTTTCTTATATTGGGAAGGGAGCGTTCGCCTCTGCGTGCACGCTCCAACCCGGATTTTGCAGTGCTGCCCGCCTATGGCATTGAACTCACTCCTGCGCGATGGTATAATCCTGTAACAGGGGTGAGGCAAAAGCGGTCTTGGCGAGTTCGCGTCGAGTGCTAAGTACACCCGTTCGCAACTACCGTAACCTATAGTGCGGGGTGAAGGGAGTCCTTTGACAGGATAACCCCGCCTCCGGCGGGGCATCGTTCGAGGAATGTGAGGTATCCAGTAAATCGGAACCCCCGTGGGGCACTCTGAAAAACCAGGAAGAACAAGCAATTGGCTGACAAGTTGTCGCAGAGCTCGCACTCCCCTACCCCGGCGAGGTCGAAGGAGATACCGTCATTGTGGAACTGAAGTCCGTGAGGCCCCTGGTCAGTGCTCATGAGATATAGCTTGTCAATTATCTCGTCGCCACCCCGCGAAACGCGGGGTAGGCCTCGTCTTGAATTTCGGACAACGGAAACTGGAGGTAAAGGGAAAGGTGAATAACCTTTCGCAAGGATAAACAGGATTCTAAGAATCATGTCCATCCTGTTATCCTGTCAAAGGAAGAATACGTCGCCGAATTTATGAATTGGAGCACTTAGGAGGGAGGCAGAGGCACGGGGGACGATTCGCCACCAGAGGATTGGAAGCATGGCAAAGCGAAAGAAAAAGAAGAGGAAAGTCAAACTTGTCATCGCAGCAATTGTTGTAGCGGCGGCTGGTTACGGCGTTTGGCATTTCTGGTTAGCCCGGGGCAAGGCCGAGGACCCGACGCTCCCCATATCAGTGAAAAAGGGCGCAGTAGTGGACCGCCTCACGGAAACCGGAAAGGTCGAGTACGCCAGGATCGTAGAGGTGAAATCCGCCATCTCCGGGCGTGTGAAGACGTTGACCACGGACGACGGGCAACAAGTCGAGCAGAACCAGGTCATGGCTGTCATCGAGCGCGATCCCGACGAGGATCTCCGGTTTGAGGAGAAGGCCGTCTCCGTCAAAAGGGGCAGGATTCTTTGGAGGCAAGCAGAGAAGGAGTGCGAACGGCTCAGCGAACTCTACAAGAAACAGCTCATCTCCAAAGAGCAACTCGAAGATGCCGAGGATACGCTCGCCCTCGCCAAGCACAACTATGACCTGGCAAGGAAGGGACTGAGAATCCTCCAGGGGGACATGACATCCGTTGGCTCTGAACCTGTCGAAGGGAACCCAGAGGGTGGGGAAGGGAACCCCGGCAGCGAGGAGGAGGCCGGTCCCGAAATTGAACTGAAGGACTTCAACGTACAGGCGCCGCTGGCCGGCCATGTTTTAGAGAGAAGGGTCGAGGAGGGCGACATGGTCATCCGCGGCACCTCTTCTTTCACCCAGGGCACTACGCTTTTCCGAATCGGCGATCCCCGGAAGATTATCGTCGCCTCCATGATAAACGAAATTGACGTGGCGAAACTCTCCGTGGGGATGCCCGTTAAGATAGTTCCTAACGCTGACGAGCAGAGAACCTACCAAGGCGAAATCGAAAAAGTCGCCCCTCTTGGTGTCAACATCAACAGCCTGGGTATCGTTTACTTCCGCGTGGAGATTCTGGTCCTCAAGCCGGATTCGTTCCTGAGGCAGGAGATGAGCTGCGACGTGGATGTCGTTCTTGCTGAAAAGGAAGATGCCGATTACCTTCCTGTGGAGGCTGTCCTCAAGGTCTATAAGAAGGACAAGGAAGGGAAGGAAACAAAGCAGATAGATAAGCACATGGTCTTCAAGAAAACGGGAAAGAAATACGAAAAAGTTGAGGTCTCGGTCGGGCTAAAGAGCGAAACCCGCATGGAAATCCTCGCCGGGCTGGAACCTGACGACAAGGTTTACCCCGACGCCGAGAAAATGTCTAAAGTGCGCAAGAAAGAAGAAGAGCTGGCGAAGGGGGCCCGGGAGAAAGGGAGCCTGCGATTTCACCGCAGACGGCGGTAAGAGGACAAAGGAGGTTTCTTTGACGAGATAACAGGATACGCGTTTATCCTGTTATCGTGTCGGGAAGATTCTTGAAATGAGAAATGATTGATTCGATAAGAATGGCCTTCAGCCAGCTCAGGGCCAACAAAATGCGTTCGGCTCTCACCTTACTTGGAATCATCATCGGGGTGGGGTCGGTGGTGGGCGTTGTCTCAATGGGGGAGGGGCTGCGCTCCAAGGTCATGAGCGAGATTGACAAGATCGGGGGCAGCCGGCTGATTTTCGTGGCGCCGCCGCCTCGCTGGTACAATAAGGACGGGCGCTGGATTCGCCGCCCCTGGGTTGAGCGCCTTACTACGGACGATGCCAGTCTCATTCTGGAGGAGTGTCCCGATGTCGCCAATGTCCTCCCCGTCGCCGGGACGCACGAAACCATCAAGTACGGCAGAGCTTCCGTAGAATCCCGCGTGGAGGGTGTTCGTCCCGATTATACTGAAGTCATGGATTGGAACGTGAAGCAGGGGCGCTTTGTCAACGATACGGATACTGACGAAGCCCGCAAGGTGCTGGTCATCGGCGATGAAGCCAAGAAGAATCTCTTCGGAACGAGAGAAGCAGTGGGGAATGAGGTGAGAATCCGTGACCAGCGATATGTCGTCATCGGGGTGATGGAAAGTAAACGCCTTTTCGGTAGCGACTGGGGCGAGAATGTCCTCATTCCCCTGACCACCGCCCAGAAGAGGCTCCTCGGCAACAAGTACCTGCACGCTCTCCTTGTTTACTGCTCGGAGAGCGGCAAAGCGCTCACTCTGAAAAAGGAGTTGGAGAAGTTCTTCAAGCGCCACCACGAGCACGGCAGCGAGTTCAAGATTGTCGCCGCAGAGACCGAGATCGAAAAAGTTGACAATATCATCGGCATCCTCAAGATGGTCGTCGGAGGGATTGCCGGAGTTTCGCTCCTCGTGGGTGGGATAGGGATAATGAACATCATGCTGGTATCCGTGACAGAACGCACACGGGAGATCGGCATTCGCAAAGCCATTGGCGCCAGAAGGCGGCATATCATGCTTCAGTTTCTGGTCGAGGCGGTTGTGCTGAGCCTCTTCGGCGGCGCCATCGGCATCCTCGTGGGCGCCGGCCTCGGAATGGGAATCGCGGGCGCTATCCAGCATTTCGCCAATGAGTCCTTCCCGAGCAAAGTCTCCCTGAACGCCGTCGCCATAGCGATAGGCTTTTCCTTTTTTACAGGCATCTTTTTCGGCGTCTATCCCGCGAGAAAAGCCTCTCGCCTCGACCCCGTGGAAGCTCTGAGATATGAATAAGATGATTTACAGACTTTCGTTAGGTAGCATGGGCATCCTGCCCATGGTCCTCCACGGGCGGGACACCCGTGCCACTAATTTTGTGAGAGCAGGGCTTGCCGGTCTGGCGGGCGCAGCGGTGTTTTGCTTGGCTCTTCAAGGTGGCATTCTCTCGGCCGAGGAAGCCACCGATTCCTCTCAACCTGAGAAAAAGGAGGCTCGGCTCGCCCTCGAGGAGTGTCTTCGGCGCGCTCTTGAAGAGAACCTCTCGCTGGCTGCACAGGCGCTCAACATCGGTATTGCCGAGCAGGGAGTGGTCGGGGCACAGGCCCCATTCGATTCGCAGTTCGCACTGGACCTCCTCTACGAGAGAGCAAAAAGCCAGGAGGAGGGAACTGACAGCGACCGCCGCCGAGGGGAGCTGACCTGGAGTAAGCGAGCCCGAACGGGACAGACGTTTCGCATCAGCCACAGCATGTCGCGTCTCGACCGCGACGCGGACACCCCTATCTCACCCTTCTACGACCTCGACTGGACTTTCACCGCTACCCAGCCTCTGGCGAAGGGGGCCGGACGTACAGCGAACATGGCGCCGGTGTGGACGGCGGAGAATCAGCGAAAAAAAACCGTCCTCATGACCACCGAATTCATTATGGACCTCATCAACACTATCGAGGGAACGTATCTTGACCTCAGCTACGCCATACGATACCTCGAGGTTCGGCGGTCGGCCTTGAAGCTCGCTCAGGAGCTTCTTGCGAGGAACGAGGAGCTCGTCCGCGTGCAAAAATTACCTGGGAGGTCCATCGAGGTTCTCCAGGCAAAAGCCGCTGTCGCCGCGAGGGAGGAGGAAATCATCGTTTCTCGCAACGCCATTGCCAAAACGGAGGATGCCATTCACCGTCTGATGAATCTCCCTGTGCGATTTGAGGGGGACCGGCCGCCGTTGGTCCCCGCCGACGAGCCTATGATTGACCTCGAGGTTCCGAAAGTGGAGGAGAGCCTTTCGTTTGCGCTCGCCCATCGCCCGGAAGTTCAAGCCCTCAAGCTCGACCTCGATAGCGCCAGACTCGAGCTGGCCGCTGCCCGGAACAACCGCCTCCCGGAAGTTGGCCTGAGGGCGGACCTCGGCTTGGCCGGCTCGGAGACCGGATACGGCTCCTCCCTTGACGAACTTGCCGAAGGACGGAATTATGTTTGGCAGGCGGGGATTTCCGTGAGCATCCCCTGGGGCAACCGCGCCGCCCGAAGCCGGTACGCCCGGGCAAAGCTAAGCTACCGGAAAGCCAAAATCCTTTTCCAAAACTTCCTCGAAGAACTCCGGCTCAACGTCATAAACGCTCACCGCGACATTGATAGGGATCTTAAACGCATTGCGACGACAAAAGCATCCCTGGAACAGACTCAACTCCAGCTCCAGACGGAAAAAGAACGTTTCGCTCAACAGATGTCCAACAGCTTCCGCATCCTGCAATTTCAGGACGATCTCATTGAGGCGCAAATCCGGCATCTCGCGGCGACGATTGATTTCAACAGATCCTATTTCAACCTCCTCAGGGTGGAGGGGCAAGCAATCCGCAACGAGAGGTTTGACCTTACGGACATCGTTGAGAAGATGTTGCCGCGGCTATATCCCTCTCGGCGAAGGTGGTCGCCAGGAAAGGGTTTCGCCGGGTAGCCCAGCACTTTTCTGTCGGGCCTTTTTAACGCAACAATTCTCACCGAGAGCGCAGCCAGATGGAAAACGGCGAAGTCATCAGAATAAGCGGCGTCAGCAAGATTTACAGGATCGGCGACTCCGAGGTTCGGGCGCTGGATAACTTCTCCCTTTCCATCCGAGAGGGAGATTTTCTCGCGATAATGGGTCCGTCCGGCTCCGGCAAATCAACCCTGATGAACATCATCGGCTGCCTCGACGTGCCCGATAGCGGCCAGTATTTCCTTCGAGGCGTGGAAGTCTCCGAAATGGACGAGGACGAGCTTGCCGAAATCCGCAATCGGGAGATCGGCTTCGTGTTCCAGATGTTCAATCTTCTCCCTCGGATGACAACCCTCAGGAACGTGGAACTTCCTCTCATTTACGGCGGCTCGCACCGTGGGAGAAGAAAGATCGCCGCCCGTGAAGCCCTGGAGCGGGTGGGACTCGGCCATCGTCTTGACCATAAGCCGGTGGAACTCTCCGGAGGCGAGAGGCAGAGGGTCGCTCTTGCACGGGCGCTCGTCAATGGTCCCTCCATTGTCCTTGCAGATGAACCGACGGGAAATCTCGACTCAAAAACCGGCCAGGAAATCATGGCAATCTTCACCGACCTCAACAAGCAGGGCCACACCATCATCCTCGTCACCCACGAGACAGAAGTGGCTCAAGGCGCCAGCCGAATCATCCACCTGAAGGACGGCTGTCTCCAGGACTGACCGTCCCTCCCCTCATTCGCTCCGAAATCGGGTTTCGAGCCGCATGAATCGGTATTCATGGCGGCTGAGGTGTATGCGAGGCGATGTGCGCCCTTTCCATTCGGCGAGCCGCTTCTCAAGGGTCAAATCGTAAACGGATTGGACTGGCGCCGGCGTCTTCAGGACAACATCTATCGGCTTCGGATTGAGATTGATAACGTAGGCGAGGATTCCATCCTTCAAAGGAATCGCCCGCGACTCCACTCCAAAAGGCTTTGTGCCGTCGGGCGCCTCTGCTCGAATAAGCCAACGGCGCCTGACAAACGTCGTGAGGACTCGGTTCATAAACTGATGGGAGCTTTCCCGTGTGAGCGGAGTCGCTAAGTACAGGATTTGCCCTTGCCCGCGCGGAATCCGAAGGATCGCGGGCTCCCCGCCCGGAAGCCTCGCCAGAACCTGCGCGCCTGCCCCCGAAACTTTGACCTTTTGCTGAACACCCCACGCGGTAAGGTCGGCAATGGACCTCAATGCGCTATCCCTTCCGACCGTCAGTTTGGCTTTCGGGACGTTTTTCAGTTCTGTCTCGCTCATGGGCCCCATGATATATCCGGCGCCGCGTTCGATGTCGGGCGAGCTTCTCGTTACTCGGACCCCGGGCAACTCCATCCCTTCTATCTGTACCCCGATTTCTTTTAAGTAGGGGGCAGGTCTCGCATACTCGTCCGCGAGCCACGTGTTGGGAATAGTCACCAGCGTTCCGCCTTTCTCGACCCACTCCAGAATCGCCCGCTGCGTTCGCGGGTTCTGAAACTCAACCCCCGGCAGAATCAGCACCTTTGCGGACTTCAGCTCCCCACGATTCACCTTTCTCTCCGACGTGAAACGTGTGAACACATCGCAATAGAGCGTCCCCTCGTAAGCATTGCGCATGGCGAAGAGGTGCGGCGTGTCGCGCGATTCTCTCAGGCGAGGGGGAAGCTGGAGCATCGAATCGTGCGAGTAGAGCAGAACTATGTCTGCGGGGTAATGTTGGAAGGGAATTATCCACTGACTCAACCGTCGCACATCCAGCGCCGACCGCAAGCAAAGGGCGACGTCGCTCAGCGGATAACGCGGGCTGCGGCATATGTCGCTGTAATAGAAGCTCTTCGGCTCCATGGAGAGATGCCGCGGCCAGAACCACATCCGCATCAGGCGGCATCCGTGCAGAAACTGAGCCATGATGTGCCCGATGTCGCCGTGATATTCCGGGTCGGTCAGAAACCGTGGCTCATCGCTCAGCCCGAAGAGCACGTCCGCGTGGAGCGTCGAGGCGTGCGATTCGTTGAGAATCACATCGTTCACCTCGTTGTTGAGCTGCTCGGTATCAATCCCTGCCCAGCCCATCTGCCCGGCGAGCATGTAGAAAGGCGCCCCCGTGAAAACTCTCGCCCCGGGCATATCCTTTCTTATTTCACCCTTTGCCCAGAGCATGTAGTCGGAGAAGCGGCGGCAGTTGAATCGGGCGAAGTCGTACCATTTCGCCCGGTTTTTCTCCCTCGTGATCTGCATCTGCGGCAGTGTCACCGAGTCAAAGCCCGAAAAACTCGTACCCCACACGCGGTTCAGCGAGCCAACACGCTGGTACTTCTTCCGCAGCCATTCCCGCCACATGTTCAGAGTGTATTTGCAGAAACAGATGTAGGCGAACTCGAAATCCATGTCCACGAACCGAACAGCACGGTCGCGGGCGATGGAGGGCATTCTGCGGTGGATGTACTCGGCGATGGCTTTTCGCATAAGGGGGCTATCGAGGCAGATGACACATTCGCCGCCCTGCCCGCCGATGGACCATCTGTCCGCTATGATGTGCCCACACCATCCGCCAGCCCACGTCCGGTGCGTCTCCGGATATTTCTGGAAGACGGGATAGATGGGCGACTTCTTGTAATCGTACCGTGTGCCGCCGACCGCCGAGCAAAGGCGTATCACGTCGTCCATGAAAAAATACTTCCCGTTAAGGTCATCGCGTCCGCCGCCCGGATAAACCCCGTAGAGCAAGGTCGGTTTCCCCTTGAACTTCAGGAAATTGTCCTCGAAAACAAGTTCCCGCCCTTTCGGCATCGGCGGGCAGGCAATGACTCTCTCCTTCCCCGCGAGAACCCGCCGGGCGAATTCCGCGGTCGAAGCGCATTCCTCCTCCACCCAACGAAGATACTCTTCACGGTGTTCTTCTTGCTCCGGAAGTCCCCATCGCGTCTCCAATCCGATTCGGCAGACGACAGGCGAGATGTCGAGGTAAGTCGTGTCCAAGCCTTTGTCCCGAAGCTCTGCGAGGAGTTTTTCCAAAGCCGCGACTTTTTCTAGCGCCTCTTCTCGCCTCTCCACGCCCTGCTGGCTTGCCTCGCAAAAACGGCATTTCTTTGTTCCGGCTGGATTTCGCCCCCCGCACGCCGGGCACGGCACGCCTTGCGAAGCTGCAATCATCTTCGGCAGGTCTCGGCTCGGGGGGCCGGCGACCAGTTCCGACTCTGCCTCCGGCCCCGCCCGCTCAAAACTCACGTCGTCCAGCCACAGTCGTCCCTGCCCGAAAAGGTAGAAATAAACCAGAGCTTTCTTGACCGGCTCGCCTATTCGATAAACCCTCTCGATCTTCCGCCAATCGTATGTCCCCAAGGGAGCGCTCGCGGTTATCTCCCTACCGTCCGGCTCGAGGTTTACGACAAAACCGTTGTCCCACTTCCCCGCTCGGAGGTTAACCGCCCTGATGTAAGCCGAGAGGCGATAAGACCCCGCCTCAAGCATCCCCACAGAGACGTTCAATCCTATCTTGCCATTGCCCTTCCCGATGAAAAGGAGCGATTGCTTACCCGAATGGGCGAACGCCGTGCTCGTCCGAATGAGCATATCGCCCTCCCACTTCCATTGGCGCCACGTCTCAAACGGATTTCTCGCCTCGAATCCGCCTTCCGCCAGCCGCTCCAGACCCCGCACAGTCCGCCCCCCGCCGAGGGCCAGAACGACCACCACCGCCATCAAACGAATTGCCCTGAATCTCACCATCGCTCTCCCTTTATTCGTACATGAGTTTAGCCATCTTTCAACCATCCCCAGGCACGCCTCCGGCCAACCTGCCGGGATAGAATAACATCCATCCAACGGCCGCCCGCGCCCGCGCGAGCCACGGGACGACATGTCATCTTGATACTCTTGAGCGACAATGGCAAGCGCCTTCGGTATATAATCCCTCGGTTTTCTTGCAATGAACGTCCAGTACGATGTAGATTTTCATTGGGCTGCGACCTCCTTCTTTTGTCCTGGGTCCCAGCATGCGGCGCTTCTGCGTGCTCTGGTCACTCTCCGGTTCGACCCTCAGCCGCCGCCAAGTGAGGCATTATCTGCCCCCCTTAAATTTAGTTGACTTTACAACCCGATAAGAGTAAGACATAAATGTTCTCTGGTTTACAAGCTGGTGAACTCAACCCGGGGAAGGGGGGTATCGCGAGGGTGCTATATTAAAATGTGGTTAGATCATTTCAAATCACCGGCCATGGTGGAACGCGTCGTTATTCTCGCTATTCTCCTGGCGCTGCTTGTGAGCCACTTGTTCGTGGTGTACAAGAGCGCTTTCCTGGGCTTTTATTATCTTCCCATACTCCTGGCAGGTTACTTTTGCGGGAAGAGGACCGCTCTTTTGCTGAGCATTCTGGCTATTTTCCTGGTTGTGCTGTACTCTGTGGTGGAAACGGGGGAGATGGCCCCGGGGATTGCCGAAAAACAGGAACAACTCGCCAAGCTGACGCCAGGCTCGCAACCCTACCAGCAAATGACTGCCGCCATCGCAAGAGAACAATTCAAGTTTCGCTTCTCTTTGGTCACGTGGGCAAGCTTTCTCGTTTTATTGGGCATCGCCTCGAGCACGCTTTACGAGCAGAAAGAGAAAAGAGTTGACGAGCTTCGCCGGGCTTACGTGGGAGTGCTCGAGATTCTGACGAAGTACCTTGAACTCGCGGACAGATATTCAGCGGGGCGTTCCATGAGGGTGGCGGAGCTGACTATTGCCATGGCCCGGCGGCTGAACCTTGACGAGGAGGCGACGGAGAATATCCGAATTGCCGCTCTGCTCCATGACCTCGGACACAAGGAGACCAGCGCATTGATCCTCGGAAAGTCGGCCGAGCTCGGAAAGCAGTCCGGCGGCCAAGTTCTAACCCACAAGATCAGCGGAGAAGACCTCCTGCGCTCTGTCAGCTCGGCTCTGGAGGATGTTGTGCCGATTGTCAACGCGTACCGGGAGTACTTTGTGGGGCAAGGAGGACAAACGGCCCCTGAGCCGGTAAGAACCGCTGCGGAAATTATCGCCGTGGCGAGGGCTTACGACGATATGGTCACGGGAACTCCTGCGAGAAAAGCGAAGACTCCGAGCGAAGCGCTTGAAGAACTTGAAGCCAGCGCCGCGGGGGAATTTGACCCCGAAGTCGTCAGAGCATTGGAGGGGGCCGTGCGAGCGGGCGAGGGCAAAGTGGAGCTGCCTGAACCGCCCGAGGGAATCTCACCGCCCCTCCGCGGCTCCGAGAAAGGGGATTGAGAATGCAGAAAGCCAACAGGTTCGCCGCGCCAAATCTGGAGAAGCTCGCCATTCTGCTGATCCTAATCGGTGTTGGAGTGATACATTTTTTCGTGCAGGATAAGCTCCCTTTTTTGAGTTTTTACTATCTTCCGGTTCTCCTGGCGGCATGGGGCTGCGGCCGGAAAACAGCCTTACTGCTCAGCGTGCTCACGGTGTTATTGGTGGGGCTTTACGCTGTTGCCACGCCGCGCAATTTCGACGCCAGAATTGCGGAGCTGGCCGACAACCTCAGCGACGGGAAAGCGAAAGGCGCCCCCGCTGTCCAGTTGGAGGCGATTGAAGAACAAATCGCTAACCAGAAATTCAATGTTGAGCTCTCCCTCGTATCGTGGGGTTCGTTCCTGATTCTGGCGGCGATTCTCGTCGGGACGCTTTACGAGCAAAAGGAGAGCAGAGCGGAAGAACTGAAACAGGCCTACGTGGGAATTCTCGAGATGCTCACCAAATGCCTCGAGTGCACCGACGTGCACGTCCTGGGTCACTCCCAGAGGGTCGCGGAACTCGCGGTGGAAATCGCGCGAGAATTGGGCCTCCCGGATAAAACTGTCGAAAAGGTGAGGCTTGGCGGGCTGCTGCACGACATCGGGAAGGCGGAGATTAGCCTGAAGGCCCTTCAGAAAACTGGCACCCTCAGCGAGGAAGAACGCGCGGAGATACAAGAGCACCCGATAAGGGGGGCAGCTATATTGAAGTCTGCGGAGGTGTTTCTGCGTGATGTCATCCCCATAGTGAGGCTCCACCACGAACACAACCTCAACCCCGATATTCAGGTTCCCGATTTGCCCAACCTCAAGTTGGATAAAGAACTAAGGCTTTGTATCGGCACCATAGCGGTCGCAGACACCTACGACGCAATTGTCAGCGACCGACCCTATCGTTCGGGCAAGCTTCCCTGGCAAGCCGCCCAGGAAATCGAAGCCCACGTCGGCACCCAGTTCGACCCGGAAGTCGTGGAGGCTTTTAAGAGGGTCATTCGCCGCAAGACTTGATGTCGCCCCAGGCGAGATGCCGCAAGCAAGCGCTCCGGCTTTTATTATTCGCTGCCCTCTGCGTTAAGCTCTCTCTCCTATCCTTGCCTCCTTGCCGCTGAAATACAGCAATTCCTGACCTTTACTAACGGGTGCGGCCATATTTGCGTGGCATATTTCGGATGAATCCTTTCGTCGAGAAGCCGGCCGTCACGAGAAGAATCTCCTATCCGATACCACCGACTAAAACCGGTGGCTAACTGGAGCGCCCGCCGAGGGCGGGCGAAAAGGAGGCGGTGGCCCTTTCCGTTCTATGATAGAGGGACAGAGGGCACAGACCCACGGCGTCAACGTGCGACGGGAGAGGTTCAAAACGAGGCGTGAGGGCACGCCACGGAGACGCGGCCACACCCTTACTAACTCATTGCTTTCTATCGCGATAACTTTTCAGCACGCCGCAAACGCAAAAGATTGTGGCGGGAAGCGTTTGCGAAGGTTCTCCCTATTGACATTCTCATAGTTCATCAGTAGTTTAGTCAACGCAATACCGACCGAGGCGGAGCATGGCAAGCAAAGGCCCGCGGAGCGTCCGACTGGCATACAGGGTGACAAAAACACAATAAGCCAAGAACATGTCACAGCCGCGCAGAAAGGAAGACTCTATGCGATTTGGAAAGATTAAGCTATTCGTAATCATCCTCGCCATCGTTGCGCCGTTGAGCGTCACAGCGGGGAGCGAGAGAAGGCAAGAGAGGGGAGAGGTTGCTGCTGGAAGCGCCTTTCACATAGCCCCTTATCTGCAAAACGCCTCGCAGGACGGAATCACAGTTATGTGGGAGACGAAGCAGCCGAGCTCGTCGCGGGTCGAATACTGGCAGCTCAACGAGGCCAAGCAGCCCGAGCAGACCGCGGCTGACGATTCGCAGGTGAGAGTTCACAGGGTGCGGATCACAGGGCTTAAACGGGAGAGGCATTACGGCTATCGAGTCCGCTGCGGCAAGGAGCTTCGCGAGGCGGATTTTTTCACCGCGCCTGCCGGGAGCCGTTCCATTCGGTTCGCCATATTCGGCGATTCGCGTTTTTGGAAGGATTACTGGCAGACGACCGGTCTGCCGCAGCACCTGCTCTCTCGAAAGCCGGAGTTCACTTTACACATGGGCGACCTTGTCGGCAGCGGATTGAAGTACAAGGATTGGCCTCCGCATTTCGCGAGATTTGCTTCCGTGTCGAGCCGTGTGCCGATGTTTCCGGCGAGGGGCAACCACGAGGGGAGTACCAGCAAGCCGGAAAAGGATTGGTTCGCGAGGTATCATGAGCTGCCGGGGGGCGAACCGTACTCTTCATTCGATTGGGGCAACTCGCATTTCTGCATAGTCTCGTACACCCACGTCAGCAAATGTGCGTCGTTCCTCGACGCGGACCTGGGGGCGACGAAGAAGAAGTGGAAGTTTGTCGCCTTTCACTACCCGGTTTATTGCACGGGGTACGAGTCCACGACCGATAAGCGTAAGGTGTCGGGCAATCGGAAGCTGGAGGCGGTCTTCGACAAGCACGGTGTGGACATGGTCTTCAACGGGCACACGCACATTTACGAGCGTTCCTTTCCGATTCGCGGAGGGAAGCGAGACGATAGGAACGGAACGGTGTATCTCGTCCAGGGAGGAGCGGTTGGCGGAAATTATCCCGACTGGTGGACGGCGACGATTGCGCGGGATATGTCCTTGCCGCATTACAGCCTCCTCGAGGTCGGAGACGACACCATCGAGCTTCGCTCGTACGGCCTCGCCAGAGGTGACCAGAAAAAAGGCAAGGCGGCGAGGATTATCGAAGTTGACCACTACGTGAGATGGCGCAACGAGGCTGTGCCCCGAGGAATCCTCGCTGGCCTATCGGAGAAAACCGGCCCCGACCTTCTCGATGCAATAGAGAACCTCGGGGCGATGTGTTACGGTCCGGCTGCGGAAGTGCTCGTCGGATACCTCAGCGATAGCAATGCGGCTATTCGGCGAGCGGCAGCACTTGCGTTGGAGCGGACCGCAAGCGCGGCTGTCTCGGAGCGATTGGCGCCTTTCCTCCGGGATGCGGACGTGCTTGTGCGGCGGCATGTGGCGCGGGCACTCGAGGCGGCCATGCTCCCCGAGGTCGGAGAGAAAATCGTTCCGGAGATACTCGATCTGGCACAGGATTCTGAGGTGCGGTGCCGTCTTCTGGGGGCGCTTCTTCATCATGACCGGGACCACGCCTTACGCGCGGCTATGATCGCGGAGAAAGCGAGCGACAAAACCGTCCGCCGTCGCGCCGCAGATGTCATCAAGAGAACCTCACCACCGGCGGGAACGTGGAACTGGAAAAAGTAGGAAAGTCGAAGGCGAGCGGGGTGCGAGCCGGTGGCATTAACAGTTTGGTTCAGGATCGGGCGGCGGTGAAGGGAGGTTCAACTTTCCTATCAAGGCGATGAGTTCGGGGATTCGCCGCGTTACGAGGATCCACATACGCTCCTGTTTGACCTCGCCGTATTCGTGGGCGAGTACATGCCGCTGTGCGATAATGCCCCGCCATAACGGACTGGACAGGATAACAGGATAGGCTGGATCTCCTGAATCCTGTTCATCCCGTCGAAGCAGTTCTCTCAACTACTGATCAAGGCCGACACCTGCCGTGAAGTCACGGAGCGTTCGCGCCCCGTCGAGCATTACCCCCACACGTAACCGGCATCGCGCTGTTCAGGCCGCATAGATCACCTCTTTGGCAGTCAGAATAGCGTGGCGGCGAAAGGGGTCGCGCAATCCCTCTTTCTCAACCAGGTGCACCTCGCGGCCGAAGATGCGCTTGAGTTCCTCGGTCATGTCCCCCCACTCAAAGAGGCTCCAGGGGGCGTCAGGCTCAAAGGCGACCACCACATCCACATCGCTATCGGGACCGATGTCATCGCGCAGCACGGAGCCGAAAAGAGCGAACTCCTTGATCTTCCACTTGCGGCAAAACTGAGCAATTTGCTTTTCATCAACCTCGATATGCAGACTCATGGCTGACCCTTCCTCAGATCGTTTTCAACACGCCCCTCACAGGCCAGAGGAGCCATGATGAAGCACAGTCTTGAGGCATGTTGATTGTCTCAACGAAAATCCAGAAATGAGGAACGTGTACGTCCACTGTCCAGCTCTATTATTTCGCCTGTCCGTGAGTTGTCAAGCGGGTTTTTTTGCCCTCAGCGAGCATGCCAGGCGCTATTCACCTGCCGCGATAGGGCACGTCGAACCTCGCCCGCTGCATAGCTCAGCCGCCCAGGGTGAAGTAGTCCATCAGAACCTGCTTGGCGAGGGGCGCAGCAGTTTGTCCGCCGGTCTCCCCCTCCTCGATAAGAACGACGACGACGATTCGCGGAGCATCGCACGGCGCATAAGCCACAAACCATGCGTAAGCCTTCTCATTGTTGGGGCCGTACTGAGCGGTGCCGGTCTTCCCCGCGACCTTGAGAAAGGAGACATCCTCGAAAACCCGGTAGGCCGTGCCCCCCTGTTCCTGGGCGACCCTTTGCAGCCCCTCTTTGACCGGAAGGAGTGAGCTCTTCCTGACGCCGAGCAATTCGTATCGAGGAGGAATGACGATTTCTTGCGGACCCGAGGTGACCTTCGTCACGAGCCTCGGATGAAAAAAGGCGCCCCCGTTGGCAACCGCCGCGTAAGCACAAGCCACCTGCAATGGGGTCACCTCAAACGGTCCCTGCCCGATGGAGAGGTTGATGGTATCGCCCGCGTACCACCCACGCCCCGTTGACTTCCTCCAGTTTGCATCGGGATTGATTCCGCTTTTCTCCATGGGGAGGGGAATCTGCGTCTTCTCTCCGAGATGGAACCTTGCCGCCATGGAAGAGATGGCGTCCACGCCCACGCGATTGCCGACGTTGTAAAAGAAGACGTTGCACGATCTCTTCAGCGCCTCGGCGATGGCGACGGAACCGTGGCTGTGGTTGTGGTAGCATCGCCAGGGCCTGCGCACTCCGGGAAGGTAAAATGCGCCCGGGCAGTAGAAGGTGGTGGCTGCCGAGATTTTTCCGCTTTCCAGCCCCGCCAAGCCCACCACGATTTTGAATGCCGAGCCTAACGGATACGCCACGCTGATAGCTCTGTTGTAGAGTGGCTTATCGAGCTTATCGGGGTCGCTGGCGCCGACGCCGCTCTCCCACATTCTGATCCTCTCCACGTCCTTCTTGCTTCTCGGCAGAGAGTAGGCGTTGGGGTCGAAGGTGGGGCGGCTGGCCATGGCGAGCACATCTCCATTCCGAGGGTCGAGGGCGACAATGGCTCCTTTCTTATCAAGGAGAGCGTTCTCGGCTGACTTCTGGAGGCGGAGGTCAATGGTCAGGTAGAGGTTCTTGCCTGGCTTGGCCTTGACCTCCTCGATGACTCTGTCGAGGCGACTCCGGTAGTCCACCTGCACTTTGAGCTTTCCCTTCTGACCGTGCAGTTCTCTCTCGAAAGTCCGCTCCAACCCCATGATTCCAACCACATCGTCGCGTCTATATCCCCATTTCTTGTACTTGCGATACCTTTCCGGAGAAATGGCTCCGACCGCTCCCAGCACGTGCGCGGCGAGGCTGCCCTCCATGTAATCCCGCGATGCCTCGACCTGAGCGAGGAGACCCGGAATATCCGGCTCCACAGACTTCAACTGATAGAACTGCTGCTGTGAAATCCCTCGCTTGATTTTCACGGGAAGGTAGGGGATGGCTTTCCGGGGATCGAGCCTCTTTTTGAGCTGAGTTTCCGGCATCCCGAGGACTTGTTGAAGAACTCTGAACAGTTGCGGACGGCTTTGCTTGTTTCTCTCCATTTCGGTGTAAGAAACGGAGGCGTCGTAGCGGAGTGTATTGCCGACCAGGAGGCGGGAGTTTCTATCGTAGATACACCCTCGGCGTGGCTTGAGGACGACGGTGCGAATTCTGTTCCTCAATCCCTTCTGGCGATACTTGTCGGCATTGGCGATCTGGAGCGACCAAAGCCTCACCGCCACCACGCACAGCGAGACCCCCACAACAAGCAGAAGGGTCTTTGTCCTACCAGTAAGACCCCCTCCAGATCCTTGAGCGTGCATCCTGAATTCTCCTCGATATCGAAAAGAGCGTGCATCCCACCACGGCATTGGCGGCGGCCGAGGGGAGCACGTATTTTGCGAACAGTCCCAGGTAATTCATCTTTATCCCGTACAATGCCAGCACGTTGAAAACAAGGATAGGGCTCAGAAAAGAAGCCCCGACGATGACCGCCGCAATTGCCAGGAAATTGTCCTTGAAAAGTCTCTCCTGGACTCGTCCCACAAGCATGCCTATGATGGCGTAGGAGAGGGCGTACACTCCGATTCGGCCTCCGGAAAAGAGGTCCACAATGAAACCGCCGGCGACGCCGACCATCGCCGCTCGAAACCAATCCTCGTGAAGACTGAAATAGATGACGGCGATAAGCGTGAACTGAATCCGCAACGCTTCGTACAGCCCGACCGCGTTGGGAAGAATGACCTGCAAGAGGGCGCTTCCCAGCAAAGCGCAAGCTACGTTCCGCACTTTCATTTCGGCACAACCACCAACAACTGTGAAAGGTGTCTGAAAAGAACTTCCGATTCGAGCATCGCCGACTGATAAAGCCCCTCTTCCTCCTGGGAGACGCTCACGATTTTCCCGATAACCAGTCCCTGGGGCAACGGCGCCTCGTCGGAAAAGACTGGCTTGAGGCGAGTCGTCACTACAACATCGTTGACCTTGACCTTGTCATTGTGCTTGATGAGTGTCATCTTCAATTTACCCGGTCCCGAGCCGATAACCATCCCCGGCGCCTCCCCGGCGAGAGTTACGGCGGGAATGGCGCTTTGCACGTCCAGGATCAATCTCACCCTGCTCCATCTTCCCCCGACTTCGATAACGCGCCCGACGAAGTTGTCGCCGTGAACCACTGCCATCCCTCTGCGGACCCCATGCCTTCGCCCGCGGTCTATCAGTAGCGTCTGATACCAGCTATCCGGGTCTCTCCCGTTGACCCTGGCGGGGATGACCTCAAAACCGCGCTCAGCCGCTCGCCGGAGCTGCTCGTGAAGAGATTTCATCTGCTTGATTTTTTCGCGGGCCTCGGCCAGTTCGAACCGCAGCTCCAGGAGTTCGCGTTGCCTCCGAAGGTTCTGCCTGACGATGTTGTCGCCGTGAAATGTCACCTCCCATATATCGCCCAACTTGTCGGTGACGGAACGGCACACGGACAGCACCGGAGAGAAAAAGCCGGTGACCACCTCCTTGACCGACCTCGAGACGCTCATCGGCAAGCTCAGAAATACGAAGATTGCGACAAGCACGACGACGATGGAAACTCTTCTTCGGTTGCCGGACAAGGAGCGTCCCTCATATCAAGTCTTTGTCTTTGTAACTGAAATACCTTCCCTCCCCGATAATTATGTGGTCGAGGAGAGCGATGCCGAGAACTTTGCCTGCCGCTTTAATTCGCTCAGTGGTCTCCGTATCGTGTGAAGAAGGTGCGGGGTCACCCGTGGGATGATTGTGAACGATGATAACCGACGCACAGTTGTCGCGCACGGCTGACTTGAAGACTTCCCTCGGGTGAACTAAACTGGCGCTGAGAGTCCCCACCGAAATGGTTTCCACCTTTTTCACGCGATTCTTGACGTCCAGGTGCAATACCTTGAAGCATTCCCTTTCCTGAAGCCGCATCTCCTCAGCCAGAAGGGCAAAAACGTCTCGGGAACTTCTGATGACCGGCTTTTCGCGGGGCCGAAACTGCGATAGCCTTTTGGCGATGTCGAAGGCGGCCTTGATTTGAACCGCTTTCGCCAGCCCGATCCCCTCGATCTGACAGAGCTGTTCCAGCGACGCCCCCGCCAGAGATTTCAGGTCACCGAACTTCAGGAGAATGCGATTCGCCAGACCCAACGCGGAAACGCCCTGCATTCCCGTTCTCAGGAGAATGGCGAGCAGCTCACCATCCGAAAGAGCCTCGGGACCGAGTTTCTCCAGGCGCTCCCTCGGCCTCTCGTGCACGGGCAGCTCTTTGATCGTGAAGTATTGTTTGGTCTCCTCGGACATATCCCCCCCGGAAAAAGCCGCTCGTTAAGCGGAGAGGCGCCTCCTTCATCAGGCACCCGTCGCGAGCAGCGAAGGTCACTTGTGATGAAAACGACGGCCGGTGTTTTTTTGCTAGTTGTTCAACTCGAATAGGACACCCACGACTTTGTATGCGTGTGTTATGTCGCGCGTTGGGACTTCTATTGGGCGTTCCAGCTCATTTGAATTCGCAGCGCACAGAAGCCACTGGGAGCCGGAAGGGTAGCAACGCTTTATGATCGCTCCTGTGTCTTGTGCATCGATACAGACGAGTTCGCCCCTATCGCACTGCAGGGGGGCCTGCGATTCCTGCACGAGGATCACCTGCCCGTCTCTGGCGATCTGTCCCAGGCAGTCACCCTTCACCCGGACTCCAACGACGTGTTTAAGTATATGCGGTGGCACATTGTGACGGCATACCCATTCGCTTCCCACGTCCCCGACCTGCTTCATCGCGAGGGCTCGCAATAGAACCCCGACGATTCGGCGCATTGAATGCTTGCCCTTCGTAAGAGCAACCGGCTTGTACGGGGCCGTGGGGTTCGCTCCTTCGAGGGAGATCCTGCCATCCTCATCCACCCAAAACCTGCGCAGATACCTTCTGCCGTCATCGGTTTCAACCACAACGAGGTCCCCATCGTGTGGTCGATTATCCACTGGATCCAGCAAAAGGCATTGTCCAATCTGCGCAATTGGGGA
Source organism: uncultured Verrucomicrobiota bacterium (assembly GCA_964640185.1). Lineage (GTDB taxonomy): Bacteria > Auribacterota > JABMQX01 > JABMQX01 > JABMQX01 > CAZXGF01. The sequence continues at coordinate 43,028 of CAZXGF010000011.1, read as the reverse complement.
AATCGTGTCCAAAGTTACAATTGCTGCCTGCAATCCCGCCAGTTCCGTCGTTAGGTGCTCTCCCCAGGAGACTCCCACGCCGTTGTGGGCCGCCGCGGCTGTCCCGACGACCTCCAGTTGGCATTCCCCCAGGGGGTTTTTAAGTGACAGCACCTCGAGAGAGGGCCTTTCTTCGAGCGCGCGTCCCAGCAGGTCGTGGCGGTAGAGAGCCTTCAATCTCCTTATCTCGCGCTCAACGGCTTTCTGGCACCCCTTGAGAACCCCTAAGCCATCCCTAACGTCGCTCTGTGTTGTTTCTTCGTCGTGTGCCGGCCAGTCCTTGACGCGGCAAAACTGCGGGCTCTCAAATGCCTTGACAATAAGATCGCGCTCGCGGGTGGCCACACGCCGGTCGGAAATATCCGCGTACGCCGTGACAGTGTCCGGGATGTTATTGAATATGGCGAACGGCTGAGGGCAATAGCTGCTTAACGTGGCCAGTGCCCTCTCGCACCAACGTCGCAGATCGATCGCCATTTCGCGCCAGGAAAAGCCCTGGCTTTCCAGGGAGCACTCAACTCTTTCCAAGAGGTCCCCGGCCTCGAACGAGACCCCAGCGGCCTCGTTCCGACGGGGAGCCATCATCAAACGACCCGCGTCGATGAAGACACGTTCAGCTTGCTTGTAGAACTTCTCGTAGTGGGTCGCCAGTATGACCTGGCGCTTTGCCAGAAACGGCGAGACCAAGCGATCCACGAACCGTGCCTTGTGGTCGTCGTCGAGTGACAGCGCAGGGTCATCCAATACGAGAACCTCCAAGGAGCCCTTCGACTTCTCCAGAAGGGCAAATACCAATGACAAAATCAGCGCTCGTGTTCGTCCCTGGTTGCTGAACGGGCCCATCGGAATGAGTTCATCCGCGGCGCGCAGGTACACGTTGATTTCATCCCTTATGTTGGCATTGGCAGGATGCCCTGTCGTCAACAGCTTGAGCACAAGAATCTCGTTGTCGTAAAGAAGCGAGAAGTACTCTTTCATTTGGCTTTCCAGGCTTTTAACTACCTCAATAACCTCCGTGCGCACCGCGCGGCCTAGCGCCTTCGTGGCTTCTCCGAGATCGGCCAGGCTCCGGTAGCGAGCAATCCGCTGCGAGAGGATCCTGTGCTTTTTCAGACTCGACTCCAAATCATGCGTTATCCTGCTAACATCGCTCAGCGCGCGCATATCTTGACTGCTTGAACGTCCCCTTTCTAAAATGGCCCTCAGCGAATCCGGCTCGCCTTCCGCCTGCGTCCCGACGAGCAGACCCGTCACAGCACTGCTTATATCGCATGAGTGTTTCAGCACAGATAGGCACAGCCATAGGTACCTTTTGGCCGCGCGTAACGCGTCGTCCACGGCACCGAATACGTCTGGGAACTCATCGTGATACTCTTCAGCAAGTGCGCTGCTTTCCGGCTCCTCACCTAAGCCGGTTCGCTCCGCAATCGTCTGGATCTCCACGTCGAACCGCTCTGCGATTGGCGACAAAAAATCCCTGAACCGCGAGTCCTTCAAGCGTCGCCAACCAGACAGGATTCTTTGGCACAGGGGCTCTTCGCCGTCCTGTTGGTCCTTCACGCATATTATCCCGCCCAGCTCACCAACCAAGGCCCGCTCCAGGTCGTCGATCTCTTTTTTCAGATGTGCCCTTCCCACCAATGCGCGCAGTGTTTCAAGCTGCTCTCTAACCTCAGGAACCGGGCCCAAGTCCTGCGTACACACGGGGCAATCGCTTGACTGCTCCGGAAAATGTTCCGCTGCTACCAACATTAGCGATGCCTTTGCGTCCCTTTTCTCCTTCAAGCCCCATTGCAGACGTTCCGAAACCTTTTTCCGGGCATCACTTTCGAATGTCACCAACTGGCGCTGCAGGTTTTCGACCTCTTCTTCGGAACGAACCTCAAATCCTATACTCTCGGGGAAAAGCTCGCACAAAGGCCTTGTAAGTTCGTCTATAGCGTCTTGCACTTGCCCCGGCAGGTTGTCCAGCTTTTCTCTGCACTCAATGTACTCGGGCGTATCCTCTCTCGCGATTTCGATTCCAAGGTCCGAGGCAAGCTGCTTTTTGCCTTTCTCGGTTCCCTGTGCCAGCGCCTTACCGAAGGCTTGGACATCCTTTAGCTCGCGTGTTTCTGCCGACACAGCTGCGTACGAAGGCAGCGCCGTCACTGATTCGCTGGGCGTTTGCTCAATTCTTTCGACTAAGCCTGCTATTCTCTGCTTTTCTGGTGCCAACTCCCGCCCGGTGATATTTGTTGCTTCCGTACGTACGGCTCTACATACCCTGTCCGCCAAATCAGCAATCGCTTCGAGATCATCAAGTCCTACCACCTGCGACAAAACGTGAATTAACTCTGCATTCTTCCCAAATCGCAGGTGCCCCACGCGCGCCGGCATCAAAATATGCAGTTCTCCATCGAGCTCATCTATCCCCGCATCGCCCAGCGTTTCAATTTGGCCCCATTGTGCCCCATCTGGAGACGTCGCCAACCCGTCAGCACTGTGCCGGCGTATCCATAGTTTCTTGCCGTCTCCCGCGCTATCTGTCCCGATTAGTTCTATCTCAACCCAATATTCCTCCTGCGCCAAGCTACTCTCCCCTGAGTCTTTCAGCAGTGCAAGGGCGTCCGGCCGCTCGCTCGTCCTTCTGCCCCTCCGGCCAACAGGAAACACCTTAACATTCTCGGGTACTGACGGTGCACAATCGTCCCGGAATATCCGCCCTGTCAAACACCAGCTTATTGCCCCCAGCAAGGATGATTTGCCACACCCGTTTGGACCATATAATAGATGCGATTTTCCATCGAAATCATATTTCCACTCCCTGCCGGCGGGCGCAAGACCCCGGAATGAACAGGCCCTAAGCCATCCGATCCTCCAGCCGATTGATTCGCCTCCGGTTCGGCTTACTGCTTCTTCGCGTTCGCAACCATTCGTTCCTGCATCCTCAATTTCGCTCCGGTTACCCTTTCTTTCTTCAAGCAGCTTTACAACCTTCTCAGCGAGTTCTCTTCCACTCAAACTACTTAGAATTCGCAGATTCTGAGCGAGAATAGAAAGCGCAGTCGCTTCTTCAGCGCTGAAGGCTGCAATCGTTTGTCCGCCCAATTCGAGCGATTCGTTCAAAGTCAGGCGACCAACCAGTTCTCGTGTGCGAGCATTTAGATGTTGATACATATCCATACCACTTATCCCCCTTTAGTGCCGACCCTCGCTCAGGCCCCCGCTCGGAGCACGTCAGTTGGTGTCCAACCTCCGACGCACACGCCGCCTCACTCCTCGAAGAAGTCCCTTGCCGCTGCGGCCAGTTTCGCCGGCACTTCTGCGCAGAGGAGAACCTCGTTGTTGTCGTATTCCTTGCTGATGACGTTCCCCTCGGCGTGAATCCGTGAGATGAGACGAGATTCGCTCTGTGGAACTCGCAGACTTACGAAAAACAGCAGTTCCGCGAGGGACACCTCGAGTTGTTCGATAAGCTGCTCGAGGCCGGTGCGTTCCCTCGCGGAGAGGGCAACGCAGTTGGGGTGGCTTCGCTTGAACCTTTCCACGGGCGCAGGTCCCTTGAGCCTATCAATCTTGTTCAAGGCGGTGATGATGGGCTTGTCCTCGCATCCGATTTCCCTCAGCACGTCATAGACGTTCCAGGAGTGCTCGTCCGCCCGCGGATTGCTGATGTCGAGAACGTGAATCAGAAGGTCCGCCTCCGTGACCTCCTCGAACGTCGCCCGAAACGAATCAATAAGACCGTGCGGAAGTTTCCGGATGAAACCGACTGTATCAGATAAGAAGACGACCTGATGGTTCGAAAGAACGAGCTTTCGAGTGGTGGGGTCAAGGGTCGTGAACAGCCTGTCTTCGACCGTTGTGTCCGCCGGGGTCATAGCGTTGAGCAGGGTGGATTTGCCTGCGTTGGTGTAACCGATAAGAGCGGCAGTCCGGCCAAGGCCTCGCTTGCGAGCTTTCCTCTGGGTGGCGCGGTGCGTTCGGACGGCTTTAATCTCCGAATTCAGCCGATGGATGCGCTCCTTGATTCGCCGGCGGTCAACCTCGAGCTGGGTTTCTCCGGGGCCTCGTGTCCCGATCTCACCCGGCTGCCTCGACAGATGCGTCCATCGTCGCGTCAACCTCGGGAGAAGATGCCACAACTGGGCAAGCTCGATCTGGAGCTTTGCCTCCTTGGTGCGAGCGCGCTGGGCGAATATGTCCAGGATAAGCTCCGTGCGGTCAACGACCTTTTTGTTGATGGCGCCCTCGATATTCCTCTGCTGGGCAGGGCTTAAATCGTCATCGAATATCACGACATCCGCAAGAGCTTCCTGGCAGAGGGTTCGGAGGCGGCCGACGTGCCCCCTGCCGACGTAGAAGGCCGCGGTCGGTTTGTCCTTCCTGACGACCTCCTTCCGAACGACGTCCGCCCCTGCGGTCCGAGCGAGCTCCACAAGCTCGCCGAGGTGGTCGTCCACTTCCGACCTGTTGCTCCCGTCGAGCTGAACGCCCACGAGAACCGCCTTTTCGTTGTGCTCGACCTCTCCCGTCTGGATGAGTTCCAAAAAACCTCCCTTTGTACGAACGTTGCTCTTCACCAACCGCTTTCTCATGACGGCTGTTACGGGTCAGGGCACGGTTTTCTGATCATCCTCCGCACGGCCTCAAGAAGTGCCGCGTAGAGCTGTTGTCTCGTCCCATAATCGTCAAAATTATACCATTTAATCCTATCATCTTTGCCAAACCAGGTCAATTGCCTTTTGGCGTAGCGGCGGGTGTTCCTTTTCAAGCGCGCCTTCGCTTCCTCGAGCGAATACTCTCCGTCGAGGAATCTGACCACTTCGCTGTATCCGATTGCCTGCATGGCCGTCCTGTTTTCTCGAAGCCCCCGAGCCAGCAGCCGGCCGGTCTCCTCGACCAGCCCGTGTTGAAACATCTCCTCGACACGCTGCTCGATCCTCTCGTAGAGAGCGTCGCGGCCCATCGTCAACCCGAACATCGGCGGGGCTGCTCGCCTCCGTTTCCACTGAACCTGAAGTCGGGAAATGGGGCGGCGAGTCTTGCTGTGGACTTCCAAGGCCCTCACGAGGCGGCGAACGTCCGACGGAGAAACCTTCTCGGCTGCCTCCGGGTCAACCTCCCTCAGCCGGGCATGGAGCGCTCCCGGCCCTTTTCGCTCCGACTCCGCGAGAAGTTCGTCTCGCAGTTTCCAGTCCGCCTCCGGCCCGTCGAAAAGCCCATCCACCAATGCGCGAACGTACAGGCCCGTCCCGCCGCATACCAGCGCCAGCTTCCCTCTTCGGTGAATGTCCTCGATGGCTGCCGTGGCGAGCCTCCGGTAGGTTCCCGCGCTGAACGGCTCCGTCGGCTCCACGACATCAATCAAATGGTGTGGAACCTCTTCTCGCTCCTGCGGCGTCGGTTTCGCGGTGCCCACGTCCATCCCCCGGTAAACCGACATGGAGTCCGCGGAAACGATTTCGGCATTGATTCTCCTCGCGAGCCACACGGAAACCGCCGTCTTGCCGGCGCCCGTCGGACCGACAAGGAAAACGGTCGCCGTCATGTCAGGTGCGCTCTGGGGCTGGGAGTTGTTCATCGCCTTTTGAACCGCTTCTCGATTTCCCGGAGGCTCATTTTGACCATCGTGGGGCGGCCGTGGGGACAGGTGTACGGGAACTCCGCGGACATCAGCTTCACCAGCAGGGCCTCGCATTCAGCCTCGCTCAACCTGTCGTGCGCCATAACCGACGAGCGACACACCGACCGAACCATGATCTTCTCCCGCTCCGCATCGTATTCCTTTCTCGATTCCTGAACTGCCGCCAGAAAATCTCGCACCGCCCTTTCGATGTTCACGGTGGGGAAAAAGGGAGGGACGCCTTCGATGATGAACGTCCGCTCCCCAAAAGGTCTGATCTCAAACCCGATATTCCTCAGCAGCTCGTTGTTTTCTTGCAGGAGAAAGCCGTCGTCCGACGACACCTCTATCGTCGAGGGGAGCAAAAGCCTCTGGGATTCGCAACTGCCTCGCCGTAGTCCCGCCATGACCTTCTCGTAACGCACTCTCTCGTGAGCGGCGTGCTGGTCAACCAGCACCAGTCCCTCCTCATCCTCGGCGAGAATGTAGCTGTCCATCAACTGCGCCAGGAACCTCAGAGCACCGCGCCGCTTTCTTTGCAAGGGCAGGCGGGCCTGCTCCTCACCCTGAGCGGCGACGGGCGCGCCCGCGGGCGGAGCAGGCTGGCGAGGACGTTGCCCCGGAGGAAACCGCCCCTCGATGCGCCGCGCCAGGGCTTTCTCGAAATCTGAGCCCGGTTCCGGCGGTGGCTCGTACTGGTCCGACAAGAAGTGCGGCGCCAGGTCGGCTTCTTTTAGAGAACGCGAGACCGCCCGCACGACGATGTCCCGAACCCCCCACTCGTTCTTGAACCGCACCTCTTTTTTCGTGGGGTGAACGTTCATGTCAACGAACTCGGGGCTGATTTCCAGAAACAGAACGAACAGAGGATACCTCCCCTTCATCACCAGCGTCTTGTACGCCAGCAGCACCGCGTAAGAGAGAGGCGGGCTGAACACCGGGCGATTGTTCACGTACAGGAGCTGCCCGGACCGATTTGACCTCGCGGCTGATGGACGACCCGCATAGCCCCGAACGGTCACACCCTTTTCCTCGTAGCTGAAAGGAATGAGCTGCTCAGCGGTCCTTTTCCCCAGAACCTTTGCCAGCCTTTCCTCGATGCGGTCGGTCTTCGGCGCCACTAAGACATCCCGTTCGTTGTGCACTAAGCGGAAATAGACTTCAGGATGAGCGATGGCGTAAATGTTTATCAATCTGCTGATGGCGGCGGCTTCTCTTTCCACAGACCTCATGTATTTCCGGCGGGCGGGCACATTGAAGAACAGGTTCCGCACCTCGACCGTCGTCCCCGGCGACCGCCCCACGTCCACCACGTTCACCAACTTCCCGCCGTGCATCTTCAGGAACGTCCCGATGAGCGAGTCCCTCTCGCAAGTCGCTATGGTGAACCGCGAAACCGACGCGATGCTCGGAATCGCCTCCCCGCGAAAGCCGAGCGTGTTTACCTTTTGCAGGTCGGATACCGCCCGAATCTTGCTCGTCGAGTGCCGCTCTAACGCGAGCACCGCGTCATCCTTGCTCATTCCGAGGCCGTTGTCGGAGACCGAAATCAGCGATTTCCCGCCGGACTTCACCTCGATGGTGATCTCCGTACTCTGCGCGTCAATGGCGTTTTCCAGCAGCTCTTTGACCACGGAAGCCGGATTCTCGGTCACCTCTCCGGCGGCAATCTTGTTCGCTACGTTTTCCGAAAGAACTCTAACTCGATTCATTTTGCTATGCTGACTTTCTCTAAAGGCGTCAGAGACAAACCCGGTCCTGGTGAAAAATGTTGACTGAGATGCCCATCCGGCCTATTTTGTCAATGTGCCTTACTAATAGTAAGGGACCGTCAAAGCCTTCCGTCGCTGAGCCATATCAGCGGCATTTATCATTATCTTCCATGAAACTCCACGCCCCGGGGGCGACGATTATCAACTTTGCTATTGACAAACCAGATTCGAGATGTTCTATTATTATATTGCAGGTATGCGCGGGAAGAAGCCTTCCCAGAGGCTGACCCTACCTGCCCCACTTCCGCTTCGCCTCGACTGCCGCCTCGATGGCGCCTCCGTCTATCACGTCTCCCGGGCCGATCGCGCTGTGCACAGGGTACGATTCAATTCGGCACATCAATCCAGCGCTCGAGGTGAGGGCTTACTTTTTCAAGGAGCTGACGAAGATGCTTGTAGCCAACTTTTTTGTCGTTCTGAAGTCTGCCGAGTACGATGCCCGGATGCCTTCGCTGGATCCCACCGAACCTGATTATCTTTTGCCCAGAAAAAGATGGAGACGCTTCTTTGACCAACGAGACATAATCATTTTCGCCAACGAGCCAGTTGCTTGCCATCCGGTTTGCTTCGCGTTCCTTAGACCCGCTACTATGTTGGTCCAGGTCGTCCAAATACATGCCCTTATGGCCGGCGACGATGTGAGCCAATTCGTGCATGAGGGTGAACCAGAAGGAGTCTATGCGGTCGTGTCTAAGAGTGAGCGCGACAATCGGTTTCCCACGCATGTAAAAGGCGGCGCCATCGAGATAGGTTCTTGGAAGATGCGGGACTATGAGGAAGTGAACTCCCAAACTTCTTAACAGCCCCGGGATGTTCCTGACATCCTCAACAGCCCGGGCGTGGCTGACAATTCTGGGAATCGCCTTGTCCAGCTTCGCCCGATTGAACCTTATGCTGTCCTGCTCGCGTGCGAGGCGCTTGACCCGATTCACCCAGCATATCAGGCTATTGCGATCCGGCTGGCGTCCCTTGGTGTGGCGAAAACTGGCATCCAGCCTCGGCTTCCGGTCGGGCGAGGATATGCCCAAGAGCGAGCAGACTTCTTCCTCCAATTCCTCAACCGAGTCCGTCCGCTTGACCCAGCCTCTCTTCAACAGCTCCCCGACCGGCGCCATACTATAAAGCGTGCTTCTTCGAGCGATCCCCTTTTCTTTCTTTCGGTGTACAGACATGACGAGCCGGTAGTTCGCCTCGAGGTTCATCCACAACTGCGGAGAGCCACCGAGCGCATCCGCTAACTCCAATGCTGTCCCGGACGTAATTCGTTTCTTCGCTCGCACGATTTCACTGATTACCTGCTCGGGTCGGCCCATGATTTGGGCTAAGTCTTTCTGTGTCCAGCCGCGGGCCTTCAGCTCACGGCTGAGAATCCGCCCCGGCGGAACAGCCCTCGCCGGTATTAGCTGTTGAATCATGACCAACCTCCAGGCCTCTCTCAGTGCTTATCTATGTTGTGGATGAGAAGGTATTTGCCTTCTCTGTCTTGTTCGAGGCTGACTATCAAACGGTACTGGTCATTCAACCGAAGTGACCTCCTGCCTTGCCTGTCCCCTTTTAGCTTCTTGAAGTTGAGGCTCTTCCGCACGTAGAACCCACGCTCATCCGGCTCGCCAGCGACCATGGACATGACCTCGAAGAAGGCATCCACAACCCCGGTTGGGTACTTCTCCGCGCCTTTCTCCTCCGTGTACAGCAGCCTATCCTTTGCTCGTTTGAAGTCGAATCTCAATCGCCGCCTCTATTACAGTAGGATACCAAAACCAGCCCGTTCTGTCAAGGATTAAGTTCACCCCAGGGGTGAATCTCAGTTTCGTGAGCCGAGGCTTTCGCCGTTCTGCCCGTCTCCCTGGGTCAGTCGCCCTCGGGGTCGCAGGCTCACAGGCGGTAGTCATGATTACAGCGACCGGAGCGTCCGCAGGTAATTTTCTGGAAAGCCGATGTCGGAGGAGCGGCCCTCGACGAGATAGCCCAGGAAACCGTCCTCGCGGCGGAGCCGGTCGAGGCAGGGCGTCAACTGAAATTCGCCGCGCTCGCGGACGTTATGGGAGATATTCTCCTCGATGTACTCGAATATCTGAGGTTTGAGGACGTACTGGCCAGAGACCCTCAAGTACTCGTTCTCGGCCAGGCCTTCCACGCGCAGGTTCTCCCTGGCATAGTCGAGGCTGGGCTTTTCTGCAAACTCGGCGATAGTTAGAACCCGCTCCTTACCCTGCCATGCGCCGGCGACGGTTCCGTACATGCCGATTTGCTCCTCGGAAGCCTTCAGAAGCCCGACAACGCTCACTCGGTGCTCGTCGAAAACGTTGAGGAGTTGGCGGGCGCACGGCTCCTCCGTCTCGGAGTAATAGAGATGGTCGCCGAGCATCAACAGAAACGGCTCATCCCCGACCCATTCTCTGGCGGAATAGACGGCGTGGCCGAATCCTTCCTGAATGTCCTGCGTTACCAGCGTCACCCGCCGCCCGACCTCCAGAACGTGCTTGGAGTATTCTCGGAAGCGGCTCGGCAGCTTGTTGTAATTCTCAATCGAGACCTGCGTGTGGAAGAAGGAGGAAAAGGTCTCCTCGTCGCACGCCTGAACCACAATGCACACCTCCTCGATTCCCGACCGCAGGGCTTCCTCCACGATAAGAAAAATTGCCGGCTTGGCGATTCCATCGCTGTCCACGATGGGGAAAAGCTCTTTCTTGACCGCTTTCGACGCGGGGAACAGACGTGTTCCAAAACCGGCGGCTGGAATGACAGCCTTCCGAACCCGGCTGGCAGCCCGGAGGCTGAGTTTAAGACACGGCATTTTCAGGTCGCGCTCTATTATCTCGATGGCCTTCGATTGCGATTCCTCATCTTTGACAACGAACTGGGCGGAGCCGTCTCCTTGCGAGCCGACTCCCTTCCCGCCCCAGATGAATTTCTCCAGGGGCTTGTACGACAGGACGCGGTGCAGCACAGGCGCCTCGAGCTGCGAAGGGCACGCCGGCGCGACGTGCTGGTCGAAAAGCTGCTGCGACTCCCTCATCAGCTCTCCGACACGCTCGGCATCTCCTTCCGCAACAGCTTCCTTGGCTTTTTCGACGATGTCTTTGTTGATGGGACCGAGGTATTCTTGGACGCCTTTCTCAACCTCCGTTTCCGCGAAAGGATAACAGCGGTTCAGGCGCCCGAGAATCTCGAGGGTATCTTTCTCCGCGCAAAGGTCAACAATCACCATGAACACATCACGCTTGACCGCAAGCTCGGCGACATCGAGGTAATCTCCATCGAAAGTCATCAGAACGGGCCGATTCCCGAAAGCGCAGCCCTGATCCATCCGTCCGCAGCGAGAGGGCGTCAGCAACTCCCCGCGATACGCGCACTCCATCTCTCCGCGAGTCGTCATTTTCAGGTCGTAAATGCGGTTGAACGCCCTGGCGGTGAGAACACATATCGCGGCGCTGGAGGATAAACCTTTCTTTATGGGGAGGTCGGTCCTGCAATTGTCTATCTGGAGCCCCCGCACGTGATAATGCGTCATGACATCGTACGCCACCCCCGCCACATAACTGAAGAATCCACCTTCCCTCGCTTCCCGCAGCAGAACCTCCTTCTGCATCGGTATTGCGTTGGGGCCCACTGTCTCTCCTTCGGGAGTTGTTGAAGTGAGCACGAGCTTGGAGGGATGAGGCGAGACCTTGGCGTGAATCCCTTGGTCTGTGCCGCAGATGAGCGTATATCCCTTCTCAATCGCGGAGTTCGTCCGCCTGTGACCGCCCGCCCAGTCGGAGTGCTCTCCGAAAAGGCATATACGACCCGGAACAAACAGTTTCATGGCGCTTTCTCCCGGTTCCAAAATACGCGTAACATATATTCTCCTCGCCAATAATTGAACGTCCTTTTGCCATCGCGACCTTCTTATAGACACAAATAGTAACATCAACCGGCGTCCGATTGGTAGATGAAGTTGCGGGAAAGGGAAAGCCCTCAGTTTGGGGCGGATACCTTGCCGAGCCGGGCGAGGGAAGAAGGGAACAGGAGCACAACGCAAAGGCGCAACGGCGCAGAGGGAAAAATGATAGGGACACCGTCCTCGCCTGTCGTGGCATGGGTGTCTCGCCCATGATTCGCAGGCGCTGCTTAGTCTTGCCGTCCACGTAACGCTGCCCCGCCATGGCGGGGCGGCAGTCCCGAGGGCACAGCCGGAGAGTGCGCAGAGCACGCACAGGAACCCATGTACCGCCGGCATCCTTTCCAGCCCGTGGCGGGACACCCGTCCCGCGACCCCACCGCGCCGAGGAGGCGTTACCCTTCGGAACTGCTTGGTAAGGGGGCGTCGTCCTGTTATCATGGGTGTCCGGGCAGCGCTCCCCCATGTGGCGGAAAACGACAATCTGATATTCAGAACATCCCATGCTAACGACCGGCTTTGCGGTTTTCATCATCTCGATGTCCGTGTTGGCGTACGAAGTGGCGCTAATGCGCATCTTCTCCATCACGCACTGGCATCATCTCGCCTACATGGTCATAAGCGTCGCTCTCCTGGGGTTCGGCGCCAGCGGCGCCTTCCTATCTCTCTTTCACAGAAGCGTCAGGAAGCGGGCCGAGACTTTTCTGGTCTTATTCTCGCTTCTGTTTTCGGCATCGCTGATGGTCTGTCTGTCGGCAAGCCAGTCAATTCCGTTCAACCTTTTCATCCTCATCCGAGATTGGCATCAATTCCCCAACCTCCTGCTCTATTACCTTATTTTCTTCGTCCCGTTCTTCTTCGGGGCGACGTGTATCGGCATCGCCTTTCTGAAGTTCGGTCGCCACATTCCCGGACTGTATGGGGCGAACCTCCTCGGCTCAGGGGCGGGGGCGCTGGCGGTCATCGCCCTGCTCTATCTCTTCAAGCCAACGTCAGCGGTGCGAGCAATCTCCATCGGCTCCTTGATGGCGCCCCTTCTGGCTGCGACGAATTTCCGCCCCGCGTTTCGCGGGGCAGCTATCCTCCTTTCCGCCCTTGCAGGAATAGGCATGGCTTTCTTCCCCCTGAAGGTGTCCATTTCCCAGTACAAAACGCTCAGCATCATCCGCGGCTCCGTGGGGACGAAAATCCTGCGGACGGAATGGAGTCCTCTGAGCAGGATTGACGTGGTGGACAGCCCCGCCATCAAATTCGAACCCGCGCCCGGGCTGAGCTTCGCATTTCAGGGCAAGATTCCGCCCGTCCGAGGCATTGTCGTTGACGCTGATTCCGTGACCGTGATGACCGATTTCGGCGACAGCATCGAAAACGCTCGATACCTCGATTATACGTCGCAGGCGCTTCCCTACCATCTCGTGGCGAACCCGAAAGTCGCCATCCTTGGGGCGGGCGGAGGTTCCGGTGTGCTCCTTGCTCTCCTCCATAATGCGGAAGACATCACGGCGGTCGAGCTCGACCCCAAAATCATCCGCCTCGTCAAGAAGGAATACGCCGACTTCTGCGGCGGGATTTACTCTCTGCCGCAGGTGAAAATCGTTGCGGGTGATGGGCGAGGCTTCATCGAATCGTCAGGTGATAAGTTTGACATCATCGGAATCGCCCTGGTTGGCTCCTTCTCGGCATCCGCCGGGGGAGTTCATGCCCTCTCGGAGAACTACTTACACACCGTTGACGCCTTCAAGGTTTACCTCGAGCGCCTGACTCCACGCGGCGTTCTCTCGGTTACGCACTGGATTCAATTCCTGCCGAGGGACAACATCAAGACGTTCGCAATGGCGGTCCAGGCTCTCCAAGAGCTCGGAATCACCGACCCCAGGACGCATCTCGTTTTCATTCGGAGCTGGAAGACCGGGACGATTCTCGTCAGTAAATCGGCATTCAGCGACGAGCAACTCGAATCCGTCCGTGAACTCTGCAAGGAACGGTGTTTCGATGTCGCCTATTACCCCGGCATTTCGAGAGATGAAACGAACAGGTTCAGCATTCTGAGCGACCCGCGGCAGCCCGGCGCCCCGCAGCCTCTCTACTATGACGCGTGCAAATCGCTTCTCTCCGGCGACAGGCAGCGCTTTTATCGCGATTACCTTTTCGCCGTCCGTCCCGCGACCGATAACCGCCCCTATTTCTTCCACTTCTTCAAATGGAAATCGCTCCCTCGGCTCCTGAAAATCATGGGCAGGCAATGGGCGCCGTGGGGATACGTTCTCCTGATAGCCACGCTCGTTCAGGCGGCTCTCGCCAGCGTCGTTCTGATTCTCTTCCCGCTTCTTTTTCTGAGAAGAAACGACCGCTCCGGCAGAAAGCTGCGTCGGCTGCTGTACTTCCTCTGCCTCGGGCTGGCGTTTATGTTTGTGGAGATGTCCTTCATTCAAAAGTTCTCGCTTTTTCTTCGCCACCCGATTTATTCCGTAACCGTCGTCATCTCGTCGTTCCTGATTTTTTCCGGATTGGGCAGCCTCTCGGCGAGGAGGTTTTTGAAAGGGGCGAGCGAAAGACCCGCCCGGCGGTTAGCTCCGTTCGCAGCGATTGCCGTGATTTCCCTGGCGTATCTCGTGGCGATAGGTAGCGTGTTCTCGTTTCTTTCGGCGCTGCCCATTACGGGAAGAATCATCGCCTCCGTCGTCTTGCTGGCGCCGCTGGCTTTCTTCATGGGAATGCCCTTCCCCTCAGGTCTCCAAAACGTCTCCGACAGGTCGCCCGCTCTGGTCCCTTGGTGCTGGGGGATCAACGGCTGCGCATCGGTGCTCAGCACCGTTCTGGCGACCACAATGGCGATGTCATTCGGATTAGCAGCCGTCATAATAGTTGCAGCCGCGCTCTATCTGATTGCAGGTTTCATCGGCACATGAGAACATGCCATCAATTCGTCTTCGGCTCCGAGCCTTTGGATTGAGAAACCGACAGCATGACGTATGCAATGATGGCCCAATAGAAAATCGTGACGAAAATAGGAAAAAACAGGGCGAGAACGAAAGTCCGCCGAATCATCGAGCTTCTCGAGCGGGAATACGGCGTTCCGCACCGCTCCCGTCGCAGCGATGCGCTCGAAAGCCTCATCGTCACCATCCTCTCACAGAACACGAACGACATCAACCGCGACAAGGCCTACCGAAACCTCCGAGAGCGTTTCCGCTCGTGGCAGGAGATGCACGACGCGCCGGAGCGAGAGATTGCGAAAGCGATTCACGTCGGCGGCCTCGCCAACATCAAGAGCAAGAGAATTAAGGAAATCCTCCATTCGATAAAGAGCGAGCGGGGAAACTTCGACCTGTCGTTTCTGCGAGACCTTCCCCCGCAGGAGGCGGAGAAGGCGCTGCTTTCGCACAAGGGAGTCGGGCTGAAAACGGCCAAGTGCGTGGTTCTGTTCTCGCTCGGCAAAGACGTTTTCCCCGTGGATACTCACGTCCACCGCCTTTCAAAACGCCTCGGACTCGTCCCCGACAGAGCGACCCGCGAGCAGACGCACGAACTCATGGCTCGCCTTGTGCCGCCGGAGAAAATGCACTCCTTTCACCTCAACCTCCTCGCCCACGGGCGAAAAGTCTGCAAAGCCCGCGACCCCCGCTGCCCGGATTGCGTCCTTCGCCGCCTCTGCGAGAAGATCGGCGTATAGAGTTGGCTGGGTGAAAACGACCTAAGCTCCGATTCATAAGTTCGGCGACGTATTCTTTTTTTGACGCGATAACAGGATAGACTGGATGTTGTGAATCCCGTTCATCCTGTCAAGGCAAGCTCTTTTCACGCAACACTATGGGGCAGCGTATTTGCGAACGATGCGCTAAGCCCAAAAATCGGGAGGCGATTTCACAATCCGGAGGGAATCGAATCCGTATTTGTCCCTGACTTTGTCCACGCTCTGATAGAAGCTTTTGAGCTTGTCGGTCTTCTCCTCGTCGAGGAAATTCGCCTGCCATGCGGGGGAGCAAAAGTTCGAAAGGCAGACTCCCAGTAGCCTGATTCGTCCTCTCCTCGTCCATGCCTTTCGGAACAGCTCCTCCACGCACTGATATATCTTCTTATCCAGGTCCGTCCCTTCCCGAAGAGTCATGGATCGCGTGACGGTCGAGAAATCGGAATACCTCAATTTCAGTGTGATGGTTCTTGCCTGAAGTTTCTCCTCTCGCAGCGACTTGGCGGTCCTCTCCACTAACCAAAATAGCGTCGAGAAAATCGTTTTCCTGTCAATCGTGTCCTCCTCGAAAGTCGTTTCCCTGCTGATGGATTTGGGTCCCGAATATCTCCCGCCGACGGCCGAATAATCAACGCCATTGGCTTTATAGTGCAGGGCCAACCCCCACTTCCCGAATGTCCTCACTAACAGGTCTCTTCCCACCCCGGCGAGCGTGCCTACTCTCGTCACCCCGAACGAAATCAACTTTTCCTTCAGCGTTTTCCCGACCCCCGGCAGCCTCTCCACGGAGAGCGGCGACAGAAAAGTCTTCTCATATCCGGGGAAGACCATCAGGATTCCGTTCGGCTTAGCGCACCTCGAAGCGACCTTGGCGATGAGCTTGTTCGCGCCGATTCCGATGGAGGCATTTAGCCGAAGCCTGTCCTTTATCTCCCCTTTAATCCTCTGAGCTGTGCTGAAAGTGTGCCCGTACAACCTGCCGAATCCCGTCAGGTCGAGATACGCCTCGTCAATGGAAGCCATTTCGATGTCCGGCGTGTACTTCGACAGTATTTTGAAGACCTTCCGCGAAATGATGCCGTATCTCTCGAAATCGCCTCGCAGGAAAATCGCCTCCGGGCACAACTTTTTCGCCTGCGAGAGCGCCATACCGGAGCGAACCCCGAACTTCCTCGCCTCATAGGAAGCCGACGAGACCACTCCTCTTCCCTCTGGATCGCCCCCCACAATCACCGCCTTGCCGCGAAGACTCGGATTCAGACTTTCCTCGACCGAGACGAAGAAAGCATCCATATCCACGTGAAGGATTTCCTTATGCCGGTTTGTTTCCATATCAGAATTAGAAGCCGCCGTTGCAGAAGAATCGAGGATACGCAACAATCAATCCCATCTAAACCATAGTGCCCCGATCACTGTACTAAGTCAAGAAAAACTTTCGCCAAATCTTCGCCTACCTAAACCGTCAAAGGGTGTGGCTGTATCTCAGTGGTAGCGGGAACCTCTTTCCACCGTTCTTTCTCAGGCACGTGGTTCCAGCTCAACACCGCAGCAGAGCCTCATTTCTGCCAGGCTTTAGCTGGCATCCCCGTTAGCCACCCGCTTCAGCGGGTGGTCACAGGGCGCGCCTTTTCTCTCTCTGGAGCCGGCTTCAGCCGGGCTTCTCGACCAGAGAATTCATCCCACCACTCAAATACAGCCACACCCCTCTCAAACGTGCCTATGGACTTTCGGGGAGATTATGGGTATCCTCTTGCCCGTAGCGAAATGGAAGTCCTCCTACAACGAGAAGCAGCGGTAGAAAGGGTGTCCCAATGAGTTTCATTAAGAACAATTCTCGCAAAACTGTGTTTAGCTTGCTTGTCGCTCTGTCGCTTACATGGGCGGGGGCGGCGAACCCCAATTCGGAGATTTTTCACGAGCAGCCCGCCGCGAAGAAATTCATTACCTTCGATGGTCGCAGTTTCATCATCAGGGGGATGAAGGTCTTTTTGACCTCCGGCTCGATTCACTACACGCGCGTTCCGAAAGAATTGTGGCGAGACCGCCTAATGCGAGCTCGGATGGCGGGCTTCAACACCATCATCACTTACGTTTCCTGGAACGCCCATGAGCCGGAGGAGGGGCAGTTCGATTTCTCCGGCAACAAGGACCTCTCCGCATTTCTGGACCTCTGTAAGGAGCTCCGCCTGTACGTCATCGTCAGGCTCGGGCCGTACAGTTGCGCGGAGTGGGACCTCGGTGGTTTTCCCGCCTGGCTGGCGGTAGGGAAAGGCGTTCGGCTGCGGACGAACGATGCCGAATATCTGAGATATGTGGATAAATGGTTTGAGAAGCTTCTTCCTATCGTTGCCGGGCATCAATTCCACAAGGGCGGCTGCGTTATCATGGTTCAGCTCGAAAACGAATACAAAGGCGGCTCGGGCACCGACGAAGACGCCTACCTCGCGCACCTCCGCAAAAAGGCGCTTGCTATGGGCATCGAAGTGCCCATGTTCTACTCAGGTCTCCGTCACGGGCACGACCCGGCTGGCGATGAACCGTGGCCCCGCACCGGCAATTCGCCCTGGATCACCACCGAATTCTGGCCAGGATGGTACAACCTTTTCGGCGAGCTGCCAGAAAAAGACATTGACCGCTACGACAAAGCTACCCGCAAGATAATCGCCTTCGGCGGGGCGGGCTACAACTACTATATGCTCCATGGCGGCACTAACTGGGGTTACACCAGCAACAACGAAATCTCGACCAGCTACGATTTCGGCGCGCCCATCGGCGAGTCGGGCGCCCTGCGGAAAAGCTATTTCCGACTCAAGCTGGACGCCATGTTCGCTTCCAGCTTCGCGCAGTTCTTGACACGCGGCACAACCGAGGAGAAAGGGTTTGAGGTCTCCTCCGGCGACTTGGAGCATTACCTGTGTCGAACCCCTCGCGGGAGCATCATTTTTCTGGACAACTCCCACGCCGAGCCGGTCAGCACAAAAATCAATGTCGAAGGGCGCCCGCCGATTCCCATGGTCAAGCCGTTGATTCTTCTGCCCGGCGAGATTCTGCCCGTCGTGGTAGATATGTCTCTGGGCAGTAACATTACCATCGGCCATTGTGCTGCTAACATTCTCACAATCCGCAAGTTGCGAAACCGCACGTTCATCTTCGTTTACGGCCGCGAGGACCAGCCCGGCGAGATCGTCTTCGACTTGAAAGGCTCGCTTCGTCTCATCTCGGGGGTGGAGGATTATATTATAGACTCGACCGGCAGCACGCTCATTGTCTCCTTCAAGTTCCCCGGAGGCTGGGACAAGAAAGATTTCGCATTCTCCTGCGGCGCCGCCAACATTCAAGTTGTCGCCCTGAGCGAAAAGCTCGCCGGTCGGACGTGGTTTGGTCGCGGGAGGAGGGGCTCTGTGGTCGTTGCCGGACCGTACTACATCCCCCGTGTCGAGCAAGAGGACAAGTCGCTCCGAATAACCGCCGAATTCAAAGGCGACGAGAAAGCGTGCTACATCTACTCCGGCGACCCGATGCAGCCCGATGCGGGAAAGTCAACCAAGCTCATATCCTTCGAGGAGGACAAGGCCAATTTGTGTTTCAACGGCAAGCTGGCAGCTTTCCCCGCTCCTCCGGGAATTCCCCGATTTCACGACTGGAAATTTGCCTCCGCGGCTCCTGAGGCCGAGCCGGGGTTCGATGATTCCGGCTGGCCGCTGTCCGACGATCCGAAGGATATGGGGGCGATGCCCGGAGCGCACCGGAGTTTCTACGGATGGTATCGGTGCTCGTTCGACTCGCCGGCGGGAGGCGAGGCGAAGGTCCAATTCCCGTTCGGCGGCGACACCATCTACATCTTCGTCAATGGAAAGCTCGTCAGGAAAGTTGATGGAAAAGGGGCGCAGACCGTTTCCATTCCGCTGAAAAAAGGGGGAAATCTCGTCGCGGTTCTCGCCCGCCATTCCGGGAGAGACAAGCTGTATTCGTTCAGCGGAGTCGCCCGCAGGAAGGTCGCCACCGGGATTCACGGCCCCGTCAAGCTCATGAGGGACTCCGGGTCGGAGGTGCTCAAGGGTTGGCGTTACCGCGCGGGGCTCTTCGGCGAAGAGAAAGGATGGTTCCGTCCCGAAGAGCAGTCTGCCGTGAAATGGAGCTCCCTTTCCAAAACGAAGAGACCGGAGGCGCCGACATTTTTTGCCGGCAAGTTTTCGTACAAAGCGAGCGCCGGCTTCTCCGAGGTCCTCCGGCTGAAAATGAGGGGACTCGGCCGCGGCACCCTGTGGCTCAACGGCAGAATCATCGGACAATACGTTCCGGACGGGCAGTATTATCTCCCCGAGCCGTGGCTCAAGGAGGATAACCTCGTCGTGATAGCGGAGGAACAGGGCAAATCGCCTGACGCCGTCACCCTCGTGAGAGAAACAGCAGCAGCCGCGTTCCGGGCGGAAGTCTATCTACTCGGGCAATGAGCCCGGGCACGAGGGAGAAATGAATGATGCGAAAAGCATTAACTATTTCGATTTCGTTGGGAACGGTGCTATTCCTTTTCCCACAAATCCGAGCAGCGGCAGGTAAGGATGTTCCTCTATACGGCGTTTTTGAGGTAGCTCTCACCGCCAGCGGTTCCTATTCCAACCCCTACCTGAAGATGCCGGGCGATAATGACACGGCGGGGTTTGTGGTCGGCGCCTTTACCGGCCCGGGTGGGCAAACAATTCGGATTGACGGTTTTTGGGACGGGGGAAAATCGTGGAAAATACGCGTCGCCCCGACAGCCGTCGGCGCATGGTCGTACAGGACGGCGTCTTCCGATTCCGGCTTGAACCGCAAGAGCGGGAGATTCAATTGCGTGAGGTCCGACAGCAAGGGCTTCTTGCGGGTTGATCCGAAGCATCCCCACCATTTCATGTGGGACGATGGGACCCCTTTCTATTTTGCACCAACCTCCATAGTGGTCTCGATGTTCTTTCCGAGTGATGCCATCAATCCCGGGCTCGCCTATGGTGGCAGGAGGCGGGTGGACGACGGAAAGTTACAGGAATTTCTGGACGTCAGGAGAAGGCAGGGCTTCAACTTCGCCATAAACTCGTATTACGGGTTCTGCAAGCCACTGTTTAACAGAAAAGACCAGAAGAACGAAGGCGGCCCCGTATTCATCAACTACGATCCGGATCGCCTCAATCCAAGATACCACCAATACGGCGACCTCAGGCTCAAGGCAGCGCTGGAGCGGGGTTTTGTGGGCTGCTTGCAACTGGGCTGGCCGGACCAGGGGATTCTTGACAGAATTGGCCATACCCGCCTGAAGCGGTACTGGCGCTACCTCATCGCGCGGTATGCCGCGTACAACATCAGTTACAGCATGTTTGGCGAGGTGCAGGAGTTCGGCTCCAACTATCTTTCCATCGCAACGGACTACGCTGATTTGACTCGAAAGTGGGACCCGTACGACCACGTGTTGTCCACGCATACTGCGGGCAACCTGGCACCCGCCTTCTGCAAACAGCCGTGGCTCGATTACATAATCCTCCAGCGGAGCACGGCTCGCACCAGCGATTATCTCAAATACAACAAGCCGGTGGTCAACGAGGAATACGGCGGATATGAGGGCCTCCAGGGTAACGCGGAACAACTTCGCCCGCTCGTGTGGGATGTCCGGATGCGCGGCGGCTACTTCGTGTACGAGAGTTGGAGCAAAGACATCAAGTCCGCCGGGGCAGGATACGCCCGATTGTGCAATACCTTTTTCAGAGACAGGACTCGATTCTGGCTGCTGGAGTACCATCCCGAGCTTTATGCCAACAGACCCGGGTTGGCAAATCCGGGGCATGAATACGTCTTTTACCTGAGAAACGGCGGGGGCGCGACGGTTGACCTGTCAAGAGTCGCGGGGGCGTTCAAGGTCGAATGGTATAACCCTCGAACCGGCCGAGCAAAAGGTGCAGGCTCGACCACCGCCGGCCGCAAACGGCCTTTCAAAGCCCCGGACTCGAATGATTGGGTGCTGCACCTGAACCGGAAGGGGAGATGAGCGATGCGAGCGCGACGGGCTATCCCCATCGTTGTTTTACTCTCAGTGGCGCCGCATATTGGACTCACGCAAGTGTCTGGGCAACGACAACCTCCAATGCCGCCGCCGAACGCCTCCCCGAGTGCGGAAGCATTGAGGATACAGAATGGCTGGTTCGTTCATAACGGCCGGGTGGTCTGGGGCTACGCGCAGCACAACGGCTGGTGGCGTCCCGGGCAGCGCCCTAACATTACTCGCAATGCCCCGGGAGACGTCCGCCCCAACCGCACCGAGGACCTCGACAAGCTCACCGACAACATGCTCCGCTATGGTTACCCGGGCTTCGAGCACAATTTTGGGCTCTGGTACGACCGCCGCCGCGACAGGCACGATACCGCCCGGCGAACCGACTCCGCGGTTGTCGCACCGTTCCTCGAGCAGCCCTGGGCACGCAGCGGTAACGGCAGAGCTTGGGACGGCTTGACCAAATACGACCTGATGCAATACAACCCGTGGTACTTCAATCGCCTGAAAAAGTTCGCCGAGCTCTGCGACCACAAGGGCACAATTCTCTTTCACAACTTTTACATGCAGCACGCCTTCTTGGAGACCGACGCCCACTACCTTGATTCCCCGTGGCGGCCGGTCAACTGCATCCAGAAGACCGCCATGCCCGACCATATTCCTGCCGCCAACGCCTTTTACGACATCACGCATCCGACGCGTCGCAGGCTGCACCGGGCTTATATTCGCAAGTGCTTGGATGAACTCGGCGACAATACAGACGTCGTCTTCCTGGTCAGCGAGGAGTACACCGGCCCCCTCTCGTTCATGCGGTTCTCGCTCGATACGGTCTTCGAGTGGGAGCGAGAGAAGGGCAAGGTCGTTCACGTCGCCGCCAGCGGCTGCAAGGACGTCCTCGATGCCATTCTGTCCGACCCTGTCCGAAGTCCAAAGATTTCGACCATTGACTTGCGTTACTGGTGGTACTTGCCGGACGGCAGCCTTTACGCGCCGACGGGAGGGAGGGAATTTCCCGGGCGGTATACCGGCAAGTCAAAGGAGACATCTGCTCAGCAGATTTACCGGCAGGTCAAAGAGTACCGCTTGCGATACCCGGACAAGGCCATCGTACACATGATCGAGGCGTCTCGGCAGCAAACGTGGGCCTTTCTCATGGGCGGAGGCTCGATGTTGATCCGCGACCTCGAGTATCCCGGCGGGCAAGACCCGCCCGAGTACATTCCGCCCGCCGACTCGCACATCATCCAACCGACTTACGACTTCATCAGGGCGAATCTCGCGACGACGCTTCAGAGGATGAAACCGCAGAACCTGCTCCGCAGCAGCCCGGAACGGAACTGGTGCCTCGCCGAAACGAATAAGACGTATCTGGTTTACGCCCTCAAAGGCGGACGAATCCAACTTGACCTCTCCGCCGCTTCCGGAAGGTTCACCTCGAAATGGTTCAACCCCCGCACAGGTCAACTTAGCGATGCCAACGGGGGGTTCGTCGCCGCCGGCAAAACTGTCACGTTCAACGCACCGGATCGCAGCGATTGGGCCCTTTGGCTCAGCGCACGAGCCGGGAGATAACGTCACGTATGGCGTCGCGTGAAACAGGTCCCTGTGAGAGGATAAACCTGCCGAACGCCTCGCCGTCGGCTGGCTGAAGTCCTCAACACGGCTTGTTTCTCACGAGAGAAAGCTCCTCAATCACAGCGAGAGCAAGATGCCAGGGATGTGCCGCTGTCTCATATATTCTTCGCCTGCAATACCCTCAGCGGAAAAGCCCCGTGGGGAGCCGGCTGTCGCGCTTCCGCAACTTCGTGATGTCGCTTACCGGCAACAAATGTTGCTTTGTGGAAACATGCTCCTGTTTCCAGAGGGGCGCGGCCCCCGCAAAAAGGAAACCGGGCAAGCGTAATCCGCTCAACTGCAACGCATTGGGACAAGAAAAGATCGTCGAGCATCCATGTCTTTGGCACGGATGTTGCAACATACCTCCTTTGTTTCACTGTGCGTGGCCCATTATGCTCTGATGCCTCAATCTGACTTTAGAGATGTCAGTTCCTCGAGACAATGCGGGGGCCAGCCATCAAGTACGGGGAGTAAAGGATGCACAAATCATTGTCCGGTCGCACTCGCAAACGCATTCTTGTTCTCGTTGACCTGTGGCTCATTATTTGTGCAGTGCTGCTCGGGTCGCTGCTAAAATCCGGCGCTTCTGAGTCGCCCGGCTGGATGATTTTGCCGAGAATCATTCTTATTTCCGCCGTTCTGCAGTTGAGCTTCTATTACAACAACCTCTACGACCTCAAGGCAACGCACAAGTTCATCCCACTCACCTACAATCTGCTCCATTCGTTTGCCGTCGCGGCAATGATTCTCGGCGTGGTGTACTTATTGTTTCCGGGGCTGATCATCGCAAGGGGAGTTTTCTTTCTGAGCATAGGCTTTGTCATATTTTTTGTATCGGCCTGGCGGTATTCCTATGTGCGCATCCTGAGGCGCAAGGGGGTAGCCGAGAATGTCCTGATCGTAGGCACGGGCAACGTGGCGAGCGAAATAGGCAAACAGGTTCTTCAAAATGCGAACTCGGGCTACAACCTGGTCGGCTTTTGGACGAACAACGGGCGGCTCCCCGCCGTCCCGGAGCCCGTGCCAGTCGTGTCGGGCTATAACCGGAGATTGTTTCAGTGGCTGACAGGCCGCAATGTCAACACTCTTGTTTTCGCTCCGGGCGAAGATGAGAGGACAGCTTCGGAGTACCTTCTGAACGAGGTCAACCAGCGATACACTCAACTCCAGATTCTACGAGGAGGTGAATTCTACGAAGGGGTTGCAGGCAAGGTTCTCTTGTCGGCGTTGAGCGGCGCCGATATTCCGGAATTGCGCAAAGCTGCGGCGAAAAGACTCGCATGGCATTTCAAACGGGTAACGGACATACTAATCTCGTTTGTCGGCCTCCTTATCAGCTTGCCGATATGCCTGGTCACAGCGATAGCCATTAAAATCAGCTCCCGCGGCCCCGTCCTCTTCGCCCAGGAGCGCGTCGGGCAAAACGAGAAGCATTTCAAGCTGCTAAAGTTTCGCTCCATGCGGGACAACGCCGAGGCGGAATCCGGCCCGGTCTGGGCGGGCATCAACGACGAGAGAATAACTCCTGTCGGACGAATCATAAGAAAGTTTCGCATAGATGAGATCCCCCAGATGTGGAACGTCCTGAGAGGGCAAATGAGCTTCATTGGCCCTCGACCGGAAAGATCCTGCTTTACCACACAGTTGGAAAAGGAGATCCCATTCTACGCTCACAGGCATTCTGTGAAGCCCGGCATAACGGGGCTTGCCCAGGTTCGGCACTACTATACATCCTCCACCGAGGAGACCGTAGGGAAACTGGAATACGACCTGTACTACGTGAAGCGCATGTCGCCGCTTCTGGACCTCATGATTCTCGTTGACACCGCCAAGACCGTCATCTTCGGGGCTGGCGCCAGATAGGCGGCTTCTTCCCTTTCCACCCGCAAAACTCTCCCTCGTGGGAAAAGAGCATTCCCCGGCCCGGAAGACTCTTTGCCACTGACGGCTCCAGGACGAAGTAAGTTCCTGGAACAACACAGCCAACCACGCTTCTATTTCCCTCGCTTTTCGGGAGGGTGCGGACCTATTTCAATAGCAGACTTGACCCCGTACCCAGCCGCTGCGGAAATCTCGACCCAGCCCCTTAGCCTCCCTTCACGAGGAAGGGAAAACGCCGGCTTATTCAAACTCGTCTTGAGGAAACTTCGGAGTCGTGCGGGGAGCATGTCGCCCTTTCAGGGCTCGCCATTCTCCAGCCGGCACTTTTTCTCAAGGGCGTTGCCCTGAGCTTTATTAAGTCTGCCCTTACAGGGCGACGGGAAGGCAACCTTTAGCCCTGAAAGGGCGCGATATTCCAGCCCAGGGCAACGCCCTGGGAATAGCACGTGGTAAAATGCAAAAGCCCTGAAGGGGCGTGATAAGCCGCACACAGCGCGGGGTTCGTTACAGGGACAAGACAGCCGACCTGCGCGCGACTTAGACGCGGCTGCACCCTGAGTTTGGGTGCGTCCGTATTTCGGTGGCGTAATTCGGATGAATCCTCTGGTCGAGAAGCCCGGCTGAAGCCGGCTCTCACCGGAAGAATCCGGTATCCGATACCACCGACTAAAGCCGGTGGCTAAATACATGGATTCGCAAATCGGGTGAAGTATGAACGGTCTCGTGAAAGGAGCTATTTTGACGGGATAATCACGCCATCGGCGTGAACGGGATTGTTCCAGAGACGTGAAGCATCCAGTAAATCACAAGCCCCCGGGCGCCCGGGTCCAACACCTTGGCGCCCTTGGCGTCTTGCCGAGAGAAAATGGAAAAAGGGAAGGTCTCTCGCAAAAACGCAGAGTCGCAAGGAAGGAATTGGCGCAGAAGACGTGGCATGGGCATCCTGCCCATGACCTTCCACGGGCGAGACGCCCGTGCCACGTTGCTCCAGACCTTCCTGGTCAGTCATGGCTGGGTCGAAAGAGATACGGTCGTCGTCGAGCCCCGCGTGGCGCGTGGTCAAGGGGTCGTTGTGGCGGCTCAGGATATACAACTCGTCCATTGCGGATTGCAGATTGCGAAATGCGAAATCCGAAATCGCAGGCATCTTGTTATCGTGTCGGAGCAAATACGTCACCGAACTTATGAATCGCAGCACTAACCCTTACGCTCGAAGGAACCTCAAGGGCACACCAAGTCATTTGCCGCGGATGCAAGGGAGGACTCAGGCTTGGTGGGCGAGACTTGTTGGCTGGTGGATTCCCGCCTCAACAAACGTTATCTGCCGCTATAGATGTAATACGGGCTGAACTCTCTTATGTTAGTCAGGACGCATCCAACCAGCCTCGCGTTGGCGCCTCTGAGGAGAGTTTGGGCCCTCAGCACGATATCGCGTTTAGTGGATTCGGCTTTTACCACCAGAACCACCCCGTCAGCGATCGCGCCAAGCACCCCCGCGTCGGTCACCGCCATCACCGGCGGGGTGTCGAAGATGACGAAATCGAACTTCTCCTTCAAGTGTTCTAAGAGGCGGCTCATCCTGCTTGAGCCGATCAGTTCGGAAGGATTAACGGGAAGTTTTCCCGACGGAAGGACGGTCAGATTAGGGACCTTAGTCTTTTGAAGAACAGCTTCGGCCTGCACCTCCCCGCGGAGGAGTTCCGAAAGACCCGGCTGTGAGTGAATACCGAGAAGTTCGTGTATCTTCGGGCGCCTCAGGTCGCAATCAATGGCAACAACTTTTTTTTCTGACCCCGTGGCCATGACAGTCGCGAGGTTGAGAACGGTTACTGTTTTCCCCTCACTTTTGATGGCGCTGGTTACCACGAGAACTCGTATGGGCGGGCCGGAATTCAGAGCGAGAAGATTGGTTCGGAGCATCCGATATTGCTCGGCGATGGTGCACTGGGGAGCGGTGTACGAGACAATGTGGGGATCGATCCCTGAGACATCTCTGGAGACCACAATGTCCGGTCCGTATTCTTTTCCCCTTAGAAGCTTTTTTCGTTCTTTCTCGGCTTTTGCCAGGGCGTCGGCAATCCTGCCCATGATTGAATACCTTTCTCCCGTTGTTTCACTATTGCCCGCTGCTCCGGGCCACTACTCAGGTGTCCAGCAAGCGCGCTTCAGTGTTTGTTTCGGCACCCAGCTCTCGCGAGGTTGTGTTGTGTTTCCCGTCAGACGCTTGGCTCTCGATGGTCAATTGATATCGCTTTTCTCCGAAGCTCAGAACGATCCTGTCCTCGTCAACCCGGACGACGCTCATTCCAAAAAGGCGGGTTCCTGCTCTCAGGTGAACACCATTCACCGTGGCCACGAAGGCGCCGTTCTCCGGGGAAATGCCCGCGAGCTTGAGCTCCGTAAGTTTGCGGAGCAGCTCCGCTTCGTCGTTCGGGCGGGCGCGGCAGTTTTCGTCATCGTCCTCTTTCATCCTGTCCGGAGGCGGCCAAACATCCGCCGCCTCTCGCCGGCGCCTCGAGCGGCCTCTCCTCCCCCAGAAAAACTTCCAGAACCCGAACGCTCTTTGTTGCGTGGGGGGGCTATCGGGTTCACCTTCAGCATCCTCCGAGGGACCTTTGAATTCCGCCGCTATTTCCTCGATGATGGTTCGGTCTATTCTCCTCGTTTCACGCAGATAGGCGGTCAAAAGTGCCTGATCACACGCGACATTGATGAGACGGGGAGTCCCCCCTGAGAATTCGTACAGCGAATCCACAGCCCCTTTTGTAAACTTGACGCGGCCGCCATCCCCGGCGACGCTCAACCTGTGTTCGATGTACTGGCGGGTCTCCTTCTTGTCGAGGCTCCGGAGGTGGTAGCGAAGGCTTATCCTCTGCCTTAGTTGCTCCAGCTCCCGCTGGTTGAGCTTGTCGCGGAGCTCGGGCTGGCCCAGCAACATGATCTGCACGAGCTTTTGTGTATCGGTTTCCATATTGGATATGAGCCTCATCTCCTCGAGGGCCCTCACACTGAGGTTTTGCGCTTCGTCCAATATGAGAACCACTGTGTTGCCCGCATCATTTTCTTGTACGAGGAAACGGTTCAGCGCGGTCAGCAGCGCGACCTTGGTCCGTTTCTCCGTGGGCATGCGGAACTGAGCGCAAATGGCTTCCAGAAGCTGCTTGGCGGTGAGCGTCGGGTTTGTTATCACCGCAACCCTTGCGGACGGCTCCAATTTTTGCAGGAGTGTCCGGCAGACGGTGGTTTTTCCGCTACCTATTTCTCCTGTGATGACCACAAATCCTCTCTTCTCCGTCACCGCGTAGATGAGACTTGCCAGGGCTTCCGTGTGCTTCTGGCTCGGGAAGAAGAACGACGGGTCCGGCGTCATATCAAAAGGTCTTCGTTTCAACCCATGAAACTCGAGATACACCTGCTCTTATCTCCCTGGGAAAGAGGTTAGCGAGGTCACTATCAGGGCCGCGACGAGGAATACGACGAGTGCCCCGACGATGATCCATCCCAACATCTGCTTTTTCTTTTCGCGGGTTCTCTCGGCGGTGGTGTTAATCACCGGGATAGTCCCTATGATGGGGATGTCCAGAAAGGATGCGGCGTCTCCAACATCTTTGAAGGAGGTGTCTGTCTGGTCCCTTAGAACAGCCAGACCGAAGCCCAAACCGGCGCCCACAATCAGGCCGAGGATAGAAACTTTCAGTCTGTTCGACGTCGCAAACGTGGAGGACTTCTTCGCAAAATCGAGCACCCGAAAGCGAATACCTTTCTGGTCTTTTTCTCTCTCCTGCTTGATTCTGGCGTTCTGAAGTTCCGTGGTATAGTGCTCGAGAAGCTTTTTGTTCAGAGCGTCGTCTTCCGTTAACTTGCTCATCTGTTTTTCGAGGGCCGGGGTGCCCTGCACTCGCTTTTCGCACTCGGACATCTTGGCGAGAAGTTGCTCTTTTCTTCTTTTCGCCGAGGCAATTTGCCTTTCGGCATTCTTTAGCCCTTCTTCCAGACTTACATATAAGGGGTTTGCCTGATGGGTTTCCTTGGTGGTGATTTTTCCTACCGCTTTTTCCATTAGCGACTTGACGCTTTGGATCTCGCTTTTCTTCTTGACGACCTCCGGATGAATGTCCGTGAACCTCGACTGGAGATTAGCCAGGTCCAGCTCCAACCTGTCGAGCTGCGCCTGGTACTGGGCGACGAGAGGGTTTGTTTCCACTACCGTCTCCCCGACTACGGTAGTTTCTATGGCCAGGATTTGCTTTTCGATTTCCTTCTTATCCGTCTCCGCATCGGAAAGCTGCCCTTCAGCCGTAGCCAGGAGGTCCCTGAGGCTTTTCAGTTCCGTGCTATTGGAAAGCTCACTGCCCGGCAGCTCGAGGATATGTGCCGCTTTGAAAGCCGACAGCTTCTCGCTGGAGGCGCTGGCTCTGGTCTGATAGTCTTTCACCTGCTTCTCGAGAAACAAGACGGTAGCGGCCATTCTCTCTCTTTCATCCTTCTCGACTCCCTCGATGTAATGAGTCAACGCAGAGTTGGCCACTCTTGCCGCCATGTCCGGGTCATCGCTGCGGTAGGCGATTTCGAACATGTTGTTCGCCTTTTCCTGGACGGTGAGGCCTTTTCGAAGGTGCTGGACGAGCTGTTCCTCGTGCGCCTCCTGCTGAACCAACGACACGCCAGCATAGGAAGCATCCAATCCGACATCTTCTATTATCTCGACGAGGTTAGAGCGACTGAGGATCGTTTGCCTCATCACCTCCAGGTCGCCCTGTGCCGGTCGCCTGAAGCCCTGTGCCCCGGACGCTTGCGGGGTGAGCATCCGAAAAAAGGCGGCGCCGTTGTAAACCTTCGGCAACCTCGAGCCGACGATTGCCGAACCCAGGAACACAACGACCAGCGGAATGATTATCAGGAACTTATGCTTCGCAAAGATCCGGAGGTAATCTGTGAGTAAATTGCCCTTGTTCTTCTTGCTTGTGTTTGTGCTGTCCATGTTCTCCCTCTTGCTGCACACTATCCATCAATGGAAGACGAGGGGCCTTCCCAACCCGATCATCACATGAGACACGTCTGCGAGGCTCAATAGCCCCCGCCCCCGCCGGTAAATCGGCCGTACTCTGTATCGAGGAAGTAGCTCTTATTCTTGAAGAAGTCGTAAACTGAGACCAACCTTCTGCTTTGGTTGGCAGGCGTGACGATTTGTCCGAGGTACATCCCGAGAGAAGTCGCCACTGTCGAGGGGACAACGACGATGTCCCCCGGTTGAAGAAAATCGTTCCGGGCGAATTTCCCGCCGTACATTATCTTGCGGAGATTGATTCTTCTGACCACGGGATGCTCCACATCCGGTGTGATCACGTGAACTCGCCACAGAGCCGCGGTGCGAAGGGGTAGCCCCGCATCGTTGATGGCGTCCCAAACGGTTAGAAGGTTG
This sequence comes from uncultured Verrucomicrobiota bacterium, assembly GCA_964640185.1. GTDB lineage: Bacteria > Auribacterota > JABMQX01 > JABMQX01 > JABMQX01 > CAZXGF01. The sequence goes on along the minus strand of CAZXGF010000011.1, from coordinate 13,096 downwards.
CCCCTCATCAGGACGGGCCCGGGCCTTGTCACCTCACCAATCACATAGACCTTCTTGCTCCTGTACTGCGAAATCCCGACGGCCACGAGTTGATCTTTCTCGTCTTCAGGAGCAAACTTGAGGAACTTGGAGAGCTTCTCAGTGAGATTCTTTTGCAGTTCCGCCTTGGTCAGGCCCGCGGCCTGCACATCTCCCACTAATGGCATGAATATTGTGCCCTCCGGCCCCACAGTGACTTCGCCGCTGACCTCCGGGTTGTAGCGAACGTAAATGTTGAGCACGTCCTCGACGCCTATAATGAAGGGCTTCTCAGTAAGCTCCTTTTTGACCGCTTCACGCGACAGGGCTATGGAGCCGGCGCCCTCCCCGGAATAATCTGTGGTGTGACATCCTGTCAAAGCCAAACCGAGCGCGAGAGCCAAAATAACCGATACAATACAGAGACGATGACGATCTTGGATCATGGTACAATCCCCCACTGTTAGGTTACATGTCACCTGAGCACCTTCTGGGAGCAAGTACCGTACCAACCTAAGCATCCGCAGACCCCACCTAAAGCGTGGCAGACCTATTCCACAAGAGCCGACGCTGAACCCCCGCCCGAAATCGCCCCGCGCTTCTGCGACCCGCGCCTGCGAAGTTCCGTGCCTCACGCTCAGACGAGGTGAGTTGCCAGGCCGTTTTTGTGTGGATTTCTCTCACTCCGACGGTGATTCGCGCTCAATTTGATGTTTTTTCTCCACATCAGTGGCTTATTGCAACCGTTTTTCAGTCTTCTCGCTCTGGGACCTCTTGTCGAAACCTTTTCTGGAGGGCGCGCAGCCGCCGGTTTTTGATTGTCCGGTGGGGCTATTCCTTCTGATTTATCGTCCTGTCCTTCCTCGCTCGGAGGCAACTTTGCCTCAAAAAAACCTTGAGAAAACGTTGACATTAGTGGCCTCTCGCGGGGCCGCCTTTTCGCAAACCGTTGCAAAAAGGAAACACCGCCCGGTCCCGACAAATGAATCGTCACCCTAATTACCGATGCACAAAAGGATTGCGCAACGACGCAATTAGGCAACTTTGTGTTGACGATTGTCAACACTTACGCTCCTCTCCTTTGGACCGACGAGCGGGGGTTTTCTCGCCTCAACCCGGCGGTTCGGAGAAGGCGCACGGCTCAGTTCCTACCCGGATGCCAGCACTCTTCCTCGCACGGCCCCTCCTTCCGGCGTGTCTCGGCGAAAGTAAGGACCACCCGTCCTCACGCTGGAAACGCTGCGGGGATACCGGAGCAGCTTCACTTTCCGGGATGCAGGAAGGGACCCCGCCCTCGCCGAGACGGCCCCCTTGTCCTATGAAGAGACGCCCGCACGGCCTGTCACCGAGGCCGCTCGCTCATGTTGCCCAAACTGAGCGCGCACAGCAAGGCTTTTCCGTAGCCTGTTGCGGTCTCGGCAATTACGACGTTGCCCAAAAGCAACGCCATACGTTGAGGCAAAGCAACAGCGCCGAACCCGCAGCCGACAAGCTCGCTTGGTTTATAACCACCTTGAGCAAAACGACTTGCGGTGCCTGCACGCATTGCCTAAATGGCAAAAAGGCGGCCAACGTGCCGTTCTTCCGCGGGCAGCGTCCGCCGATTAAAAAACCTCGCTTGCTTCAGGTGGAGACACGCCCACGCGGCGAGAAGAGGTGAAGTGTTGTAACGCGGTTCGAGGACGCGCCGGTCGCCTGTAGCAAAGCTGGTGATTCTATATCAGCTTGCAAGTCAATGAATTACAACGCAAGCAGCGGGCGGGCAACGGCGTCTGAAACAGTTGCACTACCTCAATTGCGGCGTGTCGCGGGCGAGCGGCCGCGGGCGACGGACTGTCGGCTCGCGGCTTGGGTCGGCGTAATGGCCAACTTAGGCACACTTATTGCAAGCGGCTTAGCAGTCGAGTGCACGCGTACGCCTCGACCGGAATCGCCATTTGCATTCGCGCCTCCGATTCCTACGGACGCTTGCAAGGAGCGACGACAACCGATGTCAGCCCTTGGAGAGAAGGGCGGAAAGACTCGTTTCATCGCCTCAGGGCCGGTTTTGTTTTCAGCGGTCGAGAAGCGTAGGCGGGAACCCCGCAGAGGAGGTCAGCTTGTATGCTGATTATTCGCCGCACATAGCCCGTGCCGGAACCGGCCGCGTACCGAATGCGAGGCCTATTACCGCCCCACCCGTTCTCCGAAGGCTCAACGACGTCGCTCACCCATCGAACTTGTTGAACCGCAAGGAGGTACATCGTGTCCGATGATAGCGATAAAAGCGCTGAAGAGATGGAGCTGACCAGCCTTATAGACGTTGGCTTGTCGCAATCTATGCTCGATTGCGTCTCGGCTCAGCTCGGAGCGGGCATGCGCATTACCAACGCCAAGAACGAGGTCATTCTCGAGTCAGGCCTTGCGGTCATCTGCCGGGAAGCGATGAAGCGCAGGGAGAAACATCCTGCCTGTTTTAGATGTGGCAACATAGAGGACTTCTCCGGCTATGACCAAGGAGGTTTCGCGCTGTGTCCGTACTGTGCCCGACTCATCAACTTCGTCTTCAATCTCAGAATTGGCGAGGTCGTGGAACGCGTCATCATCGGCCCCGTGTGGATTGCGGAAAAGGGGATTCGCCCCTCTTTTGTGCGGCTGGCGAGGAAATTCGGCATCGGCCAGGCGAAATTCACACAGTTATCCGGCAAGCTCAGGCCTTATTCGTTGGAGGAGTTTCGCAAGACGGGAGAAATGGTCTTCTCGGCAATGCGGGTTATCGGCGAGGGCCTTTCCACAAGCCTCGACCTTGTCAAGCAGGTCAACACCCTTAAAGAATCGCTTATCGCCGAGAAGAGAAGGACGTGGCAGCAGATGGTCAAAGACCAACTGACCGGCGCATATCGTTACAACTACGGTCTCGCTCGTTTGAAGGAGGAGGTCTCCAGGGCCGAAAGATATAAGCAATCCCTTTCTGTGGTGGTGATACGGATTGAGCAGTTACGCTCCTATGTCCACCGGGGCGGGGCCGAGGCCGCTAACGCCTTTCTGAAAAAGATAGGAAGCGTCGTACAAAAGAAGTGTCGCCGGACGGATCTTTCGGCTCGGCTAAGTGACGAGGAGTTCCTGATGATTCTTCCCTTCACAGCGGAGGAGGGAGCGCGGGTCGTTGCGCACAGGATTCGAGGCGAAGTGAAAGCCTTCTCCTTCCCGGGCGGGGCGGAACCTGCCCCTGAGCCTCCCTCGCTGGTGGAAGGCGTGGCGAGTTATCCGAAGGATGGGCAAAAAGGGAAGGAACTGCTTCGCAAGGCTCTCGAGAAGATGCGACATTGAGCGTTGGACCAGCTCTTGGTGCTCAACGCCGCAGGAGGTTGTGTTTTCTCATCTTCTTAAACAGGGTGGTCCGGTTTATCTGGAGAAGTTCTGCCGCTTTCTTTCTGCTCCAGCCGCAACACTCCAGGGCGCTTTGAATTATCCGCTTTTCGGGGTTGCGGAGGGCCTCACCCAGGGGTAGAACCCCGTCTAATGGCCGCATTGACGGTTTGGAGTCAATAACAGCCGGTGGAAAAGTCTCGCTGGTAAGATAAGGTCCCTTGGCGAGAATGACCGCCCTTTCTATCACATTTTCCAGTTCCCTGACATTCCCCGCCCAGGGGTATCGTTCGAGGAGCTTCATCGCCGGGGCGGCAATGCCCCTCAGCTTTTTGGAGTACTTGCGGGCATAGCTCGTGAAGAAATACTGCGCCAGCAGCCGGATGTCCCCCACCCTTTCCCTCAGCGCCGGCAAGTCTATGTGCATCACGTTAATGCGGTAGTACAAATCCTCTCTGAACTGGCCCTTCTCGACCAATGCGCGAAGATCGGTGTTGGTTGCCGTGATCACGCGAACGTCAACCGCCACCGTGTCGTTACTCCCCACCCTCTCGAACTGTCTCTCCTGGAGCACGCGCAGCAGTCTAAGCTGGAGGGAAGGCGATGCCGCACTTATCTCGTCGAGAAAAATCGTCCCCCCGGAGGCCTGACCAAATTTCCCGACGTGGTCCCTGAAAGCCCCCGTGAAGGAACCCTTGGCGTGGCCGAAAAGTTCACTCTCAAGCAAGGTCTCGGGGAGTGCACCACAGCTCACCTCCACAAACGGCTTCTCCCTTCGGCAGGAGTTGTAATGGATCGCGCGGGCGAGCAGGCTTTTGCCGGTACCGTTTTCGCCCTCGATGTGAACGGTGACAGGTTTGTCCGCGATAAGCTCCACCAGGTCGTAGATCTTCTGCATCTTGTAATCCTGCCCGATTATGTTCCCCAGGCGATAACGGGCTTTCAACTCTTTCCGAAGCACCACGTTCTCATATTCAAGCTCCCTCTGCTGGAGGAAGCGACTGATCTCGGTCAGTATCTCCTCGTCGTTGATCGGTTTCGTCACGAAGTCGTAGGCGCCCATCTTCATGGCGTTGACCGCGTCTTCAATTGTCCCGTAGGCGGTGATGACGATGAACGCTGAGTAAGGGTCTTTCTCCTTGACTTTCTCGAGGAGCTCGAGGCGAGCCATCTCAGGCAGATTCATGTCACCCAGAACGATGTCGTAACCGTTTCGCTCCATCATTTCCAGGGCCGTGCGGCCATCGCTGGCGATTTCAACGGAGTACTCGTTCTGCTTGAGCATCTCGCTGAGCGACTTCAGTACAGTGGGGTCGTCGTCCACAACCAGAATCTTTCCCTTGTGCATCTTGGCCAATTCAGTCCCCTTTCTTCTGCTGTCCCAAAGGCAGCCGGACAGTGAAGGTCGAGCCGACTCCAACCTCGCTTTCCACTTCCAGCTCCCCATCGTGTTCGCTGATGATCTTCTGACAAATGCTCAGGCCCAGCCCCGTGCCCTCTTCCTTAGTCGTAAAATACGGTTCTCCGATTTTCGATAACATCTCCGCAGGAATACCACACCCGGTATCTTTGAACCGGATGAACACCTCCTTCTCGTCGAAATCTGTGAGAACCTCCAGCGTCCCGCCCGTTTGCATCGCTTCAATTGCATTCGTGAGGAGATTGAAGGAGACCTGATCGAGGTCGCTGCGAGCGCTGATGGTCGGCAGTTCCGGCTTGAACTGCTTCACGACGAGGACGTTGTGTTTGGTCAGCTTGTGGGACATCAAGCCCAGGACATCGTTCAGTAGCTTAGTGAGGTCTGTCCGCACGAATTTCTTGCTGCCGTTCCGCGTGTACTTATTGACTGGCTTTACGATTCGGCAGATTCTCTCCAACCCCACTCTCGCGTCGTTGAGCCACTCGCATGCGCGCTCGTCGCCGGAGGTTTCCTTGAGTTTCTTCAAGGCCATCTTGACGAACCGCATGGTGCCGTCAAGGGCGCTATTGATCTCGTGGGCCACCCCCTCCACCATCTCTCCCATCCCCGCCTTCCTTTGCGTAACCTCAATCATTTCCTCCAGATTTCTGATCTCGTCGCGGAGGGCGCTCTGCTGGAACGCTTGCTCAATATTGGCGGAGAATTGCCCGAGGATGTCCGTCACCACGTCAAGGTCCATCTCATTGAAAGGCATCCTTGACTTCTTCTCGGTAAGGTTCAGCACACCGATTAACCGGCCGCTGTTGAGGATAGGAGCACAAATGAAGGATTCCGTCGCGTACCTCGTGCGGGAGGATGTTAGCGGGATAGGGGCTGTGCCTTGCGAGACGACCAGCAGCGGCTTCTTCTCCTGGGCGACGTACCCTGCCACCCCCTCTCCGAGCTTCAGGGTCAGACCCCGGAGGTTGAGGCCATTGCCGGTATTTGCCGCCACCAGCACCATGCGGTCTCGCGGCTCATCGAACAAAAAGATGGACCCCCTTCCCACATTCAAAAGGGGAAAGGCAAGCACTTCGTCGAGAAACCGCTCGGCAAAGTCGGCAGAGTTTGCATATTCCTGAAGTCTGGCACGAAGCTCGCCGACAGCTCGCCCGCGAAGCCCCTGGTCGGCAAATCTGGCTAACGCTCCATTTACAATATATGAAAGCGCGTGGGCGTCGAGAGGCACCATGGGCCCACCAACCTGCCCGTTGCGGCGAGCTGAAAAAACCTCGATGGACATCTCCCAGGAGTCGCTCTGCTTCATCACGATAAGCGCGACCTCGGGAAAATCTTCATTCACCGCGCGTACGAAATCCATGGTGCGGGGGTCGTCGGCCGGCGCGCTCGCGAGAAGAACCTTCACCGGCTCATCCGATTTCTGGCAAGTCCCGATTAGGCCCAGAACCTTATTCGGATCGTCGCAACGCGCACGAAACCGATGTCCCGTCTCGACGAGCACGCGAGACGCTTTATTTAGAAAGTCAGCGTCAGCGTTAACCATCAACAGACTTTGCATGATTACAACTCCTCACCTTTCCTACCTCCCGCTCTGACCTGCAGGAACTCGCCGTGGCCGCAATTCTACCCCTTCGCGGACCCTCTTGGCTGCCGGAACAGGTCTTCTTTCGCCGACACATAAGCCCCGGCCGGTGTCAGCGTCACCTTTCAGCTTGAAGGCACAGCGCGTTCTCTGTGCTTCTGGTAACCTTGGAACGCAGTGAAACACCTCGGAGGGAGAGAGGCGTTGCTTAATGGCAACACGCCACCGCCCAGCCGTCTCCGGATGGGTCGCAACGACTCTCTTTTTGCTGCCGAGCAGTTGTCCCGAAGTGCACATCGGGGAGAACCCTGGAGCGCAATGCACTCCGAAACAACGGCTTCGCGCTGCAAGAAAGTTATGGAGTAAGAACTGAGAACCGCAGAGATAGTTTATTCCGCCCGAAGACGGAGACAAACTACCCCCCTGCGTCGCTTCAGAACGCGCTTTCACTTACACCCCCCTGGTCTTTCTTGATGGAGCCGCGCGCTTCCACATTACGAAACACGCAAGCCCCTACTTTACGGAGAAGATGCTTTACCTCCTCACATCAAGATACACGCTCCTTGCCCACGCTTTGCAAACCGCGCGAATTGTGTACAATAATCAACACACACGATTCGCCAGTAGCAATGGAGCTTCAAATTATCAACATTTCTTGCTTTTTGTCAAGCGAAATATTCAGGTTTGTGTAATACCTCAGTTACCGGTGGGACACGGGGACATTGCGGCAAGAGCCATGCGAAACCATCAACACCCGGATTTTTCGGAGCCAGGTGGAACTCCGCCCCTCAGGGCGAAAAGAACAGCCCTCCCCCATGTGACACGCGGCCTCCCCGCCGTCGGCAGGCTGTCGTCCCGCCCGTCGGAATCATGGGAAAGATGCCCATCCCACGGCAGGCGACGACGCAGTCCTTGCCATCCTCCTCTCTGACACTCTGAGCCTTTGCGTTACCCTCTCTCTCCCCTTTTTCCCTCCCCGCCAAGGCGAGGTATCCGCCCGAGACTGAGGCCATACAGCTTTGTCGGCCCCTTTAATTATCAACCGCACTTCTGTTATCCAGACGACAGCGGCATAACTTGCAGTCAGGTTCCGGTTGCCACAATTTCCGGGGGTAACTAAGTGACAGCTCGCCGTGCCTCTTTTGCCCTGACAATGGTGACCGTGCCCCCGGTTGACATGCTTTCGGCAAAGCTTACAATAAAGCTTACAATGCGGACCCCCTCCACGGCAAACTGGACAGCCCGAATGATGGCAGCAAGTCGCGTACCACTAAGCTTCGCATGTCCCCTTTTTACATCATATAGGTGGTAACGGGTACTGGCGCTCCTTTTGGGCAACACCGCGGCCCACGGCCTCCACGCACCGTATCTCATGCGCTTTCTCCTGTCCTGTGTTCGCCACGCCAGGCGAATCCCCCTGCTCGCCCTACTCTGTTGACAGTACTCAACTAACGGCGGGGGGGAATGATACGTCTTTCGGCGAGCAACTGCCCTTATCCGGAGCAGGGGGAACTGGCGGAACTCTATTGATTCTCGGAAACAGATTCCTTAGTAGATGGCCTCCCGAGAAACAACGCGCGTTGCCGGCGGAGGAAAGTTGGCTGTCTCAACATCATATACCTGAAGGGGCGCGGCGATCTCGCAACCTTTCGTGGCATATTGTTGCCGGATATCAACACAGAAGAGAGTAAAAATCCTCAATGGCAGACTTAATCTCCGAGTTCCCAGGGAATTACAGAAAGAATGACAAAAAACAGCGCCGCGTTGCTTTTTTGAAACAAAATGCGCACTTGTTTACGTTTAGCCCAACACCCCGCTGCATGAGAGCAACTTCTGACCCTTCAGCGCCTTTGCACGCTCGCACCATCGCCGCGTCAAGCGCCATCTGCGCTCCCGATAGTAGCGGGCCATCTGACGAGCGCTATGACTGGCAAGTTTGGTGGCGTATTTGTTGCGACAGGACAACAGGATACATGTGGTTCCTGAGTTCTGTGTATTCTGTCACCCCGTCGAAGAAACTCCCCTCTCAGGGCCCATACGTAACCTGGCCAGCGAGTCGCGGTGCGAGAAATGCCTTCCTTGCGCTTGGCTTGTCTCTCGTCCAGGGTGGCGCACTCCATCGAAGGCAGAGTTGGCTTCGAGGAAAAACCCCGTCTCCATGCTCGATGCAGCAGTCGTCTCCTGAGACCTGAGATAGGTCAAAAAGTGACGAAAACGCCGACGCTTCCCACCACGCCAGCCGCATCAGCCGAGCCTTTCGAGAGATCAATTGCGAGAACATCCGGGCGCGTTTCCTCGAGGTCGGTCAGCAAAGCGGCCGTGTTGTAGTCAAACGAGAGGTCGCGATACGCCACGCCAGCGAGAAGATACACCGACTCGGAAACCCTGAAAGTGTAGGCGCCCCCGGCTTCCCAGCCCCACGCGCTGTCAAAGTCGCCCGGACCATCCCAATCAAGCTGTCCATAGCAAATGCTCGCGTGAAGCTCAAGCCCGCTTTCTCCGAAAGGTCTCCAAATACCTGTGCCGGAGGAGACCATTATGTTCGCATCGTCACCGAAGGCGAATTCGTGCGACAGCTCCACAGCAAGTTGGCGGGTCACACCGAAGCGCACGAAAGGCCGCACCCCAAAAACGACACTCTGGTCAAGCTCATAAACCTCAGTTGCTCCCGCAGTCTGAAACGCCAGCGAGAAATCGTTGAGGTCCGGCATCCCCCACACCACGCCGTTGGCGCCCAGCGAAACGCGCTCGACCCCCTGGGCATGCACCGCAAGTGCCGGCAGGACCATCACCGCCGCGACAACAATGACCCGTTCAATCTTAAGCTTCATGCGACTTCCCCCTTTTGATAGTTTGCTTACTGTGACCTCAGTTTTTCTCTCCGCCTCTCGCGTTGCTATTTCGGAAGACGACCTACCGAATTAGCTCCAATTTTACCATTCGTCATCGTCGAGGTCAAGGAATCTCCAAAAATCATTGTAACGCCTCAGTCTCGGGCGGCTATCCGCCCGAGACCGAGAGATTCCAACGCAAGGCCAAATTTCATTGTCGGGCGTGAGAGGCTCTGATAGGATTGTGCGATTGGTCACAGCGAGTTCTCGGGAGTACGCCGCCTATGGATGAGAAAAGGTTCCCCGGTAAGACTATCGGAGTGATTCTCGGCGCAGGGAAGGGATTGCGGATGTCCCCCGGGCGTGAGCCGAAGCAATTCCTGAACCTGCGGGGCAAGCCGATGTTCCTTTATTCCATCGAAACGTTCGACTCCTGCCCTTCCATAGACGAAATTCTCGTGGTCGTCCCTCCCGGAATGACCGTCAGGATGAGGTCAATGCTGAAGGGACGAGACCTCCGACTCCCGCTGAAAATCATCGTCGGCGGAAGAAAACGTCAGGACTCCTCGTTCAAAGCGGTCCAATCGTTGTCGAAAAGAGGCGACGTGGGTTTAGTAGCTATTCACGATGCCGCCCGCCCTCTCATCAGCTCTGAAATCATCGAAAAAGCGGTCTGCGAGGCAAAGAAAGAGGGCGCCGCCGCCGTCGCAACAAAGACAACGGACACGGTTCTGGAGGTCAGAGACGAATTCATCGTCTCGATTCGCGACAGGGACACCCTCTACAATGCGCAGACACCGCAAATTTTCAGATTCGACCTCCTCTGGAAGGCGCATCTCGCCGCCCGTCGGGAAGGGTTGCTCGATGCGACCGATGACGTACAGCTCGTCCTCAGACTCGGCAGAAAAGTCAAAGTCGTCGCGTCGCCTCCCGAGAACATGAAAGTCACAACGAAGCAAGACTTTGACCTGGCTTCATTGATAATAGAGGGGAGAGTTCCGTCGAGCGGGTCGGGCAAGAAACCGATTGGCGCTCGAGCGTCCGACGGCCCAACCCGGGAGGAGAGTGTGCCATGGAAGAAGAGATGACTTATTCGAAATCGGGTGTTGAGACTGACAGGGAGGAGGCTCTACTGAAGGGCCTGCTCGAGGCTGTGTCCGGGACGTTTTCCTTCAGAGGAGATGCTCTCGGTCGGCCCGTTCTGGGCTTGGGGCATTTCGCGAGCGTCCTCGACCTCGGTGGCGGAAAAGGGCTGGCGATTTCCGCGGACGGCGTCGGAACGAAGATGCTCGTCGCGGAGAAGACTGGAAAATACGACACTGTCGGCATAGATTGCGTGGCGATGAACGTCAACGATCTCCTCTGCGTTGGTGGGGAGCCCATCGCAATGGTCAATTATGTTGCCGCCGAAAAGCTCGATGCCAATATCCTCACGGAAATCGGCAAGGGACTGGCGGAGGGAGCCCGGCGCGCGAGAATCAGCATCTGTGGGGGTGAAACGGCCCAGCTAAAAGAGATGATAAGGGGAGAGGAGGAGGGCAAGGGATTGGACCTCGCCGGCGCCGCGGTCGGTCTGCTTGAGCTGGAAAAGGTTATCATAGGCGAGGCAGTTCAGGAGGGAGATGTCGTCATCGGCCTGGCAAGCAGCGGAATCCACAGCAACGGGTTCAGCCTTGCCAGGAAAATCTTTTTCGAGCAACTCCGCTTCTCGCCCGACAAGCAGTTGCCGGAGCTGGGACGAAGCATCGGTGAGGAACTGCTCGAGCCGACGAGGATATACGTCCCTGAAATCGTGGAGATGCTCCGGCGGGGGGTCCGCGTTAAAGCCGCAGCGCACATCACCGGCGGAGGCTTGCTGAACCTGGCTCGGGTGCAGGCGCCGGTCGGCTTCGTTCTCGGCTCCCTTCCGCAGCCGCAGCCAATCTTCCGCCTCATACAAAAGCTTGGCAACGTCCCCATCGAGGAGATGTACAGGGTTTTCAACATGGGCGTCGGATTCTGCGTGGTTTGCCCGGAAGCGGATGTGGACAAGGCCGTAGGAATAGCACGCAAGCACGACAGTTCGGCGCGCTGCCTCGGTTACGCCGTGCCCGGCCCCGAACGAAAAATCGCCCTTCCGGAAATCGGGCTTATCTCGCGGAAGAAAAAATTCATCAGATCTTGACGGCGCCGGCTCGCACACTTGCTGCGTCAAGAGCCGCGCAATCGAAACCGCAGTGCGGCGCCGAGAAGAGCTGCCATCCCCGAATTTCACTGCCAAAGAAAAAGCGCACCAAGTGGAAACTCAGTGCGCTATCTGCTCGTCGCGAAACGGCGCGGGGAAACGCGACTCTATCGCCGCTTTATGCCCAGGCGCCCATGCTCGGACAAGCCTGTTATATTGTCCCAACCTTGATCCTTATTTTCTTTTCTTCCTTCGGCTTGGGCTTCGGCTTCTCTTTGGGGATGACTATTGTCAGAACACCGTCCTTGTAGGAAGTCTTTATGTCCTCAGCCTTAGTTTTGTCAGGGATCGTGAAACTCCTGCTGAAACTACCGAATCTCCTCTCCCTGCGGACAATTCCGCCCTTTTTGTTCTTGGTTTCCTCCTCAACGCTTCGCTCGCCTGTGACCGTCAGGACATTTCCCTTGAGACTTACCTCTATGTCATCCTTTTTCATCCCCGGCATATCGCACTTGATGGTAATGGCATCGTCGGTTTTTTGTACGTCCATGTCCATCCGAAACTCTTTCGGCTTCGGCTGCCGTTTCGGGACAGTGAACCGGGAGAAAGGCTCTTCCGGGAAATCCCATTGCCCGAAACGACGCATGGCCGGGAAGTCCCATTCCCAGAAAGGCGCCGGTTGAGGAACGGAACCCCACAGTTTCTTCCGGGCCTCTCGAAGCCTTCGGAGCGCCTCCCGATACTCTTCAAGGGCCTTCTTATCCCCCCGCCACGCCCATGGCCAGTCCTCCCCAAAGGGCCAGAATTCCTCCGGTTGCCGTTCCCCGAAGGAAGGCTTTTGCCCCTTGATAACTCTTATCCTCGGCCCCGGAGCCTTTATCTTCTCGCGGGTAATGGTAAAGGTTTTGGTCTCATCTCCTCTTGCGACGGTGATGGTAACTTCCGTTCCCGGTTTGCCCCGCAGCTTTGACACCACGTCGGCGATGTCCGCGTCATCTCTTACCGGCTCGCCGTCCACCTTGACGACACGGTCGCCCGCCCTAACACCTGCCCTATCGGCTGGCGTCCCATCCAGCGTCCCGACAACGGTTATGGAGCCGTCCACCTTGCTTATCTCCAGCCCGAGCCCGCCAAAAGTCTCGGTGACCCCTTCCTTCCCGCCGATGAGCCGGCCGCCTCCGCCCATCTCAGCTCTCAATGCCGCGAAACCCCACGATACAAGCCCTAAGGCCGCCGCAACCGCCAGACCGAAAACGACCACTTGCTTTGCAGATACCTTCTTCATAGTCTTTTCCTCCCGTATTGAATCAGTTTCCTAACCCGAGCCTTCTCCGCGCCCTATCGCTCAGAGAAAGCGTTTCTCGATTTCACGAAACGTTACAAGCAGAATCGGCCACCGAAAATGCCCAATTGCTCACTGCCTGATTCTTTCACGACTTTATACGATTTGCCACCTGCACAGGTTCCTCGGTTTTCCGTTTTTTGCCGCGAGTCCTCCGTTGGCGCCGGAGCCTTCGTTGTGGGGCACTGGGTTGTAGCGCTGGCATCTTGTCCCGCGTTCCGCGGGAGGGCATCTTGCCGCCGGTGCCCCGCCCAGGGCGGGGGACGCCCTGGCACTGCCGCCAGGACCGCAGCGTTATCCCGGCCAGGATTAGCCACTGAAACGTAGCCGCGTAAGGCCTCAGTTATAGGCGGGAATGGCTGTATTCCGGTGGGCCAGGTTCCCTAAGTGC
>CAZXGF010000010.1:0-128439 GCA_964640185.1 uncultured Verrucomicrobiota bacterium | reverse complement strand
CGCTGCACGCCAGCGTTACGACCCCCTACGCTCTCCGACCGCCCACACCACCGCTGCACCTCTCTAATGCCTTCCCGCCTCGCCCATCGCTGGCCTGTTCCCCAGAGCTGCGCTCGGTTCGAGACGCTTGACACGGGGGGATTGTCCCTGCTATATTGCGGCGACGAAAAACAACAACATGGAGACGAATGCCATGGCAAGCGTACATTTGAACAGCGTCACCAAGATATTCCCGCCGGAGGTTCTCGCCGTTGACGCCATCAACCTCGATGTCCCCGATAAGGAGTTTCTGGTGCTGGTCGGTCCTTCGGGCTGCGGCAAATCAACGACCCTTCGGCTAATCGCAGGATTGGAGGAGGCCACCAAGGGGGAAATCTACATTGACGATAAGCTGGTCAACGACATCCCGCCGAAGAACCGCGACATTGCCATGGTTTTCCAGAATTACGCCCTCTATCCCCATATGACCGTTTACAAAAACATGGCTTTCGGGCTGAAGCTTCGCCGCTTGCCGAAGGCTGAGATTGACCAACGAGTCAAAGAAGCCGCGGACATCCTGAGCATCCGGCATCTTCTGGATCGAAAACCGAAGGCTCTCTCCGGCGGGGAGAGGCAACGCGTGGCGGTGGGGCGAGCCATCGTCCGGAAACCGAAGGTCTTCCTTTTCGACGAGCCTTTGAGCAACCTCGACGCGAAACTGAGGGTCCAGATGCGCACGGAGCTGAGCAAGCTGCACCAGAGCCTCCAGACCACCATGATCTACGTCACCCACGACCAGGTGGAAGCTATGACCATGGGTGACCGGATCGTAATCCTCAAGGACGGCATCGTGCAGCAGATTGACAACCCGATCAACCTCTACGATTACCCTGCTACTGTCTTCGTCGCTGGCTTCATCGGCAGCCCTCCCATGAATTTCTTCAACGGAACCATCAAGTCGCAGGACGCCGCCCTTTACTTCGACGAAGGGCGATTCAAGGTTCGCGTGAGCGACGAGCACAAGCAGAAGGTTTCTCTTTACACAGACAAGAAAATCCTTTTCGGGATAAGGCCGGAGGATGTCTGGACAAAAGCCAATGCCGTGGGCCCGACGGAAGGGAGGGAAGTTACATCTCTCATCGAGGTGGTTGAGCCGATGGGCTCGGAGGTTTACCTTTACCTCAACACCGGAATCAATTCTTACATCGCCCGCGTCAAATCGCACCCCAAAAACGCCATTCGCCAGAACATAGATATGGTGTTCAACATGGACAAGGCTCGTTTCTTCGACCCCGAAACGGAAAAAGCGATTGTGTGAGAGCCTGCCTCGATTCGCGCGCAATAGAATCCACACGAAGGAAGAGCCGACTTCGCTGTTGAAAACGCGATCTCCACGACAGGCAGCAGCTCGTCTGCATCGTTACCTGGGAAAGAGCGGGATATAATGAAAGAGGTCTCGGTCGAAGAAGCGTGGAAACGGAAGTATCCGGAGCAAGTTTCCTGGGCTGTCTCGATTGATTCCGAGGGCAAGGCGAATATCATCTCCCTCGGCTGGTGCATGCCCACTTCCTTTGACCCACCGATGATGGCAATTTCCGTCGGCAAAACGCGACACAGCCACAAACTCATCTCGGAATCGCGCGAATTCGTCGTGGCTTTCCCGAGCGAGGAGATGGGTAAGGAGGTCCTCTATTGCGGAACTCACAGTGGACGCGACGTGGATAAGTTCAAGGAGACGGGCTTGGTGGCCGTCCCGGCGAAAAAAGTTCGCCCGCCGCTGATTGAAGGCTGCGTTGCGAACTTCGAGTGCAGGGTCGTGGGCGAAATCGAGACGGGCGACCACACAATCTTCGTCGGCGAAATAGTCGCCGCCCACATCAGCGAAGAGAAGAAAAGAAGGCTGTACAACCTGGGAAGTTACACCTTCACAGGGCTTTGATGATCCTGCTGCCTGCGTCCGATTGGACTTCCCTTTCCCGCTCATGCCGGCCATCTGCCAACGGCCGTAGCTCCCACGTAAAACAGACGACAGAGCATTGTGCCGAGACGAGGTAATCGCTCAGTCTCGGGCGGACAGCCGGCCGAGGCGGAGGAGGCAAGAAGGGAACAGCAGATTAACGCAAAGGCGCAAAGGCGCAAAGAATAAGGTGAGAAGGACACCCCGCCATGGCGGGACGGCAGTCCTGAGGGCGTCTCGCCCTCAGCGGGGGCGAGAGCGG
Organism: uncultured Verrucomicrobiota bacterium; assembly: GCA_964640185.1. Lineage (GTDB taxonomy): Bacteria > Auribacterota > JABMQX01 > JABMQX01 > JABMQX01 > CAZXGF01. The sequence continues at coordinate 126,241 of CAZXGF010000010.1, read as the reverse complement.
TACAATGGCGCCTCGGCGTCGTATGCGCGCTGCGCTGTTGCAGCCTCAGCCGCCCGTAAGTGAAACACTCCAGCCCGAGGACTTTTAGCCTTGCATTTTCGGGCTATGATTTTGTTATCCTTAGTAATAAGGAGTTCCTATGAGTCTCCGGTCAGTTTTCATGGTTGCTAAACGGAGCCACTGCGAAAAAACCCGGATCCAATAAGGAGGGTTTGAATATGTCTGAAAAGAGAGTGGAAAACTCGTGGGGTGACTCTCCGGATAAGAGATTACTCAATCTGAGCCCAGACAGAGAGGTGGAAATACGATGAGCAAGCAAAACAAAATGAACCGACGCCAGTTTCTGGCGACTATGGGCGCGGCGATAAGCGCTCCGTATATCATTCCGTCAGGCGTGTTGGCTGCCTCGGGCGAACCGGGGGCAAACGACCGAGTGGCAGTTGCCCTGATCGGCGCGGGCGGGCGGGGCAGAAGCCTGATGAACTGGATAAGGACGTCAAAAATTGCCGACCAGGCTCAGTGCGCAGCCGTCTGCGATGTTGACGAGAAAAGACTCGCCGATGCAGCGAAGTGGGAGGCGAGGTGGGCGAAAAGACGCGTCACGCCCTATCGCGACTACCGCTATATTCTGGAGCGCAAGGACATTGACGCGGTGGTGATTGCCACTCCCGATCACTGGCATGCGGTCCAGATGGTCCACGCCGCCGAATGCGGCAAGCACATCTACGTGGAAAAGCCGGCTTGCTGCACCATCGGGGAAGGCAAGGCGATGGTCAGGGCGGCGGAACAGAACAAAGTGGCCGTCCAGGTCGGCTCCCAAGGACGATCGCACCCGGAAGGTTATCTGGCGCACCGGTACCTGGTCAACGGGAACATCGGCCACATCTCCAAGGTATGGTGTTTTCACTATAACAGCCCTGTGGACAACAACCCGGTCCCCGACAGCGATCCCCCGCCTGAGCTTGATTGGGACATGTGGCTGGGCCCGTTGCGCTGGCGTCCATACAATAGGAGGTATCTCCCCGGCACGTTTCGTTGGGTAATGGAGTCCGGCGGCGGGCAGATTCGCGACCGCGGCGCCCACGACATGAGCCTCACCATGTGGTGGATGGGCGCCGACGGCGCCGGGCCGGTTACCGTAGAGGCCAGGGGTACTTCGCCGACCAAGGGCCTGTGGGATGCCGCCGTCACCATGCACGTGACCTACACGTTCAAGAGCCCCGATTGGGTTCTGATCTGGGATCAGCACACCGGCAACGCCCCCCCGCCGGAGGAGAGAAAGAAAGGCGAGGCCAGGATCCTCCGTCCCGGCTACGGGGCGGTCTATCACGGTACCACGGGGACGTTCACTCACTGGGGATGCGGCGAGGTCTGGGCCGAGAGAAAAGCCCGCGAATGGGCGCCGCCTGCCGGAGCAAAAGATGTCTATAAGAGCCCCGGCCACATGGAAGACTGGTTCAAGGGTATCAAGACCGGCGCCAAGACCATCATGAACATCGAGGCCGGGGTCGGAGTGGCCAACCTGTGCGTCCTGGGCAACCTCTCTTTTATCCTCGGCCGCAAGCTCCGTTGGGATCAGGCTAAAGGGGAGATCGTCGGTGACGCAGAGGCCCGGCGCCTAATGAGTCGGCCACAGCGCCATCCATACCACCTGTGAGCAGGCGGCCGGCGAGCCACCGCCGATAAAATAGCAAACCCCGCAACGCTTCATGGCTGCCGGCAAGCGCGCTTTTTTAACCTTGCATTCGGGGAGCATAGTTGTGGTATATATTCTTTTAGCCCATAGCTGGAGTTTTTTGCGCGCCTTTGGTAGCGGCAGGGTAGTGTATTGTGGCAGAAGTGGGATTCAATCAAGGAGGGTTTGAATATGTCTGAAAAGAGAGTGAAAAAGGCGGCGGTCGCCATCTCGGCAGTTGCGGCTCTTGCGGCCGAGTCTGAGGCGGCGGGAGTTGACGCGGTCGCCGACCTGATTGCCAAGGTCCGGGACAAGGACGACAAGGTCCGAGCCAAGGCCTTGCTCAGTGCCGGAAAAATCGGGGCGCCGGCGGTCAAGCCCCTGGCAGCGGTGATGAGCGACGAGGACTTCGAGGTCGCCCGGGCCGCGAGGCGTGGCTTGTGGAAAATCGTCCGTTACGTCGGTCGTCCCGGAGCCGCCCGGGAGAAAAGGCCGGTCGTTCCCGAACTGCTCGGGCTGTTAGGCGAGAATCAGCCGGCGGCGGTCCGGCGGGAAGTGGTGTGGATGTTGTCGGAGATCGGCGGCGGCAGGTGCGTCGGTCCCGTGGCGGCATTGTTATCGAATAAGGAGTTGCGGGAGGATGCGCGGATGGTTCTCCAGCGACTGCCGGGCAAAAGGTCTCTTGCAGCCCTCAAAAGGGCACTGAAGGCCGTGCCACAGGAGTTCAAGATCAACATCGCCCAATCGCTGCGAGCACGCGGCGTGGAGGTTCCGGGGCTTCCGTGCCAGAAGCTTGTACCGACGCGCAAGACGAGCCTGAAACCCGCGGGGTGACGCTCCGAATAAGAAATTACTCAATCTGACTCCAGACAGAGAGGTGGAAATACGATGAGCAAGCAAAGCAAAATGAACCGACGCCAGTTTTTGGCGAGTGTGGGCGCGGCGATAAGCGCTCCGTACATCATTCCGTCAGGGGTGCTGGCTGCCCCGGGCAGACCGGGGGCAAACGACCGAGTGGCAGTTGCCCTGATCGGTTCGGGCGGGAGAGGCACGGGCCTCATGAACGGAATGATGAGGTCCAAAATTGGCGACCAGGCTGACTGTGCAGCAGTCTGCGATGTGGACGAGAAAAGGCTCGCCCGCGCGGCGACGTACCAGGCGAAATGGTCAAAGAAAACCGTCACGCCCTACCGCGACTACCGCTACGTTCTCCAGCGCAAGGACATTGACGCGGTGGTGATTGCTACGCCCGACCACTGGCACGCCGTTCAGACGGTCCACGCCGCCGAATGCGGCAAGCACATCTACGTGGAAAAGCCGGCGTGCTGCACTATCGAGGAGGGACAGGCGATGGCCGCAGCCGGAAGGAAGAACAAGGTGGCCATCCAGGTCGGCTCGCAGGGACGGTCGCAGCCGGAGGCTTATCTCTTGCACCGGTACCTGGTCAACGGCAACATCGGCCACATCAGTAAGGTATGGTGTTTTCACTACAACAGTCCTGCGGACAATAACCCGGTCCCGGACAGTGATCCGCCACCCGAGCTGGACTGGGACATGTGGTTGGGACCGCTGCGCTGGCGACCATACAATAGAAAGTATCTCCCCGGCACATTTCGCTGGGTATTGGAGTCCGGCGGCGGGCAGATTCGCGACCGCGGCGCCCACGTGATGAGCTGCGCCATGTGGTGGATGGGCGCCGACGGAACCGGCCCCGTCACCATTGAGGCGACGGGCACTTCGCCGACCAAGGGCTTGTGGGACGCCGCCGTCACCATGCACGTCACTTACACCTTCAAGAACCCCGACTGGGTTCTCATCTGGGACCAGCATACCGGCAACGCTCCTCCTGCCGAGGAGAGGAAGAAGGGCGAGGCCAGAATCGTCCGTCCCGGCTACGGCGCGGTCTATCACGGCACCAAGGGCACGTTCACCCATTGGGGCGGCGATGGCGGCACGTGGGCTGAGAGAAAAGTCCGCGAATGGGCGCCGCCCGCCGGCGCAAAGGATGTTTACAAAAGCCCGGGGCACATGGAGGACTGGTTTAAGGGCATCAAGACCGGCGCCAAGACCGTCATGAACATTGATGCGGCAGTCGGTGTAGCCAATCTGTGCGTTCTCGGCAACCTTTCCTTCATCCTTGGCCGCAAGCTCCGTTGGGACCAAGCTAAGAAGGAGATCGTCGGCGACGCAGAGGCCCGGCGCTTGATGAGTAGGCCACAGCGCCACCCATACCATCTGTAATCAGGCGCGGTAACCACAGCGACCCCATTTTGGCATCGCGCACTGGCGGCATTGCATCGCCTTGTCGCGACGGCGGCCTCCGCAGGAATGCGAGAACGGCAACCCAACCGTTCCGCAGGGCCTGGGGTTGTACGCCCACCGCCGGAGGACCTCGACCGAGGCGAGCTCCGAGAGACCGACCGATTATGTCGCTCGGCTCCCTCGCTGCTTCCTCGCGATTCGCAAAGGCGTCATTCGCGAAAGGAGGTGTGCGCGGGGGTCTGTGGTTTTGGGAAATCCCGAGGGACGAGTCCACCTATTCCCGAGGCGGCGCCACTATTGACCGGGCCGCGGCATAATGATATGCTCATACGAGTGCTTCGGTTCGAAGGGAATAGGTTTACGCGTGGTCAAAACCTCGGTAAGAATCGAGCTCGCCCGAGCAGAGAAAACCTTGACCGCTTGCGAGTGTTTGTTCGAGCCGAATCCGACAGTCTCTCAGGCCGGGCAGGTGATTTTCATTGAAGCCTTGCAGCATTGATTACAGACGGCATCTCGGTGTTGTTCAGGAGTTGGCCCTCCGTGGTTGCGGGTTTGTGATGCCCAAATGCTCGAAAAGCAAAGCGCTCAGCTTGCTTGCTGAACCATTCCCCCGGTCGCAGAGGAACCAAAACTTCATCAACCTCCGCATCCCGCGCTCACGGGCGATCATCCTTCTGGTTTTCCTCGTCTGTGTCGTCATTTTCTTCCCCGCCGCCGCTGCGGGCACTTTGCAGCTCACGGAGTTCATGGCTATCAACACGAAAACGCTGATTGACGACGACGATGACCGCTCGGACTGGATCGAGATTCATAATCCCTCCAAGTCGGCCGTGAACCTCGACGGCTGGTATCTGACCGACGCCGCTCACCAATGGCGTTTCCCCGGAGTGACTTTGTCCTCCCAGCGCTACATGATAGTGTTCGCTTCCGGGAAAGACCGCGCGATGCTCGGCGCCCCGCTTCACACGAACTTCAAATTGGGCGGCAGTGGGGAGTATCTGGCTCTCTTGAGCCCCGACAAGCATCCGGTTTCGGAGTTCTTTCCGAAATATCCCGACCAGCGCCCCGATGTCTCGTACGGCTTAGGTGACAAGTCCGGTACGGAAATGGTTGGCTACTTGCAATCGCCGACGCCGGGGATGCCGAACGGGCCCGCGTTCCCCGGCATGGCCGGCAAGGCGCGTTTCTCCATTCCCAGTTGCACCTTTGTCAAATCGCTTTCCGTGGAATTGGAGCTGCCGGACGATGCCACCGATGACGCCGTGATTCGTTACACCCGGGACGGGAGCGTACCCAATCAATCGTCGCCCGTTTACACCGGGCCGCTCAGCGTTTCGGGGACGAGGCAGTTGCGGGCCAAAGTGTTCGAGGCGGGCTTCGGCGAGGGCCCCACCGTCAGCGAGACGTACGTCGCTCTGGGCCCTACCGTGATGGATTTTACTTCCAACCTGCCGCTGGTGGTCCTCGAGAATTTCGGCGCCGGATGGATGTCTCAAAACTCATTTCAGCCGGTCCTTATGGCGGTCTTCGAGCAAGGTAAAGGCAGGAGTTCTTTGACGAAGCTTCCTGACCTGGCCACACGCGCTGGAATCAAGATTCGCGGCTCCAGCACGGCAGGACGACCAAAGCCTTCGCTCGCCCTTGAAGCGTGGAATGAGGTGAACGAAGAGAAGAACATTTCGCCTCTGGGAATGCCCGGGGAATCCGATTGGGTCTTGTGGGGGCCGTACAACTTCGACCTGGCGCTGATGCGAAACCCCTTCATTTACGAGCTGAGCAATCAGGTCGGGCGCTATGCCACGCGATCGCGGTTCGTCGAGGTATTCCTCAATACGGGGGGCGGCGCCTTATCGCAGGCGGACTACTGGGGCGTCTATGCCTTCATCGAGAAAATCAGTCGGGACGAAGACCGAGTCAATGTCAAGAGGCTGTTTCCCGAACACGACCGCGAACCGGGGGTCACCGGCGGATACATGCTGAAGATTGACCGACTCGATCCGGGCGACAGCGGCTTCTACGCCGCAGGGCAGTCGCTGTGCTACGTTTACCCGAAAGAAGTGGATATAGAACGTCCGGATCGAGACGCCCAGAAGCAGTATATCAGCGATTTCATGAACAGCTTCGCGATTGCGCTGAATGGAACGAACTTCACCGACCCGGACCTCGGTTACGCCCAATTCATTGACGTGGATGCCGCGGTTGACCACCATTTACTGAATATACTCACCAAAAACCCGGACGCTTTTCGATTGAGCACTTACATGTACAAGCCGAGAGAGGGGAAACTCACCTTCGGGCCCATCTGGGACTTCGACCGCACGATGGGCTCCACCGATGGCCGCGACGCCGACCCGACGGGTTGGCAGGGCGGAACCGACTTTTTCAATTATCCCTGGTGGGGCCGAATGTTCCAGGACCCCGACTTTTTTCAGAGATACATAGACCGCTGGCAGGAACTCAGGAAAAATCAGTTCAGCGCAAGCAACATCCACTCCATCATTGACTCGATGGCTGACGAGATTCAGGAGGCTCAGGTCCGCGATTTGCAGAGGTGGAGCCAGAGGCCCCGCGCACAGTACGGCGGAACATTTCAGGGCGAGGTTGACCACTTGAAAGATTGGCTCGCGACCCGACTCGCATGGATGGACAGCCAGCTTGTGGCCCCGCCGGTCTTCAGCAGCACTGGCGGGCAGATCACCCCCGGCTTCACGCTCACCATGACGGCCCCGGCCAAGGCGCGCATCTATTACACGCTCGATGGCTCCGATCCCCGCCTGCCCGGCGGAGGCGTGCCCAAGGACGCGAGGGTGTACAATGGGCCGATTGCGATTACGGATACCACCGAGGTCGTCGCGCGCGCCCGGAAGACAAACTCAAATCTGAACCCGAACTACAGCGTTAACACCATGAGCGATTGGTCCGGCCAGACCAGAGCTTGGTTCTCCATCCATCCGGTTGCCAGGGCCGGAAATCTGGTCATCACCGAGATCAACTATCATCCGCTCGATCCCTCCGCCGAGGAACTGCTCGCCAACCCCCGCTTCGTTGAGAACGATTTCGAGTTCATCGAGCTGAAAAATATTGCAACCACGCTTCTCGACCTGACCGGTGTGCGGTTCACGAACGGAATCGCTTTTTCCTTCGCTGGCAGCGAGCTCACCACCCTCGCCCCGGGCGAGCTGGCGCTCGTCGTAAAAAGTCAGGCTGCGGTTAACGTCCGTTACGGCGCCCTCGGCAACATCGCTGGAGAATACACCGGCGATCTCGATAATGGTGGGGAGAACCTTCGCCTCGAGGACGCGGCTGGCGAAATCATTCTCGACTTTGATTACGACGACGACTGGTACCCCGTCACCGACGGCGATGGCTTTTCACTGGTCATCCGGAATGAGAACGCCGCATTGGACACTTGGGGGAGCAAAGCCGGTTGGTGCCCGAGCGCAGACATCGGTGGCTCGCCCGGACAGGACGACGACGAAAATGCTCTCGATACTGATGGCGACGGTTTGCCCGACGAATGGGAGTCAGCCAACGGCCTCGACCCCAATACCGCAACCGGCAACGACGGCCCCTCAGGCGACCCGGATGGCGACGGGTTCACTAATTTACAGGAATACCTCTGCGGCACACATCCGCACGACGCGACCAGCTTCTTGAAAATGGATTCTATCAGCAGCGGCAGCGCGTCAGTTGTCGTGCGTTTCACCGCCGTCGCTGGAGAGTCCTACACCATCCTCTACCGCGACACGTTTACCAGCGGCACGTGGTTGAAGCTACGCGATGTTCCCGCTCAAACCGACGGCGGCGTAATCGAAGTCCATGACCCGGACGCCAGCCGCGTCGGCGCCCGTTTCTATCGCCTCGTAACGCCGGCGTTGCCCTGAGCTTCGCATGGCCGGCAGCCATTCGGCCTGGGCGAAGCGCGTCGCCCTGAGAGGCGCAAAACAGTATCGCAGACCCCACTCGAATGCGGTCGCACCCCATCGCAGGCCTTTGATTGAAATCGCAAGTCTGGTAAGATTTCGTTGTTCTCGTTTGGCGGCGAACATGATTCGCTTTCCCAAACGAGGCGGAAAGAGAGACAAAATAAAACTCGGCCATAAAGGAGAGATAACATGAAGAAGAGTATTTTTGGCGTGATCGTTGGCAACAGAGGTTTTTTCCCGGACCATCTCGTTGCCGAAGGGCGGACAGAGATTCTGGCGGCTCTGGAGGAGGCGGGCTGCGAAGGGCTTTGCCTGTCGCCCGAGGAGACGAAGCTGGGTTCTGTGGAGACCCTGACGGACGCAAGGAAATGTGCGGACCTGTTCCGCTCGAGGGCGGATGACATTGATGGCATTATCGTGACGCTTCCGAATTTCGGTGACGAGCGGGCAGTCGCCGATACGCTGAGGATGTCCGGGCTTGCGGCGCCGGTGCTGGTGCACGCTTTCCCGGACGAGCTGGGGAAGATGTCCGTCAGCGACAGGCGAGACAGCTTTTGCGGCAAGATTTCCGTCTGCAACAACCTCAAGCAGTACGGAATTCCCTTCAGCTTGACCAGTCGCCACACGATGCCCGTGGGAGGCGTAGAATTCCGGGGTGAGCTTGACCGGTTTGCGGCAGTTTGCCGCGTCGTGAAGGGACTGCGCGGGGCAAGGATCGGGGCCGTCGGGGCGAGACCTGCGGCTTTCAACACGGTCCGCTTCAGCGAGAAAATCCTCGAGCGCTCGGGGATTTCCGTCGAGCCAATTGACCTCTCGGACGTTTTCGGAAAAGCCGAGGAGCTCGCTGACGACATCCCGGAGGTCAAGGAGAAAATTGCAGCCATTGAAGAGTATTGCGGGGCGGATGCGATTCCGCAAAGCGCCCTCGGGAAGATGGCCAGGTTTGCCGTCGTGCTCGAAAGATGGATGGCGGAGAAAAACCTCGTCGCGAGCGCAATCCAGTGCTGGACCGCAATCGAGCAATATTTCGGCATAACGCCGTGCGCCGTGATGAGCATGATGAGCAATGCCCTCATGCCCAGCGCGTGCGAGGTGGATGTTACCGGGGCCGTGGCGATGTACGCCCTGACGTTGGCGAGCCGAGCTCCCAGCGCTATCCTCGATTGGAACAACAACTACGGTGGCGACCCGGACAAGTGTGTTGTGTTCCATTGCAGCAATCTCCCCAAAGACATGTTCAAGGATTTCCGGATGGGCAGCCACGAAATCCTCAAGGACACCGTCGGAGAAGACAAGGCCATGGGGGCGTGCGCTGGCACGCTCAAGCCCGGACCGGTGACCTTCTGCCGGGTTTCCACGGACGATTCTGCCGGAAACATCCGCGTATATCTCGCCGAAGGGGAGATTACCGATGAGACCGCGGGCACCTTCGGCGGGTCTGGCGTGGCGCACATCCATAATCTTCAGGGCCTCCTGGCGTTCATATGCCGCGAAGGATTCGAGCACCACGTGACCATGGCCTACTCCCGCGTCTCGAGAGCTCTGTATGAGGCCTTCACGACTTATCTTGGCTGGCAGACGTATCATCACGGAGGCTGACTCACAGCGACATTCCTTCAGCGGCTGAGGTCCGAGCCCGAGTCCGCCCCTCGAGTCCGGCGGCCCCTTCTTTTTGTTGAAAAAGTTCCCCCATTTTTTTCACAAAAACAGGCCTTCACACTTGCCATCTTCGATTTCTACCTCGCTACCAACAGGTTACAACGTCACACTCGCCGTTTTTTGGCAAACTCCTGTTAAAACATCGGCATGACCCGCCGGGCGTCAAGGAGGAATGAGGTGTAACGGGAACCGTTACGGGTCCTCGATTGTTACTTTCACCGAGGGAAGATTCACAGTGTGCGGCCGTGTTTGCATGGCAGAATTCGGATGAAGCCGCTGGTCGAGAAGCCCGGCTTAAGCCGGCTCTCAGAAGAAGAATCCCGTATCCGATACCACCCACTAAAGCCGGCGCCGGCTGAGCGCAGGCGAAAAGGAAGCCGCGGCCTTTTCCGTTATACGAGAGAGCGACACACTGGACAGATGCGCGGCGTCAACGTGCGGCGAGAGAGGTTCAAAACGGGGTGTCATGGCAAGCTACGGAAACGCGGCCACATCCGATTCACAAAAGTGCTTGACAGAGTGTGCTCGCCGACCGACAATTGAGAATGATTATTATTATGAAAAAGGCGGCAGACTCTCCATCACAAAGAGGCTTCACGATGACCCGCCAGCGCCGGGTCATCCTGGAGGAACTGGGGAAAGTTACTTCACACCCGACTGCCTCTGCTCTTTACGAGATGGTTCGCAAGCGACTGCCGAGAATCAGTCTGGGCACAGTTTACCGCAACCTCGAGATTCTCAGCGAGCGAGGTGTCATACAAAAACTCCAGCTTGCGGGCACGCAAAGGCGCTTCGACGGAAACGCAAGAAATCACTATCACGTACGCTGCGCAAGCTGCGGCCGGGTTGACGATGTGCCGATAGAAGCGATGTCCGGGCTTGAAGAAGCTGCTCGCGGAGCGAGCGAATACGAAATAACCGGGCACTGCGTAGGATTTGTAGGGCTGTGTCCTGAGTGCAAGGAGCGGGGGACAAGCTCCCGGGGCGAGAACAACGCGCGATAGAAGGCCTCCGACGAGCCGCTGCCGTGGCAGCGTAACAGCGCGGGCGAGACGGACAAGTTGGGCGCGGCGTCGCCTGCAGGCATGGTCATCCAAGGCACGCTCCCGCGGCGACATGCCGCCGGTACGCGATTGCCACCACGGTGTGCAGGGAACTTTAGGGCTGGAGCGCGCGTTTGGGAAATTGCAACGAGGGCAAACGAAGAAGTTGAGGGAGAACCGGCTTTTTGAAAAGGAGGTGCAGAAATGGCGGAGTTCATCAATCCGTTTAGCGGAGTGATTCCGGAAGGTAAGTTGAGCGAGCGGGAGTTGAGCCGAGGAATACGCATGGCTCTGGCAGCCGAGGAGGAAGCGGTCCACCTCTACGAGGCGCTCGCCGATGCCACAGACAACGAACTGGCAAAGGCGGTGCTTCAAGATATAGCCAACGAGGAGCGCGTGCATGCCGGAGAATTCCAGCGGGTGCTCAATATACTGCTGCCGGATGAGGCGGGACACCTGGCGGATGGCGCCGCCGAGGTTGACGAAATCGCCGAGGAACTCAATAAGGGCAAATCATAACACTTACGGAAGAAAGAGTTCCCACGAACGGCGGGCAAAGACGGGCCGCAGGGCTGACGTTTGGAGAACCGAAGAAGTATCCCGTTTTCCACTTTGGGCCGACGTCCCGCGCGTCGTGGTGTGTCTCGCAAGCGAATCGGGACTTATTCGCAACGCTCATGCGGACAACAGTTGTTACTGGAGAAGGAGGATCCTTGGGGCTTTAGCGTCTTGGCGAGAGAATCAGAAAAGAAGCAGACCTTTCGCAAAGGCGCAAAGGAAGGCTGCGAAAAGAGAGGAGGGATTATCGAATTGAAAGGATCGAGGACCGAAAGGAACATCTTGACGGCGTTCGCCGGGGAATCACAGGCGAGGAATCGGTACACCTACTTCGCCAGCGGGGCCCGGAAGGACGGGTTCATCCAGATCTCCAGCATCTTCGAGGAGACAGCTAATCAGGAAAAAGAGCACGCCCAACGCCTCTTCAAGCTGCTTGAAGGGGGAGAGGTGGAGATTCAGGCGGCATTCCCTGCCGGGGTGATAGGGACGACGGCGGAGAACCTCAGAGCGGCTGCCGCCGGAGAGCACTACGAGTGGGAGAGGATGTACCCGTCGTTTGCCAACATCGCCAGAGAAGAGGGCTTCGAGGAAATCGCGGCGATTTTCGAAGCCATCGCGGTTGCTGAAAAGCAGCATGAGAAACGTTACCTGAGGCTGCTGGCGAACGTCGAGGCGGGGACAGTGTTCAAGAAGGAAAAGGTTGTTGTGTGGCGGTGCAGAAACTGCGGGTATCTCCATGTGGGCACGGAGGCTCCGGAGAAATGTCCCGCCTGCGCACATCCCCAGGGGCATTTCGAAGTGCTGGCCGAAAACTGGTGAGTGTTGGAGAGCACTCCTCGAAAATAAAAACAAGAGAGCTAAGCGATGGTACATAAGCTCATAGTCGGTGCGGTTATTGGCGGGGTAATTGGGGGCGTGATCGGGCATTTCGGAAAGTGCGCAAGCGGCACGTGTCCCCTGACCGGCAGCCCCATAGGCGGGGCCATCTTTGGGGCTTTGATAGGGGTGCTGCTCGCATCCACGTTCGGGGGGCAACAGAAAGTTGCGAATCCCTCGAAACATCTAATCGGACTGAAAGCAGCGGCGGAGCTAAAGGAGGTGCTGAGGAGCAACGATGTGGTGCTTGTGGACTTCTACTCGGATGGGTGCCCGCCATGCAGAAGGCTGAAGCCGACCATTCACGAGATTGCAACGGAGTATGCAGGGCGGGCAACGGTTGTATCCGTGGACGTGACTAAGTTCACCAGCCTGGCGCAGAAACATGGTGTCATGGCGATTCCGGACGTGAAAATCTTCAAAGCCGGCAAGCTTGCGAAGACAATAGTGGGCCGTAGCCTGAAGAAGGCGTACACCGACGTCCTCGACGAGCTTATAGCAGCGCGGACGGAAGCGGAGTAGGAAGACCCGGCCCGTTGCGGAAGCACCGGCGATCTCCAGGTCGGATGCCGTATTGAAAGGGAAAGCGTGATGAGAGAACGCATCGGAATCATAACGATGAAGGGCAGCCCGCTAACTCTTGTGGGGAACGAGATCAAGGTGGGGGACGCGGCGCCGGACTTCGTTGTGCTGGACAACAATCTGTCGCCGGTAAGATTTTCGTCATTCCGCGGGAAAGTCTGCATTGTCGCATCTGTGCCCTCTCTGGACACGCAGGTGTGCGATCTGCAGACGCGAAAGTTCAACGAGCAAGCTGCGGGGCTGGGCCCGGAAGTCATAATACTCACCATAAGTATGGACCTGCCTTTCGGGCAGAAACGGTGGTGTGGTGCGGCAGGTGTGGAGCGGGTTCAAACGCTTTCGGACCACCGTGACACTTTCTTCGGCACGTCGTACGGGGTGCTGATCAAAGAGCTGCGTCTGTTGGCGCGGGCCGTTTTCGTGGTGGACCGCCAGGGCACGGTTCGATACGTGCAGGTTGTCGAGGAGTTGACAAACGAGCCTGACTACGAAGCGGCTTTGAGCGCGGTGAAGAAGCTGGTATGAGGTTAAGTTCGCAACTCCGCCGCATCCCGTGCGGGCCGACCGCAGAATAAGGGAGATTTATGAGCAGCGTCTTTAGCTTTTCAGCAGCTCTCGTTCTTGCATTGCTGTGTGTGGCGGCAACGTCGTTTCCCGCGGAGAACGCCGCGTTAAGCGAAGACAGCGAAACGTGCCTTGCCTGTCACGCGACGTTGAACCCGGGGATCGTAGCGGATTGGAGAAAAGGCCTTCACGCCCGCGTAACTCCGGCCGAGGCCCTGAAGAAAGATGACCTTGAAAGAAGAATCTCGGTCGCGAAAGTGCCGGAAAATCTCGCAAACGTCGCGGTCGGCTGTGCGGAGTGCCACAACCTGAATCCGGAAAAGCACAAAGACACGTTTGAGCACGCCGATTACAAAGTGCATGTGGTCGTTACGCCGAATGATTGCGCGACGTGCCATGCTGTCGAGGTGAAGGAGTACGGCCAAAATCTGATGTCCCACGCCTACGGGAATCTCAAGAACAATCCGGTCTATCACTCCCTGGTGAATTCGGCGACCGGCGTTCAGTCCTTCGAGAACATGACGACGAGCCTTTCGCCCCCGGATGCCGAGACCGAAGCTGATTCCTGCTTCTACTGCCATGGCACGGCGGTCGAGGAAGAGGTTTTGAGACAAGGGAGACGGTTCTGGGGGAGATGGAGTTCCCGGTTCTTTCCGGGTGGCCGAATCAGGGAGTTGGTCGGTTGAATCCCGATGGAAGCGTGGGCTCATGCACCGCCTGCCATACGAGGCACCGGTTCTCGGTCGAGATGGCGAGAAAGCCTTACACCTGTTCCGCATGTCACGAGGGGCCGGACGTTCCGGCGTACAAGGTCTATATGGTCAGCAAGCACGGGAACATTTTTTCCTCGGTGGGCGATAGGTGGAACTTCGATGCGGTCCCGTGGGTTGTTGGAAGAGATTTCACGGCGCCAACGTGCGCGACATGCCATGTCAGCTTGATTGTCAACGATGATGGTGAGGCGGTTGCCGAGAGGACGCATCGGATGAATGATCGGCTCCCGTGGAGGATTTTCGGGCTTATCTATGCCCACCCCCATCCGAAATCGGCAGATACCAGCATCATCAAGAACCGGGCGGGTCTGCCGCTGCCGACTGAGCTGACAGGTGAGCCTGCCGCCAAGTTCCTCATTGACGGGAAAGAGCAGGAGAAGAGGCGTAAAGCAATGCAGAATATCTGCCTCGCCTGCCACGGGCAGGGTTGGGTGGACGGGCAGTTCGCGCGCTTCCAAAACACGATCAGAACGACCAACGAAATGACGCGGACGGCGACCAGGATATTGATGACAGCCTGGGAAAAAGGCGCGGCGCGAGGGCTCGCTGAGAACGACAGCATTTTCAACGAAGCGATTGAGAAGAAGTGGGTAGAGGAGTGGCTCTTTTTCGCCAACTCGACACGCTTCGCCTCCGCAATGATGGGGGCTGACTACGGTGCCTTCGCCAATGGCCGCTGGTATCTCAGCAAGAACATCCAAGAGATGGCCGACTGGCTGAGATTCAAGCTCGAGGGGATAGAAGCACAGAAGAAGGAATGAATAAGACAACTCCTTTGCGAACCTAACAACTTCAACCACACTTGGAAAGGGGGATAGTTATGGAAAAGTTGCCGCTTATCGGAGAAGAGTTTCCGGAGATAGAGGTTCAAACAACCCACGGTAAGCTCAAGCTGCCGGACACGTACGCGGGCAAGTGGTTTGTTTTCTTCAGCCATCCAGCGGACTTCACGCCGGTATGCACAACTGAGTTTGTGGCATTCCAAAAGAGATATGAGGAATTCAGGAAGTTGAACGCCGAGCTCATCGGGTTGAGCATTGACCAGGTGTTTTCACACATCAAATGGGTGCAGTGGATCAAGGAGAATCTGAATGTCGAGGTCCAGTTTCCTGTCATCGCCGACGACACGGGGCGGGTTGCCACTTTACTGGGACTGATCCATCCCGGGAAGGGGACGAACACCGTTCGGGCGGTTTTTGTCGTTGACCCCAATGGCATCATCAGAGCCATCCTCTATTATCCGCAAGAGCTCGGGAGAAATATGGACGAAATCCTGAGGATGGTTAAGGGGTTCCAGGTCGCCGACGAGAACAAAGTGGCGATCCCAGCAAACTGGCCGAACAACGAACTCGTCGGAGATGAGGTGATAATCCCGCCGCCATCGGATGAGAAAACGGCGGAGGAGAGAGCTAAACAATCCGACTGTTTTGATTGGTGGTTCTGCCACAAGAAACTATGAGAGGAGGGGCGAAAATGACCAAGAGATTGCAGATTTACAAGTGTGAGATTTGCGGCAACATCGTGGAAGTGCTCCACGAGGGCGTTGGCCAGCTTGTGTGCTGTGGGCAGCCGATGAAGCTTTATCTCGAGAACACGGTGGACGCGGCTCAGGAGAAGCACGTGCCGGTGGTCGAAAAGAGCGAGGGCGGCGTCAAGGTGAGCGTCGGCAGCGTTCCGCATCCGATGGAGGAGAAGCATTACATCGAGTGGATCGAGATAGTCGCCGACGGGAAAGCCTATCGGCAATTCCTCAAGCCGGGAGAGGCGCCGGAAGCTACTTTTGACATCGCGGCCGAGGAAGTCACCGCACGAGAATACTGCAACGTACACGGTTTATGGAAAGGATGATGGCCATGATCAGCGAGAAAATGCAGAAGGCTTTCAACGACCAGATCAGGAATGAGCTGGAGTCTGCTTACATCTACCTGTCCATGGCGGCGTATCTTCATTCGCAAGGCCTGGACGGGATGGCGCAGTGGATGCGTGCGCAAACCCGGGAGGAGATGGTGCACGCGATGAAGTTTTTCGACCACATCAAGGACCGCGACGGAAGGGTGCTGCTCCAGAATCTCACTCAACTGAAGACGGAGTGGTCGTCGCCCCTGGAGGCTTTTCAGGACGCCTACAAGCACGAGCAGTTCATCACCGGCACAATAAATGACCTCGTCAAGATTGCCCAAGCGCAAAACGATGAGCCGGCCAGTGTACTCCTCCAGTGGTTCGTGAAGGAGCAGGTGGAGGAGGAAGAATCGGCATCGAGCAACGTGCGGATCTTGGAGAACGCCGGTGATTCCGGCGAAGAGCTGATGGTAGTGGACAAAGAGCTGGGCAAGCGAACATTTTCACTTTGAGGAGACGAAACATGAGTATCCATTTCAATGCTGATGAAGTCTTCGAGATGGCAGAACAGATAGAGAGGAACGGCGCCAGATTCTACCGCAAGGTGGCCGAAGGAAGCGAAGACCCGGGAACCCGTCAGCTTCTCCTCGACCTCGCCGCAATGGAAGACGACCACGAAAGAACTTTCGCTTCTATGAGGGCGGAATTGTCTGCCGAAGAACGCACGTCAACGGTTTTCGACCCCGAAAGCGAGGCGGGGATGTACCTGAATGCCATGGCGGACGGGTATGTCTTCGATGTGCGTGCGGATCCGACCGAGCTTCTGACGGGGGAGGAGACGATTCAGGACGTCCTCAAAACCGCCATCGGTCTTGAAAAAGATTCCATCGTCTTCTACCTGGGGATCAAGGAGATGGTCCCCGAAAGGCTCGGCGGGGAGAATATCGCCCGCATCATCAAGGAGGAGATGAGCCATATCACCACCCTGAGCAAGACACTGGCATCCTTGAACTGAAGCAATGGCTTCTGTGAACGTTGAGCTGAACCGGTTATCACATAGGAGGGGGATAGGACTGTGGATATACTTTCTCGGCGAGAATGGATAAGATTGGTGGGGGCGTCAGCGGCCGGGGCCGCTGCCGTCGGTTTGCCAGTGAAGGACTCAGCAGCCACCGCCAACCGGCGTGCAGGCAGCGTTGAGCCATATACCCTGCCCGATTTGCCATACGCGGTTGATGCCCTCGAACCGTATCTTGACGCCCGCACGCTGACCATCCACCACGATAAACACCACGCGGGCTACGTGCGAGGCCTCAACGCCACGCTGGCAAAACTGGAAGATGCACAAAAGAAGGGGGATTTCAGCGCCGTGCAGGCTCTGTTGCGGGCGTTGGCCTTTCATGGCTCCGGACACGTGTTGCACACGCTCTATTTCGCGAACCTCCACCCCAAACCGACTAAACCGAGGGGCGCCTTGCTGGCCGCCCTAAAAGCGCAATTCGGGAAGGTTGAGGCGCTAGTGTCCCAGCTGAGCGCGGCGGCCAACAAGGTTGCGGGCAGCGGATGGGGCGTATTGGCGTACGAGCCTTTGGGGCGGCGGCTGTTAGTGCTTCAGATCGAAAAGCATGAGAATCAGGTTGTGTGTGGCGCCGTGCCGCTACTTGTGATTGACGTATGGGAGCACGCCTATTACCTCAAGTACCAGAATCGCCGCGCGGATTACGTTAGCGCGATTATGAACGTCATTCACTGGGAGGAAGTCGCCCGCAGGTTCGACCGGGCGAGACGGATTCGCGGGTGATATTTGAAGCGGCGTCTGTGGAGATGGGCCTCATTCCAGCGCACTGGTGGCGCCTGGGCTTACAGGCAAGGCATGAGCCGATGCGGAGAACGTCATGAAACCGAATGCATTCAACATCCTGATAGCAGGGGAGGCGGGGCAGGGACTGGTGACCGTGGGACATTTGCTCGCGAAAAGCCTCGTACGAACCGGTTATTTTGTGGTGGTCACTCAGGACTATCAATCCCGGATTCGCGGCGGCCACAACACCTTCGCCGTGCGCGTCAGCCCTGACGAGATCGTCGCCCCGCAGGAGTCGGTTGACCTTTTGGTCGCGCTCAATGCGGAATCGGTGAGTTTGCATCGAGGACAGCTCACCCCTGGAGGTCTTATAGCCGTTGATGTGGCTTTCGACGTCTCCGGGGACTTGTGTTTGAGAATTCCGTTCAAGGAACTGTCGGGGCGTCGGTTCGCAAACATTGTGGCTCTCGGAGTCGTGAGCTTTTTGCTGGGTCTCGACGAGGAGCTGGTTGCCCGCACAATGGATGAGTTCTTTGGAAAGAGGGACTTGAAGATCGCAGAGCAAAATCAGGAGGCGTTGACGAAGTCCTTTCAATGGTGCGAGGGTCAGCGATCACTGATTGAAAAGCTGAGACCTGTCGAGAATCCGCCGAAACGCTTACTGATGAACGGAAACGAAGCAATTGCGCTGGGCGCCCTATCGGCGGGGCTAAGATTTTACTCGTTCTATCCCATGACTCCGTCAACTTCAATTGCGCTGAACCTGGCGAGTCGGGCAAACGAGATGGGATTGATCGTCGAACAGGCAGAGGATGAGATCGCCGCGATTAACATGTCCATAGGGGCTTCGTTTGCCGGTTCGCCCAGCATGGTATCCACCTCCGGCGGCGGATTTGCCCTGATGGTGGAGGGCGTGAGTTTGGCAGCAATGACGGAAACGCCGTTGGTCGTCGTAGTGGCGCAGAGGCCGGGCCCGGCAACCGGACTTCCCACCCGGACGGAGCAAGGAGATCTGGAGTTCGTCGTCCATGCCGGACACGGCGAGTTTCCGCGGGCCATCCTGGCGCCCGGCACGGTAGAGGAATGCTTCCACCTTACTCGGAGTGCATTTGATCTTGCGGAGTCCTATCAGGGGCCGGTGTTTGTGTTGACGGATCAATTTCTTGCGGATTCTTCGCGTGCCGTGGCGCCGTTTGAGGTAGAGCACCTTTATACCCTTGGCGCCGGTGCAGAGTTAGAGGGCATTTCAGAACCATACCGCCGGCACGCCTTCACGGAGAGCGGTGTCTCGCCTCGTCTGCTTCCGGGAATGAGCCAGCACCTCGTTGTCACTGACAGCGATGAGCATACGGAAGACGGACATCTCACGGAAGACCTTTTAGTCCGGCGTCAGATGGTCGAAAAGCGATTGAGAAAGCAGAAAGGAATCCTCGAACAGGTCATCCCTCCGGAGTCCAGCGGAGACAGTAACCCGGACCTTCTGTTAGTGTCGTGGGGATCGAGCAGGGGAGCGGTGTACGAGGCAGCATCGCAACTAACGTCGGAGGGCCGTCGCGTCGCGACGCTCCACTTCTCACAAGTATGGCCGCTTGCGCCGGAACAGTTCGTGGGGCTTCTTCGGGAAGCTGGAGAGGTGGTGTGTGTGGAAGGAAACGCGACCGGGCAATTCGCACGGTTGATTTACCGCGAGACCGGATTCCTCATCGAGAAGCTGGTGCTTCGATACGACGGATTGCCGATTACGCCGGAGTTCATCCTGCGTGAACTGAACCGATGACCAAAGCTAAACCGAGGAGGACAATGGTAACGCTTGACGATTACGGAAAATATGAGACAGCCTGGTGCCCGGGGTGCGGGAACTTCGCCATTCTGAATGCTGTCAAGCAAGCACTCGTAGCCAGTGGCCTTATTCCCCATCAGGTGCTTTTCGTATCCGGCATCGGGCAGGCGGCGAAGGCGCCGCACTATTTGAATGCCAACGTTTTCAACGGCCTCCACGGACGGTCTCTGCCCGTGGCGACCGGCGCCAAGCTCGCTAACCCGGAGCTGACCGTGATCGTCGAGAGCGGCGACGGATGTAACTATGGCGAGGGCGGAAACCATTTCCTCGCGGCTATCCGCCGTAACGTTGACGTGACTTTGTTAGTTCACAACAATCAGGTGTACGGTCTGACCAAGGGGCAGGCAAGTCCCACCTCCGATACGGGGTTTGTCACCAAAGCCCAACCGGGGGGCGTGCTTGCCGAGCCGTTTAACCCCATTGCCGTAGCCGTGGCCATGCACGCAGGATTTGTCGCGCGGAGCTTCTCTGGGAAGATAGACCATCTGGCTGACATGATTCAGCAGGGAATCGCTCATCGAGGCCTCTCGCTGGTTGACATCCTTCAGCCCTGTCCGTCATTCAACAAAGTCAACACCTTCGCCTGGTATAAGCAGCGATGTTACGTTTTGCCGGACGAACATGACCCGACCGATTGGGAGTCCGCCATGAAGGTAGCTCGTGAATGGGAGGACCGTATTCCTATCGGCATGATTTACCGCAATGACAGGCCCGCGTTCGAGGAACAATTCTCCGTCCTAAGTGATGCGTCGTTAGTGGGACGGCAACTCGACAAGGCGGCGCTCGCCAAGATTATGGAAGAGTTTGCATGAAAGAGAAGATTGCTCGAACTGGCAAACGTGGCATGGGCATCTTGCCCATGGTGCATCACGGGCGGGACGCCCGTGGCACGTCCGCACCCATGCCTCGGATGGCTCATCGGCAGCAAGGGGAGACCCCTTAGCACTCTGCGTCTCTGTCCCGCCGTCGGCGGGATTGAAACAATTTAAGAATGTAAAACGCAGTCTATCATGAACTTCGTTCACCGGGAGAACATGAAAATGTTTTTCTGGTTGGTCCCAAGGCGTTTGTTGCGATTCTGCAACGGCTCAGGGCTGCACCGGTCCAATTTGTTTCAATATCGAGCGCCAATCCGCCCCATAGCCCTTATTTTCAGGGCACAGACGCAAAGGCGCAGAGGAATCGAATAAGGACATCGGTATTCGCTCATTCACCGTCACAAGGAACCACAGGTCATAGAATGAGTTTTCTGCAGAAGCTTCATCCGGTATTGCAAGCTCTTGTGGCGACATGTTTTACCTGGGGCGTAACCGCCCTTGGAGCATCCGGGGTGTTCTTCCTCAAAAAAATGAACCAAAAGGTTCTTGACGGAATGCTCGGTTTTGCCGGTGGAGTGATGGTGGCCGCCAGCTATTGGTCGCTTCTCGCTCCTGCGATTGAGATGTCAGAAGGCAGGAGCGTTCCCGTCTGGTTCCCAGCCATGATTGGGTTCCTGATGGGTGCTGTTTTCTTGCGTGGTATTGATATGATTCTTCCCCATCTCCATCTCGGTTTTCCCATGGAGGAAGCCGAGGGGATCAAGACATCCTGGCGGCGCAGCATATTGCTTGTTCTTGCGATAACATTGCACAACATCCCGGAGGGACTCGCCGTTGGTGTTGCGTTTGGCGCAGTGGCCGTTGGCTTCCCCGGCGCCACTTTCGGGGCAGCGGTCGCGCTCGCTATCGGAATCGGGCTACAGAATTTCCCGGAAGGAGTTGCGGTAGCGCTCCCTCTTCGTCGAGAGGGCATGTCTCGCTTGAAGAGTTTCTGGTACGGGCAGTTGTCCGGGTTCGTCGAACCGATTGCCGGTGTTATCGGCGCGGCTGCCGTCATTATCGCACAGCCGATTCTCCCGTACGCCCTGGCTTTTGCAGCCGGCGCAATGATCTTTGTCGTCGTGGAGGAAGTCGTGCCGGAATCCCACCGTAGCGGCAACGCAGACCTGGCTACTCTTGGGTTTATCGCAGGCTTTGCCGTGATGATGGTGCTCGATGTAGCGTTGGGTTAGGCTCCGGGCGAGAATTAGAGCAGGAGCTCACTGCTTTCCTGTCGAGGACTTGTTTGAGGGCATGGTCAGCCAGCGCATGAGGTTCATTTCCATGTCCAAGTGTTCGATGATGTGGGTCTGAAAGGAGGTATATGAAATGGCCACTGTACTTCACATTCGGGCAACAGCCACGCCGGAGCTGTCTTACTCGCTTCGAGCGGCGGAGGCTTTCCTGGAAAGCTATCTGGAGGCGCACCCTGGCGAAACCGTTGATGTAATCAACGTGGCGCAGGACAAGATTCCAGAGTTTCTTGGGCTGACGGCAAGGGCAAAATATCGCATCCTGCATGGAGAGTCCCACACCAACAAGGAAGCGGACGCCTGGAAAGCGGTGGAGGCTGAGGTCGAGCGGTTCAAGAGACCAGATAAGTTGGTGATCTCATCGCCCATGTGGAACTTCGGCATCCCCTATCGTCTGAAGCAGTATTTTGACGTGATAGTTCAGCCGGGCTATACGTTCGCTTATTCGCCCGAGAAGGGTTACACAGGACTGGTAACCGGCCGATCGGCTATGTTGATCCTTGCGCGGGGCGGGGAATACCGGGCAGGCGCGGACTCAGCCGCATTCGATTTCCAGCGGCCGTATCTGGAGAGCATTCTTCGTTTCATCGGCTTTACTGAGATCGGCCACATCGTAGTTGAGCCGACGCTCCAGGGCGGTCCCGATCTCGCCAAGCAGAGGCTGATTGACGCCATGGGCACGGCTCGCGAAAAGGCGAAAACGTTTTGAGCAGTTGGCCCTCCTGCTGCACGGGAGAAGCCGACAAATCAAGGCCCGCCAGTTGCCCATGAGGAAGCTTGTTCCACCCCGGAGGTAGCGAATGAAAGCAGTCACTATCCAAGAGCATGGCGGACTGGATTGTGTCCGAGTTGAGAAAATCACTAGACCAAGGGCGGCCCACAACGAAGTGATTCTGGAAGTTCGCGCCGCCGCCCTTAATCACCTTGACATATGGGTGCGTGGGGGACGTCCGGGCCTCTCTATCGAGATGCCGCACATACTGGGGTCTGATGCCGCAGGGGTTGTTGCGGAACTCGGCCCGGGTGTTGAAGGTGTGAGGGTGGGCGATGAGGTGCTTTTGAATCCTGGACTCAGTTGTGGATTTTGCGAGTTCTGCAATCGCGGCGAGCAAAGCGAGTGCCTGACGTTTGGCATTGTGGGTATGACGCGGCCAGGCACGTTCGCCGAACGGGTTGCCGTGCCAGCCGCCAATCTTCATCCTAAACCGTCCCATCTCAACTTTCGAGAAGCTGCGGCGCTCCCGTTGGCCTACGTTACCGCCTGGAGGATGCTGATGACTCGAGCAAAACTTCGGCCAGGCGAGAGTATCTTGATCCACGGGATTGGCGGAGGCGTGGCACTGGCAGCGCTTCAGCTTGCCAAGCTTGTTAGTGCCGAGGTGATCGTGACTTCTTCATCCGATGAGAAACTGGCTCGCGCAAAAGAGCTTGGAGCCGATCACACAATCAACTATAACACGACGCGGGACGTGGCTGCGCACGTCAGGGAGGTTACGTCCGGCCGTGGTGTTGACGTCGCGTTTGACACGGTTGGGGCTGCAACGTGGCGGATTGATTTCTCGGCTGTTCGCCGGGGAGGGAGAATCGTGCTGTGCGGTGTCACATCCGGTGCAAGTGCCCAGACCAATCTGCAAAAACTGTACTGGAACCAGTTGGCCATCCTGGCATCGACCATGGGGTCTCACGAGGACTTCCGCCAGATGCTTCGAGCGATTAGAATCGCTCGCCTCAAGCCGGTCATAGACTCCGTTGAACCTCTCGATCGCTGTAAGGAAGCTATGGCGCGAATGGAAGAGGGTGACCAATTTGGAAAAATTGTCCTCAGCGTATATCACTGACCGGGGCCGGGCGAAAGACTCTAACCGTAATCGTTGCGAATTCAGCAGGAGGCTTCATGAACGAACCGTTGAAGGCGACTCGAGTGAGCGATCATGTCTATTGGGTTGGGGCCGTGGACTGGGCCATCCGCAATTTTCATGGTTATGCGACCACCCGCGGCACAACGTATAACGCCTACCTGATTCTCGCCGACAAAGTCACCTTGATAGACACCGTCAAGGCGCCTTTCAAAAACGAGTTGCTCTCCCGGATAGCCTCTGTCATTAACCCACATAGTATTGATTACATCATCTCAAACCATTCGGAGATGGACCATTCCGGATGTTTGCCGGATGTGATGGACGTGGTGAAACCCGAGAAGGTGTTCGCCTCCGAGAATGGGGTCAAGGCTCTGTCGGAGCATTTCCACATGGACCGGGAAATCGTGCCTGTAAAGGACGGCGAGAGCCTCAGTCTCGGGAACCTGAACCTGTCGTTTATCGAGACGCGTATGCTTCATTGGCCGGACAGCATGTTCACGTATCTGGCGGAGGAGGAGGTGCTGTTTTCCCAGGATGCCTTCGGCATGCACCTCGCCTCCAGCGAGCGGTTCGACGATGAGATTGACGAGGCAATCCTGGAGGACGAGGCAGCGAAGTACTTTGCGAACATTTTGCTGCCGTTCTCTCCGTTTGTCACCAGGCTACTGGAGAGGGTCGGCAAGCTCGATCTTACGTTCAGGATGTTGTTGCCTGACCACGGCCCCATTTGGCGAAAGGGCATTGAGAGGATACTCCAGCACTATTCCAAGTGGGCCGCCCAGGAACGTCTCAAGAAAGCAATCATCGTGTACGACACCATGTGGCAAAGCACCGCCATGATGGCACGCGCGATATGCGAGGGTTTGGCTTCGCACGACGTGAGCGCCAAAGTGATGCCGCTCAGCTCGTGCCACCGCAGCGATGTCGCCACTGAGATACTCGATGCCGGTGCCCTACTCGTTGGTTCCCCCACATTGAACAACAATATGTTCCCCACCGTTGCCGATCTTCTCACGTACCTGAAGGGCTTGAAGCCGCGTAACTTGGTCGGCGCCGCCTTCGGCTCATATGGTTGGAGTGGCGAGGCGGTCAAGCAGGTCAGAGACGTTCTCGCTGACATGAACGTCGAGCTTGTGGGGGAAGGCGTCAAGACGAGATATATCCCGGACGATGATGCTCTCGCCGAATGCTTTTTGCTCGGAGCTGCTGTAGCAGACAAGCTGAAAGAGAGGTGCAGCGGATGACGTTCTCGAAGCTTGAGGACGCAGCTTTTGCCCGACAGAGAAAGGAAAGATTCTTGAAACGATCGCTTGAAGGCCTGATATTCGATTTCGACGGTCTCATCCTCGACACGGAAACCGCGCGATACCACGCCTGGAAGGAAGTGATCGAATCGCACGGGGTCGAGCTTGAGTTCTCATTCTGGCAGCAGATCATCGGCCTGCCGACAGGCGCCTTCGACCCGCTGGAGTTTTTGGAGCAGAGAGCGAAAAAGCCCGTTGATAGGGAGAAAGTGCGGAGTCGCAAGCAGGAGATTTTCGACGAGAGAATGAGGGATGAACCGCTCAGACCCGGGGTTTTGCAGTACCTCCATCAAGCCCGAAGGCGGAAATTGAAGCTGGCGATATGTTCGAGCTCGCCACGGGAATGGGTTGTCTCCAACCTCACGCGGTTTCAGATAGAGGGCTTCTTCGACGCGCTGGCGACCGGTTCGGATGTATCGCAGATTAAGCCGCATCCCGAACTCTATCTGACAGCGTTGGAGATGCTCAACCTCCCCGCCGAAAGTTGCATCGCCTTCGAGGATTCCGCGAAAGGAGTGCAGTCAGCCGAAGCCGCAGCGATTTTCTGCGTCGCGGTGCCCAACTCGATTACCGCTCAAACCGATTTGCGGGATGCGGACGTTCTCCTTTCCTCGCTGGCGGAGATGCCGCTGGCGGAGCTGGAGAAAAGGTTTGTTTCGGTCGTTGAAGACTGAATGCTTTTCCCTGCGGCACAATCACCGGAGGGACCTTTCACTGCCGGAGAAACGCCCCAGTCAATTGGCGTTCGTATTTCGCCCGTTTCTTTGCGCCTTCGCGCCTTTGCGAGAGATTTCCTCTCTCCGGTTTCTCTCGCCACGACGTCACGACGCCAAGCCTCTTTTCCTCCTGTGCAAAGTGTAAGCGACCACAATGAAGACGAGGGCCAGGAAGATGACCGGAAGCCTGTGGCTTTTCAGCCAGGCGGCAATGCTGTCGAAGGCGGGCACCGGTGGCTTATAGTGGGCGAAGTGGCCTTCAAGTTGCTGCTTGAGGATGTTTGCGGGGACGTGGCCGTCGGTGAAAATCAGCCCTTGGCGGGGAAAACCGGGCCCCATATCGAACTGGGAGGCGACGTCAGGAAGGTTGAAGGAGAACTTCCGCTCTTGCTGGAGATTTCTGGCTGAGGCAAGAAGGTTATCCTTTGTGAGCTTTCTTTTGGATGGAAGGGCAACGACGATCTCGCTGCCGGAGGCGCCGCCGAAAGGGTATTGCTCGGCGAGAACGGCGGTGAGTGTTCGCCTCTGATACTGGTAGATGACCCAATCAAGCCTGAGATTGACGACGATGGCGCCCTCCGGAGAGAGGATGTCGCGACACTCCTGGTAAAACTCCTTTGTGATGAGGTGCTCGGGGATATATCCGCCGCTGAATGCATCGAGCATGATGATGTCGTACACGACACCCTGGCTGCGAAAGACCTTAATCTGGACGCGCGCATCTCGAGCGAAGACGCGCTGTCTCGGCCCCTCCTGAAACCCGAAGAACTTCTTTGCGACTTCCAGCACTGCGGGGTCGAGCTCAACGGAGTCAACATGTGTCTCCGGGAAATAGTGAGCCGAAAGGCGAGATACAATACCTCCGCCTAACCCCACAACGAGGATGCGCTTCGGCTTCGGGACAAAAAGATAACCGGCGAACATCAAGCGGTAGTAGGGGAGGCAAGGGCGCAGGGGGTCGGCCATATCCATTCTCGACTGATTCCGGTCGTATCCCTTCCGTCGAAAAGTCAGCGTGCGTAAACTGCCGGACTGAATGACCCGGATCAAGTGGTAGCGGCTTTGATTTTCGTACAGCGCCTCGGCGGCGCGCACGCGACTTGATGGAATGAATGCGACCGCCAGAAGCAGCGATAGTAGGAAAAAGAATCTCATTTCCGTAACCCGGGCGGCAATTACTCCGCCTTCTTGTATGTGATGGCGAAACCGTCCCGCATTGTTGTGCTGAGAAAAACGGTGTCGAAGCGAGGATCGGTTTTCACCGCGTCAATGTAATCGCTCATGGAGGTGGCCATCTTGATTGCGTTATGGGCGGCGATGACTCCGCCGACCGGCATTTTGGGCATTACCATGTCGAGGTATTTTTTGTAATCGGGCTTCCACGCGTCAATGAACACGAAGTCGAAAGGTCCTTTCAGCGTGGGGATGAGCTTGAGAGCATCGCCCTCCATGCCCGTGACCACCTTTTCGAGGCCGGCTTTTTTGATGTTTTCCTTGCACATCTGCGCGCGGTCGTGGTCAATTTCGAGCGTGATGAGCTTGCCGCCGGTTTGCTCGAGGCCCATCCCGATCCAGATGCCCGAATAGCCGTCGGAGGAGCCGATTTCCACTCCTCGTTTGACCTTACAGGACTCGACAAGGATACGGAGGAATTGTCCGTCGCTCGGCGACACGTTCCACATGGGATACGTTTTTGCGAATTGCTCCAGTTCTCTCAGGAGCTTCTCGCGAAAGGCTTCTCGCTGGGCAGGGGTCTTGGCTTGTTGAATAGACGCGGGCACGCTCGCCTTCTCGGATGCGGCCGAAAACGTCGAGACCGAAAAAACCGCCAGAACGATTATCGCCAAAACAAAGGCTTGCATAGTTCCTCCGATTCCTCTCATGCTTCCCTCCTCCACAGTTGAATTACGCTGCTTTATCGGGAATCGAGCGACACGCGCGGCAAACGCTCTGTCCGGGCCACCACACACACGCAATTGTCGCTGCCAGCAAGGAAGATGTCAAGCCTCCATCCTCGGTGGCGAAGAGGCAAGGCAACATTAGCGCTTTAACAAGCCTCCCGTTTCGGGTAAAAAGAAGAAGAAAAGAAAGCGAATAATTGAGAAGCTACAGGAGAGCAGCAGGATATAGAAAGGAATGAAGCCGATGACACCAGCCATTTCTCTTGCCCCCCACGGGAAGGAATATCAGCTTCGCGGACCGGACGAAAGCGAGAAGGAGAAGGAGGCTTTGGACAGAATCACTGACGAGCAGCAAAAGCTCGGCCGTGGCATCGTTGTTGTGCAGGGAATGGGGTTCGTCGGAGCGGTAATGGGCGCCATCGTCGCCGACGCCGAGAACGGCAAGGGCGAACCGTTCTATTTTGTGCACGGGCATCTGAGGCCCTCGCGCCGGTCCTTCTGGAAAGTGCCTGTCATCAACAGCGGGAAGCCGCCCGTAAAGGCTGATGACCCCGAGATCCCTGAGATATTCCGCCGGTGCGTCCTGGAAAAGAAGACGCTCCGCGCCACATGGCACGATCACGCCTATAAGCTCGCCGACATCGTGGTGGTGGACATCCAGCTCGACGCTACCAAGCCGACATTGGGCAGAGCCGCGGAGGGATACTGCGACCTCTCAGCTTTCAGTGAAGGAATGCGGACCCTCGGGCGGCATATCAAACCCGAAGCTTTGGTATTGGTGGAGACAACGGTGCCGCCGGGGACGTGCGAGAAGGTCATCAAGCCGATTCTGGAGGAGGAATTCGAGAAACGCGGTATCAACACGGCGGAAAATCCCCCCAGAGTCGCTCACTCTTACGAGCGGGTCATGCCCGGCAGACGGTACGTCAGCTCCATCCGAAACTTCTGGCGCACTTACGCAGGCGTTGATGACGTGAGTACGGAATTGGCTCGCGTATTCCTCTCCAACGTTCTTGACGTTGCCCATTTTCCACTGTATCGCCTGAGGAGTACGACCGCGTCAGAAATTGCCAAGGTCTTTGAGAATACCTACCGCGCGGTTAACATTGCTCTGACGCTCGAGTGGGCACGGCTCGCCGAAAAAAGCGGCGTCAATCTGTTCGAGGTTATCAGGTCTATCCGCGTGAGAAAAGGAACGCACGACAATATGTGTCGGCCCAGTCTTGGGGTCGGCGGGTACTGCCTGACGAAGGACCCTGTGCTGGCCAACTGGGCAGCGGCGGAGCTGCTTGGAACTGACGTTCAACTCGAATACGCCGTGCGGTCTGTGGACATCAACGATCTGATGCCGCTCCACACATTTGAGATTATTCAGGAAGCTGTGTGTGGTGACCTGGGCGGGAAAACTGTTGTCCTCCTCGGCGCCTCCTATCTGGAAGATGTCGGCGACACCCGACATTCGCCTTCGGCGACCCTATGGAAAAAGTTACGCGATGCAGGCGCCGAAGTGACCGTCCACGATCCGCTCGTGGAAACGTGGCCGGAACTGGAAGAGGCATTCGCGAACAAGGACCTCGCCCAATGCCTGAAAGGGGCGGATGCGGTGGTCTTCGCCGTGGGACATAGGGCGTATCTTGCTTTGGACCCCCAGGATGTTGTCCGTGCCGCCGGCAAAACGCCTCTCATTGTGGATTGCTCCGATTTCTTGACGGAGGAGAAAATCACGAAATACCTGCGGCTCGGCTGTTCGGTCAAGGGAGTCGGTAAGGGGCACATTCGGGGGCCGGAGGGGACGTAACATGTCGGAGTTTTGACAACTGATTTCATCCGGGAGTGCGACGGTTGGAAAGCGCTTTAGGATCGCGGATGCGCCCAAGCCCATCTTCTACAGTTGCGACGGGTGGTGAAGAATTGGCGTCTTGGGAATCAACGACTTATGAAAACACAAGCCGCTTTTCGCTGAAAACGTAGTGCCACATATTCTGAGAAATCAGCCCGGTTGCGGATTCTTTTCCTACATGCGCCGCTTCTTTATGCTTCCGTTGTAGTGTAGTGACCAACATTGGTCCTGAGATAGGAGGGAAGGCGCATGTTTGTGAGAGTGAAGAAGTCAGGCAAGTACGAATACTTCCAGGTAGCTCACAACTACAGGAAGGGAGGGAAGGTGCGGCAGGAGATCGTTGCCACGCTGGGTCGTTGCGACGTGTTGATGATGACCGGGCAGATAGATGGGCTTATCGCGTCGTGCGCGAGGTTTGCGCAGCGCATCGCTGTGATTGACGCCACGAGACGGGGGAAGACTCCGCCGGCGGACACCATTCACATCGGGCCGCCGCTGGTTTTTGAGAGGCTGTGGCGGGAATCGCGGGCGCCGAGGGTGATAAAGCACCTGCTTGCAGAGCGCAAGTACGAGTTTGACGTGGAGCGAGCAGTGTTTTTGACGGTATTGCACCGTCTATTTGCTCCGGGGAGTGATAGAGCGGCGGAGGTGTGGCATCAGAAGTACAAGATCAAAGGGGCAAAGAAACTGCGTCTCCACCACCTGTACCGGGCGATGGCCTGGCTGGGCGAGCCGCTTGGCGAAGAAAAGCAGAGCGCAGTGAGCGGCTTGTCTCCACGCTGCACGAAGGACCTGATTGAGGAGTGGTTGTTTGACTTACGGCGAGACCTGTTCAGTCGGTTGGATATTGTGTTTTTCGACACCACTTCGATCTACTTTGAGGGTGAAGGAGGCGAGACGTTGGGAGAGTACGGCAATAGCAAGGATCACCGCCCCGATCGCAAGCAGATGATCGTGGGAGTCGTGCTGGAGGAGAACGGACACCCTCTGTGTTGTGAGTTATGGCCGGGCAACACCACGGATGTGAAGACTCTTATCCCGGTGGTGGATCGCTTGAAGAAGCGTTTTCACATCGGCTCCATACGGGTGGTAGCTGACAGACGGATGGTCAGCAAAGAAGTCATGGAGCAACTAAAACAGGCGCACCGCGACACGAAGTTCATCTTAGGAGCGAGGATGCGGGCTGTGAAAGAGGTGAGGGAGGAAGTGCTGTCCCGCCGAAGGCAGGATCGCTATCAAGTGGTTCACGGTGCGAGGAAGGACAGAAAGGATCCATCGCCCTTGAAGGTCAAAGACGTTTCCGTCAATGGGCGCCGGTACATCGTTTGCCACAACGAGGAGCAAGCGGAGAAAGATAGAGCCGACCGGGAAGCCATCGTCGCGGCGTTGCGAGACCAACTCAAGCGGGGTGACAAGTCGCTTGTGGGAAACAAAGGCTATCGCAAGTTTCTCAAGACAACCTCCCCGCCAAAGACGGGGTTTGTCATAGACGAACAGAAGGTCCGCCGTGAAGCGCGCTTGGACGGCAAGTGGGTGCTGCAAACCGACACCGATATGACGGCGGAGGAAGTGGCCCTGAAATACAAAGAGCTGTGGATGGTGGAAGCCGTTTTTCGCAGCATCAAGTGGGTTTTGCGGACGCGACCGATTTACCACAAAGTGGACGAGACCATTCGCGGCCACGTTTTCTGTAGTTTCCTCGCGCTCGTGCTGTTGAAGGAACTACAGGCGAAGATGCAAGCTCGGGGTTGGACTATGCACTGGGACCGTCTGAGGAATGACCTCCACGACCTCGAGGAGATCACTGTCCGAAACACCGGGAAGACCTTCGTGATCCGAAACCGCACACTGGGCGACGCCGGCAAAGCTATTCAGGCGGTTGGTGTAGCCCTTGGACCGATCGTTCGGCTCTGCGAAGCAAAAATCCCCTGAGCATCGCAAAACCGCACAGAAAACGAAACGTAGTGCCAAGAGCAGAATCGAAAAACACAACTGCCTTTTGCGCAAGAACTTACAAAATCGCGGTGTAGAAGAGTAGCTTGACTGGCAGACTTGCTCTTCGCCCGTGTTTCCCCAGGTAATGCAGTTGAGAATAAGGCGTCTGCAATAAGCCACTCCGCCGCCATTTTCAGCCGAGTTGGACTGCCGGGGCAAATCAACCCCCGCCAGCGCCAACCTTACCTTTGGTCAATAGGCACGTATTCCGTCTCCAGCGCTCCCACATATTCCGCTCGCGGACGGAAAATCCTGTTCACAGGCATGTACTCGAGCACACGGGCGCACCATCCGGCAACCCTGCTGACCGCAAAAATCGGCGTGAACATCGCTGGCTCTATGCCGAACGCGTAGTAGATTGTGCCCGAATAGAAATCCACGTTCGGGAATATGCCCTTTTCTCCGTAAGCTGCAATGACCTCATCCTCGACCCTTTTGGCGATGCGATAAAGGCGCCCCATCCCCTTCTTTTCGCTTACATCCTGCGAGTACTTGCCGAGGATTTTGGCCCTGGGATCGTAAGCCTTATAGACGCGGTGCCCGAAGCCCATAATCTTCTTCTTCTGGGCGATGCACTCTTTGACGTACCTCGCGGCGTCCTCCTCGTCGTTCAACTTCAGCAGGTCTGCCAGAGCCCGTTCATTGGCTCCACCATGGAGCGGCCCCTTCAAGCTGCAGATCCCTCCTACAATCGCAGAGTACATGTCGGAAAGGGAGGAGTGGATGACCATCGTGGTGAATGTCGAGGCGTTCATGCCGTGGTCGGCGTGCAGAATGAGTGCCACGTCCATTACCTTGGCCATCAACTCATCCGGCTTTTCCCCGGTGGTCATCAGAAGATAATTGGCGGTGTGATCGAGGCTGGGGTCAGGGTCAACAGGTTCCAGACCTTTCCGAGTTCTGGCCACGGCAGCGGCTATCGTCGCGGTCTGAGAAATCAGCTTGATCGAAATCTCCGTCTCGCTCTCGATGGCGCATTTGTCAGCGTTCGGATCAAGGCATCCCAGGACCGAAACTCCTGTCCTCAACGCCGCCATGGGATGGGTCTCTCTGGGGAGAGATTTCAGCGTGTCAAACACTGACCCCGGAACGGCACGATACCCCATCAGCTTCTGCTTGAATTTGTCCAGCTCTTCTTGTTTGGGGAGCTTCCCGAAGAGCAAGAGGTAAGCTGTCTCCTCATAGCTGGAATGCTCGGCCAGGTCGAAAATGTTGTATCCGCGATAGACCAACCACCCCTTCTGGCCGTCCACGTAGCCGATCGCCGATTCTCCCGTGATCGCCCCTTCAAGCCCTTTTCCGAGCTGCACCGTGACGGGCCACTCCACTTTGCCCACAAATTTTGGTTGCGCCATATCCAAACCCTCCTTTCTCAAACCGTCGTCGCGGTTTGCCATACTCTTCCGCTTCCCTACACTTATCGTGAAAAACCGCTGCGGCGCTCAGCCGTCAGGCTCGTTACTACCATAATCCATGTTTGCTAAGTCCCCTGAAACTCTCATACATGGAGGACTAATTAGCACTATTCTGGATTAGAGAGAGTAGTCTATCTATATCCACGTATTTCTGTATCAAGCGCTCTGTCGCGGTGATCTTCTTTGTGTCGTTCGGCCTTATCTTAGTTATGAGACTATTGATCTTGGAGGCGGCCGTATAAGTATCGTCTTTGATGGCTATCAACGGGATCGGAACCCGCTCCATGAGTTTCAGTACGCTCTTATGAGGAATGAACCCACATGTCGCCACAATCCCTGACACACACTGCGTCTTCGTGATAGCGGCAAGGCAACCCCCAATTGCCGCCAGCATGTTGTCTTCTCTATTACCAGGCGTAATGAGCAGCGTGCCGGGCCCAAAATAGTTCAGCGCCTCGTGAGGAGGCATGGCGCCCACTACAATTTTGGTTACGGAATTATCCAGGTGCCCTTTTCCATACAGCAGCGTTCCTCCGATATCTTCAAGAAGATCGGAGACTGTTGGACTGGAAAGAACCTGATCGAACGGAACCACACCCAAGACTTCGATGTTTTTCTTCTCCAATCCTCTTCTGACAAAAGTATCGATCTTGTTGTATTTCTTACGAAGGACTTTATTGATAATCACTCCCAGTATCTTCACAGCCCGGGTATCGAAGGTTGGCTTGTTCAGCATTATCTCGTCGATTGGCCGTCCAATTCCACCACAGGTCACCAAAATCACTTGCGCACCGAGAAGATGGGCCACGTCCGCGTTTGACATATCGAAGGTAGAGCCGACTCCTGCGTGTCCTGTGCCCTCGACAACAACTATCTCTTTGTCCTTAGCTATTCTGTCATAGGCTTCGAGGACTTTTCTTCGGAGCGCCTGCGCGTTCCCATGGAGAATGTAGTTCTCTGTGAATCCCCTCGGCACGGCGATGGGACTCATGTCTCTTAAATTCTCCTCAAGCCCATAGATCGACTTCATCAAGATCGCATCTTTATCTACTTGCTCGCCGTCCACGATACGAAACTGCTGGCCGACTGGCTTGATATAACCCACCTTATTATATCTTTTTAGAAAAGCCCTCAAAAGCCCTATCGAGACTACGGTCTTTCCGTCATTCTGTCTCGTAGCTGCAACGTAAACCCTCTTCGTCATGTTTCAATCTATCTCTTGGATTGCGGTTCTAAGTTCCGCGGCAATCTCGTCAAGCTTCTCTTCCAATTCCGGGCTTAAGTCCTCGCAGAAGGCATCAAGTCTTTTCGCCTCAACTGCCAGAACTTCCACGGCAGGCATCTCTTGCCCCCCCAACATCCCTCCCATCTCCACAACCTGCCCCAGATTGATCGTGTGAGAGAAAGGTAGATAGGGGGCGACCTTCGAGTCCTGCCAATCAAAACGGTAAACTTCACCTGGCACACCTTCGGGAGTTCGTATAGCATCTATGAGGATTGCCCTGCGATAGCCCAGGATGGTCTCCATCAATTCCAAGCCCGCCGTGGCCGATTCCTTCACCTCAAACCTTGGGGGCAGCACTTCTCTCAATTTGCGCACCAGGCGGATTGCGACACCATCGTCTCCGCGAATCGGATTCCCAATCCCCACGACAACTGTGCGGCCCTTTTGTTTCACAAGAATCACTCGAAATTGACCATTGAGTCTATCGGCTCTCCCTTACTGTCATACAGCGTAATTTCTAACGCTGGACCCCCTGCTATAGCATGTGTTGCACAGGCAAGACAAGGGTCATAAGCCCTGAAAGCCATCTCCACCATGTTGAGTAACGCGTCGTCCGCCTTACCTTTCTTGATCAGGCTTCTCGCTGCTTTCTCGATAGACATAGATATCGCAGCCGCGTTGTTTACTGTGGCAACGATGAGATTTACGTGGGTGAGGATTCCTTTCTCATCTGTCTTGTAGTGATGGTAGAGTGTGCCTCTCGGCGCCTCCACAACTCCGATCCCTTCCTCGGGCACGGCCGAAGGAATGTTTAGAACGTGGGGATCGAGTATTTCCTCGTCCTGGGCAAGCTCAAGGAGCCGTTCCGAGGCGTAGAGAAGCTCTATAAGCCTTGCCCAATGATTGGCAAGTGTATTATGAGATGGCTTGCCACCCAATGTGCTATACATCTTCTCACACTCTTCCTGGGCAAGCGGAGTGGCCATTCCATCCGACGCGTTGAGTCTGGCCAACGGGGCAACCCGATACACCCCGCTATCTTTGCCATCAA
Source organism: uncultured Verrucomicrobiota bacterium (assembly GCA_964640185.1). GTDB lineage: Bacteria > Auribacterota > JABMQX01 > JABMQX01 > JABMQX01 > CAZXGF01. The sequence goes on along the minus strand of CAZXGF010000010.1, from coordinate 91,427 downwards.
CAAAACCCTTCCACCCTACGTGTTTGAGATACGGAAACTTCACATAGCTCCACGGCTCTATATGTTCCTCGATGTTGTCCAGGTACTCTCTCGGACTGAATTTCGCGAACTCTTTCCCATCCGGGTCAACTACCCTGATTTCACCGTCGTAGAAGTTGACCTTGTTGTTTTCATCCACAAGCCCCATGTAGTAGGTCCTGTGGCGGTAGATATCGCCGGTGATAAGATCGAGATATTCCTTGTTCTGAACGACAATATCCTCAAAGGTCTTCAGCGCAAATCGCGCGAATTCTACGGCTTCCTTTCCCGTTTGAATGTACTCCTCCCTGTCCTCCTTGCTGACACCCTTGGAAACCCCACCCGGCAGGTTACAGACTGGATGAATGACTCTCCCCCCCTGTTTCGCAATCAAATCACGCAGCCGTTTGCGGATGTGTATGACCTGCTTGCCGGCGTCGAGCCCAACTTTTTCAATCACACCCAATATGTTTCTCTCGCTCGCCGGTGCCCGAGGGCCCACAATGAAGTCGGGCCCCCCCAGAAAGAAGAAATGGAGCGCGTGATCCTCCGCAATGAACGCCGAATTGACAAGCTCCCGAATCTTCTTTGCTGCCGGTGGAGGGTTGACCTCGAACAGATCGTCCAGGGCTTTTCCGGAAGCCATGTGGTGCGCTGTGGGGCACACGCCGCATATCTTGGGAGTGATCCGGGGCATTTCCTCGGCGAGCCGTCCCTCGCAGAACTTCTCGAATCCACGAAGTTCCGGAACCTGGAAATAAGCGTGACTGACGTTGCCGCGACTATCCAGAAAGATCTCGATTTTGCCGTGTCCTTCGAGTCGTGTTATGGGGTCTATTGTCAATCTTTTAGACATGCTAACGTCGTCCTTTTCCGCCAATTACTCTTTTATCTGCTCCATTTGCCTTCTTCGGAGAACGGAGGCGGCAAGGCTGTACATGTAGAAAACGCCAACCGGATCGTCCACCTGATTCACGATCGCCTTTACTTCTTCATCGGAGATCTTGTCCTCATTCTCAATTCCAAAGCAGGCGGCAATCACGCTCAGCATCTTAGCGCCTTGGTCGGCCACTTCCCTCGTAGGTCCGAAGCAACCCCGGCAGGGCATGTTTGCATTTATGCACCTTTCTCCACATCCCGACCTCGTTACCGGGCCCAGACATATAATGCCCTGTTCCAAAAAACACTTCTCGGGGTCGGGAGCAACCTGGTGGACTCTCCGTATCTCTTTGATGGCGAGCTTTTCCGGCTTGCTCTTCGCTCTGGGACATGTATCACAAAGGCTTTTCTCAGGCGCCAGCACACTCCCCTTCGCAGGAAGTTTCCCTTCTAAGATGGCGGTGAAGGCATTCATGATGAGATCAGGTGGAGGGGCACAGCCCGGAATGTAGTAGTCAACGTCTATCACCTGATCCAGAGTGCGCACTGTATCATAAAACTCCGGTAGAGTGAGTTCGTTCCCATTGATGTCCGTTGTCGTTTTCGGATAGACGTTATCCGGATTGTTGACTGTGGGTACGGTTTTATACACGCGCTCAAAGATCGATTCTTTGTTCCAGAGATTGGCAAGGCCGGGAATTCCACCGATGTGGGCGCACGAGCCAAACGCGAACACGAGCTGCGATTTTTGCCTGAGAAGATTGACCATCTCCTCCTGTTCTTCCGTCCGCACAGCCCCGTTAATGAAGCTGACATCAATCTCTCCGTCCTCGAATGCTTCGACGTCCTTCCGCTTGAAATCCAGGGCGACCGGCCATAAGACAATGTCCACAGCGGCGGTCACTTTGAGTAAATCTTCTCCAAGATCAATTATTGCCTCTTCACAACCGCCACAAGAGGCGCACCAATAGAACGCAAATTTCGGCTTGCCCATCGCTCCAACCTACTTTTTTAAGTTACCTTAGCGTTCCCTCGTAATGAGCTGTAAGTTGTCTCTCTTTTACTGACTCCGGCGTATAAAGCGGAAGGAGTATAGGTGAAATCCTGCTGGTCTCAATACCTGCGTCCTTCATTTCCGATTCATAGTTCCGAACATGCCCGAGCGATAACTTACCGGGTTTATGTTCCTTCGCATACAGCGCGGCATAAGTACCCGCCCTCCTGCCAAAAACGTTGTAATCCAGTATGGAATTCCCCATCAGTCTGTTTCTTCCATGAACCCCGCCCGAAGCTTCGCCCGCCACAAATAGGCCGGGAATATTTGTTTCGCACCTTGCGTTGATTTCGATGCCGCCATTCTGATAATGAAGCGTGGGGAATACAAATAGTGGCTCTTTGGTCATATCAATATCAAACCTTTTAAACTGCCTCACCATCGCCGGGTAGCTCTTGACTATGAATCCCTCTCCCTGGATTTGATCCACGACCGGAGTATCCAACCACACCCCGCACCTTCCATAATGGGTGATGATACCCATCTCTCTTTCCGCACATTCCCTCATGATTACTGATGTCTCTACGTCCCTTGGTTCCATGGGGTAGACGAAAATCTCCGCCTCCTTATTGAGCAGTTGCCCGCCGGCGCCTCTCACCTTTTCCGTGACAAGGAATCCCGCTATCTGCTCAGGATGCGCCGCACCTGTCGGATGATACTGGACGGAGTCCATGTAAAGCAGCCTTGCGCCGGCCCTATAGGCTATAACGGGCCCATCGCACGTCGCTCCGTAGTGATTCGTGGTATCGAATCCGTTAATGTGAAGTCTTCCGAAACCCCCTGTGGCAATGATAACGGCCCCGGCTTCAATGGTGAAGTATTCCTCTGTCTCCAGGTCATACGCCACCGCCCCAGCAGCGCTACCGTTGCTGCCAAGGATGAGTTCTATGACGGGGCAGAACTCCACTGTCTTAATGTCATCGGGGTGATTCCTCACCTCGTCCATGAGAGTCCTCATAATAGCCATGCCTGTATAGTCTCGGGAGGATAACATTCTTTTTCGAGAGTACCCCCCGAAGGACAACGTCTCAAGCTCGCCGCGGTCGTCTTTATCAAAGATCACGCCCATTTCCTGAAGCCAATCTATTACGAGCGGGCCATCGTTGACTAATGCCTCGAGGAGCTCGGGTTTATTATCGAAGTGGCCCCCGCCGACAGTGTCAAGGTAGTGCCTGGCAGGTGAATCCTGCGGGTTAACTGCTGCTTGGACACCTCCCTGGGACATTATGGAGTTGGCATCACCAAGCCTGAGCTTAGTAGCGATTATGGATTTCAGACCTTCCTTTTGGGCCATTATGGCAGCTGCACAGCCTGCCCCGCCTCCCCCAATAATCAACACGTCCGCTGCAAAATCGGGTTGTTTCAGATCAAAATCATCCACATCTATCCTTGAGTGAGACTCAAGAATATCTGCAATCTGGCTGGTTAAGAGTTCTCCCTTATTGGGACCCACCCGAACAGCCCTTTTGCTTCCTTCTCTGTAATCAGGATGAAACTCGTTCAGAATCTGCTCCCTCTCTTCAGCAGACATCATGGGGAAAATCGGCCTGCCGGATTTTGCGAGTTTCAGCCTCGCGGGCCGCGTTCTCTCCACTTTCCGCAAGGAGTCCTGCATATATTTCGGATACATAGCCTCGTCTCTCCTTTAATCGGCTTCAATTTTTCTATATTGAGGTTCAATATCACGGCTATCATACATTTTCATCAAACTGGGCCGATCCATCCTCTTCAGTTCCTGAAGCTCTTCTTTGTATTTGCCCTGTTCAACCTCTCTTACGCGATTTTTTAAGTTTTGTCCCCGTGGATTCAAATACTTTCCATAGAGTCTTCTTGCCAACAGTCCGATGTTGTGTTGCACCATTTCCGCGGGGCACCTGATCGCGCACAAACCGCAGGCAACGCAGTCGAACGAAAGGTCAGCGCATTCAGAAACGTTATTTTTAATGATGGCTTGGATGTAATCCATCACCTGAAGGTCCTGGGGACAGGCCTTGGTGCAACTGTTACAAGCCACGCACCTAAATACTTCCGGGAATTTCTTTTCAAAGGCCGTGTAGTCCGGCTCTAACTCATCTATGTTGTACGTAGGCTTATCGGTCGGGACAAAGGGAATTTCCGCTATGTACATTTGGTCCTGAACCAGAGTCGAGCAAGCGGGTGCCATGTGAAATTTGTAATCCCCAGGCAGACGATAAATGGTCGCGCATGAACCGCAGAAACCCTCCCGGCAACCAACTCCCCTGATCAATTGATATCCTGCGTACTCAATTGCTCCCATGATCGTCTGGTCAGCCGGCACCGCGTACGCCTTTCCCATAATGTATACAGTTACTTTCTCAATATCTTGTGTATCCATGTTTGGTCCTCACCATCTCACGGGCAATCGCAATACCCAACACGAAGGTCAAAAGTTTGGAAGTATGACCTCAACTTTTCTCGCCATTTCTCCTTAAGGATCCAGCGCTAACGCTGTAGCGCCAGGGGACCAAGAGCTCTCACCGAATCAATGAAGTCGTTCATCGTGTTTCTAAACTTGGCCCCTTCTGCGGCTGAAATCCACTCCAGTCTCAGCCTGGCCGGCGAAATTCCCATTCCGCTCAGCAGCTCATGTAACAGGATGACCCTTCTTCTTGTCTGATAATTTCCGACCTGGTAATGGCACTCCCCGGGGTGACATCCTCCCACGAAAACGCCGTCCGCGCCGTGTCGGAACGCCTGGAGAACGTGAACGGGGTCCACCCGCGACGAACACATCACCCGGATGGTCACGGCGTTCGGTTGATATTTCAGCCGCGTGACCCCCGCAAGGTCTGCAGCAGCCGAGCTGCACCACTTGCAGAGAAAACTCACGATCTTCGGCTCAAAATCGTGCTTGACGTTCATGTTCGTCCTCGGACAAGATCGCCTTCAGCATGGCGGTTATCTGCGAATCCGCAAAGTTGAGTTGCTGAGTGGCGCCGCTTGGACAAGCCACAACGCAGGAACCACATGCCTCACATCTCGCTGCATTGACTTCTACAACGTTCTTCGCTGCGTTAAACTCCCTGGCGTCATACGCGCAGACGGAAATGCACGTCTTGCATCCGCTACACAGGTCTTCATCAACTTTAGCAATGATTGGGTCTCTCTCCAGAATATCACTCGCAATGAGACCCATAACCTTACTTGCTGCGGCTGAAGAATGCGATACAGTATCTGGTATATCCCGGGGGCTCTGAACACAGCCTGCCATGAATATCCCCGCCGAAAGGCTTTCCACAGGCCTTAGCTTGGGATGGGCTTCCTGGGCGAATCCATATTCATCTACATTCAACTTCAGCTTTGTTGCCAGTTCTCTAATCCCTGGAGAAGGAACCATAGTTGTAGCAAGAACCACAAGGTCTGTTTTAATGTCTACTTTCTTCCCCGTCAACGTATCTGCTCCCCAAACTACAACCTTGCCATCTTCCTGGAAAATCTTTGACACCTTTCCCCTTAAGTAGGTAACACCCTGATCTTCCCTAACTCTTTGAACGAACTCCTCATAATCTTTGCCATTGGAACGTATATCAATGTAAAAGACGTAAACCTGACCGTCAGGGACAGCGCTTCTATATAACATCGCATGCTTGGATGTATACATGCAACAGACCCTCGAACAGTATGCATTATGCATCTCAGGATCGCGAGATCCAGCACACTGAACGAACACAACATCTTTAGGAACCCTCCCATCTGACGGTCTTCTTACTCCACAACCCGTTGTTGCGTTCAGATAGACCAGTCTCTCAAACTGCATGCCGTTAATAACATCGGGTATTCGCCCCGCTCCGTATTCCTGCAAATTCAAGATGGGATACAGTTCGTACCCCGTGGCTACTATGATTGCGCCGAACTCATCTTCAACAAATTGCGGCTGCATGTCATAATCGATGGCTTTGGGTTCACAAACCTTGACACACTCACCGCAGGCAATAGGCAGAAGCCCCAAACAAGCATCTATATCTAATGTATAGGTGGCAGGTATTGCCTGAGGAAATGGTATGTAAATAGCTTTCCTTTTTATAATACCTTCATCATGCGCACTATCTACCTCTACAGGACATACCTCGGCACACTTATTACACATGTTGCATTTCTCGGGGTCAACGTACGTTGGTTTCTTCTTTATTTTTACCCGGAAATTGCCAACGTAACCGGAAACGTCTTCGACCTCGCTGTAGGTCAATAATTCTATGTTCTTATGGTTCGCTACCTCGACCATCCGAGGAGTCATGATACATTGAGAACAATCCAGAGTGGGAAACGTTTTGGAGAGCTGGGCCATGTGCCCTCCAATAGATGCCCGCCTCTCTACCAGGGTAACTTTGTATCCTGCATTACCTATATCGAGAGCTGCTTGAATGCCAGCAATGCCCGCGCCAATAATGAGGACCTTTTTAGTGACGGGCACCTGGATGGGCCAAAGGTCCTCATTCAACCTTATCTTCTCTACTACGCTTTTGATAATGAGAATGGCCTTTTCCGTGGCTTTCTGGGGGTCGTCATGTACCCATGAATCATGTTCTCTAATGTTTGCTATTTCCACCTGGTATGGATTGATGCCGATTTCTTTTGCCAACCCACGAAAAGTTGATTCGTGGAGGTTGTGGGAACATGCGGCGACAATGTAAGCATCCAGGCCATGTTCGGATGCCTTTTCTTTTATCAAATCCTGTCCCGGGGCCGAGCACATATAGTCGTACGTGGTTGAAAACGCAACTTCCGGAACCTTTCCTACAGCCTCCGCTACGGCCTCCACGTCAACAACGTTGGAGATATTACCGCCACAATGGCAGATGAATACGCCGATTTTTTTCAACCACAACCCCCGTGTTTGCCATTTTCTTCTTTGGGGAGAGAGAAGATCGCAAAGTCCGGACAGATGTCTTCGCAGACCTTACAGTTTACACATCCCTCTTCGTCAACGACGACCGGGTAGTGATAGCCTTTCTCATTGAACTCTTCAGAAGGCTCGAGTATCTGTTTAGGGCAGTACTCGATGCAGAATCCACATCCCTTACACTGCTCCTTGATTATATAGACGGTTCCCTTAAATACCCTGGGCTTGTATTCCTTAAGTTTACTCTCCGCTGATTTCACTGGCATATTCGTAGCCTCTTTCGAAAGCTTTTAGATTAATCTCAACGAAAGCCTTTTTCACAGAAGTTTTAATACTCTGCACCATAGCCTGTTTGGAGATAATATTGGTTATACCGGAAAAGAATCCAAGCATGATGACATTGGCAACAATCTTTTTACCCATAGATTCAGCGAAGCGTGTCGCGGGGATTCCGAATACCTTCTTGTTGTCCACATGCGCTTCTTTCACAAGGTCGCCATCAACAAAGGTCAAAGAATCGGGGGCTACCTTGGCAGCGTATTTTTCATAACCTTCCTTCGATAAGACGATAAGAAAATCAGCCATTCTCACCAGCGGATAGCCGATTCTTCCGTTTTCTATGACCACGGTTGCGCTACAAGCCCCACCTCTTGCTTCAGGGCCATAACTCTGGGTAAATGCCGCATCTTTATGGTCGTATAGAGATGCGGCCTTCCCAATTACATAGCCACTCAATATAATGCCCTGGCCACCAAAACCAGAAATCTTTATATTGTATCTATTCTTTGTTCTGCTCAATTTGCGCCCCCTGATAATCGAGGAATGTCGGTTTGTCAATATCCACAAACTTCCCGACCACTATCTCCTTGTTCATTGAAAGGGGAACATCCTTGGTATTAGCCCAATTCTCTATGCGGCTGTTTTCGCGGTAGTATTTAATCATAGCCAGGCCGTCCCCCAGGCGATTGTACCGGGAGTACACGGTGGGACAAGGCGAGACAATCTCGATGAATGAAAATCCTCGCTTACTTATCGCCTCCGCCATTGCATGGGTCAGCCTTCTTATATGAAGGGGTGTCCACCTTGCAACATATACTGCACCGCACGATTCTGCTAAGTAGGGAAGATTGAAGGGTGGTTCAAAACACCCGTATGGTGAGGTGGAAGTCCTCGCTCCCAAAGGCGTGGTAGGCGCCGCCTGCCCTCCTGTCATACCGTATATAAAGTTGTTTATGCAAAATACTTTTATGTCAACGTTCCGCCTTGCTGCATGAATAAAATGGTTACCTCCGATGGCAAACAAATCGCCATCGCCAGAGAAGACGATGACTGTAAGGTCAGGGTTTGCCAATTTGACCCCTGTGGCAAAAGGAATGGCCCTGCCATGTGTGGTATGGAAAGAATCGAACTTCACATATCCCGCCACTCTGCCGGTACAGCCTATTCCTGAAACCACAACTACCTTATCAGGGTCGATGCCTGTCTCATCCAACGCCTTCAGAAAGCAGGCTACAGCGGTTCCGATACCGCATCCGGAGCACCATATATGCGGCATCCTGTCCATCCTCAGACAACGCTCAAGAGGATGTTCTGGCATCTGATTCACTGAATCGCCTCTTTGATAACCGTATAGATATCGTCAGGGTCATGAACATCCCCGCCCGCATGAGAAACGGGGATTACTTTTGAGACCCTACCAACCGCTCTTTCGACCTCTCTTACTATCTGTCCCAAGTTTATTTCAGGTACGACCCATGCCTTTACTTTCTCTGCAATCTGGGCAATCCTTTTGTCGGGAAAGGGCCAAACTGTCAATAATCTGAACTGCCCTACCTTTATCCCTTCGCCTTTTGCTCGCTCGACAGCAGGCGGTACCACGCGGGAGGTAACTCCGTAAGAAACAACGACGACTTCAGCACCCTCCAGGTCTTTTTCCTCGACCATGATAATGTCATCGGCATTGTGGCGAATTTTATTTACGAGACGTCGAATTAGTTTATCCTGCGCCTCGATGGTCATATCGGGATACCCTCTTTCGTCATGGGTAAGACCTGTTGTATGGAGTCTGTACCCTTCGCCGAAATTGGCCATTTGCGGGACGAGATCGTCTTCGGCTTCATAAGGCAGATATTGACCGGGAGGTTTCTGTGTTTTCCGGCGGTCAAACACTTCAATCTCTTCAGCTTCAGGGACGACAACTTTTTCCGTCATATGACCGACAAGACCATCAGCAAGAATGAACACAGGCAATCTATATTTCTCGGACAAATTGAAGGCTTTTATAGTAAGGTCGAAGCATTCCTGGGGCGAATCCGGCGCTAAGGCAATAACCTCATAATCTCCATGTGTACCCCATCTCGCCTGCATCATATCCGCCTGACCAAAAAATGTGGGCAAGCCCGTGGACGGCGAACCTCTCTGCACGTTCACGATCACGCACGGCGTCTCCGTCATGATTCCCAGGCCAAAATTCTCAAGCATTAGCGAGACACCGGGCCCACTGGTCGCCGTCATGGATTTGACTCCACTCCAGGAGCCCCCCAAAATGGCAGCCATGGATGCAAGCTCATCTTCCATCTGGATATATACTCCCCCTATAGGCGGGAGTCTTAATGACATTCTTTCTGCAATCTCCGATGCTGGAGTAATAGGGTATCCAGCAAAAAATCTACTACCTGCGGCTATAGCTCCCTCGGCAATGGCGATATCACCCTGCCAGAAATGTTCACCAGTTAAAATAGATGTGTTATCTTTATAGTGCGGCTCACTTACAATTGATTTTCTTATACCTCTACTACGGACTTCCACAAGTCACCCTCCGCACCGACTAATTATAGTTTATCTTTTTCAACTTTTCTCTATTTCAGAAGATAGCTTTTGCCCTCAAAGTGAACATGGGGTTAGCCGCTAAACCAATTCATCTAAAACACCTACACGGTTCTCTATATTCACTTGCTACCGGCCTCTTTAGCGGCTGAAACATGTTTATTTTCTAATATGGTGAGGGGATCAACCCAATTCAAATCAAACCTCAAGGCTGCTTCATCAAGCCCCATCGCCAACGCCAAAAGCTGGGTAAAGTACAAAACTGGAATCTCTTCGAACTCAGGATATTTCTTTTTTATTTCCTTTTGCCTGTCATCAAGATTGAATTGACAAAGCGGGCAGGAGGTTAAAATGATGTCAGCACCCGCCCTCCTGGCCGATTCCAATATTTCATGAGAGCGTTCCGCGACGAGGTCTCTTTCACAAACAGTAAGATATGCCCCGCAACATTCGGTCTGATGCGGGAACTCAACTGGGACTGCCCCCAGCGCCTCGATGAACTCTGACATAATGGTGGGACTCTCCATATTGGGGTCGATACTCACCTCCTGCGGACGTAAAAGGAGACATCCATAATACGGGGCAACTTTTAGATCACCCAGGTCAACCGTTATTCGTTCCCTTACGGTTTGGAACCCAACCTCTTCTTTAAGGAGAGTCAAGAGGTGATATACTGAGGCCTTTCCATCATAAGTAATCTCCTCCTTATACATCATGTTATTTAACTTTTCTAATTCATCAGGATTCTCCTTTACCCTTAAGTTGCTCAGCTTTAATGTATGATAGCACATAGCACAAAGAGTAACGAGAGAATCGCTACCTTGTTCCCTGGTGCGAAGAAGAATCCTGATAGGGGCGAGGTGGCGCATTAAATCGTCAGATGCTAAAGAGAAAACTGTCCCGCAGCAGTTCCATCTGGGGAGTTCTTCCAACTCGATGCCTAATTCTGCCATGGAAGCGATGGCGGAATCCTCAAAGTTCTTCGCGTGTGATTTAAGTGTACAACCAGGATAATATGATATCTTCATCGTTTACTCGCTAACCTGCCGTATGCTTCCTAAAACAGCTTACTACCGCAATAGGGGGAAGCTTTTCGTCTAACGTAGCACCCAAAGACCTAACCTCAAAATGGTCCACATTATCCCTATCCCTTGACTGAACCAGCCTCGCTGCTTCCATTATGGAGGCGATATCAATTCCCTTAGGACACCGGACCGTACAAACAAAGCACGTCAGGCAGACCCAGGGCGTATTCGACTTCCTTACTTCATCTTCCATTCCCAGTTGAATCAGTTTGATAAACTGACTTGGTACGTTGTCCATCCGGTCCGCGGACGGGCAACCTGCGGAACATTTCCCGCATTGATAACAAGCGCCAAGGTTCTGGCCGCTTATTTCAGCCACTTTCTTAACGAATGGACTGCGGACCGTTTTAACGGAGACTTCCATTTTCTTAAACTAATCCTTAGCGTTTTCAAGAAGCACTTACAACGTTCGGCGCGATGGATGCCAGCCAATCGTGGACCTCAGGAGGCGTCTTTGCCATTGCGACTCCGGCTGAAGCTAAGGCTTCTATCTTCTCTTTGGCTCCTCCGTGTCCTCCTGAAATGATGGCGCCAGCATGGCCCATGCGTTTTCCGGGCGGGGCGGTTACCCCAGCTATGTAGCCCACGACCGGTTTGGTTACATCGCTTTTTATGAACGCAGCGGCCTTTTCCTCCATCGTGCCGCCGATCTCTCCTATAATGACCAGAGCGCCAGTCTCGGGATCGTCTTCAAACAGTTTCAGAAGATCGATGAAGCTTGTCCCGGTTATCTGGTCTCCGCCTATGCCAACACAGGTGGATTGCCCCACGTTCCTTCTCGTAAGTAGATAGGCGATCTCGTAGGTCAGGGTTCCGCTGCGAGAAATGATCCCCACGCGGCCGGGCTTATGAATGGGCCCCGCCATAATTCCGATCTTGCATTTGCCCGGGCTGATGATCCCCGGACAGTTAGGACCAATCAACCGGGTCTTCGTCCCTTGGAGAACCTGCATGACCCTGATCATGTCCAGCGTAGGGATTCCTTCGGTGATGCAGACTACCAGCTCAAGTGCCGCCGCCGCCGCTTCCAGGATTGCATCGGCAGCGAACAGCGCCGGTACGAGGATCATGGAGGCGTTCGCGCCCGTTTCTTCCTTGGCTTCGAAAACAGTATCAAATACAGGAACACCATCAACCTTTCTTCCGCCTTTCCCGGGTGTCACGCCAGCGACAACCTTTGTTCCGTAATCCAGGCATTGCCGCGTGTGAAAGGAGCCGCTATGGCCCGTTATTCCCTGGCAAATGACTCGGGTGCGCTCATCAACAAGTATGGACATGAGTAGCTATTCCTTAATAGTCAACTCCTATAGGCCAGCTCCACTGCTCTTTGCGCCGCGGCCTTCATATCCGGTTCGGAGCTGATATTCAGTGCGGACGCGTTCAGAATCGCCCGCCCTTGCTCGACATTAGTTCCTTCCAGTCTGACTATCATGGGGACACGCGGTTTTACTTCCCGGCAGGCAGTGACAATTCCCTCAGCCAGTACGTCACATTTTAAGATACCCCCGAAAATATTGACGAGAATCACTTTGACCTTCTCGTCGCTCATCAAGATGCTGAAAGCTTTAGAGATCATCTCCGCAGAAGCACCCCCACCAACGTCGAGGAAGTTCGCAGGTGTCCCTCCATAGACCTTTATGGTATCCATGGTAGCCATAGCCAAGCCTGCGCCATTTACCATGCACCCAATGCTGCCGTCTAAGGCTATGTAGTTCAAGTTATTCTCACGTGCAATTCTCTCCGCTGGCAGCTCTCCTTTCAGATCCCTAAGTTCAGCAACTTCCGGGTGGCGCGAAAGTGCGCTATCGTCAAAACTGAGCTTGGCATCCAAAGCCACAATCTCAGCCTGTCTGGTCACGACCAGAGGATTTATTTCAACAAGAGCGCAGTCGTATTGAACAAAGAGGTCGTGGATGCTCATCATGGCTTTTACGGCGCGCCGTGCTACATCCTTGTCCCGGATGCCAAGTCTGAAGGCGAGACTTCTGGCCTGGAAAGGCATCATGCCTGTAGTGGAGTCAATATATTCTCTAAAAATTGCGGAAGGGTTATTCTTCGCAATCTCCTCAATTTCCACGCCTCCTTCCGAACTCGCTACGACAACAATTCTTGACTGGAGGCGATCGATAGTAATGGCAAGATACAGCTCGTGGGCGATTTCGCACCATTCCTCAACCAATACCTTGTCCACTTTCTTAGCCGAACCGCCCGTTTGATGCGTCTTGAGAGGAGCGCCAAGAATCTTCTTGGTGTGCTCCTTAACCTCATCGAAGGATCTCGCAATTCTTACCCCACCGGCTTTGCCCCGTCCGCCAGCCAGGATCTGCGCTTTGACTACCCATGCGACGCCGCCAATCTCTCTGGCAACGTGTTCCGCCCCCAGGGAGTCAGAGGCAACTCTGCCTCTCGGAACTTGAACGCCATGCTTTCTCAGTATTTCTTTCGCCTGGTACTCATAGATATTCAACTGAGCACTCCCTCACATTGGCATCGTATGGCGATATCCCTCAGAACTCATAGCCAACAATTCAGCCTTCGGCTCTGTCCGTATCAGAAAGCTTACGCAAATCCTCCATTGTGGACTTCACGTGTTCGGCCGATTGCTTCAGCTTCTCAGAGTCTTCCGGGGAAAGGGGTACCTCGACAACTTTCTCGACCCCTTCCTTCCCCAAAATCACCGGCACGCCGACGAAGACGTGGGACAATCCGTATTCTCCGTCGAGCTTGGTGCAGCATGGGAGGAGCTGCTTTTGATCCAGGAGAATGCTCTCCGCCATCGCGGCTACGGCCGCCGCCGGGGCGTAGTACGCGCTTCCTGTCTTGAGCAAAGCTACGATCTCACCGCCGGCTTTCCGCGTGCGGGAGATCATGCGGTCAATGGCTTCCTTCGGGATAAGCTCCACAATCGGAATCCCCGAAACCGTCGAGTAATCTGGTAGGGGGACCATGGAATCTCCGTGCCCTCCAAGAACCATAGCTGAGACCTCTTTCACCGACACACCAAGTTCCATAGCTATGAAACAGCGAAACCTCACCGAATCGAGCACACCAGCCATCCCCAGAACGCGCCTCTTGTCGAAGCCGCTTCTTTGGTAGGCGAGGTAGGTCATCACATCCAGCGGGTTTGTAACCATTATTATAATGGCATCCGGCGCGTGCCGGAGCACATCGTCAACCACCTCACCAATGATATGCGCGTTTATCTTGAGCAGGTCATCGCGCGACATCCCCGGCTTGCGAGGGACGCCAGCCGTTATCACCACAATATCGCTGCCGGCAATCTCTTTGTAATCGTTCGTGCCGGTTATACTGACGTCTATCCCCGACAGCGGCGCCGACTCCATCATGTCTAACGCCTTCCCCTGAGGCATGCCCTCGACGAGGTCGGTCATTACGATATCAGCGATATTCAGCTCGGCGAGTTTCAGCGCCGTGGACGCACCGACATTCCCGGCTCCTATTATTGCTGCCTTCATGTTGGCCATTTTCTCCTTCTCCCTGTGTCTATCCCGGTTGACTGAAAAAACCTGCTTAGGGCAGCGCCGTGGACCCTCCACGGATCCGTCCCCCGTTTTGCGGGATGTCACACATCAAACTGGGATGGGGGACACAAATCTTCCCTGGAGGCGCGCCTGTGGCCGCGTGATGACTTATCCCGGACACCCGCGTGGAAGCAGGTGCGACTGTGAGCAACATAGGCTCCATCAGAATTTGCTTTGATTTGACGGCTTCGTTTTCGGAACACGAGATTGGATATGTGTTGTGTACACGTATGCCCATTTCATACAAATTCGCGTTGTTAGCGTACTTTCTCATTCTCCTTCCCTACTTGTCAACAAAAATCTGCGAAAAACTACGCTTCTGCAAGCTATGCAGGTCCATCGCAACTTCAGTTACCCTTCTGGTGAACCGACCGCGTCCCTCAGGGAGACTGGGAGGACACCCTCATGCGGGCATGACGTGGCGAAAAACCGAACCTGCCGGTTTCGAAGCCGAACGTGGCGTATCAAAAAGCACTACATGTCCAGCGCCTTTACCCCCCGAACTCAGAGGCAGGCGGTCCTCCATTACCGGCGGCCGATGAATGTGGTGCTCTGGTCTCCGCTGTCCCGAGGGCGTCCATCCGAAACCACGAGAACAAATGCGGATATCCCAGCTTTCCCTGCAAGGCTCGCAGAAGCCTCTTCTGGACGCCTGTGCCAGTACCTCTCTCGCCGCTGTCAGAACAGGACGCAACCCATCTTTCTCAAGTTGCTGCTCCTGTTGGGACGTTTCGGACAGGCCTTCTTGGGGACGCCCGCTCCGGGATTAGCGATTGAGGGGAGCGACATCGTCTGCGGAAGTCGAGCTAAACGGCGGAATGCGTGCCGACCTCATCGCAATCCCTGATATGGGAAGGTGTTGTGAAAACTCTGCGTCTTACAAATCGAGACAAGCGTCTTTTGCCCGTTATCCCCACCGCCGAGGAGGAGCGGTGTCCGCGACAGCGATTCTTTTCACCCACATCGTGGTGGAAGTGAAGGCGGTGGCCTGGGAGCTGCCCCAGGGAACACCTGCCGTCCAGCGTGACATCACGGCCTCCGTCAGTAGGAGCACGGTCTGGCGCTGCCTCAAGGCCGACGCCATCAAGCCGTGGTTGTATCGCAGCTTTATTGTTCCGCGCGAGCTGCCTTTGGGTTTGGATGCAGGGTGAAGGTGTGAGGTTTCGCCCAGGCAGTTTGAGCTCTTCCGACGTGCCGCCCGGAATACTGCGTCTCAGGCATCTCTGATCTTCAATGCTTCGGAAATGTGACACATGGCGTTTTCGGGCCGGTTTTGGCTGCGACTGAGTCTGCCTTATTTAGACTTTGGGGAAAAGTTTTTCTTGACAGGCCGGTTTGGGAGTGTAAAACTACGCTAATAACGCAAGGGGTGTATGATTGGCCCATAAGCGCTGACAATGTATGCGAAATATATTCAGTCACAGCCTCCGGGTGAATAGCTGACCGTGAAGTACAAGGACATTCTTACTACAGGGGACGTGGCGACTATCTGCAAGTGCTCGCACGACACCGTCAAGAGGTGGCTTGAGAGGGGGCATCTGCCCGGCCACAGGCTGACTCCCCAGGGTCAATGGCGTATTCTCCCGCAGGACATTGTGGAGTTCATGGAGAGGCGAGGGCTTCCGATGGGCGAGAGGGCGAGGGTGATATTGGGTCTTCCAGAGCTTGCGGTCAAGGACTTTGTGTACTGCTGGGAGTTCCACGTCCGCAACAAGACTCACCCCGGCAAGGAGGAGAGGCGGTGCGAAGACTGCCTGGTTTTCAAAACGAAGGCCAAAGAGTGCTACGTTCTTAGGGATCAGGCCGATCCCAGCCTGTTTCTGTGTCCCGGGCCTTGCGAGGAGTGCGAGTACTATCGCTTTTTGACAGAAATGCACCTGCCTGGCGGCGGCCCTGAGGCTTGAAAGGGCTGAGCGAAGATAGGCGCCGGCGATTGCCGGGTAGAGGTTTTGCAAAGGACCAACATTTAATGAGCGATAACCGTCAACGAAGAAACGGCAAAGTTGGCGCCGTTCTTGTCGTGGGCGGGGGGATCGGTGGTATGCAAGCCGCCCTCGACCTCGCCGAATCAGGATTCAAGGTTTATCTGGTGGATAACAAACCCAGCATTGGGGGGGTGATGTCCCAGCTTGACAAAACCTTCCCGACGAATGACTGCGCAATGTGCACTATGGCCCCCCGTCTCGTGGAAATCGGGAGGCATAAGGATATCGAGGTGATTACCCTGGCGCATGTGGAGAGGCTTGAGGGAAGTCCCGGACGCTTTCAGGCAACCCTCAAAAAGCGTCCCCGCTTCGTTGAGGAGGACAAGTGCACCGGCTGCGGGGAGTGTATGGGCATCTGCCCTGTAAGGAACCAAATATATGTGCTGAAGCCAGAGGAGAAAAAGAAGGTTGAGCTCGCAGCGGAGGACCGGGTGAGGGTGGACGAGATTCTGCATGAACACCGTGGCGAAAAGGGACCAATAGTGTCCATCTTGCAGAGCATCAACTCAAGCTACAACTATCTTCCCGAAGATGTCTTGCGCTATTTAGCTCGCCAGCTTGATATCCCTCTAAGCCTGATTTACCGGATAGCTACTTTTTACGCCTCCTTCAGCCTCAAGCCGAGAGGGAAACACATCGTCACCGTTTGCATGGGGACGACCTGCCATGTTAAAGGCGCTCCCCTCATTGTTGAGACGCTCGAGCGAGCACTTGGCATAGCAACCGGTGAGACATCGGAGGACATGGCTTTTACCCTGGAAACTGTCAACTGCATCGGGTGTTGCGGCCTGGCGCCGGTTATGACCATCGGAGAGGACCTCTATGGCAAGCTGACCCAAGCAGAAGTGCTGAAGATCGTTGAAAAGTACAGGTAGGGGAACAAGGGATGTCCAAGATAAAGATCGAAGACCTCGACAGGATTGCCGAAAAGGTAAGGAGGGCTACTCTACTCCGGCAGGGGGCGGGGAGAGCCAAAATTACCGTCCACATGGGGACCTGTGGTATCGCCGCAGGAGCAAGAGAAATCATGAACACGCTTCTGGACGAGTTCGAGAATAAGGATATCAAGGACGTTATCTTGACCAGTAGCGGATGTGCAGGGCTATGCAGTCGCGAACCCATGGCGACAGTCGAATTGAAGGGAGAGGCGCCTGTCAAGTACGTGGACCTGACTCCGGACAAGACCCGCAGGATTCTCGATGAGCACGTCTTGGGCGGAAAAGCCGTGACGGAGTACGCATTGGCCAGAGGAAGTGAACGGCAGTCTTAGAAACCATTAGGGAATCGGAAAAAGGGATTGAAGAGATATAGAACGCACTTGATGCTTTGCGCGGGGACGGCCTGTGTTTCGAACAGGTCGTTCCAGGTCAAGGAAGCGCTCGATAAAGAACTGGCGAAACAAGGTCTTGAAGACGAAATTGCAGTGGTCATGACCGGGTGCAACGGCTTTTGTGCGGTGGGCCCTGTCATGACAGTCATGCCGGAAGGAATCTTCTACCAACAGCTCACCGTGGAGGATATTCCGCACCTCGTAGAAGAGCATTTCTTGAAAGGGCGTCCCGTTGAGCGCTTGATGTACTCTCCGCCTCCAGAGGACAAGCCGATTCCCAGGATGATGGATATCGGCTTTTTCGCGCGCCAGACACTCGTGGCCCTGAGAAACAGGGGTCTAATTGATCCCGAAAAGATAGACGAGTATATCGCCCGGGACGGGTACAAAGCTCTGGCAAAAGCGCTGAGTGAGATGACCGCGGAGGAGATTGTCGAGACGATCAAAGCTTCCGGGCTGCGGGGCAGAGGAGGGGCAGGGTTCCCCACCGGGCTCAAGTGGGACCTATGCCGGAAGGCTCAGGGCCAACCGAAGTATGTTGTATGCAACGGCGATGAGGGGGACCCGGGGGCGTTCATGGACAGGAGCATAGCGGAGGCAGACCCGCAGTCGGTCCTGGAGGGGATGCTGATTGGCGCCAGGGCCATCGGCGCCGAGGAAGGGTTTATCTACATCAGAAGTGAATATCCCCTGGCCCTTGAAAGGATCAAAATCGCCATCGAGCAGGCGAGAGATTACGGACTTCTGGGCAAAAACATATTCGACACCGATTTTAGTTTTGACGTCGAGGTTCACGTGGGGGCAGGAGCCTTCGTGTGCGGGGAGGAGACCGCGCTGCTGGCGTCCATCGAGGGCCGACCGCCGGAGCCGAGGCAAAGACCTCCCTACCCTGTCGAATGTGGGTTATGGGGGAAGCCCACGAACATCAACAATGTGGAGACCTGGGCAACTGTACCGACGATCATTTTGCGAGGAGCCGACTGGTTTTCGAGCATAGGTACGGAGAAAAGTAAGGGGACGAAGGTTTTTTCTCTCGTGGGTAAGATTAACAATACGGGGCTGGTTGAGGTGCCGATGGGGATCCCCTTAAGGGAGATCGTCTTCGATATCGGGGGCGGTATCCCGAACGGGAAAAAGTTCAAAGCGGTGCAGACCGGCGGCCCCTCGGGCGGGTGCATTCCGGCAGAGCTAATAGACCTTCCTGTGGATTACGAGCGCCTGACGGAAGCAGGCTCTATTATGGGCTCTGGGGGAATGATCGTAATGGACGAAGAAACATGTGTGGTGGACGTTGCTCGCTATTTCATACGGTTCACGAATGCCGAGTCGTGCGGGAAATGCACAGCTTGCCGCGAGGGCTCGGAGGCTCTCCTGGAGATCCTGACCCGCATCTGCGAGGGGGAAGGCAGAGAGGGAGACCTCGAGCTCCTTGAGGAATTGGGCAATGCCATTAAGGATGCGTCGCTGTGCGGACTGGGTCAGACTCTTCCCAATCCGGTACTGAGCACGCTGAAATACTTCAGAAGCGAGTATGAGGCACACATAAAGGAAAAGAGGTGCCCTGCGGGGGTCTGCAAAGGCTTGATCGAGTACCTAATTGACCCCGAGAAGTGCACCGGATGCATGCTCTGCGTCAAGAAATGCCCCTCGGAGGCCATCAGCGGCGAAAAGAAGGAGCCGCAGACTATTGACCCGGCAAAATGTATCAAGTGCGGATTGTGCTACGAGGTCTGCAAGTTCGGCGCCGTCACCAGAAGGTGAGGAGTCTTTCATGAAACTCGACGAAGTGGAGCGAATTCTGGACGCGGAGGTCATCTCCGGCGGCAATGGTTTGGATACAGAGGTCGGCATGGCTTGCGGGGCGGACCTGATGAGCGACGTGCTCGCCTTCGTCAAGCAAGGGGCGCTCCTCATAACGGGACTAACCAATCCCCAGGTTATTCGCACGGCTGAGATGGTTGATATCAAAGCTATCTGCTTTGTTCGAGGAAAAAGACCCGGTGAGGAGACTGTGCGGTTGGCAGAGAACAAGGGCATACCTCTGTTGTTGACCCAGTTGCCCATGTTCGAGACGTGCGGGCGGCTTTACAAAAACGGTTTGCCGGGATGTTCCGAAGTGAACTGATGTTCCTGATGAAGAGGCGGAAATGGGCAAGGACCGGGGAATCGGCAGGGTTCAGGAGCTGACATACGAGCTGAAAGTGGGAGAAGTGATGACCAGGGAAGTGATAACAGCCCGGCCTGATTGCCCTGTCGGTGAGCTGAGAGAACTCTTCCGTGTGAACAAGATTTCCGGAACTCCCGTTGTTGATGGCGAGAACTTGGTGGGAATTATCAGCATTGAAGATTTCATTAAGTGCCTGGCTGGCGGGGAGATGGATTGCTCGGTGGAAAAGAAGATGACCAGGAAGCTGGAGGTTCTCTATGCCGACGAGCCGGTGGTTCATGCCATCAATAAATTCGAGCGCTACGGCTTTGGGCGATTCCCGGTGGTTGACCGCAAGACCGGACAGTTGGCTGGCATTTTGAGCAAAGGGGACATCATCAGAGGACTGTTGAACAAATTAGAGATTGACTACCGGGAGGAAGAGATTCATCGCTACCGGGCCAGCCACATTTTCGAGGACATCCTCGCTGATAAAACAGTCATAACCCTGCGATACAACGTGCTGGGAGGAGATTTCGACCGGGCAGGGATTTCTGCGAGTACGCTGAAGAAAACGCTCACTCGGCTCGGGTTTGCCCCGCAGGTGGTCCGCAGAGTTGCCATTGCGACGTACGAAGCAGAGATGAACATCGTGGTGTTCGCAGAAAAGGGGGAAATGGTCTCCCACATTTACCCGGAATACATCCAGATTCAGGCGAAAGACAAGGGCCCCGGGATTGAGGACATAGAACAAGCGATGCAGCCGGGCTTTTCCACGGCGCCGGAATGGGTGCGGGAACTGGGCTTCGGCGCAGGGATGGGACTTTGCAACATTCAGAAAAGTGCGGACGAGATGGTATTGAAATCGAAGGTCGGGAAAGGGACAGACCTGCAGGCCACATTCCATTTCCCGGATTAGGAAAGGGCGCAGATGAAATTAGAGGAGGCAGTCCGCGAGCTGAAAATGGAGGTGAGATCGGCGGCCGGGAACCTCTCCCGGGAGGTGAGCGGCGGTTACGCCAGCGACCTGTTGAGCGACGTGATGGCCCATGCGGGTAAGGACTGTCTCTGGGTGACGGTTCAACTTCATCAGAATATCGTAGCTGTTGCGGTTGTCAAAGAGCTCGCGGGAGTAGTTATCGTCAACGGAAGAGAGCCGGATTCAGAAACCCTGAGCAGGGCTGAAAAAGAGGGAGTACCGATTCTGGTGACGAGCCTGCCAACCTTCGAGGTTGTGGGCCGGCTGTATCAGCTTGGACTTCGCGGAACGGCCTCATGCTGAGAGGGTTCCGGGCGGACTTGCACATTCACACGTGCCTTTCGCCGTGTGGAAGCTTGGCCATGGTCCCCGGAGTTATCATCGAAGAAGCCCAGAAAAGGGGGTTGGACGTCATCGCGATATGTGACCACAACTCGGCGGAAAACGCGGCGGCAGTGAGGAAAGCCGCCGAAAAAACCAGAATAGCAGTGCTGGGAGGAATGGAAATAACGTCCGAAGAGGAGGTACATGTGCTGGCGCTGTTTGATCGGGAGGAAAAGCTATTGAAGCTGCAAGAAAGAGTGTATGACAGTCTCCCCGGCGTGAATGATGAAAGGGCCTTCGGCGAGCAAGTGGTTGTCAACGAGAACGATGAGGTCGTGGAGATAAACGAGAGACTTTTGGTAGGTGCAACTACTTTGCCCCTCGACAGCATTGTCCAGGAGATTCACTCGCTTTCCGGGATTGCCATCGCGTCGCATGTGGATCGCGAGAGTTTCGGCATTATAGGGCAGTTAGGGTTCATCCCCGAAGGTCTGGAGCTGGACGCTCTGGAGGTCTCTCCGAGGAGCACACTCGCCGAGGCCAGGTCCGCATTCCCGGCGGTGCAGGCTTTTCCCCTTGTGACTTTCTCGGACGCTCACTACCCCGAAGATATTGGGAAGCGGTGGACCGGCTTTCTTGCCGAAGCAATGGAGTCGCAGGAAATAAAAAAAGCCCTCCTGGGCCGAGAAGGAAGAGGAGTTTTCTTCGAGGAATAGTGGAAGACCTTTCTTTGCACGTTTTGGACATAGCCGAAAATGCAGTGGCCGCAGGGGCGAGCAAGGTGGACATTCGAGTCACGGATGACGAGAAAAGGAAACTTTTAACTATCGAAATCGAAGATGACGGAAAAGGGATGGATGAGCAGACTGTGAGGAAGGCCACCGGCCCCTTCTTTACCACGAGAGAAGGAGGAAAAGTGGGCCTCGGTTTATCGCTTCTCTCCCAGGCGGCTAAAGAGTGCGAAGGAGATTTCGAGATTACGTCCGAGGCCCGGCGGGGGACGGTAGTGAGGGCTACATTCAAGACAAATCATATAGACATCAAGCCGCTGGGGGACATGGCCCAGACGCTGGAGGCACTAATTGCGGGCCACCCCGGAATTCGCTTCACGTATGCGTACCGCAGGGGAGAAAAAAGATATCTACTGGACACGGCTGAAATTGAAGGCGGGGGCGCTTTGAGTAAAGAGATGGAGTAAGAAGGTCCAAGGTTGAAAGGTATTGGCGTGATAAGCCTGACTATTGACGGACAACAAATTGAAGTGGAAGAGGGAAACACCATCCTCGAGGCTGCTCAAAAGGCTGGCATCAAAATACCCACTCTTTGCTACCACAAGGCTTTGAAGCCGTACGGCTCGTGCAGGGTCTGCCTGGTGGAGATTTCAGAGGGGAATCGTTCGGCAGTCCGCGCATCGTGCACGTACCCTGCCAAAGACGGCATGGTCGTCAGCACCGATACCGACAGGGTCCTCAGGGCGCGAAAAATAATGATTGAACTTCTCCTCGCGAGATGCCCGGATGCCGAGGAAATACAAAAGCTGGCCGAAGAATGCGGCGTCAAAGAGACGAGGTTCAAGAAGAAGGACGAGGACTGTATGCTTTGCGGCCGCTGCGTGCGAATGTGTGAGGAGAGAATGGGCGCGGCTGCTGTAAGCTTCGTGAACCGCGGCTCCAAACGAGAGGTCAAACCTCCCTTCGGGGCGCCCACGGATGTCTGCCAGGTCTGCGGAGCGTGCGCCTTCATTTGTCCTACGGGGAGAATTAACCTCTCGGAGGTGGCCACCAGAGAGCCCAGGCCCATTCTCGACGAATACAACGAGGAGTTGATCGCCCGGCCCGCCATTTACATTCCCTATCCTCAGGCTGTCCCGAACCGCGCGCTGATTGATAGGGAACACTGCGCCCACATGCTCCGAGGCGGAGAGGTATGTCAGATATGCAAAGAGTCCTGTGAAGCCGGTGCCATTAACTACGAACAGAAGGAAACGGAAGAGAAGGTGGATGTCGGAGCGGTCATTCTCTCGCCAGGGTACGAACGATTCGATCCCGACCTCAAGCCCGAATACGGCTACTCCTATTCCCCCAATGTGCTTACGGCCCTCGAGTTCGAGCGCCTCCTGAGCGCGACGGGGCCTTATCTGGGCGAGATGCTTCGTCCATCGGATCACAAGCCGCCAAAGAGGGTCGCCTTCCTACAGTGCTTCGGTTCGCGGCAGGCTGATGAGGGATGCTCTTTCTGCTCTTCTATCTGCTGCATGTACGCCACCAAGGAGGCGATCATCGCCATGGAGCATTCTCCCGGACTGGCGTGCGATATCTACTATATTGACCTAAGAGCTTTCGGGAAAGGTTACGACGATTATTACGCTCGGGCTCAGGAGGCGGGCGTGAGGTATATCAAGTGCCGACCGTCAGCCCTGAGGGAGATTTCCGATACGAAGAACATCGAGGTGCGCTACGTAACCGAGGAAGGCAAGACGCATCTCGAGGAATACGACATGGTTGTTCTCTCAACCGGCGTCAAGCCGCCCAAGGGGGCTGAGGAACTTGCGAAGAAGTTCGGGCTGGAGTTGAACGAGTTCGGATTCTGCAAAACGGCGCGCTCTTGCCCGACAAGCGTTGACAGTGAAGGCATTTTCGTGTCCGGTCCCTTCACGGAGCCGAAGGACATTCCCGAAACCGTCGCCCAGGCCAGCGGCGCCGCGGCGCACGCCATGGCCCTGCTCTCTGAGGCGAGGGGCTCCTTAATCGTGAAAAAGGAGTACCCTCCGGAAATTGACGTCAGCGGCCAGGAACCACGCATCGGCATTTTCGTGTGCCATTGCGGGACGAACATTGCGGCCGTGGTTGACGTGCCGAGCGTCGTCGAGTATGCAAAGGGACTGCCGAACGTTGTCCACGCCGAGGACAACCTGTATACCTGCTCCAACGATACGCAGCAGAGAATCAAGGAGATGATCAAGGAACACCACCTCAATCGCGTCCTTGTGGCCTCCTGCACACCTCGCACGCACGAGCCCTTGTTCCGCAACACAATCCGCGAGGCTGGACTGAACGAATACCTCTTCGAGATGGCCAACATCCGCGACCAGTGCTCCTGGGTGCACAGGCACGAGCCGGAGAAAGCCACCAAGAAAGCAAAAGCGCTAGTAAGAATGGCCGTAGCGAAGGCCGCCCTCATCGAGCCGCTGCAGAAACTTACCGTGCTGGTCAACCAGGCGGCTCTGGTCATCGGCGGCGGTATCAGCGGCATGACCGCAGCGCTTAATCTCGCGGAGCAGGGATTCGACGTGCATCTACTGGAAAAAGATGAGGAGCTCGGGGGAAACTTCCGGAGAGTCCGCTACCTGCCGGAAGGGGAAGACCCCCGGCAAATCCTCGCTGACCTGGTCGAGAGAGTAACGAATCACCCTCTCATCAACTCCTTCACGTCATCACACATAACCGCCATAGAAGGTTCCGTGGGCAGCTTCACCACGACTTTTCAGCAAGACGGCGAAGAAAAGCAAGTGGAGCATGGAATTATTATCGTCGCCATTGGCGCGCGTCCTCTGCCGGAAACGGGCTATTTCCACGGCGAGGACCCCCGGGTGCTCACGCAGTTGGAGCTGGAGGAGAAGCTCTCCTCCGGGGAAGTGGACGCGGGGACGGTCGTGATGATTCAGTGTGTGGGGTCGCGGGACGAAGAACGCCCTTATTGCAGCCGAATCTGCTGTCAGCAGGCGGTCAAGAACGCTCTGGAACTGAAACGGCAGCGTCCGACCGCCAACGTTTACGTCCTACACAGAGACATGAGAACTTACGGCTTCCGAGAGATGTATTACACCCAGGCGAGAGAAGCGGGCGTCAAGTTCATACGTCACCCCGATGACCACGCCCCCGGCGTGGAGGTTTCCAGGGACGAAGACAGGTTGACCGTTCGCGTATTCGACCCTATCCTGAACGCCAATCTGGAGCTCGCCGCGGACCTGCTGATTCTGGCGCCGGCAATCGTTCCACGGGAGGACGCCGAAGAGATCGCAAAAATATTGAAGTTGCCCCTGAATAGAGACAAGTTTTTCCTCGAGGCGCACATGAAGCTGAGGCCGCTCGATTTCGCTACTGACGGGATTTTCCTGTGCGGGCTCGCTCATTCGCCGAAGGAGCTGAGCGAGAGCATCTGCCAGGCCGAGGGTGCTGCGGCCCGGGCAGCAACCATCCTGTCCAAAGATGAAATCGAGCTGGAGGGCACCATATCCGAGGTCGTTGACGCCAATTGCGACGGCTGCGCATATTGCATTGACCCATGCCCTTACAATGCCCTGACACTGATCGAGTACATGCGCGACGGCGCGATAAAGAAGACGGTCGAGCGAGATGCTTCGGCATGTAAGGGATGTGGAGTCTGCCAGGCCACATGCCCCAAGGAGGGCATCTTCGTCCGGAACTTCAAGCTGGAGCAAATCGGGGCCATGGCCGAGGCGGCGCTGATGGAGTGAGCCGATTATGGCAAACGACGAGTTTGAACCGATCATTATCGCTTTCTGCTGTAACTGGTGTTCGTACGCTGGGGCGGACCTGGCGGGGACATCGAGGCTTCAGTATCCGCCGAACATTCGGATTATCAGGGTGATGTGTTCGGGGATGGTTCACCCCAACCTGATTATCAATGCCTTGACCAAAGGCACGGATGGCGTTCTGGTCCTCGGCTGCCATCCGGGAGACTGCCACTACATTGACGGCAACCTCAAGGCGGAAAAGAGAGCGGAAGCCATCGAACTAATGCTCGAAGATTTCGGGCTGGAGCCGGAGAGGTTCAGGCTGGAATGGGTCTCCGCCTCGGAGGGACCAAGGTTCGCCCAGGTGGCTACGGAAATGGTCGAGCAAATCAAATCGGTAGGCCCGAGTCCCTATCGGGCATAAGGGGGAGAATCTATGGAAGCTGAGCTGGCCAAGTACGTGGACAAGGACAAATATATGTGGGACGGCGCCATCTATGAGACAGAGGAGGAGGCGAAGAAAAAGAAGAGTGAGTACGAAGAAAATGATTTCCAGGTTCAACTCTTCGAGCAGGAAGGCAAGTACCTGCTTTACACAAGGCGGGTGGTGAAGGAAATCGTTCTGGAGGGAGAGGCGCCGCCTTGAGCAGGAGGAGGTTTTCGATCGCTGCTGGGTTCATTTATTCTGACACGACAACAGGACAGAACACGCTTTCCGAATCCTGTCCTCAAATCGTTCATACAACCTGAGGAGGTGCAGAATGCCAGTGAAAGTCGCCGAAGAATGGCTCAACATCTGTGGAGGGTGCGAGGTGACGATCCTCGACATCGGGGACAAGCTCCTCGACCTTCTGCCGGAGCTTGAGTTCGTGCACATGCCTGTCCTGATGGACCACAAGTATTTCGGACAGACGGGCGATGGCACCGAGTTGGAGATTCCGGAAGCGGACATCGGCCTCATCAGCGGAGGCGTCCGAAACGAGGAGGAAAAGCACATCACAGAGGAGATGAGGAAAAAAACTAAGACCCTCATAGCCCTGGGTTCATGCGCGTGTTTCGGTGGCATTCCCGCCATGGCAAACATGTGGACGCTCGAAGAGCTTTACGACAAAGTTTACAGAGGCTCCAAGACCACCGACTCCGCGGATACGCCGTCGGAGAATCTGCCGCCGCTTCTTGACCGCGTGTATGCCGTGGATGAAGTGGTCAACGTTGATGTCTACATCCCCGGATGCCCCACCAACCCAGACCTCGTCGCCGAGGCGCTCACCTGCCTGTTGGAGGGAAAACCGTTCGAGCTTCCCGAGAGGAGCGTCTGCGACGATTGCCCGCTGAAGAGGGAGAAAAAGGCAGCCGGCGGACAGATCAAAAGAAGCCTCGAGCCGATGGAATTCAAGCAGGGGGAACCGTGGGATAACACGCGCTGTTTCATGGAGCAGGGTTTTCTGTGCTTGGGCCCGGTAACTCGTTCGGGATGCGCTCGGACGATTGACGGCGGGGTGAAAGTCCCCAGGTGTGTCCAGGGCGGTATGCCCTGCCGGGGCTGCTTCGGGCCGATCCGAAAAGGCGCCAATCCCCTGGTGGACATGATGGGGGCGATTTCATCCATCGGGCTGAACGTCAGAGACGTCGTGGACAGGAGGGCTTTGTTGAACCGGTACGTCGGCGCCCAGAAGCGGCTGCGTCCGCTCCCAAAGAGGCCCGCAAGATAAGGAGGAAAGACATGGGAAAGACAATCACCATTTCGCCGGTTACAAGGATAGAGGGACACGCCAAGGTCACGATTTACCTCGATGATTCCGGCAACGTCGCCGATACCTTCGTGAACGTCGTCGAACTGCGAGGTTTCGAGCAGTTTGTCATCGGCCGGCCGGTGGAAGAAATGCCGCGAATTGTCACCAGCATCTGCGGGGTATGCCCCTGGCACCACCACCTCGCTTCCGCAAAGGCCAACGATGCGGTGTTTGGAGTGGAAATACCGCCTGCCGGCAGAAAGCTGCGAGAGCTTTGCCAGAACATCGCTTACTGCTCGGACAAAATTCTCCACTTCTTCTTCCTGGCGGGGCCCGACTTCGTGATGGGCCCGGATGCCGACTACTCCGTTCGCAACGTGTTCGGCATTTTGCAGGCGAACCCCGAAGTGGGCAAAAAGGTCGTCCACGCCCGATACCTCGGCACTCAGATGCTCAACATCATCTCCGGCAAGTCCATTCATCCGGTGACCGCCGTGCCGGGAGGTTTCAGCAAGCCTCTTCTTGAGGAAGAGCGGCAGAAAGTCCTGCCCATGGCGATCGAGGTACTGGAGTTTGCGAAGTTCGCCATCTCTTTCGCCAAGGAGAACCTGTTCTCCAAGTACCTCGATGCCATCAATAGCCTCGGGGTCATCGAAACCGGCTTTTTGGGCCTGGTGGCCGATGACGGCAGTCTGGAGATCTATGACGGGAAACTCAGGTTGATGAAGCCCGACGGCAGCTATGAGGAGTTCGAGCCCAAGGACTACACGGAGTACATCGGCGAGCATATCGAGCCGTGGTCGTACCTGAAGTTCCCCTACGCGAAGAAGTGGGGCGATTTCTCCATGGACCTGGATTCGCCCAGCGGCATTTATCGCACCAACGCGCTGGCTCGCATCAACGTCTGCGAGAAGATTGCGACACCGCTCGCTCAGGCCGAGCTGGAGGAGTTTCGAGAGAAGTTCGGGCGGCCCGCTCAGCAGACCTTGCTCTACAATTGGGCGCGGCTTATCGAGCTGGTCTATGCCGCTGAGCGTGCGGTGGAGCTGCTGAACGATCCGGAAATCACAAGCAAGGAGACAAGGGTACCGGTGACGCCCCGCGCCGCGAGGGGAGTCGGCTGCGTCGAGGCTCCAAGAGGAACCTTGATCCACGATTATGAAACCGACGAGAACGGTCTGGTTACCAATTGCAACCTCATCGTCGGCACAACGCATAACAACGCGCCGATCAATATGTCCGTCAAGCAGGCGGCAATGTCTCTGATCAAAGACGGAAAATACGATCAGGGCATTCTGAACCGCGTGGAGATGGCCATCCGCGCGTACGATCCATGCCTCTCCTGTGCGACGCATGCCTTCGACGAGACACTCTCGGTGAAGATGGATATCGTGGACGCATCCGGAAACGTGCTGGCGAAACTTGAGAACTGATGCTCTGCCCGTCTGCGGTGAAGAATGTTAAAGATGTGGAACGGTGAGGCGCAAAGGCGCGCAGGCAAATGCGGAGAGTGAAGTGATAAGCGATTTTATCCCGGAGTATTGCTCCAGTCCGATTCTGGTGCTGGGGTGCGGGAACATTCTATTCGGAGATGACGGCTTTGGGCCAGCCGTCGCTCAAAGCTTGCTGGCGAAGGCGGACCTGCCCGAGGGATTATGTGTCATTGATGCAGGCACTTCGGTCAGGGAAATCCTTTTCGATATAACTCTCAGCAAGACGAGACCCCGGAGAATCATCATTGTGGACGCCATTGACAAGGGGTTAAAGCCAGGAGTCCTGTTTCGGCCATCGCTGAAATCGGTGCCCTTGAAAAAACTGGACGACTTCTCCATGCATCAGGTTCCGACGTCCAACCTGCTTTACGAGCTGAAGGAATTGTGCCGGTTGGATGTGGAGTTGCTCGCCTGCCAGGTGCAGACTATTCCGGGGAAAGTTGCTCCGGGTTTGTCACCGCCCGTCCAGGACGCCGTTTCAAGGGCAGTAGAAATGATTCTCCGGGCGGCGAGTGACGACACTCACCGAGGCGCCAACGCCCAAGACCAGCTAAGCGATTTGCGTCGGATATAAAGCAAGAGGTGAAAACATGGAGTCTGAAAAAGAAACGAGCGAAAAGACCATCGTCGTTGAGGAACTTGATCCCACTTTCTGCGATGAGGTGGCTTCGCAGCCGGGCGGCCAGCATGTCAGGAGATGTTTCGCCTGCGGCACCTGCGCCGCTGGCTGTCCGGTGACCGATATAGACGAGGAATACAATCCCCGAAAAATCATCCGGCAGATTCTCTTCGGCATGAGGGAGGAGGTTCTCGGCTCGCCCCTGATCTGGTTCTGCATGATCTGTTACCGTTGCTACGCCCGATGCCCGCAGAAAGTCAACTTTACCGACGTGATGCGGGCGCTGAGGTATCTGGCGATCAAGGGTAAGCACGCCCCGCCGGATATCCTGGACAGAATGGATGAGGTGGAACGGTTCTCCCAAATGCTTCGCCACGACCTCGTCACGCACAGCTTCGATGGCAGAAAAGAGATCCTCAACGAACTCAAAAAGAAGATAGACGACTATGGGAAAAAGCACTCCAACACTTGACGAAGTGAAGACCTTCCGCGACCTGATCGTGGAGGTTCAGGATAGAGGTATCTGCGGCAGATGCGGAGGATGTGTCTCCTTCTGCTCCGCGGGTGAGTTCGACGCCCTCGAGACAGGCGAGGACGGCTCTCCACGGTTCGCGGACGAGGAAAAGTGCGTCAAGTGCGGCATCTGCTACCTCATTTGCCCGCAGATAAAGGCCCTCAACAACGAGCTCGATGAGAAGATGGGATGGAAGGCCCCCATCGGGCCTTACCGCAAGCTCGTTTCCGCCAGGACGACTTCCCCGAAAATCATGGACGTTTGCACCGACGGCGGTGTCGTCACCTCCCTCCTGACATACGCCCTCGAGAAGAAGCTGATTCAGGGGGCAATCGTTTCCAGGAGAGTCGGCCCCTTTGCCCGTCAGCCGATGGTGGCCACCAAGCCGGAGGATCTCCTCGAAGCCGCGGGTTCCCATTTCGAGGAAACCTTCCATCTCGACGAAATCGGCAAGCAATACACCAGCTTCGTCCCCTCCATCCGGGACATAAAACGTCTCGGAGAGCAAAACTTCGACCGGATCGCTCTGGTGGGGACACCCTGTCAGATCTATACCTTTCGCAAGATGCAGCTATTGAGGGTCGTTCCTTCCGACACCATAGCCCTGACGATAGGTTTGTTCTGCATGGAAAACTTCTCCTTCGACGAAAAGGCTCGAAAAAAGCTGGAGAGGAATATCGGCGTGAGGCTGAAGAGCATCCGAAAACTTAACATCAAAGATAACGTCATCGTCACGCAGGAGAACGGCGAGGTTGTCCACGTTCCTTTCGAGGCGGTGGATGATGTTGCGAGGCCGGCTTGCTTCGCCTGTTCCGACTTCGCCTGCGATTACGCCGACATATCTTGCGGTGGGCTGGGCTCGCCCGACGGATACACCACCACCATCGTCCGCACAGGTGTCGGCGAGAAAATCTACAACGGAGCCAGGCAGGAGAAGTACATCCGGGAATGGTCGCCCCGGGGCAAAGATCAATCACGTCTTCATAAGACACAGATGATGGCCAAAATTGTGTCGTTTGCCCTGCGCAAGAAGAAAAGGGCGAAACGCACGCTTGGTGAGCAGAGATGAAGAAAAGTGCGCTCGTTATTGGCGGGGGGATTGCCGGGATTCAAGCGGCGCTTGACCTGGCGGAGATGAACGTCCAGACGTGGCTGGTGGAAAAGGGACCCAGCATCGGGGGGAGAATGGCCCAGTTGGACAAGACCTTCCCCACCAATGACTGTGCCATGTGCATTCTCTCTCCGAAACTGGTCGAGGCGGCAAGCCATCCCTATATCACCATCGTTACCAACGCCGATGTCCAGAGCGTAGAGGGGAAGGCGCCCAACTTCCGCGTCAGGGTCCTCAAAAGGCCCCGCTATGTGAATGAGGAGAAATGCACCGGCTGCGGCGTGTGCATGACCAAGTGTCCGGTAAGAATCCCTGACGAATACAACAAAGGCCTCACTAAAACCAAGTGCATTCATATTGCTTTCCCGCAGGCGGTCCCCGCCATCCCCGTCATTGACAAGGAAAGCTGCATCTACCTCCAGAGGGGGAAATGCCGCGTCTGCGAGAAGTTTTGTGAGCTAAATGCCGTGGATTTCGAGCAGAAGGAGCAACTGCTCGACCTGGATGTCGGAGCTATCGTCCTGGCGGCGGGCTCGGCGGAATTCGACGCCACTCTCAAGGATGAGTACGGCTACAAAACGTTTCCCAACGTGATGACCAGTATCGAGTACGAGCGGATTCTCAGCGCTTCCGGTCCCACCGCAGGCCAGGTTCGTCGTCCTTCGGACGGGAAGGAACCGGAGAGCATCGCCTTCTTACAATGCGTCGGCTCGCGGGACATGCAGCTCGGCAATAGATACTGTTCCGCCATCTGCTGTATGCAGGCAGCCAAGGACGCCATCATTACCAAAGAGCACTCCTCCGATGTGGACGTGGCCATTTTCAGTATGGACATCCGCGCCTATGGGAAACACTTCGACAACTTCATTGATCGTGCCAGGGACCAGCACCACACCCGCTTCATCCACGGTCGCATCTCCTCCGTGGAAGTGGACCCCAAAACCGAGAACCTCATCATTCGTCACAGTAGCGATGATGGACGTCTGCTCGAGGAATCGTTCGAGCTTGTGGTTCTGTCCGTGGGGTTGGTGACCTCGCCAGCCCACAAGGAGCTCGCCAGGAGACTGGGCGTCAACCTCAACGACGACGGGTTCATCGCCAGCGACATGTTCGCCCCCGTGGATACCGACAGACCGGGCGTTTTCGTCTGTGGAAGCCTTGCCGGGCCGAAGGACATTCCGGAGTCGGTCATGCAGGCGAGCGCGGCGGCGTCCGCTGCCGCGGCCACGGTGGCTGGTCAGGAAGTCAGAATAATCAAGAAGGAATTTCCACCCGAACGGGACATCCGGGGCGAGCCGCCCCGCATCGGCGTGTTCGTCTGTCACTGCGGCATCAACATCGCCAGCACAGTGGATGTGGAGAGCGTCTCGGAATATGGTCGGTCATTGCCCCACGTTGTCCACGCCGATCATCTCCTTTTCGCCTGCTCGCAGGATTCCCAGAAGGTCATTGGAGAGGCTATCAAAGAAAAAGAGTTGAATCGTGTGGTCGTGTGTGCCTGCACGCCCCGAACCCACGAGCCTCTGTTCCAGAGCACTCTCAGGGAATCCGGGTTGAATCCCTATTTGTTCGAATTTGCCAACATAAGAGAGCAGTGCTCCTGGGTCCACCAGAAGCAACCGGAAGCAGCTACGGAAAAAGCCAAGGACTTGATGCGCATGGCGGTGGCCAAGGTTGCTCGGCTTGAGCCGCTCCATAAGATGAGCTTGCCCGTCGTGCAATCCGCCCTCGTTATTGGGGGCGGATTAGCGGGTATGACTGCCGCTCTCGACTTAGCCGCGCAGGGCTTCCCGGTGACTATCGTCGAAAAGGAAAACGAGCTGGGCGGCAACCTGAGGAAAGTTCGCTACACGCTCGACGGATTGGAAACTGGTCCTTTCCTGGAATCCTTGATAGAGAAGGTGACCGCAAACGACAGGATCGCCGTCCATGCCGGCGCCAGAATCAAGGAGATAGCGGGCTACGTTGGGAACTTCAAAACTGCCCTTGAGGGTGTCGCTGAGCCTATCGAGCACGGCGTAGTTATCGTCGCGACCGGCGGGTTACCCTACGAGCCGCAAGAATACCTCTACGGCGAGGACTCCCGCGTGATGACCCAGGTGGAACTCGAACAGATGTTCCTGAAGAATGGTGATGGCTCCGACTCCTGCTTTAGCGAAATGAAATCGGTGGTGATGATTCAGTGCGTCGGCTCCCGCGATGAATCTCATCCCTATTGCAGCCGCGTCTGCTGCGGTACCGCCGTGAAGAACGCCTTGAAACTCAAGGAAATCAATCCCGACCTGGCGGTTTACGTCCTGTACAGGGATGTGCGCACGTACGGTCTGAAGGAAGATTACTACCAGAAGGCTCGTGAGAAGGGTGTCGTGTTCATACGCTACGAGGAGGATGCCAAGCCCACCGTCGGCAGAAACGCCCAGAAACTCCAAGTTCAAGTGAAGGACAGAATCCTGAGTCGCGTTCTCTCCTTCCATCCGGACTTGGTGGTACTCAGCGAAGGCGTCGTCGCCAATCCGGACAATCCCTGGTTATCGCAATTGCTGAAGGTGCCGCTGGACGCCGATGGATTCTTCCTCGAAGCCCACGTGAAACTGCGGCCCGTGGATTTCGCCACCGACGGTGTGTTCGTCTGCGGGCTGGCTCACTATCCGAAGGACATTCCCGAGACTATCTCTCAGGCTCGCGCCGCGGCGGGCAGAGCCGGCACCATCTTGGCCAAGACCGAGATCGAAGCCGAAGGGAAAGTCTCTCGAGTTCTTGAGGAAAGGTGCCAGGGCTGCGGCGTGTGCGTGGAGGTGTGTGCCTACCAGGCTATCGAACTGGACGCCGAAAAACAAGTGGCTGTCGTGAACGAGGCGCTGTGCAAGGGCTGTGGAGCATGCGCGGCTTCGTGCCGGTCGAACGCCATTGACCTGAAAGGCTTCGCCGATGAGCAGATACTGGCAGCGATTGCAGAATTGTGACGAAAATGAAGACTGCTGAGAAACAAGAGACAACCAAAAAGCAAGAGGAAACACCTGCGGAGGAGTGGCAACCTCGGATTGTGGCGTTTCTGTGCAACTGGTGCT
Organism: uncultured Verrucomicrobiota bacterium; assembly: GCA_964640185.1. Lineage (GTDB taxonomy): Bacteria > Auribacterota > JABMQX01 > JABMQX01 > JABMQX01 > CAZXGF01. The sequence goes on along the minus strand of CAZXGF010000010.1, from coordinate 57,383 downwards.
CGTACGCGGGCGCCGACCTGGCGGGAGTGAGCCGAATCCAGTATCCGCCGAACGTCCGTGTCATACGTGTCCCCTGTTCGGGCAGGATCAATCCACTTTTCATTCTCAGCGCCCTGCGGCAAGGGATTGATGGCGTCCTGGTATCCGGATGCCACCCGGGAGATTGCCATTACATCAGCGGCAACCTGGTCGCCAGAAGAAAGTTCGCCCTTCTCAAAAACTGGCTGGAGTACGTCGGAATTGAGGCGGAGCGAGTTCAATTTTCATGGGTCTCTGCCGCCGAAGGTGGAAGGTTCGCGCAGATTCTGCAGAAAGTGATCGAAAGCGTCAAGCGTGTGGGGCCGATCCAGAAGCTGACGAAAAAACTATGAGCGAGAACGTGAAGATGTCCGACGACCTGAAAGCTGTCGCAAAAAAGCTCTTCGAGGAGAAGAAAATAGACCTTCTCATCGGCTATGAGAAGGGGACACTCCCCTTGAGAACGACCCCCTGTTTCGTGACCAGTGCCGGAGACTGTGACAGGCTTGTCTGGGATGGCTTCTGCTCGAACAATCTCGCCGTGTATCTGCCCCGCCTCTTCTCCAGGGAGGGACGCCCGAAAGACTGGAGACCTCCCAGGGTTGCGGTTGTCGCAAAGGGTTGCGACGGGCGGTCTCTGGTGGGACTGGTCAAGGAAAAGCAGGCGCCGCGTGACAACCTTATCATCGTGGGCGTCCCGTGCCGAGGAGTTGTTGACCTGAAGAAAGTCCAGGCAGCTCTGGATGGAAAGGAACCGGCGGGCGGAGAGATCGCCGAAGATGGTACGCTCACCGTGCATGTTGACGGAGGCAAGGACATCCGCCTCGGCAGGGATGAAGTCATTTTCGATTCGTGCAAGGGCTGTCCCCATCCCGATGCGCCCGTCTGTGATATTCGTGTCGGACAGGAACTCGCCGAAAAGCAAGCTGAAGCCGATTTCGGGGACATTGCCGATTTTGAAGCGAAATCGTCGCAGGAGAGGTGGGATGCGTTCGTCGCCGAGATTTCCAAGTGCATTCGGTGTTACGCCTGCCGTCAGGCGTGCCCCAATTGCTACTGCACGACCTGCTTCGCGGAGCAAACCCAACCCAGGTGGATCGGCGTCGGCAAGGACCTCACAGAGGTTATGATTTACCATCTGGGGCGGATTTTTCACCAGGCGGGGCGGTGTGTTGATTGCGGCGCCTGTGTACGGGCTTGCCCCATGGACATTGACCTTCGCCTCTTCACGCGAAAAATCCTCAAAGACGTCAAGGAATTGTTCGGATACGAGGCGGGCGTTTCCCTTGAAGAGCCTCCGCCGTTGTGCACCTTTAAGATGGAGGACGATCAGTCTTTCATCACAGAACCATAGCCGATGCCGGAAATCATGATTGCAAAAACCGTTGACAAAAAAAAGTTCGCCGACCTTGCGAAAGCCATCGTCTCGCGCGGTTACCGTTTGTACGGGCCTGTCCGTAACGGCGGCGAGGTAACTTTGGGCGAAGTCGGGGAAGAACCGGAGTTTGACTTCGACTACCGCAACTTTAAGATGTCACCGAAGGAGTTCTTCCTGCCTCAGTCCGAGGTTCTTTGCCGCTTCTGCCGGGGGGAGCTGGCTGAGGACGCCGCCCCTGCCCCGCAGAAAAGGGTTCTGCTGGGGCTTCGACCCTGCGACGCAAGAGCTATCTGGCTGCTCGACAAAGTGTTCCTGGAGGAGCCGGAGGACTTCTACTACAAGCAAAAGCGCGAGAACACCGTGGTCATTTCGGTGGCATGTGCTAACCCGGCAACCACATGCTTTTGCACTTCCGTCGGTGGGGGACCGGCTGCTGCGGAAGGCTCAGACATTCTCCTCTTCGATCTGGGTGAGGCTTTCCTCCTTGAGGCAGTCTCCGAACGCGGGGAAGAGTTCCTCAATCAGTTCTCGAAGATGACGAAGGACGCGACCAAGAAACAGGTCGCCCAGAAGAAAAAAATCGCCGAGGAGGCAGCTTCGCGCATGGAGAAATTACCCCTGGATGGCGTTGCGGAGAGGCTTGCGAAGGCTTTCGATTCAGACCTGTGGGAAGCTCCCTCGCAGAAATGTCTCGGCTGCGGGATATGCACCTATTTCTGCCCGACGTGCTATTGCTTCGACGTGACCGATGAGACGCTCAGGGAGAATGGAAGGAGAGTGCGGACATGGGATTCTTGCATGTATTCCCCGTTCACACTGCACGCTTCCGGGCACAATCCTCGCCCGAGCCAGAAGGAGAGGGTTCGTCAGCGATTCATGCACAAGTTCAGCTACGCGGTGGACAACAGCGGCCAGTTGTTCTGCGTGGGCTGCGGGCGCTGCATCGTGAACTGTCCGGTCAACATTGACCTCAGAGAGGTAATAGCACCGTGAAGGGAAACCACGGAAATCCATATCTACCATATCCGGTGGAGATTCAGAAGGTAACGGTCGAAAACGCCGACCGAGACATCAAGACCTTCAAACTGGCCTTCCTCAATAAGGAACATGAGGAAGCCTTCCAGTACCTCCCCGGTCAGTTTGCGGAACTGTCCATCTTCGGGAAGGGAGAATCGCCCATCGGCATCGCCTCCTCCCCGACAGAAGAAGGCTACCTCCTTTTCACTGTCAAGAGGATGGGCGTGGTTACTTCCGACCTCCACAATTCGGAGGAAGGGAGAATCATCGGTGTGAGAGGCCCTCTCGGGAAATCGTATCCGCTCGACCAGATAGAGGGAAAAAATGTCCTCATCGTCGGCGGCGGATTCGCCTTCACGACGCTGCGAAGCGCCATCCGCTATCTGCTCGCTCCGGAGAACCGGGGACGCATCAACAACCTGACCTGCATCTACGGCGCCAGAAGCCCCGGAGAGCTGATTTACAAGGAAGAGCTGAAGGAGTGGGAGGAGCGCGACGATATCGAGATGTACGTGACCGTTGACAAAGGGGACGAGTCGTGGACCGGCAGGGAGGGGTTCGTGCCCACTGTCCTGAAAGAGGTCGCCCCTTCCTCCGAGAGCGCCATCTGTCTCGTCTGCGGCCCCCCCATCATGCTGAAATTCACCTTCCCCGTCCTCAGTGACCTCGGCTTCCCGCCGGAGAACATCGTGGTATCCTTAGAAATGCGTATGAAGTGCGGCATCGGCAAATGCGGCCGATGCAACATCGGCAACCTCTACGTATGCAAAGACGGCCCCGTCTTCACCCTTGAACAGCTCCAAGCTCTCCCTGCGGAGTATTGAGCGGTGCTGCTCCAAGAAACCCCTTGGTCCACAGGAGGTTGTGCGGTGAGTGGCCCGCATTATTGTCATGGATCTCCCGGGACAACCTTGATGAGTGGACATTGTTTCGGGTGCTTGGGGCACTGCCATCTTTCGCCCCTGCCTCTCCGTACACGCCTGTATTTCGTGCGACCGTCAATTTCGCACCTTGGAATGGCGGTAAATGGAGGGCGCTCATCGATATTCCTCAGATACCCCGGACAATCGGCCCTATCCTTATTGCTGCAGCCCACTTTGACCGCCTGGAAGTCCCAAGCGCCGTGTTGCCTCCCTTGATTAACGACCCAGGTGGGCTCGTGGCAGAAGGGGCAGACTCGCGGCGAGCCGTCCTCAAGAATTACTGCCTGACGAAAATGCTTTGCCTGGAGCAATTCCAAGTAGCACTTCACATATTCGGGCGCCTCGAACCGATGCGCGGTTTCCTGCCTGCCTCGATGGCTGGACCAATTCATGCTGCCGGTATAAAGAATCCGCTCATCGATAATTACGTCCTTTCCATGCATACCACTTGCGGGAACTACGGTCGCCCCCTGCTCTTTTAAATTCAGGAGGGCCTTTTTCGTGTAGGCTCTTGCTGCCGGGTCAACATCATTAAGCCGCGGAGTGACGATGGTGATCTCGACTCGGGGCTTTTTGTTCAGGGCGGCATAGAAGGCTGGCTGGACTCTGGGCCAGCGATAGCTGCCGAAATAAGGGGCGAATGCGAGGATGCTCTTAGAAGCTGAATTGATATCGGCTATGAAACGATGGAAAAAGGTATTTTCGTCAAGGGGTTCCCAAGCCAAGCCATGGCTTTGTCTTGGGACGCACCACTTCGTACTATCGACAGAGAAGCCAAATATCCGGTTCGGAAGATCCTCTATGGGCAAGTCCGCGGCTGACACGAGATCGGCATGGTTTCTGAGATACATCCAAAGTTGGCCAAGACCACTGGCTGCCCTGGCGCGCTCGTTGAGCCATTCAGAGGACCCTATGAGAATGAATTTGTTCTTGGCCCGGGTCACTGCAACGTTGAGCTCGCGTCTAACCTCTTTGAGGTACCTAGGTGTGACGAGCCTGGCGGACCAATACGGTTCATCCAAAACGGAATCGAATATGATCAGATCGGCCTGCCCCCCCTGAAACGTATGAACTGTTCCTGCTTGAACCCAATCTTCCAGGTCTAAGTTCCTCAGCATCTTCGTAATGAGCCTTCGTTGAGCCACAAAAGGAGTGACGATGCCAATAGGTCTGGGGCTACTAACACGGTCGGGCCTTGGGAGATCTGATACGGCCAGGGCTGCAGTCTCTACAGCGACTGTTGCTGAATAGAAATTAAAACGGCTGAGGCTACCAGGTTGTTTGCCGCTCCAACAATGCAAGTCCGCAGTATCGACTATGAGTAGCGTGCTGCCCGGGAGAGACCTAAGCCAAGCGTGCGTGGGGTGTTCGTGAATTTGCTTCAGGCGCTTCTTCAGCGACTGATGATCTTCGAGTCTAACACCGGTCTGGTCGTAAACCAGATGCCGCGCAATGTTGGCAATTTCGGGCAGCATTCTTCGCTGCTCGGTCAACCTTTCCAAAACAACGCATCCTTCTGCTGGTTTACAATCGTGTGCGACACCAGCCAGATGAAAGACATCCGTCCCAAGTCTCTCATCGCTTATAGGCGTATCGCTCCGGACAATTGGAGGAAGTTGACAAAAGTCCCCGACCAAAATAATGCGTTTGATTGCCCGAGCCGCAGCCAGGAAAATCAAAGGTGGAAGTGCCATGGAAATCTCATCGACGATTACCGCGTCAAAGGCCTGATCTTCCAACGTTCTGTCGGTATAGTTCTTGGTCAGGGTGCAGAAAATCGCTCGGGCTTTTTCAACCAGCTTCTGCTCAAGTTCCGAGAGTTCTTGTTGGAGCAATTGAATCCTTGTCTCCAGCGGTTCCAAGCGCTTGGCTATATTTCCCACCTCGTTCTCAAGGATTTCCCGGGGCAGCAGCTGTTGACATGCACTCCGTTGTCTATCGAGTGCTAACTTAAGCGTAACAGCTAAGTCGCGAGCCGCGGTCTGCTTTGCGTGAAGGAGTTCCAACGCTTCTTTGGAATGCGTGAATAGTTCATGCGCTACACGCAAGGCGTTGGAAGCGCGTTGTATCTTTCTCTTCCGAAAAAGCCAGGCGCCTTTGGCCTCTTCAAGTTCGAGGCCTCGCTGCCTAACTATATTCCCGTGGTTTCTTAACTGGTCTCTGGCGGCTCTCGTTTTGTCTTTGCAGGAGCTTTCGGATTCAGCGGCTGATTCGTAGCGGTTCGCGAGATCCGAAAGTTTGTCCCACTCTGCAATTATGGCATTGCCGTATTCAAGTTGCTCCCTAAGTGGTTTCGCTTTTGACTCCAGAGCTACGATCTCTTTGCTTATGTCGCTGGTCTTTTGGCCGACCACCCAGTCCAACCGAACGGGGTCGGGAATCTTCTGATTCGTTGTTGGCCCGATCCTAAGTATCTTGCCCTCCTGAAGGAAGGGATGTACGGCGAGCGGTCCATCTTGCTCCTCTTCTGAACCCGCGCGTTTTACCGCCTCATATAGGGACTGATCTACGGCCGCATTCGTATGGCTGAGTACAAGAACTCTCTCATGCAATGCGATGAGGGTGGCCACAAGATGAGCGATTGAGAACGTTTTTCCGGTACCCGGCGGTCCCCATATATACGTGACGGAGGAGCCACACGCTTTTTCCCACACGTGGCGGTTCCGGGGATTCTTATCAACCAACGCTGGGATGTCAGGTAAAAGTGCAGTCCCAATTTCTGCCTGGACGGGATGGAATACTTTTACCGCTAAAGGTCGAACTCCCGTTGGGTTCTCAGCCTTAGCGTCAAGTACATCCGCCAGTCGTCGAAGGAGAGCCGTGTCGTCGATTAAAAGAATCGCCCTGGAAATGGCATCGGGAAGTCGGGAACTCGCTTCGAGCTGGATTTGGATACGGTTAACTTCCTGGCGTATTACAGTGGCGGTGTATTCTGCACTTTCCGTCTTTAGTTGCCCGGTTGCATCCTCAGGAATCCTTGTGCCATCAGCGAGTATAAATGAAAAAATCCCTTGGCTGGAACCTATTGTCTTGATTAACTCCCCCGATAGCAGCTCATAAGATTGCTGTCCCCCCTTCTTTGACAACTCCTCGATCTCAGCCTTAACAGCCTCTGAGAACCAATAGGCGAGTTCATCTGGGGAACTCGGCAAGGACGGCGGGCCCTCCCGCACCTCCCCAATTCCTTCTTGACCGACATCGAAGAATTTCAACTGCTCCACCTGTTCGACCCCAAAAAAGTGGGTTAAATGCCCGGCACGGGTGATTTCCTCAGTGGGGCCATCAAGCCGTCCGGAACGGCAATTTGGGCCGGTGGCGATGCCTGGGCGCTACGATTCTTTGCCCTTGCTTATTTATAGCATATATGGTCATTTTACGCACAAGATGGTGCATTCTTGTGAGCGTAAGTCGCTCCAGGGGAGGCGGAAGCGGGGCGCGCTTTAAACCGGAAGCGGTGCTGCTGGGCGTCATCTTCCGGACGGGCGTATAGGCTCACTGCACGCCCCTGCTGTTGCCGCCGATGTGCTCAGGACCAAACTTCTCCTGTGGTTAGTCCCTGAGCTAACGATTCTCGGCGATCGCTCTTCTACTCTTCATAGCCCTGCTGACTGCAGCGAGAAGCTCATCCGGAGTGAAAGGCTTAGGGAGGTACTCACCAGCCCCGAGCTTGATAACATCAACCGCTGTGGATGCCGTCGAATAACCGGTTATCACAATGACCTGCACCTCGGGCTGCTTTTCCTTTATTGCGTGAAGAACCTCCATTCCGTCCATGTCGGGCATCTTCAGATCCACAATTGCTACATCGAAATCGCCGGAGGCGCCCCTCTCGATTCCCTCACGTCCGCTTTGAGTGGTCGTGACGGAATATCCTTCCGGGGCAAGCACCCTGACGCAGCTCTTGCAAACGATCAGCTCGTCGTCCACAACCAGGATTTTGCCTTTTTGCTTTTCGCATTGGCGTGCGCTGGCTTCGCTCATTTACTCACGCTCCGTCGCAATCAGATGATAAAAGCCGCTCCCTTTCCGATTACACTGCTGACCTCGATTGTGCCGCCGATGTTTCCGGATTATGCCGCCGGCCACCCCCGACACCGAATACGACAATGCAAACCGTGTTGTCAAGAAGTATTTCCCTCGGAAAGTCTCCCCCAAAATTCTCCAATTCGCCCTTTCGAATCTGTCCTCTACTTGGCTACGGTTCATCTCCGACCTTCAGGTGGTTGTGTTGTTTTTCAAACCCACAACTTTCACCTCAGGAGGTCTCCTTCTTCATCAAAAAGTTTCCCCATTTTTTATGCAAAAGAAAGGCCTCACAGTTGGCAGTTTCGATTTCTGCCTTGGTACCAATAGGTTACAACGCCATCCTCGCCGTTTTTGGGGAAACTCCTGTAAAGTTTCCCTCTGAGGACTGCAACGCTCACAGCGCACAGAAGGGAAACCTCTTAGAACAAGGCGTTTGTTGCATGTGGAGGGGCAAAGTGGCACAGTCCTGGTCGCCATAGCGCAACCTCACAGGGAAAAGGATAGCAGACCTGCATGGAGGTGATTCGGGGCTTAGTGAATCAAGCAGGCGGCGGGCAACCCAAAATTGCCTTTCGGAAGGGGGGGCACAAAACGGGAATTTGATCTCCCCCGCAAAAAGTTTTTCCAAAGAAAACAACGCAAAGCAAGCTTTCCCCAAAAATAGGAAAATTTGCTTGAAATCTTTGTTGCTTAATACATAGACCGTCCGAGTCTTGGCGTCGGCTTAATCGCCCATACGAGGAACAGGAATGTGGTAGGATTGTGGAAAGCTGTGCCTGGTAACGCCTTGAGCCTTACGTAGTGATACATGCGATGTGCGATAGAAGGCCAAGATCATTTGAGGCCGTGTTTTTCTATGAGTTTTTGAATTCCCTTTCTGCCATAACGAGTTTGGTCAACACCCCAGATGTCGGAAAGTGTGCCTATGGGCAGAGGTTTGGATTTATTGGGAACAAGGGTAACGAGCGTTCGAGCTGGTAGGCATTTTGCCAACGAAAACCCATGTTTCGCTTTTCTTCTGATTTCCCAGCCGTCTTTCACGAGAAGCTTTATTAACTGCTTGCCGCTGATTGCTGGAAGAGATTCCCCCATTACGCGCTTGCCGCTTGGAACACAGGCTGCATTACACGCTGATAGAAGAGATGCTTATCCGGTGGGATGCTTATTGAACTGTGGCGACGAGGCCTTGTACGGTAAAACTTAATGTTATGTTCCTTGAAAAAGCGCTCCCGTTCGCCAACATCTTCCAAAGTGTTTACGTGTAGCACAATGGCCTCAAGAATGGCTTCTTGAGCTTCTTCAAATGTATCACCGAACGTAGAAGTGCTCAATTCGCGACATCTGGCAAGCACGCGGTCTTGTTCTTGACGATATTCAATAGTAAGGATGACAAATCCCAGCGGCTCCACCTTCTGTTTCCTCCCTTTACAAGGGGCCTCTTTCTTATGAAATGTGATGTTAGCATATCGCATACCAGCAGCTTTTTGTCAAGTTTTTTTTCTTTTTTTGCCATTTTTTTCCCGCATTTTTAGAACACCTTCTTATTCCTGATCGTTCCGAAATTTTTGTATCACCCCGCCAATCCACAAGCGACACAGCTTGACCGGAAAGGCACGGAAAAGGTCTGACAGGGAGAGAAAGGTGAAATGTCGGAGGAGTGGGAGATTTAATCTTCCTTTTTCCCTTGTGGAACACAAGCAGCTTCCCTGGATAGGAGAATGCTTTTTCTTTTGCGTAGGGAACAAAATCCTGTGAAAGTAAACTCATCTGTGGCAAAAATATCTTTCAAGCTAAAGAGAGGAGGGCAGTACGATGAAGGCGAAGCTCGTAATGGGGAATGACATCCTTGAATTAGAGAAGAACATGAATGAGTTCCTGTCCACAGAAAACGTATTTCATATTGAATATGCGTCTGATATTCAAAAAGGGCCAGGATATGGTGAAGGTGGTTTCGGGGAAGGCCCATACGGGGGAGCTAACCTGGCAGTCTTGATCGTGTATTCAGAACACTAAGTCCTGCGACCCGGCGCGAGCGAGCATCATCTCTTCTGTGGCGAACCTTGCATTGTCAATATCTGTCAATGATCTTGCTCAGGGCAATAACTCCAGATCAACGTTGAGATTTGCCGTACATCGTTTGCGAAAGCATTATGGTGTCCCAAAGGATGCTCAATGCTTTCGGCCATCCGAGAAAGCGGGCGGTTACGCGCTTGCCCACAGAGGAGAAAAAAGGTCTGGGATCGCTTTGGCTCTTGTGGTATCCTTGCCTGAAAATCATGTGTTGCCCACACAAACAGAACCTTCAAAAGGCTACGAAGGGAATAGGTGCTTGGCTCAAACGGTCTTGGAGCGGATATAGAGCTTTGTGCTGCGGTGTCTCTGTCGCCTTTTTGGTGTTCATCTTGTCGCTCATCTTCGGTGCGAAATTCCCGGAGGCGATCCAAGCATCTGCAATCATTGTCCTGATTAGTGTTACCCTTGAATATGCTGCTTCCACAAAGCGTATGGTAGATGAGGCTGAAGCGGCGAGAATGGAGCGGCAAAAGGAAAAAGCAGAGGGTGAGAAAGCTATACTTTCTAACATACGATATGAAGCAGAAGAGAATTGCAGAATTTGGAAATATCTCGCCGATGACCGCACCGAAAAAGATACAAAAGTTCCTCTTATCTCTTTCTCTGTTTCTGGGAAAAGCAAAGTGAACGCTCTCGCTCATTTGCTGGGTTCCACAATAGAAAAACTACGCCGAGCCTACTTTGCAATGGAATGTATCAATGCGAAGATAAGAGAGTACTACGGCTCTTTCAGTGCTGCGACCAGTGCAATGTCCGAGGAAACGCGCAGACGTGTCTTTCATCTGATGAAACGACTATATGAAAAGACACCGAAAGGTCAGGAACCTATAGACGCTCGGTTCTTGGCAAGAATGATCGAGGAACTGAAGGAAAAAGAACAGAAGGCAATCAATCGCGCGAAATCCCAGGAATATGCCTCAATTTCATCCCGATAATCTCTTCAATTCGTCGGGGTCGTAGAGGCTTTCATCGGTTACTTTTGGGTACGTCCCCCAGCTTTCGTCGTTCTAATTCGCCATAAGCGGATCACCCTGTCAACCGTCTCACTCGCCACGCCTGACAATGGCTCGCCTTTCCCGGTTCACCTCTGGGGCCGCGAAGCACCCAACCCTTTTGCTTTCTACGGGCCGCGAGTTCTTCTATTAAGTTCGGGGGGAGCGCAATGCACCTTTCCCTCCGGCTCTTAGGGGCGAACCCCAAGTCCGGCTTCTTGGGAACCCATAGCTCGCCGGCCTCAAGGTCAACGTCCTCCCACTGAAGGAATCTCGCCTCGCCAAGCCGCAATCCTGTCCGCAATATCAAGCCTGCCGCTCTCCGCGCCCACGGCTTCAACTGGGCAAGGAAGGGGCCTATTTCGCTCTCTGATAGGAAAACGACCCGCCCCTGACCTGGGGTGTGCTTACTTGCTCGATCTCCGCTGGCATGGATTGTAACCAGCCCTGTTTAACGCAACGCTTGAGGAAGGCTCGCAAGTAGCGAAGCTCCGTGTTGACTGTGAAGGGCGAACACTCCCCCAAGCGCTGCTTCTTATACTCGTCTATTTCCTTCGGCCTGATGTCCTCGGCAACCCTCACCCGTTTCATCCGACTGAGAACGTTCCTCAATCCCCGCCGTGCCCTGTCTATGTGCGCGGGTGATTTGTTGTTCGCCTCAAGCCACTCCATATATTGCGAGAGCAGGTCTTTCAAGTGGGGCGATGTGAAATGCGGCTCCCACCCTCCCCTGACGAGTTCGCGCTGGTGTGCTTCGTATTCTTGCGCGCGGGCCTTGGAGGTCTGCTTCGTAGAACCCTTATACCGCCACCCGCGATACCAGAAATCATAGTGCCAAAAGCGGGAATCGGGACGCCTTCTCACAGTCCTTTCGGAGCCTCCACTGGAGGTTAGTCAACTATGAGAAGCGTATTACAGGGGGGAGTCTTGTCAAGAAAAAACCGTCCCGAAACCGTCCCAGTGGGGTTAGTGGAAGTCATAAGCAATTGCGCCTGAGAGGATTTGAACCTCCGACACCGGGATTAGGAATCCCGTGCTCTATCCTAACTGAGCTACAGGCGCGTTTTCAGGGGCCGCGTCATTGACATCATATTGCGCCTTGCGCGCCTTCGATGTCAACAGATTGTGCGTAATCGCCCAGTTTCAGCGGGAGGTAAACCCACGGCAGAGAGCGCGGAAGGGAGGTCTGCGGTTTCACCCTCAACCGGGACATGCCGTCAGCGACCGAGGTTTTTTAGCAAGCCGTCCAGGGACTGTTTCATAGCCTCATTGTAGTCGGACAGCGTGCCTTCAAATCGAAAAACGCGCATGTTGGGCTCGGAGGAGTTGACCTCAATGTGCTCAAAGGGCGTCCTTGCCTTGTCGCTGACGGTAACCTTCGCAGGGACAAACCGGAACACCGGTTTTTCTCCCGCTGGATTTTCCCCGGGGCGGCTCCGGGGCAGAGCGCGCCAACGCCCGTCCTTGACCTGCAACGTCCTACCCGCGGCGTCTATGAAGGATGCCGTTGACCACATCGAGCGGTTCATCCCCCAAATCCTCTTCTTCACTTTGTCCGCAATAGGTTTTTGGAGAGCCACGACAGGATCAACCTTCTCAGGGTCAACTTTCATCAGTCCGTAGGCGAAATAGTCCTGCATTTTCACAGACCAATTGCCCAAGAGGTCGCCCTGCTTGAACCCCCATTTTGAAACGAACGGTTCCCTCCCGAAACAGGGCAGCCAGTAAATCGGCAAACCGGATCGCATCACCCCGACGTACGCGTGTGCATCGAGTCCCACGTTATATTCATTCCCGCCGCCGGAATTCCCCGCGCTCATGTAAAGCTTTTCTACCTTTTCTTTGAGGAGTTGTGGCGCCCGGTTGAAAGCTGCGCACACATCGCGCAGGCTGCCAACAGTTATCAACGTGACTTTCCTTTCGGAGTTTTGGAGGACGTTGATGATGAGCTTCACTCCTTCCTGGAATCTCTCCGGCTGGTCGAGTCCTTTATCGGACGGAGACTTCAGCTTGTTCGGCAGCCCGCAGGCGAACGCAACCTTCTTGCCCGTGATTGCCATCATCTGCTCGATGGGGATTCTTCCCGGCTTTCGCATCTGTTTTTCACCCTGGTCGAGCACGATCCCGCGAACGTCGAGCTCATCAATCGAAAAAACCGTCGCCAGATCAAACCAATCGTCCGGGTCATCCGGCGGGTGAAAGAGGTCGCTGCAGTAAATGACGGGGACACTTTTGCCAGACCCTTTTTCGGCACGACCGCTCGATAGCAGACTCGTAGCAACAAGAGCTCCCGTTGCCAGCGCAGCACACATTCTCGCCGCCATCGCGAAGGTGCGTGATTTTTCCTTGTGCATTTTCCTCCCTCCAGTGGGAGACGGTTCAGCCCGAGGCCTTTTATGCGACGTATGGGCCCGCGGGTCACTTGATCCTATAATCCGAAGGCTTCAATCCTTTTTTGTGCCGACCGACGCCAATCCTGTTGGGGTTGTACTCGCCGACAAGGTCAACTTTGCTCTTGGGCCGGATTCTGTCCTCCAACCCCATCGCCCAGTAGCAGGCGTTGACGAGGAGGCGGCGGAATCCCTCGCTCTTAAGGTCGCCGCCGTGCCCCATGGTGGTGGAGAAAACGCGACAGGTCTTGCCCTTGTCGCCCGTATAGGTCTTGATCCATGCGACGGGGACGAGTTTCTTGCCGGGTTGCGGTTTGTCGTCGTGATTCATACCCGCAAGAACTTGCCCCATGATTACCGGCTTGCTGTCGCCGCTCAACGTCGTGATGCCGTAAACGTCAGACGGTCCCCAGATGTCTTTGGCGCCTTTGACGATCGGATGGTTCTCCATGCCCTTTGCGACGAGTCCGCGCGTGCTTTCTCGCTGGTGATGCCCATAGTGGCTTATCCAGGTCTCGCCCAAAACCTGCCTCCCGAATCCCCCTTTGAAATCTCTGTCGTTGAAACTGTACTTCGCATAGGTCTTATGCCTTCTGAAATTGAACGCATGCGTTGACGTTCTCAATCCGATGACGGGCTTGCCGGAGTTGATGTAATCCACGATGTACTTCATCTGCTCGTCGGGGAGGTCTCGGAAACGGGTGAAAATCACCATCAGGTCCGCGGTTTTGAGCGCTTCAAGGCCGGGGATGTTGTCGAGCTGTTCCGGGTTGATGGTGCCGTCTTCTCTGTCAATCGCAAACAGCACCGTACACTTGAATCCCTGATGCTTGGCCAAAATCTTTGCCAGTTGCGGTATCAATTCTTCGGAACGATACTCTTCATCCCCGCTTACAAGGACGATGTGTTTCCCCTTGCCCGGGCCCTCATAACCGTCGAAGACAATCCACTGCTTTTCCGCCTTGACGCGGTTGCCGGGCAAACCTATCAGGGCCACAATCACCAGCGCCGAAAGTTGGAACGCATGTTTCATCGTGCACATTTTTAACTCCTTTGCTTGTAGTGAAATAATGGTTTCAACTTACAGGGGCAGTGCGGCCACGCTCTTGCTGCGCCACATTTCCCGTCGGACACTCTCGAGCAGTGAAAGTATATGCCATCCGCCCCGCAGATGTAAAGCCCGCCGTTGACGCGGGTGTGGCCGCCAGTCGCTGGCATGCTCTGACGCCTCGTTTTGAAGCTCTCCTGCCCGAGGTTGATGCTGTGCATTCGTTCAGTTTGGCCCTTTACCGTACAACGGAAAACGCCACGGCTTCCTTTTCGCGTGCCCCCAGCGGGCACCGGGCTTAGTGTTCTGATTCATAAACTCGGTAACGTATTCGGATGTTGCAATGACCAAAAGGCCATGAAACATATCAGATTTTGAATCCACAATACGTGGCCGTATTTACGAACAGTTGTACTTAGCCACCGGCTTTAGTCGGTGGTATCGGATTCGGGATTGTTCTCGTGAGAGCCGGCTTTAGCCGGGCTTCTCGACCGGAGGATTCATCCGAATTCCCCCTCGCAAATATAGCCGCACCTGTTGACGGCGCCGGTTTGCATTCCAGTAGGTAGGTTTGGCAAGAGTAACGCCGTCCCGGAGGCAGGATCTTCCCGATTCATCAAATAGCTCGACTTTCGAGAGCGAATGCACCATACTCTTGGGTAGAGTGGGCTGCTCGGGAGAGACTCGGCTCATCGTTCCTCGCCGGGTGAATGTTGCGACAACCTCCATGTATAAAAGCTGCCCGCAAAAACGTGAAATTCCGGTTGAGCGGAAAGAAAGGAGCGCGCAATGAAACGAGCAGTGTGTCAGATCATCTTGTCGGCAATCCCGATTCGAGCCATCGTAGGCCTCCTCGTGATAGGGTCTGCCTGCACCTATGGATTGAAGAGCAACGCCGCATCCGGCGCCGCGAAAGTCCCGCGAGCATCGAGGAAGATTCCAGTGATTTTCGACACTGATATTGGTGATGATATTGACGACACTTGGGCGCTGGCGCTGCTGCTGAAGTCCCCCGAAGTGGACATCAAACTGGTCGTCGGCGACCAAGGCAAATCGCTTTACCGGGCGCGCCTGCTCGCAAAACTCCTCGAGACAGCCGGGAGAACGGACATCCCCGTGGGGGTCGGCGCCGGCCCGAAGAGCGGCAGCGGCGGCCAATCGGCTTGGATTGAGGGCTACGAGTTGAAGTCGTACCCGGGCAAGGTACACCAGAACGGCGTCAAAGCCATCGTTGATACCATAATGAAGTCGCCGCGGCGGGTGACGCTGATTGGGACCGGGCCAATTCCGAACGTTGCTGCCGCGCTCGAGCTCGAGCCCAGGATCGCCCGCAAAGCCCGCTTCGTCGGCATGCACGGCAGCGTGCGTCGCGGCTACGGCGGGAGCAAGAAGGTTGCCGCGGAGTACAACGTGCGCGCCGACCCCAAATCATGCCAGAAGGTGCTCACCGCTCCGTGGAGGATAACCATCACGCCGCTGGACACGTGCGGCCTTGTTCACCTAAAAGGCGAAAAGTACAGGACGGTTCGCGACTCAAAGGACAGGGTCGCTGCCGCGGTCATCGAGAACTATCGCATCTGGTCGGGGAACAAAGAGCAGCCCAAGTCCGCAAGCAGCACGCTCTTCGATACGGTAGCCGTGTACCTCGCATTCTCCGAAAAGCTTGTCCGGGTCGAGAAGTTGGGCATCCGCGTAACGGACGACGGCTACACAGTCATTGACCCCGCCGCAAAGGTCATAAGGGTGGCGACGGAGTGGAAGGATATGGCGGCGTTTGAGGACCTCCTGGTCAAGAGGGTGACCGGCCCCACTGTGAAGCCGAGCAAAAACCGGTGAACGTGTCCGCCGCCTCTGCAAGAGTTCGCCGTGGCATGAGCATCTTGCCCATGATTCTCGCGGGAGTACAGTTTGGAAGGTTTTGTAGGAACTATGCGTAGGGACGGTTTTGTTGCGCTGATGGTCGTGGCATCGCCGCTCGCGTTTTGTGCGGCGCCCCGGCTGGGAGCTGAAGAGCTGGCTGCGAATGCACGAACCCTCGCTTTCCCCGGGGCGGAGGGCTTCGGGAGGTACGCCCTCGGCGGACGGCACGGGAAAGTGCTGTTCGTCACGAAGCTGGACGACTATCTTCCGGGTGACGAGCAGCCGGTCCGGGGCAGCCTCCGCGCGGCGTGCGACGCAGAAGGGCCTCGCATTGTGGTCTTCCGGGTCTCGGGGGCAATACCGCTCAAGATCGCACTCGACATCACGAAACCTTACATCACCATCGCCGGTCAAAGCGCACCGGGCGAAGGAATCTGCCTGAAAAACCATGAGACCACAATTCGCGCCCACGACGTGATTGTGCGTTACGTCCGTTTTCGCCCGGGGGACGAGCTCGGCCCAGCGTACAAGAAACGGGGCAAAAGTTTCCAGCCGGACGCTCTTTCGATGGGCGTGCCCAGCCGGGATGTCATCCTGGACCACTGCTCGACGAGTTGGGCGATTGACGAGGCGCTTTCCGTCTCCGGCGAAGGCATCACCAACGTGACAGTGCAGTGGTGCATCATCAGCGAATCGCTGAACCGGAGCTATCACCAAAAGGGCCCCCACGGTTACGGCTCGCTCCTCAGATGCAATGGAAATATCACCTTCCACCATAACGTTTACGCACATCACAGCTCTCGCAGCCCTCGCCCGGGAACGTACGGGAAGGGAAGCATCATGCTCGATTTTCGGAACAACCTTATCTACAATTCATACGGCTATACGGCGAAGGATCCTGCGAGAATCAATTACATTGGCAACTACATCAAGCGGCCGACCGGCTACGCGTTTCGCGTTGGCGGCGAGGCGACACAGATGTACGTCGAAGGTAATTATCTGGCCGGCGGTGGGGACGCTAACCGGGACAACTGGAACCTCATTTCCCGTGCGAAAGAATGCAACAAGATGAAGAAGGCTTATCCGGTGGCGGCAGTCAAGACGGACAGTGCTCTAAGGGCTTACGAAAGAATCCTCGCTTCCTGCGGCGCCAACCTGCCAGAGCGCGACGCCGTGGACGCCCGCATAATGGACGAGATTCGGACAGGGAAAGGGCGAATAATTGATTCGCAAAGGGAAGTCGGCGGGTGGCCAGAACTGAAGTCCCTTCCCTCGCCTAAAGATAGCGACCATGACGGCATGCCGGATGCGTGGGAAATAAAGCATGAGTTAAATCCCCACGACGCGTCCGACAGTGCCGCGGACAAAGACGGAGATGGCTACACCAATATCGAGGAATACCTGAACAGCACGAACCCCGCCAGGTAGTGTTCACTGGCGAGCCACGAACCGGTACTTCCCAGAACCCACTCTGTAAACCACCGAGCCATCTTCCGTCCGCAAAAACTCGACGCCCTCACTCTTTTCCGCTCGTTTACCGCTCTCGGTAACAGCGGCTCGTCCGCTGGCTGGCACATAAACCGTGGCCGTTGTGTTGACGGGGACCGTCACGTCGAGCGTGAACAAATCGGCGTTCATCTTCCAGTCAGAAACGACTGCGCCATATATAGACTCGTACGTTCCCCTGGCCCATTCAAGGCCCCCACCCGGGCGCGGGCGAATCGTGAAGTGCTTAAACCCGGGGCTTTCTTCATCGGGATTGATCCCTACGATGGTCCGAAACATCCACTCACCCACGCCCCCAAAGGCGCAGTGGTTGAAAGAGTTCATCGAGGGGTCCCGGAAGCCGCGGCCTTCCACGTAGCCGTCCCACCGCTCCCAAATGGTTGTCGCACCGTGCTCGACCATATAAGCCCACGACGGGACCGTCCGCTCGTTGATAAGCCGGTACGCCACATCGTTACGCCCGTTGCGTGTTAGCTCGAGCATGAGCCGCGTGGTGCTCTGAATTCCCGTCGAGAGGCGCCAGTTGCGTTCCTTAATGCGCTCGACCATGAGTTTCGCCGCGATGTCTCGGCGCGCATCAGGAATCAGGTCGAAGCGAAGCGCCAGGGCGTAACCGGCCTGCGTATCGCCCTGGATGCAGCCGTCGGGCTTTACGAAAGCGCGGTTGAAAGCGGTTTTGATGGACTTCGCCAGAGACGCGTAACGTGCGGCATCATCCGCGCGCCCGATGACCGCTGCCATCCTGGAAAGCAACTCCGTGGAGCGAGCGAAGAAAGCCGTCGCCAAGACCTCATTCGGGACCGCGCCGCCGGAGTCGGGCCACCCGTCGAGGAGAAGCGTGTCCCCGTTAAGCCAGTCGCCGTAATCGTTGCCGCGATGCCCCGTCCAGATAAGCTCCGGGCTTTGGCCGCGGACATATTCAACCCAGCGTTTCGCCGAATCGAAATGCTCTTCGAGGATTCTCTTATCGCCATAATTCACATAGACCCGCCAGGGGATGATTACGCCGCCATCAGCCCACCCCGGCGACCCCGAGAACCTCGCGTTCGGGTCGAAAGGATGTGGGGCGAAATCGGGGTATCGCCCGTCATCCGCTTGGGCGTCGCGAATATCGCGCAGCCATTTCGTGAAGAACCTTGCCATGTCCATATTGAAGCATGCCGTCTGCGAGAAGACCTGCGCATCGCCCAACCACCCCATTCGCTCATCCCTTTGCGGGCAGTCGGTCGGAATGCTGTGCATGTTCCCTCGCTGCGTCCACCGGATGTTTTCCATCAGCTTGTTGAGCATCGGGCTTGAGCACTCGAACCGGCCTGCGGGTGAAACCGCCGAGTGGATGACGCAGCCAGTCAGCGAATCAAGCGAAGGCTTTTGGGAAAGACCCCGCACTTCAACGTAGCGGAAGCCGTGATAGGTGAAATGCGGCTCAAACACCTCCTCGCCCTTACCGCGGAGCATGTACTTGTCCGTTTGACGGGCGCCCGCTGCCCCGCCTTCCTTCGGTACTCGAAGGTTATCCGTATAAATATTCCCGTCGTCGTCGAGGACTTCGGCATGCCGGAGCGTTACCGCCGTGCCGGCCGGGCCTCGAACTTTCAGCCGACACCAACCGACCATGTTCTGACCGAAGTCGAACACGAAGACCCGAGGCGTCGGCTCGGTCATCCCAGTCGGCTTCAATTCCTCGACGATACGTATCGGCTCGTTGGGCTGCGCGACGAGCTTAACGGGGACCCCCGGCCCCACATCCACGGGTTTCCACCGCGAGTCATCGAATCGCGGCAGGTCCCATCCCGGCATCTCCAATCGCGCGTCATAAACCTCGCCGTCCAGCAGGCACGAGCTGCGGATGGGACCGTCCGTCGTCACCCTCCAGGTCTTGTCCGAGACGATAATCCGCGTGCCGCCGTCGGCGAGTTTGACCTCCATCTGAAACAGAAACCGCGGCCGCGGTCCGTACAGACCCCGCGACGGCCCAGCGGGAACAACGATTTGGGCGATTCCGATCCGACCGGCATACCACCCTTCGCCCACAATCGCCCCGATAGCGTTCTCGCCCGGTTGGAGCATATCCGTGACATCGTACGTCTGATATTGCACCCGTTTGCCGTAGTTCGTCCACTCGGGCGCCAGCAGGTTCTCACCGACACGTTTCCCGCTGAGCCGAAGCTCGTATAGCCCCAGTGCTGACACGTAGATAGTGGCACACTTGACCCGCGAGGGGACACGAAACGTCTTCCGCAACATCGCCACGGACGATGAGCCGCCGGCGCCGACCCACTTCGCTTTCCAATCTGCGGGCTCAAGCAGACCCATCTGCCACATAGCGTTCTCGCTCCACGGCGATGCCTTGCCTTCCCTATCCCACGCACGCACCTTCCAATGTACCCGCATTCGCGAACGCAGCGGCTTGCCTCCATAGACCACGTGGATGGATTGGGCGGACGCGACCTTCCCGCTGTCCCAGAGGTCTCCGAGTCCGGCTGCGAGCTTCGCTTCCTCGCTTGCCACGAGTACCCGATACGCCGTCTGCGCTTCAGCACGCTCGTTGGAAACGAGAACCCAGCTCAGCCGCGGCCTCGCCACATCAATACTCAAAGGATTCGCCGCATACTCGCACCGCAGGCGGGTCGGCCTCACCTCTCCCATAACCGACGCCGACGGAATCAAAACCTGTGCTGCCATAGATAGCAAAACTCCCTTTTTCAGTTTCATCCTGGGATGCCCTCTGCGCCTCTGCGTTTATCCGCCCTGCTCATTGGCCCTCCTTCCGCGCGTTCGCGCGGCGCAGTTTGTGTGGACAACATAACAGCGTAGCGTGCATGCTCTCAATGCTGTTCATCCTGTCAAGCCACCCCCTTGCTTTTTAACGCAAAGGCGCCAAGACGCAGAGCATTTCAGAATCTACTCACAATTCCGAGCCGAATCGGGAACAAATGGAAGCTCATTCGCCGAAGCGATAGGAATACAGGTCTGCATCCTTCATCGCGAACCGCAGGCGCACCGGCATCCCGGCGAGCGCGGAGACATCGCCGCCGGACTTCCAGGAATAAGCCTCCGCGATGTCGTCCCCATACAATTCTTTTGCCTCCGCAAGCGAGAAGCCCGGAAACGGTTTGCCCTTGAGGCTCTGAATCTCAACGCGAATGCTCCCGGAAGCAGCCGTCGCATAGTTGAGTATGAGCTTCCTGCCGCTGAAGCGGATAGGTTTCGTCACCAGTTCCCCGCCCTCGTAACCGGCTGAGGCCGACGCGACGCCGTCGAGCCGAAGAACTCCACGACGAATGTGGTGCGTCGGGTAGCTATAGTTCTGGCTGAAGTAGATGGACATCTCGTCCGGCGCCGTTTGTAGGATGCCCCATACCGGCATGTTGCTGCGGTCACCCCAGTTCAAACGGTCGCGACCGGGGCGGATGAAAGCCTCCATAAACGTTCGGTCAAAGTGCAGCCCGTCTCGGCTGCTCAGAAAAATGCCTTCCGAAATCCCTCGCCCTTTGTGGGTCGGCAATCGCTTCCGAGCAGGGATGAACCGCTTCGGAAACGAAAAATAATAGTGCGGGGCGCGGAAGTAGGGGAGCGTCGCGTTAGTGTAAAAATGCTCTGGCGGAGTGTCTCCCAGCTCGATGGGTTTAGGGTCTGTCCAATGGATAAAGTCCTCGGAGCTTGCCGTTGCGACGGCGCGCACTCCTCGGGTGAAAATGCGATAGTACGTCGCATACTTTTGTTTGTTTGGGTCCCAGAACGCGAGGTTCTGCGAATCAAACGCCCCCTTCGTAAGGACGGGTTCGTCACCAAGCCGCCGCCAATGGATACCGTCGCCCGACAAGAACGCATACGACGGCTTGCCCCCCAGCGCCTTGTACCGCTGGTCGGCAGGCACGCCCGGTCGCGTATCCTTAAACGGCGTGAAATTGTGCGTCCCCTTGTCGCCCGGCGCCCTCAATATGATGTTGTTCTCCTTCGAACCGACGAGCTCAAAAAGCCCCAGCTTCGGTTTGCGCCAGTGGATTCCGTCCTTGCTCTCCGCGTAGCAGGTAACCTGTTCCCCGCCCTTGAGTTGCGCCCAGCCGCGATAGTACATTCGGAACAAGCCTTTGTCCTCAAAAACGGTGAAATACGCGCTATACTTTCCGTCCCAGGCGTCGTTTAGTTTCAAGGCCGTCTCCATCCGCTTCGGGTGATGGACCACGAGCCGCACGCCATCCAGCGATTCGATTCGATGCGAATCAACGAACAGTTCCAACCGATTTCCGATGTCTGCGACCTCAAGACCGGTCGCCGACCGCGTGCCGAGACTCCACAGCGCCGCCACACTTAACGCGCACACGATTACCTTACGTGGCCAATGCATCATCACACCCCTTTCCAGCCAGATTGAAACCTCGATTTTCCTCTGAAAGTATCAAATAGAACAACACCGAGGCAATCGGAATGTGCGGCTGTATGTAACCCTTCAGTCTCGGGCGGATAGCTGGCCGAGCTGGAGGAGGCAAGAAGGGAACAGCAGATTAACGCAAAGGCGCAGAGTCGCAGAGAGAAGAAGAATGAGAAGGAGTCCGTCCTCGCCTGTCCCGTGGCATGGGCATCTTGCCCATGATTCTTCACGGGCGAGACGCCCGCGCCACAAAGGAGTGGTCCGGCTTTTGCCATTCAGCCCCTCTCTGCGTCTCTGCGTTAAGGTTTCTCCCCCCTTTCCTTCCCACCGAAACACAGCCGCACCCTTCTTCCGGGAAGCGCTTGACTTTGCCCTCCCTCCAGGCGAAAATAGCCAATATAGCCCTCGCACGCGGGAAACGGTTTTCCTGCCTTTCCCGGCTCTTGACAGCACGATAGAAAAAGAGGCCACTATGCACTGCCGCCCACAAGCTTTGTTGTTGCCCGCTATCTTCTTGACAGCCTTGACCCAGCCCGCGCTACTGAAAGCTGCCCCCAAAAGCGTCACTTTTTCCCAATCTGCCCCGGTGGTTGAAGCGTATGATTTTGCCGAGGTCACGCTGAATGTCGAAAGACCCGATGCACGCAATCCCTTCACCGATGTCGTCGTCGAGGGAAGTTTTCAGCGCGAGGGAGGCAGGTCCATCCGAGTGGTTGGCTTCTGCGATTCGCAGGACGGAAGCCTATTCCGCATCCGTTTCATGCCGGACGAACTCGGGAAGTATTCGTTTTCTGTCAACTACCGCCAGGGAAGCTTTGAAAAATCGCACAAAGGAACCTTCCGCGCAAAAGAGGGCAAACGGCGGGGCATTCTGAGGCTTGACAAGAAATATCCGTGGCATTTCGTCTGGGAGGGGACCGGCGAGCACTATTTCTGGAACGGTACCACGACCTATTACCTCATGGGATGGGACGATGAAACCATCAGAAGAAGCATAGACCGCCTCCAATCGCTGAAAGTCAACCCTCGGCCATTTCAACACCGCCACTCGCAGCCCCGGAACGGCCGACCGAATCTTCCGGGGACTCATTGACGAGATACGTGTCTATGGCAGCAAGACGGACAGCTCGGGGGCTTTGACTCTGAAGAACATCGTCTCAATTCAGAAGACCGGTTGGGTCGGCGCCGCAAAGTAGAAAATGCGGCATGATAATTGGTGAACGCGCCCATGGACCGCGAGACCAGCGCGCCTCCTGGCAGCAACGTCAGCGAAGGAGAGCGGAGAGTATGAGGGCTGGCGGCTATATCTTCGTGATATCCAACGGAACTGAAGAGATCCGGATAGATTTCGAGTCCGTCGCTGCAAACGCGGAGCTTAAGGTGGTTATGGGAGTTTGCCAGCGCGAGAAGGGGACTCTCTACATGGTCGTGCCCCGCGATTCGATAGATCGTGGGATATGGAAGGTAATTAGAGCGCAGGATGCATTGGTGGAGACCAGGCTGAGGCGGCCGTTCTGGTTGTTCGGAGGACGGGTAACAATCCCCACCAGCGATTTGGTTTGGAAACCCGACAGACCCGACTTTCCGATGGAGTACGGTTGGAACGCTTTCTACATGTTTGAACGGCCGGTGGCGATGGGACAGATCATGGAGCACTACACTCGGTTGAAGAAGCAGAAAGGGCTGCTTGACAACATAGCATGCTTCCGTTTTGACCCGTCCACGGTTCTTGACCTTGAGGGCTTATTGTATTTGGCAGTTACCTCACACGACCTGGAAGCCCTCACAGTTGTCCCCGTCACGCGAAGCTTAGAGGAGACAGCCCAGATCGCTCTAAGCGTTATGGAGGCCGAGGTGCACGCTTCCGCAATAGAGCAACAACGTTCGACCCTTTCGAACGGCAAGGGCTTTCCCAAGATTTAGAGATATTGGCAGAATGAGTTTGGCATCAGCAGCACCAGAGTTGCCATCAGGCAATCAAGAAAAATCAGAGAGGAGGTATCAGATGCGTGTACCGGAGAGACGAATGAAGGAAGTCACAAAATTCGTACTGTTGCTACTGCTCACATTCGCGGCTCTCCTCGCAGTGGGACATGCCGCCAAAACCACCGGCCCCCTCAGGGTCTGTAAGAAGAATCCCCGCTACTTCACGGACGGTAGCGGCAAAGCAGTTTACCTCACCGGTTCACATACCTGGAGCAACCTCGTGGATATGGGCCCGAGCGATCCCCCGCCTCGCTTCGACTTCCCCGCCTATCTCGGCTGGATGCGGCGGCTCAATCACAATTTCATTCGGATGTGGACCTGGGAGTCAACGACCTGGGACACCAGAGGGAATAACCCCGCTTTTCGAAAAAAAGACGTTCACCATGCCACTTTCCAACCGTGGGCGCGCACGGGCCCGGGTAAGGCTTTGGATGGAAAGCCGAAGTTCAATCTAAAGAAATTCAATCAAGACTACTTCAATCGGTTGCGAGCCAGAGTAACCGCCGCGCGTGACCGGGGCATCTACGTCTCCGTCATGCTCTTCGAGGGATGGGGCGTCCAGTTTTCGCCCGGCGCCTGGGAAGGACATCCTTTCAACCGCGACAACAACGTCAACGGCATAAATGGCGACCTGAACAGCGACAGCAAGGGGCTTGAAATCCACACCCTCGCTAACCCGGCCATCACCGCCTTGCAGGAAGCGTATGTCAGAAAGGTCATTGACACCGTCAACGACCTCGACAACGTCCTCTACGAGATATCGAACGAGAACCATCCGCCATCCACAAAGTGGCAGTATCACATGATTGATTCCATTCACAAGTACGAGAAAGGCAAGCCGAAGCAGCATCCCGTCGGCATGACATTCCAGTACAGGGGCGGGAAAAACAGCACGCTTTTCGAGAGTCCCGCCGAGTGGGTCTCTCCCAATCCGGAGGGAGGCTATCGCGACAATCCGCCGGCGGCCGATGGACGCAAAGTTGTCCTCAGCGACACCGACCACCTCTGGGGAATCGGCGGCAATCAGGCATGGGTGTGGAAAAGCTTCGTCAGGGGTTTCAATCCCATCTTCATGGACCCCTACAAAGGCGTCGTCCTCGGCAGTCAGTTAGACCCGAAGTTCGACCCCATCCGCCGCAGCATGGGATACACTCTCCAGTACGCCAGGCGCATGAACCTCGTGAAAATGGTCCCGCACAACGGGCTTGCCTCGACGAAGTACTGCCTGGCGAATCGGGGCTCAGAATACCTCGTTTATCTACCCTCCGGGGGCACGGTGACAGTGGACCTGTCCGCGGGCAAGGGTCCGCTCTTTGTCGAGTGGTTCAACCCCAGCACCGGCAAGCCGTTAAGAGCAAAAAAGACCTCCGGCGGCGCCAAACGGAAGTTCACGGCGCCCTTCCGCGGCGATGCAGTCCTGTACATCTGCCGCCAGAGAAAGTAGCGACGTAGCAGAGAATGGCCTGCGGCATGCCGACGTCTCTGCGCGCGCTGTCACCCATCAAGGCCGAGTCCAAAACGCGCAAATCTCAGAGAGGCTTCTGGTTGGTCTTGGAGTCTGTGCTCCACAGGGACAGGCGAGCCCGACATTCCATAAACGCATTCCGCAAACGCTGCCCGGTTTTGAGGCGAGGAAGGCACCATGAGAGTAACAATCGCCGCTTGTGGGGCTGGACTGGTTTATTTCTTCTTCAGCTCTTTTCTCAGCGTCGAGAGCGCCGCTACAGGTGGGCGGGCGCAACGGAGTGAAAAGCCACGATGCTATATCAAGCGGGATACCTGGAGCGAGACAATGCTTGCCTCACGCGAAGCGTTGGAGAAGCTGGAGGTTTCAGAGAAGGACAAACGCCAGCGGCAAGCGAAGCTTTGGTCGCAGGTTGAGACCGATTTTCCAATTCGATGTGACTGGGCACTTCAGGACGTGGGCAAAGACTTCCACAACTGGTTTGGCAATGCCAGCGACACCGAGCTCGAGAAGAAGATGGTCGCCCGGGTTTTGGACGAAATTGGCCCGGGCGGCGGGGATTTCCGGGGGGAACTCGAGGAGCTTTGCGCCGGCGGGTCCGCGCCGGATGACCACCGCTGGCTGGACCTTTACGTGAAAGCCTGCGAACGACGGCGAGGGATGCGCCTCAAACCTCTGCTCGAGCACTGCGCGAAGATCGTTTTCACGAAACATTACAATCTGGGCGGATCACATTATGCCTATACCGAGGGCCAGTCTGACGCCCAGAGCGAGCGGCATTTCATACCGGGCGCCAGCCTCTGCCTTCTGAAGATGAACGGCAACTACGGCGATGTGCAGACCCTCATCCACGACCCGAATGGCGTCATCCGCGACCCCGCTGTCTCGTACGATGCCAAACGTATCCTCTTCGCGTGGAAGAAATCTGACCGCAAGGACGACTACCATCTTTACGAGATGGACGTGGCGAGCGGGACTGTCCGCCAGCTCACCTTCGGCCTGGGCTTCGCAGATTACGAGCCAGCGTACCTACCCAATGGCGACATCGTGTTTAGCTCAACCCGCTGTGTGCAAACGGTGGACTGCTGGTGGACCGAGGTCAGTAACCTTTACACTTGCGACAAGGACGGAAGCTATCTCCGCCGGTTGACCTTCGACCAGGTCCACACCAATTATCCGTCCGTGCGGGATGATGGTCAGGTCATCTATACTCGCTGGGAATACAGCGATCGGGGTCAAATCTACACCCAACCCCTGTTCCGGATGAACCCCGACGGAACGGGTCAAACCGAGTGTTATGGGAACAACTCCTGGTTTCCCACCACCATCATGCACGCCAGGGGCATCCCCGCCTCAAGTGAGATCGTCGCGGTTTTGTCCGGGCACCACACTCACCAGCGGGGGAAGCTGGCCATCATAGACATCCGGCGGGGCCGCCAAGAAGCCGCCGGCGTGCAGTTGGTCGCCCCGGTTCGCGAGACCCGGGCCGTTCGCGTTGACCAGTACGGCCAGGACGGCGACCAGTTTCAATATCCCTACCCGCTGAGTGAGACGTGCTTCCTTGTGACCTACGACCCTTACGGCAGCGGGAGCAAAAGGTATGTGCGGCCCTACGCCATCTATTTCATGACCATTGACGGCCGGCGAGAGCTTTTGGTATCTGACCCGCGCATCTCCTGCAACCAGCCCGTGCCGCTCTCGCCGCGCAAGAGGCCGCACGTGCGTCCGAGCGTCGTGGATTACCGCAAGAAGACAGGCGCCTACTATGTCCAGGACATTTACGCCGGGCCGAGCCTGCGAGGCGTTCCTCGCGGAACTGTCAAGCGACTTCGCGTGGTGGCGCTCGAATACCGTGCGGCGGGCATTGGGGAAAACCGAAATCGCGGCCCCGCCGGGAGTGCCCTCATTAGCACCCCCATCGCGATTGGCAACGGGAGCTGGGACATTAAGATTGTGCTGGGCGACGCCCAAGTGTACGAGGACGGCTCAGCCTGCTTCACCGTGCCGGCGCGCACACCTGTTTACTTTCAGGCCCTCGATGAAAAGCGGCACGCTGTCCAGACCATGCGGAGCTGGTCCACCCTCCAGCCGGGGGAGGTGTTCTCCTGCGTTGGCTGCCACGAAAGCAAGAACTCCACGCCACTCGTCACAAAAGCGACCCTCGCAATGGCAGCGGGGCCGAGGCAGCTCGAGCCCTTTTACGGACCCCCGAGGGGATTTAGTTTTATCGGGGAAATCCAGCCGATTCTTGACCGGCACTGCATCCGCTGCCACAATGGCGGGGCTCAGTCCGGCACTCCCAAAGACCCGCGACAGGGCCGTGGCAGCGAGACCTCCTTCAGTCTTTTGGGCAAGCAAATGCAGGACACTGTAGCAGGGCGAAAGTGGAGCGATTCCTATCTGGCGCTGACGCGGCGAGGCCAGTCGAGCGAGCTCGTGAACTGGATCAGTGCCCAGTCGGCGCCGCCTGCGCTTCCGCCGTACTACGCGGGAGCCGCCAGGAGCCTGCTCATCACACTGCTCGAAACAGGGCATGAGGGTGTAAAAATGACCCGAGAGGAATTCGACAAGCTCGCTTGCTGGATAGACCTGTTAGTTCCGTATTGCGGCGACTATACAGAAGCCAACGCATGGTCGCCCGACGATGTTCGCAAGTACAACCACTTCACGCAGAAACGCAAGCGCATGGAGGAAATCGAGCGAAACAATATCGAGAAGCTTATCGCAAAGCAAAGCCAACATAGCGAGGTCGCCGACCGCGAATCCATAATGGCGGAAAGGCCACAAAGTCGGAATGACAAACAAGAGTAACAACTCCTGACACCGCCCAACGAGCGCGCGCGGGCTGTTCATTCTGCATTCATCGTCGAACCTGACTCACTTTCCGATAACTCCGCGTTACTCGACAAACATATCTTTGTTGAAATGCCGAGGCACTAAAATAGGAGAGGAGAAGAGAAGAAATGAGGCGAGTGCTCCGCAATGCAACGCTGCTCGAGGGCGGGCTTTGCGCATCCATCATTTTTGCGGCAAGCGCGGGCGCCGTCCAGGAAAGTTACGCTTCGCCGACGGCATTGGCCTCAGATATGGAAGGCACGACGCTTTACGTCGCCGAAGCCACGGCGAAACGCATCGCCGTGTTCGACATCGCAAGTGGGAAAGTCAGCCGGACCATTTTGCTCCCGGGCCGCCCCGCCGGACTCGCGCTCTCTCCCGACGAGAGCCGCTTGTACGTGGCTGGTTGCTTTCCCAGAGGCGGCGTGTACGTAATTGACTCGAAAAACGGAAAGATCACGTGCCGTATTCCGGCGGGGCACACCCCTATGGCGCCCGTCGTCAGCCCCGATGGCAAAACGCTCTACGTCTGCAACCGGTTCGACAACGACGTCTCGGTCATCAACCTTGCCTCGAAAACGGAGGTTGCCCGGGTCCCCGTGATGCGCGAGCCCATCGCCGCGGCCATGACCCCGGACGGCGAGTATTTGTTTGTTGCGAACCATTTGCCCGAGGGGGCTGCCGACGAAGATTACGTGGCGGCGGCTGTTTCGGTCATCGGCACATCTTCGCGGAAGGTGGTCAACAGCGTCCGGTTGCACAACGGCAGCACCGCGCTGAGGGGTATCTGCATCTCGCCCCATGGCCGCC
The DNA here is from genome assembly GCA_964640185.1 of uncultured Verrucomicrobiota bacterium. Taxonomy (GTDB): domain Bacteria; phylum Auribacterota; class JABMQX01; order JABMQX01; family JABMQX01; genus CAZXGF01. Next base: position 28,681 of record CAZXGF010000010.1, on the reverse strand, counting down.
ACGCGTACGTAACCCACATCCTGGCTCGGTATCCGCTTCCAACCACGCAACTCGAGCGGGGCTGGATGAACACCAACGCCCTCAGCATTCTCGATGTCGCGGAGCGAACAGTTTTGAACACGGTCCTTCTGGATGATGTGGCCTCCGGCGGGGCTAACCCCTGGGGCGTCGCGTGCACGGCTGACGGCAAGTACATCTGCGTCGCCCACGCTGGCTCCCACGAGGTGAGCGTTATTGACAGAGCGAAGCTCCACGAGAAGCTCGCCCGGGTCGCTCGCGGTGAAAGGGTCTCCCAGGTGTCATCATCAGCCGCCGATGTTCCAAACGACCTGTCGTTTTTTCCGGATGTGCGACGCCGCCTGAGTCTCCCCGGCAATGGCCCGCGCGCTCTAACCATCGTCGGCACGAAGGTATATACCGCCGAGTATTTCACCGACACAATTGGCGTCGTGGACGTCAGCCTGGCGCGGCCCAAAGCTCGGTCTCTGCCGCTGACGGCACAGTTCCGCATGAGTGCCGTGCGAAGGGGCGAGATCTTCTTCCACGATGCGAGGCTGTGCTTTCAGAAATGGCAGAGCTGCTCGAGCTGTCATCCGGGGGGGCGCGCCGACACCCTGAACTGGGACCTCCTCAACGACGGTATGGGCAACCCGAAGAACACCAAAAGCCTGCTCCTCTCGCACAAAACCCCGCCTGCGATGGTCACCGGCGTGCGTGAGAATGCCGAGTCCGCCGTGCGCGCGGGCATCGAACATATTCAGTTCGCTGTGCGCCCGGAAGCGGATGCCGTTGCGATTGACCAATACCTCCAGTCGCTGCAACCGATTCCGAGTCCCTTTCTGGTCGAGGGGACGTTGAGCGCCTCGGCCGTCCGAGGCAAAAAGGTCTTTGAGAAAGCTGGCTGCGCGAGGTGCCATCCTCCGCCGTTGTACACAGACATGCGCAAACACGATGTGGGCACTGGCAGGGGCATGGAAGAGAACCGCCAGTTCGACACCCCAACCCTGGTTGAGGCGTGGCGAACGGCGCCATACCTCTACGATGGCCGTGCCGCGACCATGAGCGAAGTTGTAACTAAGTTTAACGAGAACGACACCCACGGGACCACCTCGCAACTGAGCGACAAGGAGCTCGCGGACCTCGTCGAGTTTGTTCTGTCCCAATAAGCGATTAGCCTCCACAGGGCACTACGCACAGCCCTTTCCGGAGCTCACAAGCACCCCGAGCCCACAGGCCCTTCCCTCCGCGGGGGTTATGTTGTCCACCCGCATCTTCGCTACTACAGCCCGAGCCGCCTCTCCTGGCAGCTCCTTCCCACTTCACGGCTCTTCACCGCTTATGGAGGTTCTACACCCGAGCTTTCCCCGGGAAAGGTCCCCCTTGCCCTGAGTCGGGTATGACTACACGGCATCATCGGGCAGATACCGTCGCCGGACTTTCACCGGCAGGAGTGCTGCCGTTGCAGGCTGCGAGAATTATCCCACGCAAATACGGCCCCATCGAGGTAACCCCTCACTTACCGGTGGCTAAGGGTGAAACCGCAGAGTGCGCAGAGCACGTAGAGGGACGTAGCATGGGCATCTTGCCCATGAGTGTTCATCCCGCGTTCCGCGGGACCTCCGCCGAGATGCCACGAGGGCGCTTCGTCAGATCCGAGCCACGCGCTATCATTGTTCCTTCAGAGCACACAGTGACGGGCGCTGGCCAAAAAGGAAAACGGAACTCCCCCGAGGCTCGTCAGCCGCCCATGGGGCTGTCCTGTGCGTCCATCGAAGATGGGTAAATATTTTCTCCGCGCCCTCTGCGCTCTCTGCGGTGAGTTCCTCTCCCCCCGAGACTGATGCGTTACCCACCGAGATTCCCCCTTCTTGACAAATGGCAGCAATTGTGATATGAATGTGCCAAAAGAATGGCAGTCGCAACCGTAACCGATCCAGCCTTCCGAAAAGCGGGCATTCCAGTATGCCCTCTCGTCGAGAGACTACTGGAATTTACTGGAGTTTTCGCCCCTTTTCGGGGTTAAAGGCCGGGTTGCATTTCCTTCTGTAACAATGAATTACGCGCGAAAAAAAGGCACTATTTGCGTCAAAACTACGTATAAATGAGGCTTTCCGCCCGCGCTGCGCTGACGCCGCTTCGGTGTCAAGGCCGTCCGTGGACGCCCATAACGTTGCAGCTCAGGTCGTTTCAAACAAGGAAAGCCACCTGGCATGGCAGCGAAACACAGCCACATCTTCAGGGCCGTGCACGTTGACAAGCGGATAGGGCGAGGCTATCATCCGAGCAAGCATGCGGAAATCTTGCGACGTGCTGCCGCATGGAGGATTGTGCTATGGGAAAGGATTCGAGAAAGGCGGAGATTTTCTGCCCCCTCTGCGGGAAGGTAACTCTCGTGATTCGCCGCCCCGTGTTTGAGGGGCTGAAGAAAGTCGGAGAGAAATTGGTCTGTTCGGTGTGCCGGACGGAATTCACGGAGGACGAGGAAGTCGAGTTCGTCGAAAGGCAGGCGCCAAAAGTCTTTTCGGAAGAAGATGGCGTGAGGCTGTGCCTTCATTGCGCGCACTACGTGGTGAATCCTTTCACCCAGCGCTGCATGTTGCACATGAAGGAGGTGGAAGCCACCGACACATGCCCGGATTTTGTCCGGCGGAAAGAGAAAAGAAAGGAGGAGAAACCGGAAGGTTCGGACGCTTTGAGAAAGCTTCTTGGTCAGGGCGAGGACGCCGGCTCGCCGGAGGAGTCCTGAAGGAGAGAAGTGTGTGTCGTCGCAGTCCGGCTTCGAGGGAGGCCGGGCGAAGGCGACGGTTAATGGCGAGGATGTCAAGTCGTTATCAGTGGGAGAAGTGACCTATGAAATACATCTGCGTAATTGTGCCTGTGCTTCTGTTGGCCGTGGCGGCTGATTGCTCATTCGCCGGAGAGGAAAGGGTGGTCGCCGTTGATTTCTCGCAGGAGCAGGGAAGAATCTCGAAGTATGTGTATGGGCAGTTTATCGAGCATCTGGGGCGGTGCATTTACGGCGGCATCTGGGCCGAGATGCTCGAGGATCGGAAGTTCTTTTACGAGGTCGGGAGTAAGGAATCGCCCTGGAAGGTTAAGGGGAAGAGCGACGATTTCAAGGTTACGATGGATGAGCGCAATCCGTACCTCGGGAAGTGGACGCCTGTTCTATCGCTGGAGAAGGGCAACGGGAATATTTATAGCATCGCACACGGAAACCTCGCATTTGTCGAGGGGAAGGAATATGTCGGCAGAGCTGTTCTCAAGGCGGAAGGGGAGGTGAGCCAAGTCCTTGTGCTCGTAGGAGCCGGAAAGCATAGAAAAACGTCCCAGATCGTCGCGAAGTTGAAGCCTTCCGGCGAGTTCGCCAAGTTCAACTTTCGATTCACGGCCGGAGAGACGACGGGCGAGGGTGAGATGGCTATCGGTTTCGGGAAGAAAGGGAAGCTATCTATCGGAGCTGCTTCGCTGATGCCCGCGGACAACATAGACGGAATGCGAGCGGACACTCTCAGTTTGCTGCGGCAGCTCAACTCGCCGATCTATCGCTGGCCGGGCGGCAACTTCGTCAGCGGATACGACTGGAGGGATGGTATCGGCGACCCCGACAAACGGCCCCCTCGCAAAAATCCGGCATGGCGAGGGATCGAGCACAACGATTTCGGCATTGACGAGTTCCTGACCTTCTGCCGGCTGCTTGATACCGAGCCTCTTGTGGTCGTCAATTCCGGCCTGGGTGACGTGCAGCTTGCCCTCGAGGAGCTGGAGTACTGCAATGGAAGCGCGGACTCCAAATGGGGGAGGGTTCGCGCGAAGAACGGGCATCTGACGCCGTACGGTGTGAAATGGTGGGGCATCGGCAACGAGATGTACGGCAATTGGCAACTGGGGCACATGCCCGTCGGGGAGTATGTCAAAAAGCACAATCTGTTTGCGGAAAAGATGCGCGCCGCGGACCCCAGCATCAAGTTGGTCGCCGTCGGAAACGTCGGGAAGTGGGACGAGGCGATGCTGAGCAACTGCGCCGACCGCATGGACTATCTCAGCGAGCATTTCTACGTCGGCAGGAAGCCGAAGTTGGCGGAGGACATCGTGCAGGCTCGCAATCAGGTCAGGAGAATAGTCCGCGCGGTGAGGAAGTATCACGAGAGCATTCCGGCGCTGAAAGGGAAAAGGATTCCCATTGCGATGGACGAGTGGAACTACTGGCACGGGACGGAGATTTACGGGCAGGCGGGTATTCGCTACGAGCTCAGGGACGCCATTGGAATCGCCCTCGCGCTCCACGAAATGTTCCGCAACAACGACATGCTTTACATGGCGAACCTCGCCCAGACCGTAAACGTTCTCGGCGCAATCAAGACCACACGGACTCATGCCGCATTTGACACCATCGCTTTGCCGCTCGTCATGTACCGCAACAATTTCGGCCCAGTGCGCGTCAAGGCGGAAGGCAACGGCCCCCTCGATGCCGTGGCAAGCCTCAGCGACGACCGCAAGACCGCGTACATCGGCGTCGTCAACGGCAGCACGGCTCCCGTGGAGGCTTTGCTCGAGACCACCGGCTTGGGTAAAGTGACCCACGTCAGGCGCCTCGTAATGACCGGCCCGAACCAAAACTCCTACAACGAGCCCGGCAAGCCCCCAGCCGTCACCATCCGCGAAGAGGACGTGCCCGAATGGAACCGGAAGATGACGTTCGACAAGCTGAGCGTCAGCATTCTCGTCCTGAGTCAGGAGTGAGGGCGGTCCGATTGTCGAAAGGAGGTAGTGCAATGTCAGGAAACTCAGGCGATGAAGAGATTGCGAGGGAGAAGCTAAAGCAGCTCGACTACTTGGAGAGCATGCGCCACCTCCAGACGCTGGAAGCGACCGAGATGGGGTTTGTTATAGCCGCTTACGGCCTAGTCATCAACGGGCTGGTCAGGGCTGGCCATAGCTTTTGGGCCTCTGAGACCTTTCGGGTGTTGTTTCACCTTTCCCTGCTGCTCGCGGCACTTCTCATCTGGCATTTCTGCGCCCGAAGAAGCACTTACTATTGGCTCAGGGACCGGCATCATGAGCTCCTAAAGCAGCGCGGATGGACCCACAGCATAAAGCCCGGGAGGAGCCTATTTGGTATCGCGATGCGCGTGGGCGTCATCGTCGTCCTGACATTGGCGGTAGTCCTGACGGCAGGGTGTCTTTCGGGACGGAGCGCGCAGGACGGCTTTGTTCAAACCGGCGTCTTTCTTCTCATGCTCGTGCCCGCGGCGGCCATTGGCGCAGAGGCTTCGCAAGCCCGCACTCTCAGTCGCAAGGTGTACATAAGCTACACCTACGCCCATAAGACGAACCCGGTGGTCTTCCACCCGAAGTATGAGCAGTTTGTCAAGAGGTGGCCCTCCCTCCGGGCGTGTATAACCGTCATGGTGGTTTTGAGCCTCTTGGCAGTAGTCCTCGTGTCCCGGCTCGCAAGCTCCTGCGGCCAGGACCCGCGCCTTGCCCTCGCTATTCTTCTCCCGGTCTATATCCTGGGGCTGCTTATAGGCATGGATGTGGGCGAAAGGCGGATGCTCAAACGCAAAGTGAAGGTTACGCGCTGGGACCGAGAGGAGCATGAAATCACACTGCGAAAGCTCCCCGAACAGCTTTTGAGGACGGGGGACAAGATCGGGGGCTGGGAACCAAAGCATCCCAGTTAGTAGAACGCGGGTTTTCGAATCCGGCTGTTTGCCGCTGGCGAGGGCGCGTTTTTCGATGTCGGCGTAGATTCGGCGGGCTTTGCGGTAGATGGAGAGGGCGGTGCGGCGGTCTTTCTCGCTCTTGAAGGGTTTTAGAGGGAAAAGGGGAGTAAGGCAAAGGCGCAGGGGCGCAGAGAGAAAGATGAGAAGGACTCGGTCCTCGCCGCCTCACCCTGGACGCGCGACACTTTCCTCGTGACTGTGCCGTGAACGGTCACGAATGTGCTTATCTCCAAACGTGCGGCCGCCACTTGCATTCAAGGGGGTTGTGGTCGTATTCCCGTGGCGAAATTCGGATGAATCCTCTGGTCGAGAAGCCCGGCCGAAGCCGGCTCTCACGAGAAAAAACCCGTATCCGATACCACCGACTAAAGCCGGTGGCTAAGTCCGGCGCCCGCTGAGGGCACGCGAAAAGGAAACCCTGGCGTTCTCCGTTCTGCGACAGAGCGAAAGGCTGGACATATCCACCGCGTCAACGTGAGGCGGGACACGTTCAAAACCAGGCGTCGGAGGATGCCACGGAGACGCGGCCACACCCATTTGCCAGACAGTGCTTGACAGCTCGGAGAGCTGTGTGGGAGCATGGTTCTTAGACTCAGAAGGGGCAGGATGATCATCAGTAGCTGGAATAGCATTTTTCCCTCAGTGGCATGGGCATCTTGCTCATGACGGTTCACGGGTCCCGCCAAAGGCGGGATGCCACGTGTTGGCCGTAATGGCGTCAAGAGTGCAGCAATATGGGCCCATCCAGTCAATCAAGCGTGGGGGCGTTTGTACACAGATAGACTCTTTGTAGATCTGTGCAGGGAAAGCGAGTGTTCAGATGCCAAACTCATACACAGCCATAACGCAAAAGGACGGAGATTGGTGGATTGGATGGATAGAGGAGATTCCGGGTGTGAACTGCCAGGAAAGAACGCGAGAGGAACTGCTCGAGAGCCTCAAAGCGGAATGCAAGACGATGATGCAAGCCACTGAAAACCAACGGCTTGCGTGCGACTCTTGCCATGATTTGCCGGCGTCTTATACTGCAAAACGTCCCGACTTGGGACGTTATACGGAACAAGATAATCATTGTTGTGCGGAGAAAAGACGATGACCCTTGCAAAAAGATTGGCGATGTTTCTCCCGATGCTTATTGCCTGTTCGAGTACCGCTAACGCGGAGCTACGACCGAGATACGAGGATGCGACGGTAGTGGAACGGGCTGAACTGATGGTTGTGGGGCACTTGAAGGAACGCTCCATCAAGTATGTTTCCCACAAGCGGAAACGACAAGAGGGGATAAGCTGGGAACATCACGCGAGGCTGGTCATCACTGAGGTCATAAAGGGAACATGTCACAAGAAGGAGATCATGATCATTATTCATTATGGCCTCGATCCCCGCGTGGGCGGGAAATACTGGGGACACGGTTTCAGACCTCAAGAGCAGAAGGGCCGGAAACACGCCCCGACAGGCCCAATCTACATACTCGACACTGGTAACAGTTCGTTCAGTTGTGAGCCTCTTTTGAAGGACGCACGGGAAGACAATCTCTGGTTCCTCCGCAAACGCACTGACCGTTGGGGAAGCGAGCGTTCAAATACCCAAATGTTGGGGATCATAGACCCGCAGGATATCCAACCGCTGTCTCTGAAAAGCTACTTCTTGGCGTACTTAGCCGAAGATCCGGAAGCGGCTGTCAGACAGCAACTGGAAAAGAACGTTGCCATAGAGGAGCGTGCCCAGCGGTACCTGGATCATCTAAAACTCCAACGCCTGCTCAGGATCCGTGACCCCAAAACCAGAGTTGTGAGATTGCTTCCATACTTCATAGAATCTTTTCAGTGGGGGATGAAAAACGAACCCAGAGATGGCCTTGTGGCATGTGGTGATGCTGCATGCCCTGAGCTTATCAAACTTTTTGAGGAAACTGACCAGGACATCCTGAGACGCAAGGGACTCAAAGATGGACCCGGATCAGAGCAACGACTCGCCACCCCTCATCTCAACGCGTTGTACGAGAATACCAAACGCAAGCTCCAGAGAGAATGGAAAGACCAAGGGCTCGATTTAGACAGCGCCGAGCTTGCTTCACATATCGAAGGAGCCAAAGTCAGTCTGCGCGACTTCCTCAGGAGGCGTGTTATACATCTCTTAGGCGAGATCCGGTGCGAGAGCGCTGTGCCCTTTCTTATTGATCTGTTGAACAAACACAACGAGCATTGGAAGCAGCAGATGGCTAAACCTGATTGGGAGAGCAAGCATGCGTACAAGTCCGGGGCCAATATGCGGGCGTACTGCGAGACTTATGCGGCTGTCTACGCATTTCTGCGTATCGGGGATCCCAGAACCAGGAGCGTAATCGAAGAGACACAACGACGATGGAAGGCGATCAACTACAAGAGCCCACAGATTCTGGAGGCATGCGAGGGTGCGCTGAAAGTACTGTCGGCTCGGGAAAGAGACGATTCTTCCACCCAACACAACGCTCCACCGGACGCGCAATAAGGCGCGCCGCTGAGCTATGTCGTTAGCTGACATTTTGGATTTTAGTTGCCTAAGCAGGCGCTATGAAAATACTTTGACAAATTGGCTCGGTGGCGTTCGTGTTGGGGCTCTTCACAGCAGTATTTGCCGGGATCCCGTGGCACGTGATGGTTGCCGATGATCCGGCCGTGGCCTGACAGCTCAGGATAATCAATAGTTCGGCAATGAAAGGAGACAGGCATGAAAAGGCAGCAAGAGAGGTTTTATCACATGCTTCCTCTGGTCATTTTTGCGATGATCTGTTTTTGGACTGTTAGCACATGGGTATTTGCGCGTTTTGTCCACTATCACGCTCAGTATCGAGTCTTGAAGCCAACCCATTACACCGCAAAGGTTGAACCCGTCGCGACAGCCTCTCAAGTGATTGGGGAAAGTGGTGACTATCAAAAGTCTGAAGATGAAAAATTCTACGTTCGGGTAACAACGTTGGGAACAGCCCATCATGTCGAGCGTACTACAAGTGATCTCCTTCCGATCTTCGTCTTTTCGTTGGCAGGAATCGTTTCAAGTTTATGGATTGAGCGCAAAAGACAATCCAAACCCCAGCAAGTCGCTCCAGCGGGCGCGGAGAAGCCGCAGCGTTAGGCATCGGCAAAGCAGGTATGGGGGAATGCACTAAAGCCCAATGTGGATCATTCGATTTAGCCTATTCGCAATGCTTGGAGCCCTCGTCGGGGTCTTCGCATGGTTCCTCAGGGATCGCAGGAGATATCAGAGAATCCTTGAGAACAAGATCGCCAATCTGCTGGCTGTGCTAACATATAACCTTCTCTGCTACCTTATAGTTGTCCTGCCGCCTGCCAGCGACGGCATCCCTCCAGCCGCCTTTATGCGAAGCACCAGTGTCCGTTACGGTTTCCCGGTGATCGGTTCTACTTTAGTTATTTCCGGAATCGCCCTGGCGGTTACCACTGCCGCAAAGAGAAAAGCCCTTGGCGGGCGGGACGTAAAAGCAGGACTACTCACAACTGGGACTTATCGCTATTTCAGGCATCCTATCTATACGGGCATCGTTTGGGTCGCGCTGGGGTTGCCACTCATCACGAGGAACCTGGATGGTCTGCTGATGTTCCCCCTGGTCCAGGGCCTCAACATCGTACAAGCGGTCCTTGAGGAGAAATACGACATTGGCATGAGATTTCGCGAACAATACGACGCATATAAGAGGACTACAAGGATGCTTGGCCCCCTGGGCCTTTGGAGTACTTTAGTCTTGGTTCTGTTCGCCATCATTAGCATTGGAATCATCGGGGAATAGAAGTAGAATCCCTAAACCATCGCTGGAGCCGGACGCGGGCTAACGGCCGCGCCGCTCGGCACGCCGTTAGCTGAGGCTTTCCGATTCTACTGGTCTAAGGAGGAACTATGAAAACGATTCGACAGATTGGCTCGCTGGGGTCCGTGCTCGGGTTATTAGGGAAACCTTCCAAGACGGAGAAATGGCTGGCAGGGTCCCTTGACGAAACCATAAGAGTACACTTGGACCTGTGACTAAGAGCCAATGCTACGGAAGCAGCGGCTGCACTTGCACGCCGCGTGCGAGGCGGCCCTGAGCCAATCTTTGGGAGCGTCAGGCGCAACAGGAGGTATCTCATGCAAATGCGAGCGGAAAAGAGGGCACTGGACAAAATATACAAACGTCGGGACCGGTACGAGATTCCAGATTGGCAGCGCCAGAAGGTCTGGCCAAAGAGCAAGAAGCAGTTGCTTATCGACTCGATCCTCCGCGGATGGAAGTTGCCCAAATTCTATGTCCTGAAAACCTCTTCACAGCCCAATGAGTACGAGGTCGTCGACGGGCAACAACGACTCGTGGCGGTGTTCGAGTTCTTCGACAATGAACTCGCGCTGAACGCGTCGTCAGCAGAAGAATTCGGCGCGCAATACTATAAGGGTCTCCCGGAGCATCTGGCCGACCTATTTGATGACTTTGAGATCGAGTTCGATGAAATCAGTGACGCTGACGAAGAGGAGTTGAAGGAGTTCTTCCAGCGGCTCCAAGGAGGACTCCCGTTGACAAGCAGTGAGAAGCTTAATTCTGTCCAAAGCAAGCTGCGAGACTTCAGCAAGAACCTGTCAACGCACAAGTTCTTCGAGGAGAAAGTCACCGCAACTGATAAGCGGTACGGCCATTTCGATATAGTCGCCAAGGTTGCGGCGATTGAGATTGAGGGCATAGAAACCAGTCTTCGCTACAAGGACCTAAACACGACATTTTTGAGCCAAGCAAGTTTCAGTGGGGAGTCGACAGCCGCAAAGAGGCTGGTCGCCACCTTCAATTTCTTAGACGACGTGTTTCCAACGGCGAGTCGTATACTCCGAAAACGCACGATCGTCCAATCATTCGCCACGTTGGTGTCGCGCGTCATTCAGAGAGGTAAGCACAAAGGAACAGCGAAACGGCTGAGGCAATTTTTTGAGTTCTTCATGGAAGAACTCTCGAGGCAAGTTACCCTGGGGCAGAAAGCCACTGATCCTGAATACCTGGCCTTCCAGAAAACAGTCAACGCCAACATCCGTCGCGGTGCACAGATCCGTAACGAAATACTCCTGGGCAAACTTCTGGCTTACGATCCTACTTTTGTTGACATCCTAGGCGTCAGCGTCGTCGCAGAGAGCGCGATCCACAAGTCCCTCGCTGAACGTGCCAGGCGCATTCGTAATCTTGTTGAGCAGCGAAATGAGGAGTACGCAGGAGAAAAGCGCGAAGACCTGTTTAGGGCCACGAGCAAGACCGCAAATGCGCTCGCGAACATTGGTCAGTGCATTAAGAACTACACGGGATACCGAGACTGGATTGACGGACTGTACTTCGTTTTTCGGGAGAGTGTGGGAACTCGACTCCAGGGCGATTGGCCCGCAAGCTTTGCAGATGTAAACATATTGAGAACTGCCGAGCAGCACGACGTAGACCACGGCAAAAAGAGCAAGGTGAAGTCCAAGCGTGCCAAGATCGCGACTTGCTTCAAGAAGTACGCGGGAGTGACGACTCCGTCGACCCCTGCCCCTGAGAAGTTCGTAGTGGTCCAAGCAAAACTCCTTTGTGAAGTCGAAAAAGATTTGCGTAACCTTAAGTGGCGATAGACTTGGAACAACGGCTTGAACCTAGGGGTTGAAAAGCCGCGGGAGGTTCTGCTGCGGCGGTCAGCTCGCTGGTTAGCTGAGATTTTTCGGATTCTACTGGTCTAAGGAGGAACTATGAAAACGATTCGACAGATTGGGTCGCTGGCGTTCGTGGTCGGGCTGTTCACGGCAGTATTTGTTGGGATACCGTGGCACGTGGTCGTTGCCGATGATCCGGCGCCTGTGCCCTGGTGGCTCCGGACGGCAATTTTCTGCCTTCTGGGGGGTATCCTTGTGGTTCTGCTGACAGTGGCTCTCGAACAAAGGAAAAAGAAGGCATCAGGAGAGGGGCCGCTGCCCACTGAGTTCGACCGCACGGTTTTGCTGATGAATTCGGCAGAAATACCTGGCCGAGAGATCACGGAGATTCTCGGTCTCGTCCAGGGCCAGACGGTATTTGCTATCTGGCTTGGCAAAGACCTATCCGCCATAGTCCGGTTGATCCTCGGCGGCGAATTGACTGAATACACAGAGATGATGCGAAGGGCTCGGGCAGCAGCTACTAATAGGATGGTCGCCCAGGCTGGAAAGATGGGGGCGGACGCGATAATCAATGTTCGCTATATGACCACGAGTGTTGTGGCAAGTGCGTCTGAACTTTTAGCTTACGGGACGGCCGTCAAGCTCAGCGAATAGGGCGCGGCTGTATCTGCGTGGCGAAATTCGCATGAATCCTGTGGTCGAGAAGCCCCGCCTCGGCGGGGCTGAAGCCGGCTCCCACGAGAAGAATCTCGTATCCATACCACCGACTAAAGCCGGTGGCTGACTGCGGCCCCCGCCGAGGGCGGGCGAAAAGGAGGCGGTGGCCCTTTCCTTTCTATGATAGAGGGACAGAGGGCACAGATCCACGGCGTCAACGTGCGACGGGAGAGGTTCAAAACGAGCCGTGAGGACACGCCACGGCGACGCGGCCACACCCACTCGGAATGCGATAGTTAGATGATGAGCGTCACGCGACGAGGTAGGCGATTATGCGGTACATCTGCCAGAAGAAGGCTGCTATACGGAACCCAGATAATGAATAGTCTGGCAGACGGAGGGGCGTAGATGGCACGAAGCATGGCCATACACCGATATGCTGTTCTGTTCTTCGCCGGTTATTTGTTGTCTGCCGAATGCGCGCCAAAGAACATCAGCGAGATTCTGGGACCACTTCGCAAGGAATACCAGCTTCCGGCCCTGGCGGCGGCGGTCGTCAAGGATAACCAGCTCGTTGCCGTGGGTGCGGTGGGATATAGAAAGAGCGGTTGCCCGAAACGTGTGTCCGTAGATGACAAGTTCCACATTGGCTCATGCACCAAGGCGATGACCGCGACGCTGGCAGCTATCTTAGTAGAACAGGGCAAGCTATCCTGGGACATGACCGTGGCGGACGCGTTTCCGGAACTGAAGGAGTCCATGCAGAAGGATTATCAGCTCGTGACTATCGAACAGCTTCTGGCCCATCGCGGCGGCGTGCCAGCTCACCTGGATAGGGACAATCTGTGGAGCAGAATATGGCAGAAGTCTGAATCCTTGACGCCCACCCAGCAGAGATTGTTTCTCCTGGAAGAGGTCGTTAAGCATAAGCCTGAGGCAACACCGGGTGAGAGATTCATCTACTCGAACGCGGGGTATGCTATTGCCGGGGCAATGATGGAGAAAGTCACAGGCGAGTCCTGGGAATCTCTTATGAAGCGTCATATCTTCACTCCGCTCGGGATGACATCTGCGGGTTTTGGCCCCCCTGCAAAACCGGGACAAATAGACCAGCCTTGGGGGCACGTCCTCGAAAACGGCAAACCGAAGCCGATTCCTCCCGGACCCCAAGCCGACAACCCGCCAGCGATTGGGCCGGCAGGGACAGTTCACTGTTCAATCAGTGATCTCGCCAGGTGGGCGGCCTTTCACCTCAACGGCATAAAAGGAAACGAGAAGTTGTTGTCAAAGGCATCTTTCCGGAAACTACATACTCCTGTTTCGGGACAGGCTTACGCCCTCGGCTGGGTTGTGACCAGGCGAGACTGGGGGAACGGGACCGTCTTGACGCACAACGGATCAAACAAAATGTTTTTTGCCGTCATGTGGCTCGCACCCAACAAGGACTTTGCAGTCGTAGCGGCGTGCAATATCGGAGGGAAGAAGGCGGAGACAGCATGTGATCAAGCAGTTTGGCAACTGATCCAGAAATACCTTCCGCAAAAGAAGTAACTCCCGAACCAGGGCTTGAACTTGATTGTCAAGACAGCGCGTTGGTTTCCTCTCGGCAATGAGTTGGACGCAACGCGGATCATCACTGAGAAAGCTGTGAGAGAAGGTAGTCTGCGGGACTTATCCGGGGCTAAGGACGATCTGGCAAAGGCGCCCGCCGCGAACTCTCACCGGCTGAGGGGCGGCGATGTTGCCGCCGCCATTGTCCCATGCGACCTTTCCTGCGAGACCCACGAATGCGCTCATCTCTGCGACCGCGTCGCGTATCCGTGCGCGGTTGAGACCTGCGCTACGGACAGCCTTGATGATGATGCTTGCTGCGTCGTAGGTGAGGGCTGCGTCATCGGCGGGCTTTTCGCCAAAGCGGGCCTCGAATTCTCTGCTGAAGCTGTTCCAGCGAGGATTGTCGCGTCCCCACGCGAGTCGGCAGGTCGTGAGTCCTTCAGCAGCGCCCCCAGCTTTGCGAATGAAGGATGGCAGAGAGAAAACGGCCGGGCCGAAGACTGGCAGGTCTATTCTCCGCCCGCGTAAAGCGAGGAGGAGGCGCAGGGATGAATCGGGCAGGCCCCATAGGAAGATGGCCTCGCTCGATGTGGAAGAAATCAGATTGAGCTGCTGTGAAAAGTCGGTCTGGGATGGGTCGAAAGTCAGATGGAGGACGGGGGCTACGCGGAGGCGAGCCAGGGCGGGAAGTATTTCTATGCTGCCTGTCCTGCCATCATGGTCGGCGGAACTTAAAACGATGATTCGCCGAAAGCCCCTCTCGCGGACGGCGATTCCGGCAAGTGCTTCGGCGACGGAAGAATCGTCGGGCGGCAGCCTGAACATCCAGGGGACCGCGGCATGGGTGAGGCTCGGGTCGCCGGACAAAGGGGAGAGGAGGGTGATGCGCGTTCTGGTGGCGACCTGCTCGGCGACATGGGTTGAGGCGCCGTCAATTGAGCCGATTATCGCCCACGCCTTGTCCTCATAGACGAGGCGGGTCATTTCTCTTGAACCCGCGCCCCAGGGGTCGTCCGCCCAGCGGCAGACCAGCCGAAAAGGCTTTCCCCGATAGCCTCCTTCGGCGTTAGCTCTTTCGACGGCGAGCGTCGCTCCGCGCCACATATTACGCCCGACGAGGTTTTGCGAATCGCGCGGCGAGAAAAAACCAATACGAACTTCCTGGATGTTTGAAGGTTCAGGCTCGTCTCTTTCCGGGCCGTAATACTCCGCTTTATTATCGAGGATACTTTTGTGAATGGGGGGGGCGGTCCCGCCGCCTGTTTGGGCCGCGAGGGAAATTGCAATGGCAAGGCCGAGCGTGACGCCGGTGACACACCTTATTGCACCCCGCCGGCTGCCGGTCGAGGAAATGGCGAGGCCGGTGCTAATCATAACTTCCCAGGACTATCTGTAATTGAAGCCTGTTGCGTTTCAGTTGCGGCGGGCCCGAAAAGCTCCTCGCGAGTGTAGAAGTCGAACTTCCCATTCTCAAGAATTGCCAGGGATGCGGGACTTATATCATTGTGGGCGGCGTCGAAGATGATCTCGCCGGTAACGCCGTGGTAGCGCTGCACCTCAGCCATGGCGTCGCGAATGAGCGCCCGATTGAGGCCGGCTTTCTCGATAGCTTCGATAATAATGGAGGCGCCGTCGTAGCCGTGAGCGGCGTATTGCTCGGGCTCTTCTTTGAACTCCTCGCGGAATGCCTTTCTGAAAGCACGAAGTTTTGGGTCATCGCGAGTGGGGTCGTAAGGATAACCTGCAACAACGGGACCCGGGTTTTCGCCCACTATTTTGAGGAACTCATCGAAGACGATGCGGTCGCTTGCGAGGAACACCTGCTCGGTCATTCCTATCTCTCGCATCTGCTTGAGAATGAGGCCGGATTCCTGGGCATCCCCATAGGTCACCACGCCATCCACACGCATACTCTTTATACGCTCAAGCTGGGGGCGGAAGTCGGTGTTGCCGACCATGTACTGAAGTTCTGCGGCGAGGGGATGGCCGAGTCGGCGAGAGCCGTCCCGGAATTCATCCATATTGACACGTCCATATCGGTTGCTTGCTCGCAGGCCCGCGATGCGTTTGAGCTCCAACTTCTTGTACGCGTAATCGCACAGAAGGTAACACATCTGGCGGTCGTCGCTGATGCACCTGAACACCCAGGGGATATTTGTCTCGATGAACGTGGGGTCTGTATCTCCCGTGTTCACGATGGGGAGTTCCGCCTTGAGACATGCACGAATGGCGATGTGGCTGTTGGCGCCGTCAATGGTGCCGATAATGGTCCAAACCTTCTCTCTGTACGCCAGATGGATGATCTCGTTGCCGGAGGCGCCCCATAGTCCGTTATCGTTTCGGACGATGAGCTTATAGGGGATGCGATTTCGGTATCCTCCGCGAGCATTGGCTTGCTCAATGGCGAGCTGGACCCCCTGAAGCATCTTGGTGCCGAGTGGTTTCTCGTGGGACATGCCGCCGGTCGCGACCGAAACCGTCTGCTCGATGGGGCCGAGGAAACCGATTTTGACCGACTTCAGCCCTTTGGGCTCCGGTTTTTCGCGCCCTGGACCGGTGTATTCGATCGGCTCGAGGAAGAATCTCTTGTAAGGCTCGGCGAAACGCCCGAACGGTTTGTAGCGGTCCGGGGTGTTGCCGTAGCTGATGCTTGCCTGGACGGATGGGGTCTTTTGCTCCTCGGCTAACACCGCCGCAACGTGGGAAAGAACGAAAAGGATAAGCACAATTGAACTGAACAATTTCCCCGGGGACATTTTCCAGCCTCCTATGGTTTTTCCCTTGCCAAGCCCTGTGCCGGCGCCAACTGTTTGGAGGCGAAAGGCTTGCTCTGTTTCAGCCCCACCCAGCGTCCCTTGCCAATTCCGCGGGCAAGGCCCTTGGATGTTCCAACCCAAACGTCATCGCCCTGAAAATCAACACACATCACAAACTTCTGAGGGATGGACCCTTTCGTAGGGGCAGTCTTGATGACGTGCATTCCTCGCTGGATGATAGCAACGCCGTCGTCGTTTTCTTCGTTCTTTTTATATGTTACCCAGGTGTCCGTGGGGAAGTCAACCAAAACCGACAGCCCCTTATCGGTGCAAATCCAACCTTCCTTTCCTCTCGCCTTGTTGAAGTTGATGAAATCACTCGCCAGGCCGCTCTCATGCTCCATGTATCCTCGCCAGTGCCTCCCGTCATAGCGGCTCAGGCCGAAGTAGGTCGCGGCCCATAAGATACCCGATTCGTAGGCAACAGACGTGGTGATGATGTGAACAAGCCCATCGTCGCGGTAGAGGTCAATTTCCATCTCGCGGTCCGGGTCAATGTAGGCTTTCCAGCGCTTCAACTTGACGTCCCACTCGAGCACTCCTCCGCCCCACACCGCCACGTAAATCTTGCCATCGGCGTAGCAGATGCTGTAACACCAAATCTCTTCCATGGGGGCGTTCTTTTCCGTGTAGATGCCCCATTCGCCGGTGACTGTGTCGTAGGAGCTGACGCCTGCGGTGGTGGCGACCCATATCACGTGGTCTTGCACCGCCACGCCGTAAACAACATCGTTGACCAGGCCGCTGTTGAGCTGGTGGAAATGGTCGAAGCGCCCCCCGCTGAACCGAGCCAATCCGCCGCCGAACAAACCCAGCCACACGTCTCCTGTGAGGGGGCTGACGTCTATCGCAGAGACGACGTGCCAGGGCAGGCCATCCTTCTCGCCCCACTGCTTGAGTTTTCCGCCCACGTAGCAGGCAAGCCCATTCTCCGTGCCGATCCATACGCGGTCGCCGTCCACCCTGACAAAAAAGATGTGGTCGTTGGGAAGCTCACCCTTCGTGCTCTTGGTCGTGAAAACCTCCCACTTTTTGTAAACGAAGGGCATGCCCGGCGACGGAGGCTCCTGCGGCAAAGATTCGGCCGCCCAAAGAACCCCGGCCATTGTCACCAGAACAACCCCGCAAAACAAGCTTTGCCACGAGCTCATAACGTCATCTCTCCTCACAGGCTTTTGATATACTCGACCAGATCGTTCAGTTGGTCCTTTGTCATATCGTTGACGAAGCCATGCTTATCTTCGTCGTTGAAGGTCGTCCAAATCTCTTCGAGGGTTTCAGCCCGCCCGTCGTGCAGAAACGGCGGCGTTTCGTAGATATTGTTGAGGTGCGGGACATCGAGCAAATCGTGGTGATGGTCATCCAACCACGATTTAGTGCCGACATCCATGCTTCGGCAGTTCGTGTAGTAGGGAGAGGGATGGCAGAAGATGCAGCGCCCTTCCGGAGGGATCGGTCTGCTATCGTTAGTGACGGTGCGCTCGAAGAGGGCTTTTCCGCGAGACTGCGCGGGGGTGAGACCTTCCGGGTGCCGATAGCGGTTTGGCGGACGGGGAATCGTTGTGATGTAGCGATCGAGAGCTGCAAGCTCCTTCGGCGTGAAGGGGTCAATTCGCGTAAAGAAGACCGCCAATCTCGCGCCGCACTGGCGGCTCAGGGAAGGATTCTTACCGGTCCACTTGAAGGGAGCGGTGTCAAGAATGCCTCGGAGCGTTCGGTTATCCACGGGATTGACCCCGATGCCGTCCGGCTCGAGGTCGTAGGTCAGGCCGTCCACGTTTCCGTCGGGGTGGCAGGAATGGCAGGAGAACTGCCTCTGGAAGGTCACTTCCGCGCTGTGGAAGACCCTCTCGCCGAACCGCGTTTGGGTGATCTCTTTCGGCCCGCGGAGGTCAATGGCGCCGACGACTTCCTGCCTATCTGTGTTTATTATGGTGATGGCGTCATCGAGCCCGGCGGCGACATACACCAGTTTTCCATCGGGCGAGATGGCCAGGCCTCGCGGATTCCTGCCGGTTGCGATTCGCCGGACAACGAACTCGGTGGCGTAGCCGAGGTGATTGGGCATTATCCTCGAGCGCGCTTCATCGCTCGCGCGTTTCAGAATGCTGAAAAGCTTCGGCAAATCCACGACGGCGACCGCGTCAACGCCGCCTCCGGTCACGTAAGCGAATCTGCCGTCGGGAGTGATAATGACATCTGTCGGGTCGGCGAAGGAGGCATTTGGCTCGTCAAGGAGAACCTGGTCAACGCGGCCGTCCTTCCAGAGGATACCGAGGCCGTTTGTGATAACCCAGCCCTGCGCCACACGCACCACCGGGACGAGGTTCTTCGTTCGTAGCAAGGTCACCAGGGCGAACTCGCCATCGGGCGAGAAGTCAATTCCCTGAACAAGATTGGCTTCCCGCACCCATATCCGGTTGACTATCTGCTTCTTTTCGATGTCAATGACGGTCACTTCCGACAGGGAGGGAGTCCGGAACTTAACGAAATGCGATAGATTGTTGGTTACGTAAAGCAATTCTCCGTTGGGCGAGCGGTCAATCGCCCAGGGACCACGCCCGGCCGCGAGCCGCTTGATTTCCGTTCGTTTACGGGCGTCAATCACAGAAATGTCACTCGTGCCCGCGTTGACTACGTAAACGGTTTCCCCGCTGGTGTCGGTGATGATGCCGTGAGGCTCGTCCCCGACGACAATGGTTGACGTGACCTTGTTCGTGTTGAGGTCCACGACGGAAACCGTGTCAGAGCCACGGTTGGAAACGTACGCCACGGTTTCCGAGGGATTCAGGCAGACGCCGTGCGGCTGGTGGCCGACCTTGAGCTCGGCTATGACCTTTCGGCTTTCGAGGTCGGCAATCGCCAGAGAGTCGGACCCTTCGCAGGTGATGTAAGCGAGTCGGCCATCTTTCGAAAGGATCAAGTTGAATGGCGTCTTGTACTCGATGGAAACAGAGTGGGGCCTGAGGGACTTGCGGGGGTGCTCAATTGTCTTCAAGGCGGCCGCATAATCAAACTTTTCGGGCGCCGCGGGACATTCCCCGCTGTGGCAAGCGAGGCATGTTTTTTCGTTCGGAATAACAAGCCCGGCGGCTACTGCCGCCTCCTTGTCTCGCATAATGCGCTCTTTCGAGTAATCGCTTCCCGGGCCGTGGCACGACTCGCACTGCACGCCTTCCTCCGCCTGGAAAGACTCCGCGAAACTCGAAGGCTTATTGCTGAAACCGGTTGCGTGGCAGCGAAGGCATTCGGTTTTGCCCTGGGGACTGCCTTGAAGCCCGAGCTTTGCGGCTGCTTCCCAGCCACGGGAAGTTGCGAGAACGGCGTAAGATTGGGCGTGCGCTGACTGCACCCACATGGCGAACTGGTCCCCCTTCTCCACCTCGGAATGGCATTGCGAGCACATCCTGACCCCCACGAGGCGCGGATTGGTCTTCGCGGAGGGGGGTGTGACCGACGGGCGCATGACCCCGCCCGCGGCGGGGCTGCCGGCGTGAGAGATTTGCTTGAGAGCTTCCTGGTAGTCGAACTCTTCGGTGTTGAGCACCTTCTTGTGAGTATCCTTATGCCGATGGCAAACCATGCAATCGTCCGGGGTCGGGATAGGAAGCATGGACTGACGGGAAGGTTTTCCGCTCCGCAAGGCTTCCACGTGATTGCTCGCCGGCCCGTGGCAGACCTCGCACTGGACGCCGTCCTCTCGATGAAATGTGGGGTCCAGTTGCCACGGCTCAGCGCTGGAGGCGGTTGCGTGACATCCTAAGCAAATAGGGCTTTTCCTCGGGTCAATGTCCACACCTGAAATCTCGGCGATCTCGAAAGCCTCCGGGGAACTCAACGCCGCATAAGCCTTGGCGTGCTCGGAGAGTCGCCAGAGGCTGTATTGGTCGCAATTTTTGCTTCCTCCGTGGCATGGAAAGCATACTCGCACGCCCATGAAGTAGGAGGGCCGCTGCCGTTGCGGCGCCCAAGCGCGGAAGGTGATGACGAGCACGCACGCGGCGAAAATGAGGATTGCAATCGCGAAATATCGCGTTTTGGCGCTTTTCTTCATCTTATTTCCCGGGTTCCTCGACGGTCAGGATTTGGTCTGCTTTCACTCGCGTCAGAACTTGCACCCGACCGCTCGGCCAACGGATTTCGATTTTGGAGGCTTCGGTCTCCTGTCCGAGGCCAAAGTGCACCCGCAAATCGCTCGTGGAAAGATATGATGAACCCGATTTGACTTCCCCTAATTGTACCATATCGCCCGCCGTGAGGCGAAACCGTGCGCCTATTCCGCACCGGTTGCTCTTTGTCCCGACGGTGCGGATGGTGAGCCAGTGATTGCGATTTGCACCGTCGTTACGGACGAGGAGGCCGGGGCCGTTCAGATTGACAATGAGAATGTCCAAATCGCCGTCGTTGTCGTAGTCGCCGACAGCCGCCCCGCGGCCCACGTACTTCTCAGCGAAATAGTCGCCCGAAATCGAGGACACGTCAACGAACCTCTTGCCGCGGTCGTTTCGGAGGAGGACATCCTCCTGTTCCTCGAGCCGGTGGGGGTTGCCGTTGCTGACAAAGAAATCGAGGTATCCGTCGTTATCGTAATCGAAAAGGTTGCCTGCCCAGCTCTCATACTGGCCAACGACGGGAGCCAGCCCCATGAGGTTGCTTTTCTCCTCGAACATCGAATTTCCGACGTTGCGATAGATGCAGCCATAGATTAAATCCGGAACGGTCAGGTCCATCAGCCCGTCGCGGTCAATATCGCCGAACTCCGGCCCCATGGCGGAGGTCATATCGCCGCTGGCGCCGAAGGCGGTGCCGGAAAGAAGAGCGATGTCGCGGAAGGTCCCGTCCCCGTTGTTAGCGTACAAGTAGTTCTCCATGTCGTCGTTACTGACGAAGATGTCCATGTCTCCGTCGTCATCGAAGTCTCCGGAAGTTATTCCCATAGCGCGGCCCTGCGGGTTGTAAACGCCGGCTTTACGGGTTACGTCCTCAAAGGCGCCGTCGCCCCTGTTGCGATAGAGCACGTCCGGCTGCCCCTTGTAGGAGGCGGGACCGGGGAAGTTTTCGGCGGCGTAGAAGTAACGATAGTCGGGGTCGTAGGTCAGGTAGTTGCCCACGTAAAGGTCCACGAAGCCGTCGTTGTCGTAATCGAGCCAGGTCGCCCCGATACCCCACAGGTCGCTATTGACGCCAGCTTTCTTGGTCACGTCGGTGAAGGTGCCGTCGCCGTTGTTGTGGTAGAGGACATCTGGGCCGTAGTTGCTCACGAAAAGGTCAGTGTGCCCGTCGTTGTCGTAATCAGCCGCATAGGCGCCCATGCCGAAGCCTCCGTCGTCAACGCCGGACTCCCGGGACACATCGGTGAAAGTGCCGTCGCCGTTGTTGCGGTAGAGAGCGTTTTTGAGCTTTCCGGCAAAACGCCTCCCGCTGGGATGATTGACGACTCTGTTGTAACAGGCGTTCACAAAATATGCGTCAAGGTATCCGTCGTTGTCGTAGTCGAAGAAGGCACAGCCGGCGCCGGTCGTCTCAACAATAGTATCCAGTTTGTCGTCGCCGAAACAGTGGACGAACTCGATTCCCGCTTTCTCTGTTACGTTGGTATATTGAGGAAGGCTTTCCGCCCCTTCCAGCACGAACGGCCAGCAAATCGCGAGCAGGAGAAACGCTTGGCGTCTTGGCGTCTTGGCGTGAGAAACCACACCGGGGAGACCTCTCGCAAAGGCGCAAACACGCAAAGCGGCTGAGAGCGGGAGACGCAAAGGCGCGGAGGGGGAGGGGAACCATCGCATATCACTTTTCCTTCTCAGCGGCTCTGGCAGAAACCGGCTCCTTGATTGCGGAATGCGGATTGCGGATTGCGGATTCGCCGACCTCGGCATCAGTTGTAAATTGCGGATTGCGGAATGCGGAATGCGGATTTGCGAGCCCTGACGGCGGTTGTGGAATGCGGATTGCAAGTCCCGGGAGCGGTTGTGGATTCGGGAGTGCCCATTGCGGAGGGCGCACTGCCAAGTCCGAAGTCGGCAGTCTGAAATCCGAAATCCGGAGTCTGAAATCCGATGCTACATCTTCGGGCGAGGGGCGATTGCTCCACTGCGCGCCGAGGTCAATCCACTCCACAAAAAGCTTCCGCTCCGAGTCGCTCAGAGGCATCTTCGGGGGCATGAGTTCAGCGGCCCCGGCATCCATTGCGGATTGCGGATTGCGGATTGCGGAATGCGGATTTGCGAGCCCTGACGCCGGTTGTGGAATGCGGATTGCGAGTCCTGACGGCGGTTGTGGAATGCGGATTGCGAGTCCCGGCAGCGGTTGTGGATTGGGGAGCGCCGATTGCGGAGCGCGCAGTGCCGAATCGGAAGTCCGCAATCCGCAATCCGAAATGCTAAATCCAAAAAGGCGCCATATCAGCGGGCTTTCCCGGGCGCTGCCGGGCTTTATGTAACGTCCGGCTAATTCTTTCGCCCCTCGGTCCCTCGGAGAAAGGAGAACCTCGTAAGCCCTCGGGAATCGCCCGTGGTAATCCCTGCTCACCCCTGCCTTCGCGATGTCAGTTAGATCCAGTCGCGGATGCTCCCGAGTGTGACATTGGAGGCAGCGGGTCTTGATCAGCGGCGCGATGTCGTGCTGGAAGTCAACTGTCCGGCGTTTTTCCGGGGGGACGTTCAGGTTCGGCGCCGGTTTCTTCAGCGCCTCCGCCAACCGGTTGGGGGGCGTGCGTTCTCGGTCTTCGTGGCAGCCGATGCAGCCACGGTTCTCTTTTGGCATGCCCCACATCCAATTCTGGTGCGTGAGAACCGCCATGTCGTTTTTGTCGAGAACCTGGAACGCAATGGGAGTTTCCGACGGCACTTTGATGTAGAACGATCCGTCGCTCGGCAGTGGAATGTCTCCCAGAATTCGCCTCGGACCGAAGGGAGTCGCGGAGTACTTTTTCGCCGCCGTGCCGGAGAGCGCGCTACCCTCGCCGCGTTTCGCATTTCGGATTTCGGATTTCGGATTGCGGACCTCCGACTGCGGACCTCCGACTGCGGACCTGCGATTTTGGACCTCGGATTTCGGATTTCGGATTTCGGATTTCCCACTCGGTATTCCAGATTTCGCAATCCGCAATCCGCGATGCGCAATCGGCGTGTCATCTCGCAGAGGAATGCCTTCAATAATCCGCAACCGCCGGAGCGAGCCCGCAGCGACCTTTTCCATTCCCGGCCAGTCCGACAAGTAGCAGTCAAGGCAGAATATGTCCGCGGTCTGGACCTCGTAATTCACGACGCTCGACCGCCCCTTGGGTCTGGGTCGGGGGAGGGCAGTGTGGGCTTCCACATCGTGCCAGCGGGGCTCGTCGAAAAGCTTTTTGACTATTCTCCCGCTCTGCGGCGAGAGTTCGTACAGACCATACGTCGCGCCGGGCCTTCTTTTTCTGTAGGAGACGAGGAGATTTCCCCCGTGAAGAGGGAAAGGTGAATAGAAAATGCCTCGCCGGTCGCTCGCAATCGGCGTGTACGTCTTGAAGTTGCGTCGGAGATTGACCGCTGCAATGGACCCGCCGCCGAGCGGGTCCTCCCCGGGGCGCGATTCCACGAAATAAACCCAGCCACCCTCGCCCAGCCCGGGGCTGGGCTTGCATTTGATTATCGGCAGCTCGTGGTTTCCATAAAACGGAAAGAGGTCCGTGCCGTCAGTCATCACCGTCAAAAGCGAAAACAGCCCGGTGGGGTAATATCGGGTTCCGAACCGCTGCCAGCTACTGAACACAATCCTCCCGTCGGGAAGAACCGCTGGGTCGAAATCTGCGCTCAGGTTGAAGGTGATTCGCCGAAGGTTTTTTCCGCTCAATTCGCAGGTATAAAAAGACCATGCCGGACCCGTGCCGTACTCGTTCACCTCGCCGCTCGCCGCCCCTGCGAAAACGACCTGGTCTCGCGGGTTGAGATTGTCGAGGGTGTAAATGCTCGGTAAATACGTGGGCGTCACGCAATCCCACGGCGTTTCCAGGATACGCCGCTTTTCGTCGCCGCTGATGCTCATCTCCCAAACGTTCCAGGGATCGTCGGCGCCTTTCTTCCCCACGAAGACAACTCGCTTGCCGTCGAAAGAAACGACCGGTGAGCACGCCGAAGCAAATTCCGGCGTGAGAACGTTGAGCGTCTTCCCTCCCTTTGAAAAGTCAAGGGAAACGACGCGGCTTCCGGGTATATTTCGGAGAGGAGGGAGAAACGGGGCGCCGGCGGCAATTGCGGATTGCGGATTGCGGATTGCGGATTCGCGGCCACCGGCATTAGTCGTGGATCGGGGAGTGCCGATTGCAATTGGAGATTGCGGATTGCGGATTGCGGATTGCGGATTCGCAGCCACCGGCATTAGTCGTGGATCGGGGAGTGCCGATTGCAATTGCGGATTGCGGATTGCGGATTGCGGGTTCGCGAGCTTCGATATCGGTTGCGGATTGAGGGAGGCTGATTGTGGGGCGCGCAGTGTCGTGTCGCCGGTCCGAAGTCCGAAATCCGTTCCCGCTGGTATCTGCGTAAAAATCAGACGGGGGAGCGAGTGCTTCTCCTTCTTCTCCCCCGCGCACAGAGAAGATGTCAAAACCATCACAAAGGCAAGGAGAGAAAGGCATGAAAGGTGTTTCGAACTGGTATTGTGGATTGCGGATTGCGGATTGCGGGCTGCCCTGCGGGCAATCCGGCGTCCCGACTGCCAAATCCGAAATCCGAAATCCGAAATCCGAAATGGGAGCATAGCCACGCTTTTCCGAAATGACGCGTACACGTTCACAGGCTTGGGTAGGAGAACAGTTCTAAGTTTGCTTCTGCGAAGGACGGCAGTCGCTGCCGCGAGGTTTCTCATTCCAGCTCAAGGCTAAGATTCCTCACCGCAAACTCGCTTGTTGCTCCACGGGAAAAAGCCCTACATCTATGCCCGGCGCTTTAACCTCGAGCGCACAAGAATAGTAAAAACGAGCACCACGGAACTTATTATATCGCAACCTATTAGCGGGTCAAGGGTTTCTTCTTCCAGATAGTAATCCCTCAGTCTCGGGCGGATAGCCGGCCGAGCCGGAGGAGGCAAGAAGGGAACAGCAGATTAACGCAAAGGCGCAAAGGCGCAGAGAATAAGGTGAGAAGGACACCCCGCCATGGCGGGGCTGTCGTTCCCTGGGCGTCTGGCGCTTGATTGCCAGGTGCAGCTCAGTGTTGCGGTCTATGTAACGCTGCCCCGAGGGCGTCCCCCGCGGAACGCGGGGCGGGGGCAGGATGCCACCGGCACAAGGGCTACTCTGCGTCCTATGAGGTCCGAACCTCAGCCGCCGGTAACTGAGGCATTACCCCAGACAGCGGTTCCGAAACTTTCCCGTTTCGTGGGCGGCGAAACCGGCAAAGGCGGCGTGTTTAAGGAGAGCAGACGTCCGGCGGGCCCGGACGGTCGTCTTTGTCTCCAGCGAACCGGGGCACAGCAAAACAACACACTTCGTCACGGCTCGAATATCATTGATGCGCAGCGCGGACGCTTGAGCAGCGATTGCGGGCGCGCATTCTCGGAGGCGTGCCATCCGGGCACTGCGTTTGCTGGGACTGCGGCCACAGGGAAGCTCCGGGCGACTCGCTCTCAGTAGCCTATCGCACAACCGTCCTTGCGGGGATCGGAAGCCCCGAAGTAACGGCGAGGGTTCGCCTTCCGCCAGATTCCCTGATAGCCGCCGAATGCGCCCACGCCGGGCCTTATCTTGTGCCCCATATCGGCGAGCTTTTGTTTGACCCTCTCAGGGATGTGCCGTTCAAAAGCGACGCTGCCGCCGCCGACCATTTTGCGTCCGGTAGGCGTGGAGCTTTCCGAATGCTGGACGCGAGGCTGTTCACCGGCCTGCTGGGGGGACATCCCGAAGTCAATTATGTTCATTAGGACTTGGGCGTGTCCCTGTGGCTGAAAGGCGCCGCCCATCACTCCGAAGGAAAAGACCGGCTTGCCGTCTCTGGTCACAAAAGCGGGAATGATGGTGTGGAAAGGACGCTTGTGGGGCTGTAGCTTGTTGAGGTGTCTCGGGTCGAGCGAGAAAAGCTGCCCTCGGTTCTGGAGGCAAAACCCGAGACCGTCCGGCACAAAGCGGGAGCCCCACCCATAGTAAATGCTCTGGATGAGGGAGATCATGTTGCCATCGTCATCTGCGGCGGTCAGGTAGATGGTTTCGGAGCTGTCGGTGAGTTTGCCGGGGGCGACGTTCTGGGAGGCAAGCCTGGGATTGATGAGCTTGGCACGCCGGCGGGCATACTCCTTCGAGATAAGCTGCTTCACCGGCACGTCCGCAAAATCCATGTCCGCATAGTAAACAGCGCGGTCCTCGAAAGCCAGTTTTTTCGCTTCTATAAAAAGATGCAGATGCTCGGCAGAGTTGGGGGTCAAAGAAGCGATGTCGAAGTTTTCGAGTATGTTGAGCATCTGCAAGGCGGCGATTCCCTGCCCGTTGGGGGGAAGTTCCCACACGTCGTAGCCGCGATAATTGGCACACACCGGGTCAACCCAGGTGACTGTGTGATCACGGAAGTCTCGCATGGAGAACCGGCCGCCGTGGGAACGGGAGAACTTGACGATTTTCTCGGCGAGTTCTCCCCTGTAAAAAGCGTTCGCACCACCGCGAGCGATCACCTCGAAGAACCGCGCGAGGTCAGGGTTTCTGAAAATATCTCCGAATTTCGGCGGCTTGCCCTCGGGCGAAAAGGTCTTTGCGAGGTTGGAGTCTTTCTTTGCATCCACTGGCCAGCTCCTGGCGATAATCGGCGAGACCGGGAAACCTTCACGGGCATAGAAGATGGGCGACTCCAGAAGCTTCGCTATGCTCAATGTGCCAAAGCGTTCCAGAAGCGCCGCCCAGCCGCTCACGCACCCCGGCACGCTCCAGGCAAGTGGGCTGTACGGAGGAATTTCCTTTAGCCCAAGAGCTTGGGCGTCGTCGAGACTCCAGTCGTACGGTGAGCGGCCGCTGGCGTTGAGGCCAAACAGCTTCTGCTCCTTCTCGAGCCAGACGATTGCGAAAAGGTCGCCGCCCGGGCCGCACATCATCGGCTCGACGAGGCTCAGCATCGCGTTGGCGCAGACCGCCGCGTCAATGGCGTTGCCGCCAGCTTTGAGAACGTCAACGCCGGCAATACTGGCGAGAGGCTGGCTGGCGCAGACAAGCCCCCGCTGGCACACGACCGTCGAGCGGTTTTGATTTCTGCTGCGGACCCTGTCCTCATTGATAAACACGCCGTCGCCGCTTGCAATGCCACTGCCGCCTTTGGCGAAAGACAGGCCCGATCCCAAAAGCGTTGACGCGAAAGCACCGCCCGTGAGCTTCAAAAATGACCGCCTTTTCATGACTTTTCCTCCCGATTTGTGTTTCGGTCGAGATGTCTCAGATAAGCATCTCATCGCCGTATTACCGCCCCATTTTTTGATGATTGTACCCGATTCACAACGAGCGTCAACGCGGTTTCTCGGGTGCTTTGGCTCCGCGACGTTACTTTTGCCACGGAAAAGCAACCTCGGTCCGGCGAATGGGTGCGGCTCCATTTCAGTGGCGGAATTGCCCTCGGACTCCGGGCTGTGAAAAAACCCCGTCCCCATTTCCACACCTCTCCTTTATAGGGACACGAGAGCGCACCTCCGTGCCACTAAGACGCGGGCGCGCCCGGCAGGAACGCTGAAGGGAATCTCCTGACGGGACTCTGCCAGGATGAGCCGAGCTCAAGGAAAAAGTGGCCGGCTCAGGAGGGAAGGGAGGCGAAATACGCTTCGCACTTCTCCCTATCTTCTGGGAGGCTGAATCTCATGCTGCTTTCCTGGTGCGTGACGAAGATATTTACCTGCGGGTTCTGTAATTCTTTCTGAGCATCAGCTAAGGCTTTCAGGATGGTGTCTATGAGCTTGACGATGTAGGGAGAGGGCACGGGCGTAATGATCCCGACGATAACCTGAGGAACCGGAGGAACGGACTCCAGGACCAAAGGACGAATTTTGATTCCCGCCTCTGCATATTCGTCGCGCAGAGTGTAAATAGCGTTCTCGATGAACCGGGCGGCGGCGCCGCCTCGGCTATCCACTTCGATGAAACCTGGCATCTCTGTCACCTCCCCGGATAAAGTCGAAAATGCTGCCACAGTCGCTAAACGGAATAAAACCACTCGTGCGGGAAATACTCCTTCCGCCGGCGCTCAGGGGAGAGGATAACGTATTTGGCAAAGCGTTGTCCAGAGTGCAGGCCAGGAGGGTGCGGCCGTATTGCGTGGCATACTTCGGATGAATCCTTTGGTCGAGAAGCCC
>CAZXGF010000009.1:15945-133386 GCA_964640185.1 uncultured Verrucomicrobiota bacterium | reverse complement strand
AGGGCGTCTCGCCCTCGGCGGGGGCAGGATGCCACCGGCACAAGGGCTAATCTGCGTCCTATGAGATCCGAACCTCAGCCGCCGGTAGCTGAGGCATTACCAATGACTTTGGCGCGCAGCTATCGTTTATGTACTTTCTTCATAACACCTTTAGGCTGCGCGTGCGTTGCCCATGTCAGTTCTATACCTGTCATGGCCGAATTAAATGTGTGCAATGAAACGGCACGACTGTGGAGTGAACCGCACCGACTGTCCAGTGAACGGGCTCCGCTCTCCAGTGAACGGGCTCCGTTCTCCAGTGAACCGGCTCCGCCGTCCAGTGAACCGGCTCCGCCGTCCAGTGAAACGTTGGCGGAAGGGAGTGAAAAACCTACTGGTTGGTGTCAAAAGCCGCCTAACTCACTAAGAATCAGTATGTTAGGAGGGAATCAGGTGCTTATCATAGAACCGCCGAGGGAAACGCCGTCAAAAACGCCCCGGAGGGGCGGGGAATGAACAAAAAAGGAAGATTATATACGGGCTTTACCCGGGCTTGCCGATGAAAGGGATTCATGCGCGACTGAATACGTCATCGAACTTACGAATCGCAGTACTAAGGAACTGCGTCGTCCGTCCGGATATGAAGCCGCGTCCTTGGCCTAAGGTTAGCCATGGCCTGCCAGTAAGGCCGCAGGCCTTACTGATCAGGGTCGATCCCGAGCTTCGGTGCCCCGCGAGCGCTGAAGGACCTCCGCTAGGGCGGTCCCCGCCAACGCACTCCTGAGCCGGTCTCCTGGCACCACCTGGCACTCAACCGCCTTGCAGACGAAGTCTCTGACCAGAGAGCCGAGTGTCGCCAGGTATTGTGCCACTGTCTGGGGAAGTGACACGCCGCCATGTTTGCGCAGCCGCCAATCGAACCACAGTTTGTCGCCCGCCCCAACACAGTAAGCCTTTCTGAGGACCATGTAGGTGCGGTGGGTGAACTTCGACAGCCAACTGTACTCCTTGGCCTTCCGGCGTTTCGCCTGCTGTCCCTTCTGCGTACCCATCTGGTCCCTAACCCGGCTATGGGCCACAAACTTGTCTTGGTACCACTTGGCCAGATCACGGACACTCCGAGGGGTCCCGGAGTGGAAGTACGAGGCGAGGTCCAGCGTCTCGACAATGTCGCGGAACAGCCGACTAGCTACCGTGTGGCGATTCTCCCTTAGCAGCACCAAACACTCCCTAAGACCGTCCAGTGCATCCATGTGAAGCATCCACACCGCCTTCTCTGCCGAAACATCGTCTCTGTGGAAACGCATGTCGTTAGTCTGGTATGCCTCGATGAGGTTGTCGATAGCGCGCAGGGCCTCGTCCATGAACGCGCGCTGTGCGCGATAGTCGTAGGCAGCGTCATAGCCGTCCTGCGGAGTCATGAACCAGAATGGGCTCGGAACGGCACCCTGTTTGTGCGCACAACCATGCCTTATGTACTTTCTTGCTGGCACCTTTAGGCCGGGCGCCTGTCCGCCTAACAGGCCTGGGTTCTTCGGTTTCAACTTTCGCATTCTCAAGGGCTTGCCCAGCCCCCATAGGTTTCTACCTCGCAACTCCATCGTCCGTGCGCATATCAAGCCGGTTCCGTCGCCAACGGCTACAAGTTATCGAATAGCGTACCGGTGGACGGGCGAACGGCGGGTGGCTTCCGCATTTCTTCGGGAACTTCCGGTAGCTCATCGGCGCGGAAGCATGGGCCCGCGATAACGGCCTCCAGCAGCTTCGCCTGTTCGGGATAGCCCTCGACCGTCGCCTCCAGGACCCAGAGGAGTTCGAGCAGTTCGGTGGTGAACTGGCTGATCCAGCGCTCCGGCCGGATGTCGTCGAGGGGCGAGGATTTCCTACCCGCGCCTTTCTTCATGCGGTACTTGAGCCACGACTGCACGACCTTGAGGCCCGAGACCTCGAACTCGAAGACCGCGCGCGCCACGGGGCCGAATTGCCCATCGCCGACGTGGAGTGTTCGCGTCGCGTCGTTGTAATCGAACGATTCGGGATAGCCGTCCGGATCGCCCGGGACGGCCTTGACGCATTGCGCCTCGCCGCGCGCGACGTGTCCACGCTGCTTGCCCTTGGGCACAAAGCGCTCGCCGTAGGTGTGAAGCCAGAGCAGCCGCGCGCCGACGTCACGGACCTTCGCGAACAGGTCTGCGTCCTTCGTGAGGGGCACGCGCAACTCGCGCGTCTCCAGTTCTCTCGCGAAGCGCGCCGTGAAAGCCGGCTGTCCCAGTACGCCATACACGTAGGCCAGGAAATCCTCCGGCGTTACCTTGCGCCGATACGTTTCGACAAGCACATCGAGCAGGCCGGGGAGGATGTTCCCTTCCGTCGCGTCCGCCTTGCGGTAAAGAGGAATAGCTGCCTTCGCGCCGTATGAACCACGAAAATGGTCCAGGTCTGGAAGACAGGCTGAGGATGTTAGAGCTGGCCCTTGGCCTAATGGTTGTGAGAAAAGGCTCGTCAGATACACCTGACGGTCACCGTGTGCGCGCCAGAGGTCGGGGCGAGGGCGCGACATGAGACGCCCATCGCCAATGATCCTTTGACGGTCGAATGAACGGTACGCGTACCCGATGGCTGGAGGCATCGCGGCGTTCGCTGGCAGTTTAGCAATAGGCTTCGAGTCGGCTTCGGGTGTCAGGCCGACGCGGTAACTGCCTTCAATCTCTCGGTCGCCGGTTCCATGAAAGGCTTTTGACCTGTCTTCTGCATTCAGCAATCCACGCCACCGCCTTTGGAGCGTCTCCACATCCGGCCCGATCGGCCAAGTCCGCTTAAGCTGTACCCCTGAGTGCTGCCACGGCATGATGTCAGTCAGGAGCGGCGAGTCGAAATAGTGTCCCTCACCGGCCGGGCGGAACGGCGCTTGCCAGCCTGCGGGGCAGTCCTGCCATTCCACGCTTGCGAAATCTCGCATGGTGTCCAGCGTCCTCAGTTTGTCATCGCGCGTCCCTTCGGTGCGGGCGTAATGCACCCTGGCGGGCTTGTCTCTTGTGGCATGGGCATCCTGCCCATGATGCACGGGCTGGAAGCCCGTGCCACTTGTGTTCTGAAACGCATTGTTTCTCTTGCGCTGGCGCACGGCGAGGCCGATGGCCACGGGGGTCTGGATGGCAAAAACATTGTCGCTCTTGCGCGTGCCGCGCCCTTCGCCGCCCAGGTCGAGAATCCAAATTTCGTCGCAGAGGCGGCGAATGTGCTCGCGCATGCCGGAGAAGGCGTCCCCGTCGAGGTAGCTCGAGGCGCTAATAAAACTGACTATACCCGGCCCCGAAGCCGTCTCGTGCTCGAAGACTTTCCATAACGCCCAGCGCCAGAAATAAACGTAGAGGTTGTACAGGTTCTTGACGTGGACGCCGTGACCTGCCGTTAGGGCGGGATATGTGAAGTCCCTGAGGATCGAACGCCTTTCTCTCTCCGCCAGTATTGATTTGGCAGTTTTGAGTTTTATCCATTTCCCTTTCTTGTCCTTCTTCGAGTCGTCTGGGAGTGGATCGCCAAACCGGACCCAACCGCCAAACCGGGAAAGACTGTCCTCATCTTGAGTGTCCACCGCCTCGTGGCGGTCATAGGGCGGATTGCCCAGGCAGACGATGACAGGGACCTTGCTCTTTACCTTCAGGGCCCTGGCGTGCTGCTCGGCGATGGGCTTCAGGAAAAGGGGGACCAGCGGGGGCTTGGCATGGGGGCTTTCGAGCGTGTCCGTCAGGTAAATGTGCGAGCCGCCCTCGGGCAGCGTCGCACCGTGGTCGCGCAAGGCGCGGCTCACGCGGAGTTCGGTCACCGCGAAGGGGCCGACCATGTTTTCGAAGCCGTAGAGGTTGGCGGCGAGCGCGGATGCCTGGCCCGGAACGGCGCCGGCCCCCTGCTCGGCTTCGACCTTGCCGAGGGCGTGCTCGACGACGCCCAGCAGATAGGTCCCCGTGCCAGCGGCGGGATCCAGCGTGACGACGCCGGGATCCGCGAAACCCAGGCGCTTGGCGAGACGGTTTACGAGCAGGTCATCAATCAGCCGCACTTGGGCGCGGACCACCTCGATCGGCGTGTAGTAGGCCCCGGCGTCCTTGCGCAGCTTTGGGTCGTAGGCGGCGAGGAAATCCTCGTAGAAGTGAAGCCACGGGTCCTCGGGGCCGGACAGCGTTGCGGGCGGCACGACGGCGATGATGCGTAGGAGCAGGTCCAGCGACGCGGACATCTCGGCCCGGGCGCCGCGATCGGTCAGGACCTGGAGAGCGCGGGAAAGGAGGCTGTGCTGCGCGGCGAGGGCCCTTTCGGCATTGTCAAGGGTAAGCGGATCGGCGCCCTCGCTGCGGCCCAGCAATAAAGCGAAGGCAACGGTCTGGGCGTAGGCGTCCGCGAACTGCTCGTCCGGGGCGTCGGGAAAGAGGAGTTGCCGCCAATCCCCGGCGAGTTGGACGAGGGGAGAGGTGGGATCCCGGA
This sequence comes from uncultured Verrucomicrobiota bacterium, assembly GCA_964640185.1. Classification (GTDB taxonomy): domain Bacteria; phylum Auribacterota; class JABMQX01; order JABMQX01; family JABMQX01; genus CAZXGF01. Next base: position 128,925 of record CAZXGF010000009.1, on the reverse strand, counting down.
GCGCGTCTGTCACGTCGTCGCGCACCATGCGGCAGAGCGGGGCCAGCAGTTCGGCGAAGCCCTTGAGGTCAATCTTGCCTTTGCGGTCCGTGGGGATGATGGGTTGCCAGGAGAAGAATTCCCGAAGTACGCGCTCGAGAGCGCGGCCGTCCTGCAGGCCGACGGCCTTCTTGCCGGCGCTGGCGATGTCGCCGGAAAGACGGACGATTCTGTCCGCGAGCTTGCCGCTGCGATACAGTCCCCATTCATTGCCGTCGCAGTAGAGAAGATTCGGGATGCGCTGGAACCGCTTCCACTGGTCGCGGTTGTGGCCAGAGAAACGCTTGGGGTTCGCGCCGACGCCGGGCGCTTTCAGTTCTGCGTAACCGGCAAGGAGGTTGTTTAGATGAACGGCGTAGTCGGGTTTGCCGAGGCGGCCTGGCAGCTTCGTTTCGCCGGTGCAGACAAGATTCCAGCCGAGGCCTCGGGCTGCCACGGCCATGAAGTTCTCGAAAGGGCCTCGCAACTGGTCTTCCGGCTCGCCGTGCGTCAGTTGCGACATCTTGGCCATGACAGCCTGGGCGAATGATTGAAGGCCTTCCCGGATCGTTACGTCCTTGTTCATATCACCTTCACCTTGCCAGGCTTTCTGCCGAAAGATAGGCCACTATTCAGTTAACATCCCGACGTCTGGTACGAGCTCTTGGCCGGGGTTCCCATGCCTTCTTCGCCCCCGTTTGACACATTATGCTCTGGTCAACATCGAGAAGGTTCCGCTTCTCGCGAACGCTATCGCAACAACGGTGAGCGCCGGCCTGTCCGTGCAGACGATAGCCGTTTCTCATCTCGAAAAGCGATTGGCAGCGGCGCTCTCGGCTCGGCCATTCCTAAATGCTCTGATTCATAAGTTCCGGGACGTATTTTTTCCGACAGGATTACAGGATAGACTGGATCTTGTGAATCCTGTTCATCCCGTCAAAGAAGCTCTTTTCACACAGGGCTGTACGTCACCGTATTCGCGAATCCATGTGCTAAGCCCCAGAACCCTGGACTCTACTTTGGGAAATCGCTACATCGTTTTATCTACCCGCGTCTCATTATGCCAAACTCTTGAGCGATGTCAACCGCGATGTGACCGAATAACCAACGGGCTTGACGATGGGCCATGAAGGCTTGGCGTTCTTGGCGTCTTGGCGAGAGGTCTCCGGTGTCCCGTTTCTCTCGCTAAGTAGATGAATTCTCAAATACGGTCACGTATGATTGTGTATGGAAAGAACCCCCTGACAGGATAACAGGATAGACCGGATTATGAAGAAAAGTCACAACGCTATCCGGTGCATCCTGTTATCCCTTCATAAAAAGAAGACGTGAGCGAATTTATGAACGAGAGCACTACGACGCAAAGGAGGCTGGAACAAGGCGGCTATCCGTCTCCGCGCCTCTGCGTCTCCGCGTTCCTTCCCCTGCCTCTTCCTCTCTGCGCTCTCCGCGCTCTCTGCGGTGAGTCATCTCCCCCCGGACACTAAGTGCTCCGATTCATAAACTCGGCGACGTATTCTTCCTCTGACAGGATAACAGGATGGACATGATTCTTAGAATCCTGCTTATCCTTGCGACAGGTTGTTCACCTTTCGCTTTACCTCAACTTCCCGCTCACATAGTCGCTTACCGGTGGCGACGACATTGTTAACGAGTTCTATGTCGTGAGCCGCGACAACAACCCGCCTGACGCCGCGGCACGCGGGGCTGGACGATGACCGTACGTGTTTCGACCCCGCCATGACCGGACTGGAACGTCTCGAACAACTTCTCCGCCAGTTCCCTCTTTGCGTCTTTGCGAGAGGCCTTCCCTTTTTCCATTCTCTCTCGCTAAGACGCCAAGGGCGCCAAGGTTCTCGACCCGGGCGTCGGGGGGCCTATGATTTACTGGATGGTTCACGTCTCTGGAACAATCCTGTTCACGCCGATGGCGTGATTATCCCGTCAAAATAGCTCCTTTCGCAGCAGCATTATACGTCCCGGTATTTGCGAATTCATGTACTAAGCCATCACTGAGCAATCAACAAATTACTCGACTGGCTTCTCGGAGAAGTGGTAACGTTTTCCGTTCAAAAGAAAAGTGCGGCGCCCCGGATGGCAGGTTGCTGACGTTGCGGGCAAAAGTCCCTGAACACTCTGGCAGGAGGGAAGCAGACATGAAAAAGTATCGGATAGGTTTTGCGGGCCTGGTTCACGACCATATCTGGGGGGAGATCGAGAACTGGAAGGCCATGGCTAACGCAGACCTTGTGGCTGCGGCTGATTCGAATCCCCCTCTTCTGGAAAAAGCGCGGGCGAATGGCGTCGCAAAAACCTACGTTTCCTGGGAGGAGATGCTTCAGAAAGAACAGTTGGATATTCTGGAAGTAGCCACAGATAACGCGTCGGCTGTCGAGGTCGTCGAAGCCGCGGCTCCCAAGGGAATCCACATCAAGGTCGAAAAGCCTATGTCCGCCCGCCTGGAGCAAGCCGACCGCATGCTCTCCGCCGCCGACAAAGCCGGTGTCCAGCTCATGATTCGTTGGCCGACCGCCTTTGTCCCTGCAAACTCGCTGATGTTTCGAATGATCGAGCGGGGCGAAATCGGCCAGCCCTTTTATTTTCGTCTTCGCTGTGCCCATGCCGGCCCGAAGGAGATCGGTTGCAGCCAGTATTTCTGGGAGTGGCTCTACGACGAGGAAAGAAATGGCGCCGGCGCCCTCATTGACTATTGCTGCTATTGCGCGGACATGTGCAGCTATCTCTTTGGCTTACCGCGAACCGTCGTCGGCATAAGAGCCGTTCTGGCAAAGGAGTATCCCGTCCCCGATGACAACGCCATGATACTGATGAAGTACGACAAGGTTTTTGGCGTCGCGGAAGCGTGCTGGACGGAGGTTGCCACGCCACTCCAGCCCAATCCCCTTTGCCTCGGCGGCGAGGGAAACATCGGCGTAGTCGGCGATGAAGTCGTCATCCAGAAGCGGAACCAGGATGCCCAGACGATTGAACCGCCCCCGTTGCCCGAAGGGCAGCGAAACGGCCCCGAATACTTGCTCTCCTGCCTCGAAGCAGGGAAAGACGTGGACGGCCAGTGCAGCGCAAAAGTCAGCCGCAATGCTCAGGAGATTCTCGAAGCGGGACTTCTGTCCGCGGACCGGGGCGAAGCTATAAGCATCCCCTTACAGAACGCATGAGGTGAGAAAGGAATAGCTTTATGGATAGGCTGCGTTACGCAATCATCGGCTGCGGTGGCATTGCGCACATGTTCCACCTGCCGGAAATGACTCAGATTCCTCAGACAGAGTTCATCCTCGCGTGCGATTTGAGGCAAAACCGCGCTCGCCTGACCGCCGAGAAGTTCGGCGCCCGAGAGTGGACCACCGACTATAAGAAGGTTCTCGAAAGGGACGACGTGGACGCGGTAATCGTCGCCACCTACCACCCTACCCATGCCCCTATCGCCTGCGAAGTGCTCGAGGCAGGCAAACACGTTTTGGTTCAGAAGCCTATGGCCACCCACCTCGAAGATGCCGACCGCCTCGTCGAAGTCGCCGCCCAGTCGAGCAGGAAAACGAACAGGAAAACTTACTGCCTCCCCTTTCTCTGGTCGCCGGAATATGAAATGGCCGCGGAGATGATTGCCTCGGGCTCCCTCGGCAAAATCGTTCAGCTTCGCGCCCGAACGGCGCACAGCGGACCCGAGGGATACTACTCCGATACACAGAAAATCTTCGGTGAGCAGCCCGAGCAATGCGTCTTCTTCCGCAAAGATATTTCGGAGCATGGCGCCCTCTTCGACATGGGCGTTTACAGCATCTCGGCTTTGACCGGGCTTGCAGGCTCGGCTCTTCGAGTGATTGGCGCCGTCAAAACCCTCGCCAAGAACGCGGAGGTGGATGACACCGCCTCTTTGCTTCTGGAAATGGAGTCCGGGGCAATCGCCGTCGCAGAGACGACCTGGTGTCAGGCAACGAGCGGCGAAGAAATCGCCGTTTACGGCACGGACGCAAGCATACGCCTCAATCCCTGGAGCCATACTCTGAGGCTGTATAGGAAAAAGCCGCAGGAAGGATGGTTTCAACCGAAACTGCCGCCTCCTCCCTCAGCGGCGGCTCACAGACATTTCGTCGAATGTATCCTGAAAGACCAGCCCCCCAAACCAAGCCCTGAACATGCTCGCCACGTAGTCGAGATAATGCTTGCAGCGCTGCGCTCGTGGAAGGAGGGGAAATGGCTCACCATTCAGACGAGAATGCCGCAGCCGAGGAGATAGCCGAACGGCCCCCGTTGGAAAAAAGTGGCTCTTGAAAAAAACTGTTGAAAAACCTCAATCACATCGCTATATACTGGCTGTCTTTTTTCTTGGAAACTTTTTCGGTATCGAAAAGCCCTCGACGAGAAATTGAACTCGTAATAGAAATCACGACAACGGCAAACAGAAAGAGTATAATGGGAGGAGCGAATGGCTATCGTAAGAGTCTGGATCGAAGAAGGATGCACGGAGTGTGGTCTTTGTGCCGAAACTTGCCCGGAGGTTTTCCAACTGGGAGATGAGGGCGCCACAGTGATTGCCGGTGCTGACCTCGTTGCGAACGAGGAACTTGTCAAGGAAGCTGTGGAAGAGTGCCCCGTAGAGATCATCGCCTTCGAGGAAGAGTGAGGAAGAGTAATGCTCCGCGTCTCTGCCTCTCTGCGTTAAAAACATAACAATACGAAACGCAAGGGCGCAGAGGCGCAGGGCATAAAGGAAGCGGGGGACTGTCTGCCAGCCCCCGCGCCGTTTTTTTACTTTCCGAGAGACGCCAAAAATGGGAAAGAACATCGCTCAGAAAATATTGAAGGAACATCTCGTCGAGGGCCGTATGGTCGCCGGGAAGGAGATAGCTCTTCGCATTGACCAAACCCTCACCCAGGATGCCACCGGAACTATGGCCTACCTCCAGTTTGAGGCCATGGGCATCCCTCGCGTCAGAACAAAGTTGTCGGTCAGCTACATTGACCACAATACCCTTCAGACCGGTTTTGAAAATGCGGACGATCATCGCTACCTCCAGAGCGTTGCCGGCAGGTATGGCATCCGTTTCTCCCGTCCCGGCAACGGCATTTGCCATCAGGTGCACTTGGAGAGATTCGGCGTTCCCGGGCAAACCCTCCTCGGTTCCGATAGCCATACCCCCACGGCAGGAGGACTCGGCATGCTCGCCATTGGAGCGGGCGGCCTCGATGTCGCCGTCGCCATGGGGGGCGGAGCGTTCCACCTGGTCATGCCCGAGATCATCAACGTGAATCTCACCGGACAACTCCCGCCCTGGCTTTCCGCAAAGGATGTCATCCTCGAACTCCTCAGAATCTTGACCGTCAAGGGCGGCGTGGGCAAAATCGTTGAATATAGTGGCGATGGCGTAAGAACGCTCTCCGTGCCCCAGCGAGCAACGATAACTAACATGGGCGCCGAGCTCGGCGCGACAACCTCCATCTTCCCCAGCGACAACGTCACCAGAGCTTACCTTCGATGGCAGCAGAGGGAACATTCCTGGACCAGGATGAAGGCTTCAACCACCGCCAACTACGACGGGCGGATTGACATCAATCTCGACGAGCTGCAGCCCCTCGTCGCCCAGCCTCACAGCCCCGATGCCGTCTGCACCGTTCGAGAGATAGAAGGACTTGAAGTCAACCAGGTCGCCATCGGCAGTTGCACCAACTCCTCCCTCGCCGATCTGGAGACCGTCGCCGCCATTCTCAGAGGCAAAAAAGTCCATCCTAACCTCAGCCTCGTCATATCACCTGGTTCCAGGCAAGTCTTCGAGATGATAGCTCGCAGCGGCGCCCTTGCGGACATGATTTCCAGCGGCGCCAGAGTCCTCGAATCCGCCTGCGGCCCCTGCATCGGCATGGGGCAGTCCCCGCCCACCGACGGCGTCTCCGTCCGCACATTCAACCGCAATTTCAAAGGAAGAAGCGGCACCCCAACCGCGCGAATCTACCTCACCAGCCCCCAGGTAGCTGCCGCTGCCGCAATCGCGGGTAAGTTCGTTGACCCACGCAGTCTGGGCGAGCCCCCCGTCATCAAACTGCCGAGGCGAGCCCTCGTTGACGATGGCATGATTATCCCACCGCCCAAAGACATAAGCAGAGTTCAGGTGATGCGCGGCCCCAACATCCGGCCATGCCCCCTCAACAAAAAACTCCCCGAAGCCCTAAAGGGGGAAGTTCTTCTGAAGGTCGGCGACAACATCACCACCGACCATATCATGCCCGCCGGCGCCAAAATCCTCCCTCTTCGCTCCAATATCCCCGCCATCTCCCAGTACGTCTTCTCGGGAGTTGACCCCCGCTTTGCCGAACGTGCCGGAGAGAAGGAGGGAGGAATTGTGGTGGGCGCCGTCAACTACGGGCAGGGGTCCAGTCGGGAGCACGCCGCTTTGGCGCCTATGTACTTGGGCGTCACGGCGGTCATCGCCAAGTCCTTTGCCAGAATCCATAAGGCCAATTTGGTCAACGTCGGCATCCTTCCGCTCACTTTTGCCGGAGAGTCCGATTACAGCGAGGTTCAGCAAGAAGACGTCCTCGAGATCCCCGGAATACGCTACGCCCTCGCACGAAGAAAAAACAGAATCGTCATCACAAACCTCACCAGGAACACGACCTTCGCCGCGGCCATTTCCTTAACGCCTCGTGAAGCTGACATCATTCTCGCGGGCGGACTGCTCAACTACACGCGCAGCCACTGACACGCCGCTTCTATCTCCGAGGCAGCGCGCCTTTTGAACGCTGCCCCACAGGCTGTCGCCCCCGACGGGGAACTGGACTTTTTGCCCCCTCGTTAAGAATAGCGCGAGAATAATCGAGAATCTTACTCACTTCACACCGCGACGTCGCGGGGAGCATTCGTTTGTCAATGCGGAGCTGGAAAAGCAATCCTTACGTCGGCCTCGTTCTTCTCGTCATTGCCTTCGGAGCAGGGTGGTTGACCTACCGTACCGTCAAGGCTCCGGGAGAGAAGACGGTTTACTGCTACGTCCTCAAATGCACTAATCCGGACTGCGGGCGGCTCTTCGAGGCCTCCTACCCGGAGGGCCGAAAACCTCCTTTTCGCTGCCCCTTTTGCGGCAGCCCCGCCTACCCCGCCCTCCGGTGCCGCGCCTGCGGGGCGACATTCCCTTCCATCAAGAGCCTTTCCCGGCGCTCCCCTTACGTCTGCCCCGAATGCCTAAAGAGAGCCGCCTACCCCTTGGAATGCGGCCAGGCGCCTCTCGACACCGCCTCCCCAAACCCATAACCTCCACCCCTGCGACGCGCGCTCTCCGACCAAACCTAATGCATTACACATCCCGTCCATCCTGTTATCCCGTCACAAAAGAATACGTCCCCGAACCTATGAATCACAGAACTTCGGTCGCTGAGGGTGGAACCACAGACAAGCTCTCCCCGCTCTCTGTGGTAACTCCGTCTCCCTCTGAGACTAAGTGATTTCCACCAAACCGATAAGGATGGATTTAGCGGCGAACCCGCTCGCTCCCAGGGAAAGCCGAATCACGCCTCCCGGAACATCTTAGTCATGTTTTCGAGACAAATCCTGCTGGCGAGTTCCGCGTTTTCAGAGTAAGCCGCCCCCCCCGGCCTATCCACCAGGTCCTTCGCCAATTGCTCGCTCGGACGCCAGTGTGTCTCCAGAGAAAGGTAACCGTCGTATTTGTCCCGTTTCAGCCGCGACAAAAGCTCTCGCAGTCCCGCATCGCCTTCCCCGACCGGAACGTGCTCGCCGATTCGCTCGTCCTCAACCTTCACCGCATCCTTCACATGCACCAGGCGGAGCACCTCCTTCACCGCCTCGTAACCGTCGGGGTAGGGAGGCTCGCACGAGCGATCGAAAAGGCAGTTGCACGGGTCCCACGTCACCCGTACGTTCGGCGAGCCCACGTCGTCAATAAACTCGCGAAGCTTTACCCCGGAAGCAATGTACGTGCTCGATTCGTTCTCGATGCACAGATAAATCCCCTCCCCCTCCACGATGGATGCCGGCTCACGGAACTTTTGCAGAATCTTGTCACGGGCCTCTTCGAAAGTGGGCGACGCCTTACGCCAGAAAGTGAATCCGCGGACGTTGTTCGTCCCCAAGGCCCTCGCGAGACGAATGCACCGCCGCAAGATGTCCAGATGCTGTTTGTATTCCTCTTCTGACTCCAGGTTACATTTCAAAAAGGGTGAGGCTATGCTGTAACATTCCAGGCCCGCCTCGTCCAACGCCGAACGTATCTTCGCCGCATCCTCTTCGTCCAGCTTGTCCGGTGCTTTGTTCCACACCGAGCGGATCTCAAACCCGTTGAGCTTGAATTCCTTCGCCAGAGCGATTGCCGTTGCAAGGTCCTGCGAAACCTCGTCTGAAAAAACGCCGAGCTTAATCATCATTCTCCTCCATCGCAAAAAACGCGAGCTATTCCACGGAAACCAATTTCTGAGGCTGAGTGGGCCGTGACTGCAATGACCGAACCAGCAAGCCTGCCGGTTATCGCTTGCGCAGTCCGCCAGGGGCGAAAAAACAGCCACAGCCGCATCCAGCACCTCCCTGCACCGCCTTTCCCATAATACGCCTCGCCCAAACCCCGTGTCAAACCGTTTGGGTGTGGCTGCGGTATGGCCTCAGTCTCGGGCGGATAGCCCGCCTTGGCGGTGGAGAGAAAAAGGGAAGAGAAGGGTAACGCAAAGACGCAGAGTCGCAGAGAGGAGAATGAGAAGGACGCCGGCGATACGTGTGCCTCTCTGCGTTCTCTGCGCTCTCTGCGGTGAGTTTATCTCCCCTGACACTGAGGAATTACACCCCCCCGCAGCTTTCTATTGCCTCGCGGCAGGCGATGCTGTATAATTCACAAAAAGTTGTCACGGATTCCCTCTTGCTTGGAGTTTACAAAATGAAAAAAGGTATTCACCCAAAATATGTCGAGTCAACCATAACCTGTGCCTGCGGCAACGTTATAAAAACCCGCTCGACCGTCCCCGAAATCCACGTCGGCATCTGCTCCAACTGCCACCCTTTCTTCACCGGCAAGCAGAAGTACGTTGACACAGCCGGGCGGGTGGAAAGGTTCAGGAAAATGTATGGACACCTCGAGAAATCGGACTGAGCTGGCGGCCTTGACATGGAAGAGTTTTCCGCTGTCGTTGCGAGCCTGAAAAAAAAGAAGCAGGAAATCGAATCTCGCCTCGCAGATCCGGCGGTGCTTTCTGACCATCCCACTTACCAGAAACTTCGTAAGGAACATTCAAGCCTTTCCCGCATCGTCGAGACGTACTGCGATTGCGAGAGAGTTTCCACCTCCATCGCCGAGGACCGTGAGCTTCTCCACGAGGCTTCCGACGATGAGGAGCTCCGCAGTCTCCTCGAGGAGGAAATCGCAGCCCTGGAGCCAAAGAGGGACGAGCTCCTCACGCAGCTTCGGGACATGCTCACGCCCGGTTCCCGGGACGATAGCCGCGATACAATCGTCGAGATCAGGGCCGGAACCGGCGGCGCCGAAGCAAGTCTCTTCGCAGGTGACCTTTTCCGAATGTACTCCCGATATGCCGATTCACAGGACTGGAAACTCGTCACCATCAACAGTCACCCCACACAACTCGGAGGATTCAAGGAGATCGTCTTCGAGCTTCAGGGAGAAAACGTGTACCGCACGATGAAGTTCGAGAGTGGAACTCACCGCGTCCAGCGCATTCCTGTCACCGAAACCGGCGGACGCATTCACACTTCTGCCGTAACCGTCGCCGTCCTCCCCGAAGCTGATGCCGTCGAGGTCCGGATAGACCCCAAGGACATACGGGTTGACGTCTTCAAGTCCTCCGGCCACGGCGGCCAGAGCGTCAACACCATGGACTCCGCCGTCAGGATAACCCACCTCTCGACGAAGATTGTTGTTCAGTGTCAGGACGAAAGGTCTCAGCGTCAGAACAAGGAAAAGGCCATGAGACATCTTCGGGCTAAGCTCATGGAAATGGAAAAAAGCAGACAGCAAAACGAGACCGCCCAGACCCGAAGAGCTCAGATCCGCAGCGGGGATAGAAGCGAGAAAATTCGCACCTATAACTTCCCTCAGAACCGCGTTACCGACCACCGAGTGGGTCTGACGGTTCATAACCTGCAATCCATCCTCGACGGGGACCTCGGCCAACTGATTGTCCCATTGCTGAACAACAAGAATAAGGTCGGCATTTCCGAGGCGGCGCCCGCGGGTTGAACACATGCACCGCATCATAGACATAATTTCTTTATCGGCCAACTATTTGAAGGAGCACGGCGTCGCTCACCCCAGGCTCAACGCCGAGCTTCTGCTATCGGAGGTGCTCGGGAAATCACGAATTGAGCTTTACCTCGAATACGATAAGCCGCTCGTCGAGACAGAGCTGAGCTCTTTGAGAAACTTGTTGAAGGCCAGAGCCACTCATAAACCGATACAATACGTCCTCGGCAAAACAGAGTTTTTTTCGCTGCCATTTCTCCTCACGGAAGGCGTTTTCATTCCCAGACCTGAAACGGAGATACTTGTCCGGGAAGTAGTCAATTATGTCGAAGCCCTTCCCGCAGCGGACGAGTCGGTGATTTTCGATGTGGGGACCGGCTGCGGATGCATCGCTGTCAGTCTCGCGCACAGCCTCGCAAACTGCAAAGTCTATGCTTCTGACATCTCGCCGCAGGCCCTTTCCCTCGCGTGGCGTAATGCTCAAAAAAACGGCGTCACAAAAAAGGTAATCTTGCTCCAGGGCGACATGTTTGAACCTTTCATCGCCCACCAGTCGCCCAAAGCTGACCTCATCGTCAGCAATCCCCCCTATATCGCCGACGAGGATTGGAACTCACTTCCCGACGAGGTCAGGTGCTTCGAACCCCGCGAGTCGCTCCTCGCGGGCCGCGGGGGATTCGATTTCCTGCGAAGCATTATCACCTCCGCGGAATCCTTTCTCAAGCCCGAAGGCGCCATCTTCCTCGAAATCGGAGAGGGGCAAAGGAACGCGGTTGTCCGTTTCTTCACTGAGCGGCAAAAGTATCTGGACATCAGCAGCCGACAGGATTATAATGCGATTGAAAGAGTGGTTTCCGCGAGGCTTTCGCATGCTGACGAGGGCGTCGTCCCCGAAAGGCGCGCCCCGTAGCCAGCCGTGCGCGAAGTTCGTTTTTCCGCTTCGACCACTTTTCCGGAGCCTGCCCCGGAACGTGGAAGAGGCTTTCGTCTGAAGCATTTGCTTGTTACCGGCGTAACCCGTCCACTGAAAGGAGAGATCTTAACCCCATGGATAAGTTCATGATCTGGGGAGGGGAGCGTCTCCGCGGAGAAGTCGAAATCAGTTCGTGCAAGAACGCCGTCCTGCCTGTCCTGGCAGCGGCGCTTCTCGGCGAGACGCCGTCGGTAATCAAAAACACGCCCTGGCTGAAAGATGTTGACACGATGCTTCTCATTCTTAAAGCCATGGGCGTTACTATCAACCGAAGTTTTGAAGGCGACGTTACAATTGACCCCTCAACGCTGCAAACCGCGGAGGCGCCCTACGACCTCGTGAGGAAAATGAGGTCCTCCATCTACGTTCTCGGCGCCCTTCTCGGCAAGCTCGGAAAGGCCGTCGTCTCCCTGCCGGGCGGTTGTGTCATCGGGCCGCGACCCATTGACCTCCACATCAAAGGCCTCACCCAGCTCGGCGCCGCCATAGAAAAACGGCACGGCTACATGATTGCCGAGGCAAAACAGCTCCGCGGAACCAGGATTTTCCTCGGCGGTCCCTTCGGCTCCAGCATCGGAGCGACCATCAACGTCATGCTCGCCGCCGTCAAAGCTGAAGGTCTGACCGTTATCGAGAGCGCCGCTTGCGAGCCCGACGTCGCCGACGTGGTACTTTTTCTCAACAAGATGGGGGCTAAAATATCCGGCGCCGGAACCCCCACTTTGACCATCGAAGGAACAAAGGAGCTCCACGGCGCAGAACATCAGGTAATCCCCGACCGAATTGAAGCCGGAACTTTTTTGATCGCCGCTGCCGCCACTGGTGGCGATGTCGCCCTGGTCGGCGCCAAACCGCGCCACCTCGAGGCCGTCGCCGCCAAGCTCAGGGATGCCGGCGCCGAGGTCTTCGAGGAGGAAGGAAAAATCGGTGTCCGCTCCACGGGAGAGAGAATGCCCACAGACCTCACAACTCTTTCCTATCCCGGCTTTCCGACCGACCTCCAGGCTCAATTCATGACTTTGATGTCGGTCACCCCCGGCGTCAGCCGCGTAGTCGAAAAAATATATCCCGACCGCTTCATGCACGTGGGCGAGCTGGCACGCCTCGGCGCCGACATCACCATGGATAGCAATAGCGCCCTCGTCCGCGGCGTTTCTTCCCTCAGCGGGGCGCCCGTCATGGCTTCGGACCTCCGCGCAAGCGCAGCCCTCATTATTGCTGGACTCGTCGCCGAAGGCCAAACCGTTATCCACAGGGTTTACCACATTGACAGGGGATACGTGGACATCGAAACTAAACTCGCAAAACTCGGCGCCAAAATCCGCAGGGTCAAAGCCAATTGACCTCCCCAGAAGGTCACGCTGGCGATTGGACATACCCCCTGCGGGAAGTTTTTTCGTGGAATCAAAGACATGTTTGACGGATTAACACAAAGACTCCAGAACGTCTTCAGAAAAATCTCCGGTTACAGCCGCTTGTCCGAATCCAACATCGCCGAAGCGGTGCGGGAGGTCCGGCTTGCCCTCCTTGAAGCCGACGTCAACTACAAAGTCGTCAAAGATTTCATCGAAGGCGTCAAAGCGAAAGCTATCGGCCAGGAAGCCCTGAGTAAGGTTTTGCCCGGGCAACAGTTGATAAAGATCGTTCATGATCAGCTCGTCAGCCTCATGGGCGGCGCCGCGAGCCGAATGGACCTCTCCTCCTCTCCGGCAGTCATCATGCTGGTTGGACTTCAGGGCTCCGGCAAGACGACCACAGCCGCCAAGCTCGCCCGACAGTTGACAAAAAACGGGCGAAATCCCATCCTCGTCCCTTGCGACACGAAAAGAGCCGCTGCCGTGGAACAGCTCCTCGCCCTTGGCCGCCAGCTCGGCGAGACCGTCTTCCAGCCCAACAATGAGACCGACGCACTCAAAATCGCCGCGAAGTCAGTTGAATATGCGCTCGACAATCGCTTCGACACAGTTATCCTCGACACCGCCGGAAGGCTTCATATTGACGACGAACTGATGAACGAGCTGCGGACAATGAAGAAACGCCTCTCGCCCGCTGAAGTGCTCCTGGTTGCCGATGCAATGACGGGGCAGGATGCCGTCAACATCGCCGGCACTTTCGACGATGCCCTCGACATCACAGGAGCCATCTTGACCAAGCTTGACGGAGACGCCCGAGGCGGCGCCGCGCTATCCATCAAGGCTGTCACCGGCAAACCGATAAAATTCGTGGGCATTGGCGAAAAAATCAGCGACCTCGAGCCATTTCACCCCGAGCGCATGGCATCTCGCATACTGGGCATGGGCGACGTCGTAACCCTCGTCGAAAAAGCCCAGGAGGTAATGGATGAGGAACAAGCCGAAAAGCTCCAGGCGAAAATCCGCAAGCACGGCCTCGACCTCGAAGATTACCTCACCCAGATGCAGTCCGTGCGAAGAATGGGCTCCCTCGAGAGCGTCCTCAGAATGGTGCCCGGCTTCAACCAGCTCAAGAACATTGCCCCCGCCGAGAAAGAACTCAAAGGCGTCGAGGCTATCATTCAATCCATGACTCTCATGGAGAGGCGAAATCCTCACATCCTCGACGGCAGCCGGAAGAGGAGGATCGCCCGAGGCAGCGGCGCCTCCGTGCAAGACGTCAACAGATTGCTCAAGGGATACGAGCAGGCAAAGAAAATGATCAAGAAAATGGGCAGGATCCAGAAAGGACTTATGAAAATGGGAGGTTCTAAATGGCGGCAGTTATCAGATTGAAGCGAATCGGTGGCCGCGGAAAACCCTTTTTCCGCGTCGTCGTCGCAGATTCGAGAAGTTCCAGAGACGGAAAAGTCATCGAGGAGTTGGGGCACTACGACCCCAAAAAGGAAACCGACAAAGTCACCCTTGACGTAGAGCGAGTTAAATACTGGCTGGCACAGGGCGCTCGCCCTACCGACAAAACAAAGAGTGTGTTAAAAAATGGCGGCATTTTGGTCTCGAAAAAATAAGAAGGACGAACAGCCCCGCCCCGGCGAGGTTGCTCCGGTCGAATCCCGGCACGACACAAGCGTCTCGGAGATGAAGGATTTCGTCGAGTTCATCGCCAAGAACCTTGTTGACTATCCCGAAGAAGTCGAGGTCAGGAGAATTGACGGCGAAAAGACGATTGTCTTCGAGCTGAAGGTCAACAAGTCCGACATCGGAAAAATCATCGGCAAAAACGGCAGAACCATCAGAGCGATGCGAGCCTTGCTCACAACCACTGCCGCTAAGCACGGACAACGAGCCGTCCTCGAGATCTTGGAATAGCCGGTGGCATCCCGCCACAGGCGGGCCCCGTGAGCGCCCTCAAGGCGCGTCCCACGCGAGCATGCGAACGCGGTGGCACGGGCGTCTCGCCCGTGGGCACCCATGCCATGCGCAAGATGCCTGTGCCGCAGCAGCCGAGCAGCGCGCCCACGGCGAAGGCAGCTCACGTCTTACTGTGCCCTTCGCATCCCATCCCCATAACCCGATCCCCGATCCCTGACCCCCGACGCACACCTCTGCACCTTTGCGTTACCCTTCTTCTGTCCCCCACCTGGCACCGGCGTCTCGCCCGTCGGCGCCCATGCGGCAACAGCCGAGCACCGCGCCCACGACGAAGCCAGCTCACGCCTTGCTGTGCCCTTCACATCCCATCCCCGAAACCCGACCCCCGATCCCCGACCCCCGATCCCTATGCACATAGACACAATCCCCAACCGAAATCCTCCTCCGACCATCCTGCTGCGTAAAGCGAGGCGCGAGGACAGGAAAATCAGGAAGAAGACGCTCGACAATTTGACCAACTGGCCCGCGGGGAAGGTGGAATTGCTGCGTCGAGTTCCTCGGGACGAGACCCTTGTTCCCATCGGAGAGGCTTTCGCCACGGAACGCTCCCTTCCTCAGGGTCATGTGGAGGCGGTGCTGGGGACCATCCGAAAACTGGGATTGGACAAGTTGATTTCGTCGAAGCGCTGCAGGGAGCGTGACCTGGCGGTTGCGATGGTTGCCGAGCAGTTGATGCAACATAGCTTTCTACAAGCGACCCAAAGATATCCGCATCCTCCACGGGAAACCATGAAGCGGGCTGTGAAGCTGCTGGATACTGGGCAGAAAATGGTCACAACGCCGTCTGCGCCAGAGCAGGAGAGGAAGGCGACTGGTGCGAGAAAGAACTCCGCAAGTATCCGGATGCAGGCAGGTAACGAGCGCAAAAAAGAAAAGCCCGCGGTCGGATTCGAACCAACGACCGCCGCATTACGAATGCGGTGCTCTACCACTGAGCTACGCGGGCTTATCATCTCTTCGCGTTAGCGTCGCATGCCGGACGAACGATGGCGGCGGCAAAGAGCCGACGTTCTAACGCTATGCCAGGTTCATTCAGTTTTCTACGTGCGCGCGTCCCCCACTGCCCGGCTGTGCGAGGTGACCACGGCGAGAACAACTCGCCAGCTCAAAAAACGCCGGGCTCATTGCGTCCGAGATATTATACATAACTATACCAAAGCCCCGCGGCGCGCGCCAAGTTTGACGCCCGGGAACGATAGTGTCGTGCCCATCCACGGGCGAGACACCCGTGCCACAAGAGAGTGCTCTGGCTTTTGTTATTCACTTCCCCTCTGCGCCTTCACGTTAATCTCTCTCTTTTCTTTACCGCCGAAATACAGGCGGCCCCCTCCCGGGTCCGCTTCGCCTAACAGCCGCTGGCATGAAAATCTCGCCGGAGAGACCCCGGCCGCACGCCAGAGTCTGGAAGCGACGGAAGAATCGCTTCTGCAATCGCCCCTCTGCCCTCACAGAGCCGAGAGCAGGCCGATGTCCTTCATGGTCAGATAGCCGGCACGGGCAGAGACCACTTTTGGAATCGCGTTGATGAGGATAGCGGCCGTGGCGGCGTCGCCGTGTGTTCCTCCTTCGATCCTGACCTCCAGAGGCGGGACGGCGTCAACCCGGATGTAGTCGTGCGGCTCCGGCGCCCCGACAAACATCTGGAGTTCCAGGGAGATTGCGCGTTCCCCTTTCCGAAAGCCTTTCGCGGTGTGCTTGATGCCCGCGACCTGACCCTCGCGAACCTCGAGGTAGTCGGTCGTGACGTTTCCATCGCTGATAACCGGGTCAATTCTTTCCAGAAGGTTATCCAGCTCCCAGCCGAGACAGTCTGCGAGGAGAGCGACGGATTCGACCAGCCCGACATGGCCGAGGCGGCCTTCCGCGACGCGGCGCCGGAACTCCTCGACACTCAGCCCTGCGCCGATCTTCCTTTGGAGGGGCTCGCGGCGTGTTGAGGCGTCCACAATCCGGCGGGCGAAAACGCTTCTCACATCCGAGCACACCCCCGTTAGGAAAGCGGGAAGCGAATCGAGCACAAACCCGGGGTTGACGCCCGTACCCAGAATGGAGACGTCGGTTTCCTTCGCGAGGGCGTCGAGCTTCTCGGCAAGATGCTCGTTCTTCGGCGCCGGAAACAACAGCTCCTCGGCCGACGATACCACGTTGATACCACGGGAAACGATCTCCTCAATCTGCGGGGCCACCTCGCTCAAGCGAGATGCTGTGGAATGAACGACGATATCCGGCCTCTGGCTTAGGACATCTTGCGATTTGCTGCTGACGCGAACGCCCAGCTCCCTTCCTGCACCGACCAGCTCACCGAGGTCTTTTCCCGCCTTCTCGGCGGAGATATCTACCGCAGCTACTACGTCCAGATGCTCGTTTCGCACGGCGATCTTCGCCGCCTGAATGCCGATGCTGCCAAGCCCGTAATGGGCGACGCGAATCCTTTTGTCTTTCACCGCCATAATTGAACCCTTCCTCCACAACCTACCCGCCCGGCGAGAAAGGCTCTACCGGACGCTCACCAACAGGATGCGGGCCATCGCAGGCGAGCCACATCCTCACTTTGTCTTCCTCGCGGCAAGAATCTTCGAGATACACTCTTTCACGTCCGGGGAAGCTGTGTCCATAGCTTTTTCGAGGGCGGCGTTGACGTCCGGCCCCTTCAAGGTCGTCAGAGCTTCCACCGCCACGCTCCGCACGATAGCCGATTCAGCGCTCAGTGCCTGAACCATGGAACCCACGTCGGAAACCGAGCCAAACTTCCCGACGCCGATAAGACCGGCGCACGTAAAATGCTCCTGTTCTGTTCGGCTCAACACCCCCCGATAGATTTGCAGCGCCATTTCCGTATCGCCTTTGGCGGCGCGCTTCTCCGCGAAGCGCAGGAAGGCGTTGCCAATGAAAACCCCCTCCCGCTCGGACAACTCTTCCCAATCGAGCGCGGGCTGAGGCTCCCTCGAGGACACTTCGCCGATATGAGACATCGCGTCGAAAGCCGCCAAAGCGATTTTTTTATTCGGGCTTTCCGCGCAGTCAACCAATGCGTCCAGAGCTTCCGTCGCCCCCTTCTGTCCGAGAGAATGAATGACCGCCGGCCGGAAGTCCTCCGGGGCCTTCTTCGACGCCTCGATCAAGGCCTGAAGCGACGCCTTCCCCGAAATCCTCTCAAGGGCCCGTCGCGCATCTTCCCTCAACTTCTTATCATTCAGCAGTCGAGCGACCCGCGGAACACACTTGTCTCCGCCAGTCAAAGCGAGAAGCTCCAGAGCCTTCACTCGCGTGGCGTGCGGGCTCTTCCTGCCGAGCAGCGTGAGAAGTTGGCGAGTGACCGCCTTCCTTTCGACTGCCGCCCGCGGGCGCGAAGCGTGGTGCGCGATGGTATTGAGGGCTTCCGAAGCAGCCTTCGCTACGCCTCGATTCTTGCTCGCAACGAGCCCGCCCAGAGGCACGACCGCCCGCGCTCCTACCCTCCCGGCGTCCCGCCAAGCCGCATAGCGGATGTCCGCGTTATCGTCCTGGATTTTCGCAATGAACTCCTCAACCTCCTGCTTCGTGGCGCTCGCTCCTCCGGCTGGCAGCAAGAGCACGAACAGCATCGCGGCACTCAGCCCAAGCGCCGCCGCGAAGTGAACCTTCCTCGAGCTGTACATCGTTTCTCCCTCCTTTGCTCGACAATTATCAACCATAAATTCGCCATGGTGAATCTGTGCGATCTCTGCGCCCCAATAGCACGGTATGCCAAACGGTACGCCGCACCTTACAGAAAGTAGGGGGCGCGGCTATTTCTGCCGAGGAGACGATTGGCTTCCTCGTCCCCCACGAACCGCTCCTTCATGGGGTCCCAGTGCAGCTTTCGTCCCAGAAGATAGGAGATGTTGCCGATGATGCACAGGGTCGCCGTACGATATCCCGCCTCGATGTGCATGAGGGGCCGCTTCCTGCTCTTCACGCAATCGAAGAAGTTCTGCGTGTGCCCCGGACTCTTGAAAAGTCGCACGCCTCCCGTTGGTACCTTATACTCCGTTGCCTTCTTTTCCGTTCCGCATCCGCCGTCGCCTCCGGTGACGATGAGCGTATCCTTATCGCCCCAGTACTTCGCGCCGAAGGCGGCTCCCATCTCCTTGTGCCCGGGTTGGCTCCAGGTCAGAATCCAGTCAGGGTTTTTGAATTCGTACTTGATGTCCATCGTGACGGGGCAGTCGTACATCCCATCGTGGGGGGGCTCGCCCGTCGCCTCCACGCTGACCGGACCGGTGTTGTCGCAATCCATTGTCCACATGATGTTGCTGAAGACATGCGCGCCGCGGTCTCGGATCTGGCCCCCGCCGTACTCCATGAACCAGCGGAAGTTGAAGTGACAGCGCATCAGGTTATACGGCACCCACGGGCACGGCCCGAGCCACTTGTCCCAGTCCAATCCAGGCGGCGGCGCGGTGTCCGGCTGCCATTTCCCCACCGGGTTATTGTAATGCCAGCACGTTACCTTTTGGACCTTGCCAATCTTGCCGTTACGGATATATTCACCTGCCGCATGCGCTGCCGGCGTGGAGCGGCCCTGCGAACCTATCTGGATGATTCGCCCGTACCGCTTCGCCGCCTTGACCATCGCCCGTCCTTCCTCGATGGTCTTGCTGGCGGGCTTCTCGCAGTAAACGTCCTTTCCGGCCTCGCAGGCGTGAACCGTGTGGATGCCGTGCCAGTGGTCGGGACTGGCGATGAAAACCACGTCAATGTCCTTGCGGTCCAACGCCTCCCGATAATCGTTGTAACCGTCGGCTTTGCCGCCCTTACTGGCGACGATTTTTGCTGCTCTCTTGCGGTGGCTCTCGTCCACGTCGCAGAACGCTGCGGTGTCCTTGCGAAGGAAACCGCTGCCTCTTCCCCCGACGCCGATGTGGCCGCTGATGATGCGGTCGCTCGCTGGCGGCCGCCCCGGCGCGCCCAGGGCATCGCTGGTGAGAACGTACGGAGCACAAAGCCCCGCTCCCACCGCCGTCGCCGTCCTCGATAGAAATTCTCGCCTCGAAATCTTACGCCTTACTGCCATACTCATCCTCCTTTCTTCTCTGCGTAAGCAGCTCATAGGTCACGCGGCGTTGCCAAAATCCTTTACGGCACGCAATACGATATGCCGCAAGCCGATGACCGGCGGGCTGCCGCTTTCCAAGACAACCCGGTAGGGTAAAACCCTTAGTGCCCCATTGTCAACAACGAGCTTGAGGGCGTAGTAATGGCTGAGTTACGGGCGGCTGAGGGTGCAACCGCAGAGTCCGCAGAGCACGCTTACGTATCGCCGGCGTCCTGTCCCGCGCCGTTGGCGGCATATCGAGGGTCTCCCTTGCCCTCGACTGGCTCCGGCTGTACCCTTCACGGCAAAAAAGCCGCCCCCACGTGGCATCCCCCGCCTCTGGCGGGGGACCCGTGCGAATCATGGGCAAGATGCTCATGCCATGGCAGGTGACCACGGAGTCTTTCTCATCCGCCTCTCAGCGACTCCGCGCCTTTGCGTGAACCTATTTTTCCCTTTTTCCCTCCCCCCGCCAAGGCGGGGTTTCCGCCCGAGACTGAGGCGTTACAGGGCGCATCAGCCCCGCCACCAACAACGGCGCCGGCGGGGGTTACTTGGTTAACGGCTGCAATGAAAGAACCAACCCGCAACACCAGCCGAGAAAGCTTCGACGACCCCGCTCGACACATCGGTCGCACAAAGCCACCCCTACGGTCCCAAGACACATTCTGGCGCAGCCACTCTCAGAGAAACGACAGGAAGTCATCCCGACTTAGACCAGCCTGGTGAATGATGTCCATGAGGGCTTTCGGGTCCAATTCCTTGAAGTCCCGCACCATCAGATGCTTTCTGTCACCGGGGCCGATCTTCTCGAGATAGACCCGGTTTCCATGCCTCCTGATCTCCCGAAAGCCCGCTTTCGCCAAGGCCTTGATGATCTCTCGGCCGGACAGTCGCGGAAGTTTCATTAGGACACCCCCTCCCGCCAAGATCTGTTGCTGGTTGTCGTTGAAGGCCAGTCTCGTAGGGTGAGAGGATAACACGCAGTCGTCTTCCGCACAAGGGCAAAACGGCCAATATCGCAACGCCTCCGTTACGGCCGGTTGAGGGTGGAACCGCAGAGTGCGCAGAGCACGCAGAGAGGCACACGTATCGCCGGCGTCCTGCCCCGGCTGTATCGAGGGGCTCCCTCGCCCTCGACGGGCTCGGCCTGTACCCTTCACGGCAAAAAAAGCCGTGCCCCACCTGACATCTCCCGCTGAGGGCGGGACCCGTGGGGACGGTGGGCAAGATGCCAATGCCACGGCAGGTGACGACGCAGTCCGTCTCATTCTTCTCTCTGCGACCCTGCGCCTTTGCGTTGTTCTCCTTTTCCCTTCTTCCCTTCCCCGCGTTAGCGGGGTATCCGCCCAAGACTGAGGCCATACAAGATTGTTGCAATCACAAAGGGAATTTCGTACTTTGGCAAGCAGTGAAGCTGCGCAGGTTTAAGTGGGAAATCTGAGATAAGGAGAGCTGCTATGCGTAGGGAACTGAGTTTTTCAATTTGTTTTGTTTGTGCGTTGGCGTTTTGCCTGGCGTGGGGTAGCGTCGCTTCGGCTGCCACGGAAAAGGCGATAACCCTTGACACGGACCCTCATCTTGTCGGCTGGTGGAAGTTTGATGACTCCTCCGGTAAGACCGCCGTAGATTCCTCCGGGCACGGCCATAAGGGCACCCTGGAAGGCGGCTTATCGTTTGACAAGAGTTCGGTTTCGGGCAAGACAGGCAAAGCGTTGAAGCTCGAAGGCGGCGATGATTTCGTACAGATAACCGGATACAAGGGCGTTACCGGCACACGACCTCGCACCGTTGCCGCCTGGATTAAAACGAGCAGGTCCAGGGGTGAAATTACATCCTGGGGCCTCGATGACTTTGGTAAAATGTGGAGATACTGCTTCATCAGGGGGCGCATAGGTATAACGCCCAGTGGCGGGTACTTTTATATGAAGGCCCAGATACACGACGATGAGTGGCATCATGTGGCTGTGGTGGTGGAAGAGGCCGAGCTGCCGAATGTCCATGACAATGTCAAGCTTTACAAGGACGGAGACGTAGCGGAAATTGACGACATCGGTCTGCTGGACCTATGGCCCATTGATACCGGCAGCGACTTCAACGTCAGGATAGGAAGGGGTTTCAAGGGCCTCATGGATGATTTCCGCATCTATGACCGCCCCCTTTCGGAGGAAGAGATAAGGGCCCTGTTTAGATTGAGGAGCAGTCGCCCGTTGCCCAAGTCCCAATGACAGCGCCACTGATGTCGGATCAGATGCCGGACGAGACACGATTGCAGGCCGTCGTAGCGGCCTGCCGAGCAATTTTGGCGATTCACCTTACAGGCGCTCGATTTTGCATGATGAGTTTAGGTCCGTGTTCTTTCATCGCGGCAGCTTTCCGCGCATGTAGCCCCGTTTCAGTAAAATATCAATGTCCGCGTGCGGCCTGAACGATCGCGAAAAGAGATGAACAAATGGCTCAAGCAGTGGGAATACGTCTAACCCGGAACCTCGGGCTGATTGAGCGCTCGGGATGAGAGATAGACGTAGAGTTTGTTTCGTCGCCTGAACTTAATGCGAGGGGAGAGTGTATGAGATATTGCTTCGCGGTGGTTATTCTGGCGGCAGTTGCCGCTGTCGCAACCGGCTGTGATCAAATTAGGGCTAATCCCACACCGGCGACAAACACCGAACTCGAGACCAGCGAGGAAACGAAGGCAACTCAGGACGCCACGACACATGACGAGCCGCTGCTGCTCGACGATGAACCGCTGCTGCTCGACGATGAACCGCTGCTGCTCGACGATGAACCTCTGCTGCTCGACGATGAACCTCTGCTGCTCGACGATGAACCTCTGCTGCTGGACAATGGCCCAAATGCCAGCTCGTCTGGCGGCCCCGTGGCTGATAACAGCCGCTGCTACGTCTGCCACATAAACTATATGCAAGAAGAGCTTGCCGTGGTCCACGCGAGGGACAACATCGGCTGCGCGGACTGCCACGGCAACTGTGATGCCCACATTGCCGACGAATCGTGGTCCTGGGGTGAAAACGGGACTCCGCCCGGTATTATGTATCCACAGGCCAAGATCAATTCGTTCTGTATGGGCTGCCACCCCAAAGACAAAATGCCTGCCAAACAGCACGAGGCTCTCTTCGCCGCCACTGCCGAGAAAAAGTATTGTACCGATTGCCACGGTCAGCATCGGCTGGCCCACCGCAAATGCAAATGGAAGTAGAGCCGCCCCTAATCACTCCGTTTCCAGCGGAAACCCCAGCCGTAATGCCTCAGTTACCGGCGGCTGAGGGTGGAACCGCAGAGTGCGCAGAGCACGCAGAGAGGCTTACGTATCGCTTGCATCCTGTCCCGCCCCGCGTTCCGCGGGGGATGTCGAGGCACTCCCTTACGCTCAACGGGCTCGGGCTGTACGCTTCACGGCAAAAAAAGCCCTCCCCCACGTGGCATCCCGCTGAGGGCGGGACCCGTGGGGGAATCATGGGCAAGATGCCCATGCCACGGCAGGTGACGACGCAGTCCGTCTCATTCTTCTCTCTGCGCCCCTGCGCCTTTGCGTTACCCTTCTCTTCCCTTTCTCCGTTCCGCGCCTTGCCAGCGCATCCGCCCGAGACTGAGGCCATACACCCGGCCCATCTTTCGGCTACGCTTGTCCAGCGATACATGCTAAAATCACCTTTTGCGGCGGGTCGGTAACCGTATTGTGGCGCGCGTGGCGAAGCGGCGTCTTATTCACACTCTCGGAGGCCCTTTTCGTGATGCCGAAGATTGCGATTCATCTTCTCACCTGTTTTCTCCTGCTCGTGTTCTCCGGCTGCACCAGCAAAAAGGATCGGTATCGCAAGGGCAGGCTTGTCGTCACTTACTGGGAGAAGTGGACCGGCTTTGAAGGACAGGCGATGCAGGATGTCGTGGACGCGTTCAACGCCTCCCAGGACAGAATCTGGGTCGAGAAGATTACCACCAGCCGCCTTGACCGGAAGCTTCTCGCCTCCATCGCCGGCGGCACGCCGCCGGACGTGGCTGGTCTATGGAGCTATCATACCGCCCCGTACGCCTCGAAGAACGCCATTTTCCCCTTGAGCGACCGAATGCAACAAGCGGGCCTGACCAGGGAGCATTACAAACCGATCTATTGGGAGCTGTGCCAGTGGCAGGGGGTCCACTATGCGCTCCCCACAACGCCTGCCACAAGCGCTCTCTATTGGAACAAGCGTCTTTTCCGCGAGGCGGGTCTCGACCCCGATCATCCACCCAAAACCATCATGGAGTTGGACGATTTCGCCGACAAACTGACCAAGTACGACGAGGACGGCAACATCGTCCAAGCGGGCTTCCTGCCAGGCATACCCGGAGCCTGGATGTGGGCGTGGGGATATTGGTTCGGGGGCCGGCTCATGTCTGACGCCGAGACGATTTCGATAGACTCCTCCGAGAACATCAAAGCCGCCGAGTGGGTTGCTTCCTATTCGAGGAAATACCGGGTAGATGCTATTGAACGGTTTCGAACGAGCTTGTACCAGGGCGCGGAGAGAGTCTTCTCATCTCCTCAGGACCCGTTCCTGGCGGGAAAAGTGGCCATGCAAGTTCAAGGTGTTTGGGGATACAACTTCATCGAGAAGTTCGCTCCGGGCATGGAATGGGGCGCCGCCCCGTTCCCTTCCGCCGACGCGGGGCTCCAGAACGTGGCCATGGCGGAATGCGACATCCTGATCCTTCCTCGCGGGTCGCCGCATCCTGACGAAGCCTGGGAATTCATGAAATTCGTCAACTCACAAGAAGCCATGGAGATGCTCTGCCTGGGCCACAGAAAGTTCTCCTCCCTCGCCGAAACAAGCGACGAATTCTGGGAGAGGAATCCGAATCCGTACATCAAAGTGTTCTCCGATCTCGCAGCAAGCCCCAACGTCTTCGCCTTTCCCACGACGCCGATCCGCACGGAATTCTACAGAGAAATCGACGCGGCAATGGATACGATTATGAATCTGACGAGAAGCCCGGCGGAAGCATTCCGCCATGTTAAATACAGGATGCAAAAGCGCCTCGATTACGAGGTCCGAAGAATGAAAACCAGAGGAACCTGGCATCCCGAGAGGTCGGTTTCTCCGCGCCTTTGCGCCTCTGCGTTTTATATTCTTGACATTTTTCAACGCAGAGACGCAGAGACGCAGAGTATTCGAGATGAGATGGAGCTTGAACGGACCTTGTGACGACAGGAAATAAACGCGTCCCGCCCGACGTGGGCTTCACAAAACGGAAAAGAGGCTTTGCCCCTGCTTCAAAATGACTAACGCCGAGAAAAGGAATCTTCGCAACGGCTTGCTCTTCGTGTCCCCCTGGATTGTTGGGATAAGCTGTTTTATCGTCTATCCGATACTTTCCTCCCTGTACCACAGCCTCTGCGACTACTCGGTGCTTGAGCCCCCGACTGCGAGGCCAGCCATTTTTTTGTAGACTCGATGGGCAAAGCGCGTATCATTGAGATAAGAGTTCGCTCGGCATGTGGGCACCGGCGGAGGGGCGTGGCTGTGGTTCCACAGACAAGCCGTGTGCCATCACGGAATGCCCGCGACCTGGAGCTCGCCTAGCGTCGGAATGGGAGCATTGCCATGGCAGGAAAAGGGACCGCTCCCCGAAGGGGGGAGCAGCTGAAACGCAGAGTCGTCGAGCTTGCAGTGGGCCTGGGCTTGAAGGCTGGGACAGAGGTCACGGCGGCACGCCGGCTCTGGGGTGCGCGCAGGCGCATTGACGTAGTTCTGGTGTGCGAAAAAACCGGGAAGAACCTGGGTATCGAGTGCAAGTTCCAAGGCGGCAGCGGTACCGCAGAGGAAAAAATACCCGCAACGATCAAAGACATCGAATCCTGGCCCATTCCCGGAATCGTCGTGATCGGCGGCGAGGGGTTCTCGCAAAACATGCGGGGGTACTTAATGTCCACCGGGAAGGTGGTGTGCTTTGAGGATTTGGAGGGCTGGCTGCGGCTCTACTTCGCTTTGTAGCGGCCAGAGGTGAACATGCGCACTAATCCTGTTCCACGGCCTTTCTTGAAATGGGCGGGGGGCAAGGCCCAGCTTCTTGACCGACTCGCGCGGCGCGCGCCGCTATGGTTCATGGGCTACCACGAGCCGTTCGTTGGGGGAGGCGCGCTATTCTTCAGGCTCTGCCG
Organism: uncultured Verrucomicrobiota bacterium; assembly: GCA_964640185.1. Taxonomy (GTDB): domain Bacteria; phylum Auribacterota; class JABMQX01; order JABMQX01; family JABMQX01; genus CAZXGF01. Next base: position 103,160 of record CAZXGF010000009.1, on the reverse strand, counting down.
CGAGCACCGCACCGGCCGCGCGTCTATCTCGGATCTGAACGCCGAACTGATGGACACTTACGCAACCGTTCGCGACAAACCTGAGGACGTGGTCAAGATGCTCTCTCACTATCCGCACGACAAGAATTTCTATTACCGTCTGCGTAGCGAGGATCCTTGGGGCATGGAGCTCGAGGGCCGTGCTGCGCGCATGATCTACCTGAACAAAACGGGCTACAACGGCCTTTACCGCGTGAACAGGCGCGGGGAGTTCAACGTTCCGTTTGGCCGCTACAGGTCGCCTCACTACTGCGACCCGGCAAACCTGCGTGCGGTATCCGAGGCGCTGGGGGGTGTGGAGATCCTCTGCGCGCCCTTCGAAAAAGTGGTGGAGAGAGCTAGGGCCGGCGACTTCGTGTACTTCGACCCGCCTTACCTCCCTGTGTCCAGCACCGCCAAGTTCACTGCGTACCAGGCCGGAGGCTTCTCCGAGGAGGACCAAGCAAGGCTGCGTGACGTCTGCATAGAACTCAGCCAGCGTAACGTAAGCGTGATGATATCAAACTCGGACACAGACACCACCCGCAGGCTGTACAGATCCGCCATCTTCACCGTCGCGCAAGTCCAAGCCTCCCGGGCGATAAACTGTAACGCCGGGCGCCGCGGCAAAGTTTGCGAGCTTATCATAACCAACTACCCGGCAAATGCCGAAGCCCAGCTCACGCTGTTGGAGTCCCGCGCCGCTTACGGGCTGAGTCCGAGCGCGAAGTGACGCCGGCTCCCGCGTACATTGCTCCAGCGAATCGCGGGGCTCAAACCAGGGCCACAGCAGGCAGCCGCGCCTGCGCGGACGTTCACGGCGGCCCCCGAGGCACCGCGGGCCTGCTTTCTGGGCTCCGGCGGGTTCTCAGCGAGCTGATAGCTTCTCCGCGGGCAGCGCTTTTCGGGTGCCAGTCGTGACTAACGCCGAGAAAAGGAATCTTCGCAACGGCTTGCTCTTCGTGTCCCCCTGGATTGTTGGGATAAGCTGTTTTATCGTCTATCCGATCCTTTCTTCCCTGTACCACAGCCTCTGCGACTACTCGGTGCTGGAGCCGCCGGTCTTCATCGGATTGACCAACTACATTGACCTCGCGAAGGACGAAATCTTCTGGAAGTCGCTCTGGAACACCTTCTTCTACGCCTTCTTCGCCATTCCGCTGGGGCTTGCCATCTCGCTAACGCTCGCCCTTTTGCTCAACACCAAAATTCGCGGTCTCGCCTTCTATCGCACGGTCTTTTTCCTTCCGTCTCTCGTCCCCATCGTCGCGATGGCTATGCTCTGGATGTGGATTTTCAACGGACAATATGGCGTCCTGAACTATTTACTCTCCCTCCTCGGCATAAGGGCGCCGGCGTGGCTGATGAACGTCCACTGGAGCAAGCCTGCTCTCATCATAATGAGCTTCTGGGCCATCGGCTATTCCATGGTCATCTTCCTCGCCGGATTGCAGGACGTGCCGGTCTCCCTTTACGAATCCGCCGAGATTGACGGCGCGAATTTCCTGCGCAAGATCCGGCACGTGACGATTCCCATGATTTCGCCCGTCATCCTGTTCAACCTCATCATGGGCATCATCTGGACTTTCCAGATATTCGCTCGACCCTACATCATGACCCCCGGCCCGGGCGGTCCCGCCCGGTCCACGACCTTTTACACTCTTTACCTCTTTCAGACCGCCTTTGAGGACCTCCGTATGGGCTACGCGAGCGCCATGGCCTGGATTCTCTTCCTCATCATCCTGAGCCTGACGCTGCTTGCGATACGGCTTTCAAAGGACAGGGTTTACTACGCAGGAGTCAGATGAAGCAGAAGACCACGATTACAAGGCTGATTATCCACATCGTCCTCGTCTGTGGGAGCGTCACGTTCTTATTCCCGCTGCTTTGGATGGCCTCGACCTCCCTCAAGCCCATCGAGCAGACCATGGTCATGCCCCCGCAATGGATTCCCAGAGCCTATTACGCGGTCATAGACGGGCAGAGAATTCGCGTCAAAAAACTGTTCCAGCTTGACCAGACTTCTTTCATCGTCCGGGCGACCGCAGGCGACCGAAAGGGGCAAAAACTGCTCATCCCTGAAAAGGACTATTCCGAAGGGCAGGCAGCCATTGACGTGCCCGTCGCCGACAGAGTCGAGCGCATAAAAGTCCCCGCAGAAATCATCAAGAAGGTCCCCCGCAAGTGGTGGTATGTCGTCCAGACGTTCAAGAAAAAATATCGCCACCCCGAGCCGAAATGGGATTGCAAGCCCGACAAAGAAATCGAGGCAAGAGTCCATTTCTACTTCAACAACTACACCGAAGCTCTCCAGTACATCCCCTTCTTCACGTACGCCAAAAACACCCTTATCGTGTGCGTTCTGGGAGTCATCGGAGCGGTGGTTTCCAGCTCCATCGTCGCCTACGGTTTCTCGCGCATCGAATGGAAGGGTCGCGACGTCTTCTTTGTGCTCACGCTGGCGACCATGATGATCCCGTTCCCCGTAACCATGATCCCGCTCTTCGCGACCTTCCGCCGCCTCCACTGGATCGGCACCCTCAAGCCGCTGTGGGTGCCCCCCTTCTTCGCTCAGGCTTTCAACATCTTCCTTCTCCGCCAGTTCTACCTCACCATTCCCCGTGACCTTTCGGACGCCGCCCGGATTGACGGCTGCTCCGAATTCGCCATCTTCCGCCGCATCATCCTTCCCCTTTCCGTGAAAGCTCTCGCCGTCGTCGGCCTTTTCCACTTCATCTACGCCTGGAACGACTTCATGGCCCCCCTCCTTTATCTGACGAAGCAGAAAACCTTCACGCTATCGCTCGGTCTCCAGTTCTATCAGAGCCAGCAGGGCGGTTCCGAATGGCATTACCTCATGGCTGCCGCCACAGTAGTCGTCATCCCCATCGTCATCCTTTTCTTCTTCACCCAAAAGACCTTCATCCAGGGCATAGCCACCACCGGCACGAAAGAGTGACGCCCCGGGGGAATCATGGGCAAGATGCCCATGCCACGACACCCGATGACCGCATCCTTCTCATGTTCCTCTCTGCGACTCTGCCCCTTTGCGTTACCCTTCTTTTCCCTTCTTGCCTCCCCCGCCTTGGCGTGGTATCCGCCCAAGACTGAGGCGTTGCGCCCTGCCCATTTTGCTCCTTGAAACAGAACGATGATCGGTTTATCATGTTAACAATTAGAGGCGACGGAAAAATGGATGTTCCTCGACGAATCCGCGAACTTGCTCACGTGTTCGAGCGTAACCGGGAGGCTTACCGCTCAGGACGGTATAAGGAAGCCCAGCTCCGAGCTGAGTTCATAGACCCTTTTTTTGAATCCCTCGGATGGGATGTGCACAACAAGCAAGGCTACGCGGAACCTTACAAGGACGTCATCCACGAGGACGCCATCAAGATCGGCGGCGCCACCAAGGCGCCCGATTACTGCTTCCGCATCGGCGGCACACGCAAGTTCTTTGTGGAAGCCAAAAAGCCCTCCGTTGACATCAAAGACGCCGTTCACCCCGCGTATCAGCTCCGCCGCTACGCCTGGTCCGCCAAGCTTCCTCTGAGCATCCTCACCGACTTCGAGGAATTCGCCGCATACGACTGCCGCATCAAGCCCGGCAGGACCGACAAAGCTTCCGCCGCACGTGTCCTCTACATCACCTACCCGGACTACGCCCAGCGCTGGGATGAGATTGCCTCCATCTTCTCGCGCGATGCGGTTCTCAAAGGTTCCTTCGACAAGTACGTCGAGTCCACCAAACGCAAGAGGGGAACCGCCGAGGTGGACGCCGCCTTCCTGAAGGAAATTGAGTCGTGGCGGGAAATGCTCGCTCGGAACATCGCCCTCCGCAACCCCGACCTGACGCGGCGAGAGCTCAACTTCGCCGTCCAGCGAACCATTGACCGCATTATCTTTCTCCGCATCTGCGAGGACCGCGCCATCGAGCATTACGGGCAGTTGATGGCTCTCCAGAACGGGCCGAATGTGTACGCCAGGCTATGCAACCTTTTCTATCGCGCCGACGAGCGATACAACTCCGGCCTCTTCTATTTCCGCAAGGAGAAAGGCCGCACAGATGCGCCCGATGAGTTAACGCCACGCGTGAGAATTGACGACAAGCCCCTCAAGGAAATCGTCAAGCGGCTCTACTATCCCGAAAGCCCCTACGAGTTCTCCGTTCTCCCTGCTGACATTCTCGGCCAGGTGTACGAGCAGTTCTTGGGAAAGGTCATCCGTCTGACACCGGCCCACCGCGCCGTCGTGGAGGACAAGCCGGAGGTAAAAAAGGCCGGCGGCGTTTACTACACGCCGACGTATATCGTGGACTACATCGTCAAGAATACGGTTGGGAAGCTGCTCGGAAGTCAGGGCTTAGGGTCTGGGGGTTCGGGTTCAGGGAAAGGAGAAGCAAAGCATGGCGCTGAAGAGCTATCGGGACCTCAACGTCTGGAAAAAAGCGATGGACTTAGTCGAGGCAGTGTACCGCCTGACGAGGGACTTTCCTCCGGAGGAGAAATTCGGATTGACCAGCCAGCTTCAAAGAGCGGCGGTATCAATTCCGGCGAACATCGCCGAGGGGTACGGCAGGATACACCGGGGGGATTATGTACATCATCTCTCGATTGCCAGGGGATCACTAATGGAAGTCGAGACGCACCTGGCGATAGCCGTGAGGCTGGACTTGGTGGCTCGACAGCGAGTCTTGGAGACATGGGACCTGTCCCAGCAGGTCGGCAAGATGCTCACGAAGCTCATCGCGGCTCTGAGGCACCCCCTGACCCCCAACCCCTAAACCCTAATGAAGCGGCGAAGCTGCGAATCCTCGATCCCGCCTGCGGCTCCGGATCCTTCCTCATCGGCGCTTACCAGTACCTCCTCGACTGGCACCTCGACTGGTACACGACCCACAATCCCCAGAAATGGGCCCGAAAAAGGAATCCCCCCATCTACCAGACCCTAAACCCCAAACCCCAACCCCCAACCCCTGATCCCGCACCCCTGACCCCTGACCCCCGATCCCTAACCCCATCCCCCACCTGGCGCCTCACCGTCTCCGAGCGAAAGCGCATCCTCCTCGACAACATCTACGGCGTGGACATTGACGCGCAAGCCGTTGAGGTAACCAAGCTCTCTCTCCTCCTCAAAGTCCTCGAGGGCCAGTCGCACCAGACCATTGACGCCCAGTATCGGTTCTTCCGCGAGCGAGCGCTTCCCGACCTCTCCGGCAACATCAAGTGCGGCAACTCCCTCATCGGTCCTGATTTCTACGACAACCAGCAGATGACGATTCTCGACGATGAAGAGCGTTACCGCATCAACGCCTTCGACTGGAACGCCGAATTCCCCGAAATCATGAAATCAGGCGGCTTCGACGCCGTCATCGGCAACCCACCGTATGTATTCACACGGGAGCGTATGTCCCCGGCTGAACGCCATTATTATGGCAGCACGTATCCGACGTCTTGGGAGAAGCACAACACTTACATGCTCTTCATGGAAAGAATGCTCGCGCTGATCAGGCCCGTCGGGACCGGCTCGTTCATTGTACCCAACTCCTGGCTGACTATAGAAAGCGCAAAGCTGCTAAGACACAAACTCATCCCCCACATTCGAGTGCTGAGCGACCTGAACTACAGGGCATTCACTTCTGTCTCAATGGAACCATGCATATTCGTGGTCGCTGGATCAGACCTGGCAGGACCGGTTTCTGTCATTCGCGCCCGCGACAAGGAGACATTCCTTTCATCGAAGCCCACGAACGCGGATCGAAGGCGGTGGGTGGGAGGTCTCCACCGCATATTCTTTTCCCAATCGCCAGGGGCCGAAAAACTGATTGACAGAGTCGTTCACGCTTCGTCCAACGTCGGAGTATCATTTGACGTTCGCAGCGGACTTCAGGCTTACGAAAGGAGTAGAGGCAGTCCACCGCAGACGGAGGAAGATGTAAGACGTCACGTTTTCGACCGAGCGCAACGGGAGGATAAGAATAGCTACAAGTATCTGCAGGGAAGGGACGTGGCACGTTTCAGGATAGGGTGGTCGGGGCAGTGGCTTCAGTACGGACCTTGGCTGTCCCAGCCGCGCAAGTTGTCCATTTTCACGCGACCGCGCGTGTTAGTCAGAGAGATCACGGCCAAACTGCCCCGCTGCATCTCCGCCTGTTACACGGACCATGCGTACCTCAACAACAAGAGCGTCCTGAACGTCTTACACCGCAACGACAGCGTCCCAGGTTTGCTATGCCTGGCAGGTGCCCTCAACAGCCGCCTCATTTCCCTGTTCTACAGCCAGAGAGCCGTCAAGAGCACGCGGAACATCTTCCCCAAGATAGTCATCCGAAACCTTCGCGAGTTCCCATATCCCCAGGCACCAGAGTCGGGGCGCGTCGGCCGCGTAGCGTCCCTCGTGGGCCGCATCATGCAACTTCAAATCCAAATGGCGGCGGCCAAGACGGCGCACGACAAGACCGTCCTCCAGCGCCAGATTGACAAAACCGACAAGCAGATTGATCAACTCGTTTACGAACTCTACGGCCTCACCGACGACGAAATCAAAATCGTCGAGCAGGCAACGACGTGAACTGGGAATTTAGCCCTGTCAACGGTCCGGTGATTGAGCGCGCGCCAGGCGGGCAGAAACCAGGGCAGCGGCGGGAGACGGAGAGGCTTACGTGAAGAAAAGGGACCCTGTGATATTATGGAAGATCCGATGCTTCAATAAGGAGACCCGAAAGTTCTTCGACCGGCTGCTCCTGCTGGATACGTCGAAGGTCACCGACCAGGAGAAGAAGACAATCGTCGATATCGCGCAACGGCGCCCACACGACAGGCGGGTGCTGGCTTACCGCTCACGGTTCGTGGACGTGGAACGGGCCGAGGCCTACCGGCTGGCGCGCTATGCGGACCTTGTCTCGGGTGTAAGCCCCCTGGATTACTTCGAAGACGAGCAGGGGAACCCAATGGGCCCCGTGGAGCTCATGCAAGCAATATCCGGTGACCTACACCCGCTAATAGCCGGCTACCCGCAGAGTGTGCTTCGGCTCGGCCCCGCGGCGATGAGGGCGAAAGACCAGTGGTCGCAGAAGACGGCAAACGTGATAGGTCGGTTCCTTCAGATCGTCGAGAGGATCAAGGGCTCCGACTGGCTCAGTAGTCCCCTCAGGCTGAAGTCCTCCGTGTATAAAGGGCGCGCGGAGCCGGTACTCGAGTTGGTACACCCCGGCCCCGAGACCACGACGAGTGTCTTGACTTGGATCCGCCAGCTGTACTCAGCCGACAAGGCACTCAGCAAAGCGTGCCAGGCCTACGTCCGGCATGCCGCTGACGAAAGGAAAAGGTGGTGGGTGCGCGAGCGCCGGGAGGCATTTAACAAGTTCCTCAACGAAAGGGGCGGGCTGCTCATGCCAGCTGGTTACAATGCGCGCGAGGTTATAGATGCTTTCATCTATGGCTTCGGTTATTTTCACCCAAGGTCGAAGGAGGGAGCGGAGCAGCGGTTGGCGGAGCTTCTGCGCGGCTACGGGCGCGAGCGTGCGGTCATGGCCTTTAGCATGTGTTGCAGAGATCTGTGCGGATACGCTTTGGATTTGGGCGCTATCATCAAACAGGACTTCGACCACTGGGTTAAGAACCAGGCCTGCGCCGGCCCTGACTGGCCGCGCATAGAAGACCTGTTGGGGCCCTACGGGGCTGGCCGGCCCTGAAGACCCAGCATGAAAGGATGCTCCTCCAGCGCCAGATTGACAAAACCGACAAGCAGATTGATCAACTCGTTTACGAACTCTACGGCCTGACCGAGGAGGAAATCAAAATCGTCGAGAAAGGTGCGTAGGCACCATTGGCGGGTCTCTGGGGCGACCCGGAGGGAGAATCATGTCTCTGATCGAAGGCATTGCTCGCATAGCAGATCTTGTGCGCTCTCTGGCAAGAGCGCGGCCCAACCGTTTCGAGAGGGAAATGTTGGCCCAAGCCGTGCAGCAGGACGGGAAACTCTATGAAATGACCGGCACGAGCTGGCCCATCTGGATCCGCATAGGCAACAAGGATTACGCGAGCCAGCAGGACCCATCTGTCGCCGCTACCTACGCCGACGCCTTCCAGAAACTCATCGTCCACGGATGCGTAAGGTACCAAAGCGGCATCCTTTATGTGCTCACCGGAACGGGCTGGAGATTGGGCCGCAAGTACGCTAACAAACGGAGGGAAGAGGAAAATGCCGGATGACGCTAACATCAAGTTCAATCCGAATCTTGAAAAGGAAATCACGAAAGACCTCGAAAAGCACGTCGGCGAGATGTACATCATCGTGAAGAGGACGAAATCCATCCTCGGGAAGACAAGCGGCTTTGAGCTCCTCGACGCCTTCAACTGCAGTCCCGATCCCAGCAAGATCAACGAGCTCGTGGATGAGGAGACGTTCGAGGGGTCCGAGGTTTTCGGCGGCGACCCTGACGTGCGAAAGATACGCTTTCGTGTGAACTTGGACAAGTGAACACGGGTAGGCACGGTCACGATAGCGTCCGCCCCTGTCATAAGTAGACGCCTGACGGACCGTCACAAAGGGCGCCACAACCGGACGGTGAAGCTGGTGGAGCGGATGCTTGAGCTGCACAAGAAGCTGGCTGCGGCTAAGACCGCCCACGCAAACGCCGTCCTCCATCGCCAGATTGACAAAACCGACAAACAGATTGACCAACTCGTCTATGAACTCTACGGCCTCACCGAAGAGGAAATCAAAATCGTCGAGGAGGCATTGCCCTGACGCCCGTCAAAGCACACTAAGGGAGGAGCCAATTATGGCCAGTGACGACAGCCCGGTTGGGCACAACCTATTGTCATATTATGGGGTCCCCCTCGCTCAATACTATGGCGACGGCGTCCTGACGCTCAAAGACGGCAAGGCGGCGAGCTGTCGATTTGAAGCCGGGCAGTTGACATCCGGAGACGTTTTGCTCCTTTGTGATTTCCTCGCACCGCCTCCTCCCCCCCTGAGCATTTCAGCAGAAAGGTTCGAGGGGACGACGTCCGATGGCTTTCGAATCCGGGCCGACAAAGGAATTGATGGGGTTAACTACCTTCCTGACACACCCAATGACCGCTCGTGGGGAGTCTGGGCGGCGTTCCGCTTGCGCGAAATGGATGTTCGGATGAACGAAGGTGACGGTGAAGCGACTGCGCAGTTTGGGCTGACGAACTTTCGCTTTACAGGTACTGAACCAGGGCAGGCGCCCAACGTTTCGGGCCAGGTGCTCCCGGTGAGTCTCAAATCTGCAAGCGGTACCGCGGAACTGTCCATCGTGCGGGTCGAGCAGTATGAGAGAATAATGAAGCGCCTGCAGACCCTGAAAGGCATCGAGGTAACATCTGAGGTGGCTGGCGATATCCCCGGAGATGGCGGTATGCAACGGCTGCGGCAAGTGGTCAATGATGTCTGCTATCTATTATCTGTCGCCCGGGGCACAAAGGTTGAGTGGATCTATTGCGACCAGTATAGTCGTAGCGGTGAACTCATAATGCGAACGCACTGCTCAAGGATCACCAAACCCTATTGTCCCCTTGCGACCATAGATCCCCGTGCCGAATGGTCAGCCGAGACGAAGGTGTTCGTCGAGCAGGCGTATCCCGTTTATCTGAAGAGGCGCGAATCGTATAAGCTGAACAGGGGCCTTATTGATGCCTATCTCGATGCCAGGTCAGAAGCCGATTATATCCAGGGCAGGGGAATCAAGCTTGCGGTGGGCCTCGAAACGCTCAGGGAGCTCTTCCTCGAGACGGGACATCCCGGCGTAGGGCGCTACATCATCCAAAAGGCACGGTTCCATAAGCTCATTGCGAGCATCCAGGATGCGCTCCACGAAGTTCTGAAGACGTCTGACGTTTGTAGGGCCCAACGAGACGCCATATGTGCCGAGGGCAAGCTCGCAGCTTTGAACCGACGGTCGTTTCGCCATATCCTAAATAAGCTGTGCAAACACATCGGCATCAAACCCAGCCCAAGAGACCTCAGCTTGTTCATTCAAGCCCGAAACAGCTTAGTCCATACGGGTCGCTTCTATTCCACGACGGCCACGCCCGACCAGCGAGCGGAGGACCCCCCAGTGCCCAGCCCCGCAGACGAATTCTTCTTCCTTGTCAACTTTCTTGATAGGATTTTTCTTCCGCTTCTGGGATATGACGGTCCATACGTGGATTGGAGCGGGCCCAAGCGCCCGACCCGGAAGAAATGCGTTTCATGCTAACCCAATCACTGGTAACGCCGCCGTCTCGGCGGCAGTCTCGGGAGCGTCTGGCTCCCGCTGTGGGCAGGATGCCCACAGGACTGCCGGCAAGATGCCAGCGGTACGGAGCTGCACCGGCAAGGGTCCGGAGAACGTGGATTGTACGGCGCGGTGAGGATTTCCCGAGGCTGACGAGTTGTTACCTCCTATGACACTCAGGAGAGACCCATGAAAACCCTAATCCGCGTTCTTGATGTCGTCGCGTTGACCGAGGACCTGCCCGACCGCGACTTGCGCCGGGGGCAGGTCGGTACTGTGGTTGAAGCGCTCGCTCCCGGCGTTTTTGAAGTCGAGTTCAGTGACAACGAGGGGCGTACTTACGCGTCCCTGGCGCTTCGCGCCGAGCAGTTGCTGGTTTTGATCCCCAGGCGAGTATATAAGGAAATGCACCAGCGAGCCGTTGGTGGAACGGACCGGTCGCGTTGTGGAGTGAAGCGTATCCACTGTGGAATGAACCAGCTCCACTGCTCAGTGAACGGCTTCGGTGTGGAATGAACCGGCTCCGATGCTCAGTGAACGGCATCCAGAGTGGAATGAACGGTTCACTGCAAGGAATGAACGCCTCGCTGGACGGAATGAAGGCTTCACTGGACGGAATGAAGGCTTCACTGCACGGAATGAAAGCTTCACTGGAAGGAGTCAAAGCTTCACTGGACGGAATGAAAGCTTCACTGGACGGAATGAAGGCTTCACTGGACGGAATGAAAGCTTCACTGGAAGGAGTCAAAGCTTCACTGGACGGAATGAAAGCTTCACTGGACGGAATGAAAGACCTACTGGTTGGTGTCAAAAGGCACCTAACTGACCAAGAATCAGTATGTTAGCAGAGGCTCAGGTGGTTATCATAGAACCGCCGACGGAAACGCCGTCCCCCAGCGCCAGATTGACAAAACCGACGACCAGATTGATCAACTCGTTTACGAACTCTACGGCCTGACAGACGAGGAAATCAAGATCGTCGAGGAGGAAACTGCGAAGTGAAGACGGCGAAACTGCACGTGGCATGGGCATCTTGCCCATGGTCCCTCAAGGGCGGGACGCCCGTGCCACAATAGGCGACGACGGAGTCCTTCTCATCTTCCTCTCTGCGACTCTGCCCCGCGTCTCGCGGGGTTACCCTTCTTTTCGCTTTTTCCCTCCTCCGCCTTGGTGGTGTATCCGCCCGAGAGTGTCGCCATGAAAGCGGGGTGGTCCCCAGCGGCGGTGTGTGGTAAAACCGCCCTGACGCCAAAACCAGGACGGGTGACCAAACCAAGACGTCGTAACCGGGGTCGCCTTACGAGCGAAAGCGAATGGGCCGAAGGTTAACCGCGCACTCTGCCACGCGTTTGTTCCCGGGCTACAAGCCGTTTACCATGGAGGGAAATGGTGGTTCTTCACCGCGCAGCGGGCGGACAAGCCGAAAGCCCAAGAAGTCCGCCGGTACGAACCACCAGTGACTCTTGGGCTCCTGCGGGTCCATCGTAAGCCACCAATTGGATGAGCGGTCTCGCCTGGCCGAGCGAACCTGGCCGGCGTCGCTCTTCCATGAACCGCCGCGAATAAGGTGGTTTTTGCCTGTTTCCGGCCCCTGGGGGTCCTTTGGCCACTCCCCGGAAGGCACGGAGCCGTAAGACTTGGAGCCGTACCAATCGAGGCACCATTCGGCGACGTTGCCGTGCATGTCGTAGATGCCCCACGCATTCGGTTTCTTTGTGCCAACGTTGTGGGTGCTGTTCTCGGCGTTGTCCGTGTACCACGCGTACTCCCCCAGCTTCGACGGGTCATCCCCAAAACAGAACATACCGTTTGACCCCGCGCGGCAGGCGTACTCCCACTCGGCCGCCGTCGGCAAGCGGTACATCTTTCCGGTTCTTCTCGAGAGCCATCTCGCGTAAACCATCGCGCCGTACCAGCTCACGCCAACGACGGCTTTTTTGTCTCTGCCGAACCCGCGGTACGGGTCTCCCCAGGGATCCGTCGGGCAGGTTTCGCCGTCAACGTACTTCTCCATCCACGGAGAGGCTTTCGGTCGGTACGGATACCCGAAGGCTTCGTACTCCTCCCATGTCAGCTCAGTCTTACTGATCCAGAACGGCCCCACCGTCACCTTGTGCTGAGGACTCTCGTCTTTCTTCCGACCCTTTTCCGAGTCCGGGCTCCCCATCACGAAAGTGCCCCCCGCAACCGCAATCATCTCGAAAGTCACAACCGTTCCATCCCGTCCCTCGACGGTTTCGGTATAATTCACGAAATCGGCGGGCAGAGCCTCTGCGGGGGTTTCCGCTGGGATGGCGACCGTTGGGGCCGGCTCCGTGACGGTTTGTGTGGGCTTGACGAGCTTTTCGGGGGCAGCCTCTGCCGGCTCTTCCGCTTTCAAGCTCGGCCCCTTTTCATCGCCGGTCTTGCCGCACCCGCACATCAATGACAGCGCTATCATCATCATCACCGCCACCGTGCACACTTCTATCCTAAAGCCTCCTCGCATCGCCCTGCGCCTTTGCAAGTCTTTCTTCTTTCTCCCTGCGTCATCCCGCTTCGCTAAGATTGTTGCACCGCTCTGCGCGATTCGAAACGTGCGTCTCATGCGTCCCATCCTCCTTTTCTGCCTGTCAACAAACCAAACGGCCGGCCTCCACTAATGGGAGATTCCGAACGCCTTCAACCGGCAAGCCAGCCCACAGAACAATGGCGGCGGACTTTCGCATCGCCTTGCCGCCTTTCCATCACGATATGAAACGCAGTATCTTACACGTCTTCTTCCTCTTTTGCAAGCAGGAATTGCATCCGGCCGTATGGCTACGGGTGGCTCGGGGTGAAACCGCAGAGTGTGCAGAGCACGCAGAGAGGCCATTGTACCGCTGGCATCTTGTCCCGCGTTCCGCGGGAGGGCATCCTGCCCCCGCCGAGGGCGAAACACCCTCGGGACTGCCGCCCCGCCATGGCGGGGCAGCGTTACATAGATGGCAACACTGAACTCCCGTTGGAATCATGGGCAAGATGCCCATGCCACGGCAGGCGAGGGCAGGGTCCTTCTCATTCTTCTCTCTGCGACTCTGCGACTCTGCGCCTTTGCGTTAATCTGCTGTTCGCTTCTTGCCTCCTCCGCCTCGGCCGGCTATCCGCCCAAGACTCAGGCCATACACAGAGACGGAAAACTCGCTTGACAAAAACGGATTCTGTGCTATTATAGTAATGAGATAGGAGTTTTCAGCCAAGCCACTGCGTGAGCGTTTCGAGGTTCTTTTCGCATTTGGGGGCGAAAAGGGTTCGACTCAGGTAAGGAAGCTAAAGTTGCATACGGAGGTTGCCAGGTGGCCTCCTAAAAAACCTGGCGCTTAAAACAAACGCAAACGAAACGTTTGCCCTGGCCGCTTAATAGCGGCCACGTCATCTGGGTTCTCTCCTGCGGGGCCCGGAATGGCGCCGTTTAGCGGGATAGGAGTCGGTTCTTGCTTCGGGGGCCGAGTCCGAAGTTTTCCGAAGATAGCTTATGGGGAATCCTCCCGGATGGAGTCCCCGGCGGCGAACCCTTAAAAATCCGGGTAAGTATGTAGACGCTTTAGTGGACCTGCCCGAGGACGCGGGTTCGATTCCCGCCGCCTCCACCATTCCTTCTCCTTGCTTATTCTTTTGTTGACAAGGAGTTACGTCACGCGCATGATCGCCATGAGATGCTCACGGGAGCATTTTGGGAGTAAAAGGAGCGTCTTATCGCTTTCGTTTTTTCCAGGAAAAACAAGCGGGGCAAGACCTGGTACGTCGGTTACTACGTTGACGGTAAGTTTGTAAGGAAGAGGATCGGCCGATCCAAGGTTTTGGCGGAGAAGGCGAGAGGAGACATCGAAGCGAAACTCGAAAGACGCGAGGCGGGACTGTTAAAGAAGGATTTGTGAAGGGCGGTAGGAAACTGTGGCGGGTGACGGAGTCTTCCCCCGTCTCGTGGCGTCAATCACAGCGATGCGCTGCGCAAACCTCGCGCACGACGCGATAAGCCCATCTATCTGCCCGGTCATCATCAACACGTCGCAACGACCCAGCGTGGCAACGATCTCCTGCCGCACCTTCCCTCCCTTCCTGTAGTTGTGAGCTACCTGGAAGTATTCGTACTTGCCTGACTTCTTCACTCTCACAAACATGCGCCTTCCCTCCTATCTCAGGACCAATGTTGGTCACTACACTACAACGGAAGCATAAAGAAGCGGCGCATGTAGGAAAAGAATCCGCAACCGGGCTGATTTCTTAGAATATGTGGCACTACGTTTTCAGCGAAAAGCGGCTCGTGTTTTCATAAGTCGTTGATTCCCAAGACGCCAATCCTTCACCACCCCTCGCAACTGTAGAAGATGGGTTAGGGACCCGCTGCCGGAACCGTTGCAGGATAAAATCGGACCCCTCGTGTCCGACATTCCGCCAGCTCACCGAACCGACTCCAGTGCAAGTGCGAGTTCTACAACTCCTGGGGTTGTACCCAGTAGAGGGAAACTGAATTTAGCGGCAACTGACGCCGCACCAGTAAGATAGCCCACTTTGCACGGGGAAACTTCAGGTTAACCGTGCCGACCGCCGACAGTGCAGCCGTCCCAAGGTAGGTGAGCGCTGCGCGCTTGCCCAAGACCTTCGAGACAGTTGTGACGGTCGCGGCGTTGGCAGCCGGCCCCGCTGCGAGGAACGCGAGCGCGGCCCCGGACGAGATGCCCATGCTCACGAGCACCGCCGCAATCGCAACCGACGCGGTTGCGCAAACATACATCGGAATGCCGATGAGACCAGCTACATTTGAGTGAGTGGTTTTGCAAAAGGCAACGCCGCCCCGCCTTGGCGAGGCTGTCCCGAGGGCGTCTCGCCCTGGATTCTTTCCTACATCCTTTCGGCGCGCGAGGTCGCGCGCCACTTTGCGAGAGGTTTCCCGCGTCCCGTTTCTCTCACCAAGACGCCAAGACGCCAAGCGTCCTCTCCATGTTATTTTTCAGTTGCGGTTCATCATTACGAGTTGTGCAACGCGAGAGAAACAAACCAAAGGCAGCCTCTCGACCACTCAATTGTAGCCGCACCCGAATAGCGGGGTGTGGCTGTATTTCAGTGGCAGCCGGGACCTGTTCCCATCGTTCTTTCTCAGGCACGTGATCCGGGCTCGATACCGCAGCAGACCTACATTTCTGCCAGGCTTTAGCTGGCATCCCCGTTAGCCACCCGCTTCAGCGGGTGGTCACAGGGCGCGCCTTTTTCCTCTCAGGAGCCGGCTTGAGCCGGGCTTCTCGACCAGAGGATTCATCCGACCCTCGCCACGCAAATACAGCCGCACCGGCCCAACAATAAAGTTTCGCCGGCCTTTTTTAGCCCACGAATCACCTGTCGGCCCGCGTAATCTCGAAAACGACCGTACCTCCGCCGGTATAAGCGACGGGATCGAGGCACTGGACATACGCCTTGTCGGCATCTTCCTTCCCCGCAAGACCCCATTCGGACGGAGCGGAAACTCGCAGGGCGTTGTAGTGCGGCGTAAGGGCTGCCAGCGAGTGCATGCACAGCGGTATCTGCGAAACAAGTCGATAGCCGTCCTCGAGCTTGAAGGTGTCGCCGAGCTTGTACACGGGGCATGTGCCTCTGATCTCTCGCACCTTGACGATTAGGTCCATTTTGACGCTTTCTCCTACGAATGGGTGAAGTTTCTCGGCTTCAATGTGAAACGGAAGCGGCGAATCATTCCTCCCCAGGGCTTTATCGCGCCCTCTCCCGGAGGTCAAGGATTTTGATGGAGGTAAACGCGGCGTCCCGGAACCTTCCGTGCGTGGGATGGGGGAATATTCCGCAATGAAAGAGGAATAAACCGCAGCAGTTACGAAGGGCTCCCATTCATAAATTCGGCGACGTATTCTTTCTCTGACACGATAACAGGATGGACATGATTGTTAGAATCCTGTTTATCATTTGCGAAGGGTTCATGAGCTTGCGCTTTACCTCAACTTGCCGCTGACATACTGGCTTGCCGGTGGCGACGACATTGTTAGCGAGTTGTATCTCCTGAGACGCCACAACAACCCGCTCGACGCCGCGGCACGCAGGGCTCAACGATGACCCAACCTGTTTCGGCTCAGCCATGACCGGGCCGCAAGGTCTCCAACAACTTCTGCGTCAATTGCTTGCCCTTCGTGATCTTTCACCCAGCGGCCCAGGGCTTGTGATTTACTGGATCGCTCACGTGCCTGGAACTATCCCGTCTATCCTGTTATCCCGTCAAAAAAGCTCCTTTCGCAGCACCATTATACGTCATCGTATTTGCGAACGATGTACTAAGGCTTCTTGGGATATGGCGGAGCGACGCTCGCCACTATCGTCGAAATCTGTCTCTGTGCGCCCCGAACGAGCGGACACTCCGGGAGGATATTGCCGCTTGGTACGGTTCGTGCTGAAAAGAATCAAGCCCAAATTGGCCGAGAGCCGGTGTCGAAAGGGGCGGGCGGAAAGTTCTCGGCCGGAGAAGATTTTCCCGGAGCGCAGATTCGCCCCGGCGATGAGGAAGGCTGGCAGAAACTCAACAGTAAAACAGTGCTCAAAGTTCGAATAATGTGTTTCATTGCTGCAGCGAAAGGGTACGCCCGCGCAGGCGGCGATGAGTGCGTGGGAGCCTCCGCAGAAAAAAACGGAAAAACATTCCACAAATACGCGGCGACACTTCCCACGCGAACGGCGACGATGAGGGACAGCAGTGGGCGTATCGGGACCCCCTCAAAGACTTTGGCCGGTGCGCCCCGTCGCCGCTAAGAGCCCCCCGGGTCTATGGTCCCCCAGGGTTGTTGAGGCATAGAGTACAAATGGTAACGTGCGGCCTTGCAGTTCTTATCGTTGGTTCCGTCGTCCACACTTGGTCTGGTGCGAAGGCAAGGCAGAGGTTGCTTGAAGGCAAGGAACCGTTGCCACAAGGCATGGCTATCCCCGTTTTGGCGCACGTTCTCTTGCTTATCCTCGGTCTGGGGATGCTCTGGTCGGGAGGCTCCTTCTTTCTGGCCGTCCTAGGCATGGGAGCGTACTTCTTTGTACTGCCGCTCCTTGTGGTCCCGTTGCTCAGGGCTCTGGGTCTGATAAGTGTGACGGAGGTGGAGGCGGACCCTGTCCTGAGGCTGCTCGCGGCATTGGAGCGCGGGAAGGTCGTTGAGGTCGAGACGTACCTCGACCAAGGATGGGATGTCAGCATGACCTTCCCGTTTCTGTACGACTCCGAGCCCTTGCACATCGCCGCGCACCACGGCCGCAGACAGCTTGCGGAGCTTCTGCTGTGCAGAGGGGCCAATCCCAACGCGCGGGACGCAGCGGGTAAAACACCGCTGCATTATGCTGCCTTGTACGGACACGCGGACCTTGTCGACCTTTTGTTAGACGGAGGAGCGCTGGCGAACATGAAGGACGACGACGCGGAGACCGCGCTTGCCCTCGCGGCGGCCAGCGGACATCCGCGTATCGTCCAGGCGCTGGAGGCGCACGGCACCCAAGCGTGAGCCTCCTTCCGACACCAGCGGTGCGCAACTGGTAGCCTGGGGATGGCCGATCTGGTGCCTGCGTCCCTCATTCACCCTGCGTCCACGGCCAACACAAGCGAGGGGCCAATGCAGGGCGGTATCTCCCCCGGGACTGACCTGGCATCTTTTGCTCCAACTCCATGTGCTCGCGCCAGGGCTCGCGATGCTATGGCGTGCACGCATCTTCTTGGACTTAGTGCTGGGCACGGCCCCGGAGCTCCTCGTTGTCCCGCTGCTGGCCATGCCATGCTTGAGGCCCCGCGTCCTGCGATAGCCCTCACACTGAAAGGTTGATGGCCATGGGAAACAGAGCGAAGTCCCGGGAGGAAGCTCTCGGAAACCCAACGCAAGTCTATTCGGCACGCCTGGGGGTTACCCGGCTTGAATGGGACCCCTGCGGCGGCCCCGAGCCCAGGCGAAACGCGGAAGTCCAAGTAGGGCGTGACATGCTTAAGCCTCTCGAGCAGCTTGTATGTGACGTGCACGAGGAGGCAAGTGCTCGGCGCCCGGTGGAGGTTAACCTTGTCCATGCTATCAAGAGAATGGTCTCGATGATGGCAAGGGTGGCAAAATCCAACGACAGGCTGGCGAAGCGCATGTTCTGGTTGACCATCGCCATCGCAGCAATGACGGTGGTGACGCTTGGCTTGGGGATCTTAAAGGCGTGCGGCGCGATTTAGACGCCCATTCGGCGGCCTTGGGTGAGGGCAACGCCTCAGGCGAGTTCCTTCCTGGCAAATTCCACGGCGTTTCGGAAAATCTGCACGCCCCGCCCTTCTTCGGGCAGATCCTCTCTCGTCCAGCGGGGATGCTGCGTGCGGAAAAGATAGCCCTCCGGGTGGGGCATCAGGCCGAAGATTCGCCCGGAGGGATCGCAGATTCCTGCGATGCTGCCAACTGAGCCGTTCGGGTTGAAAGGGTAAGGGCACTCCGTTCGCCCGGCGGAATCGCAATATTGAACCACAACCTGGTCGTTCGCCGAAAGCCGGCGCCGGACATCTTCGCTCGCGGGCATGAATTTCCCCTCGCCGTGGCGCACGGGGAGATAGAGCTTTTCGACTCCTCGGGTGAAAACGCATGGCGAGCGGGGATTGACCTTGAGATAGACCCAGCGGTCCTCGAACCTCCCTGAATCGTTGAAGGTGAGAGTTACATCCTGGCGGCGACCGCTGTCGAGGCGAGGAAGAATTCTCATCTTGGCGATGGCCTGAAAGCCGTTACAGATACCGATAATCAGTTTCCCGTCGTTGATGAACTTCTCGATCTGCCGCCCCAGGCTGTACTCGAACTTCAGGGCGAGAACTTTACCGGCGGCGATGTCATCTCCGAACGAAAAGCCGCCCGGAAATGCGAGGATTTGGTAGTTGTCGAGGGAATCGCGTCCGTCTATGAGGTCGTTTATATGCACTCGACGGGCGTCGCCGCCGACGGAATCCATGTTGAATGCGAACTCGGTCTCGTAATCGCAATTGATGCCGTAGCCGGTGAGAACGAGGACTTTCGGTCTTTTCATCAGACCACCCCCTTCAGCGGTTTCTGCCAGGCCTCCTTGAGCTTCCTTATATCGGCGACGATGACGGTGTCTCCGGACAAGCCGATTACCTCGAAACGAGTGTCTGCTGTGACCTCGCCCACCAACGCAAGTGCATTTCCGGCGAGTGTGCGCTCGAATTGCTCCCTTTTGTCAGGCGAAACGGTAGCCACGAATCGGCTCTGGGACTCTGAAAACAGGATGAAATCATCACGGTCCAGCTTTTCCTCGCGAGGAACAGGATTCAGACTGATTTTCATGCCGTATCCGCCAGCAAAGGCGGTCTCGGCGAGGGCAACGCCTAATCCGCCGTCGGAGCAGTCGTGGCAGGAGCGAACGAGTCCGCTTTCGATGGCGGACGAGAGGGCGTTGTAGAGCTTAGCGGCGGCTTTCGCATTGACCTTAGGAACCGAGTTGCCGACCCCGCCGTGCATGGCAAAGTATTGCGAGCCGCCCATTTCCTCTCTGG
Source organism: uncultured Verrucomicrobiota bacterium (assembly GCA_964640185.1). Lineage (GTDB taxonomy): Bacteria > Auribacterota > JABMQX01 > JABMQX01 > JABMQX01 > CAZXGF01. The sequence goes on along the minus strand of CAZXGF010000009.1, from coordinate 83,382 downwards.
TAACGCCGAGCACATAGACCGAGTCGCCGGGAGTTTTGGCGTCCATAGTGACGCATTTCTCAACGTCATCAATCTTGCCGATGGCGGAAAAGAGAACCGTCGGCGGAACGGATATTCGATACTTGCCGACCTTGTAATCGTTCTTCATGCTGTCCTTGCCGGAGATGCAGGGGACCCGAAAGGCAACGGTATAGTCGTAGAGGGCTTTGGCAGCCCTCACAAGTTGTGCGAGCTTGTACTCGCCGTCCGGGGTCTTCTCGGAAACGATGGGGTCGGGCCAGCAGAAGTTGTCGAGTCCCGCGATATAGCCGAGCTTCCCTCCGACGGCGATGATGTTTCTGATGGCCTCGTCCACGACGCAGGCGACCATGTGATAGGTGTCAATGTCGCCGTAAAAGGGATTGATGCCGTTGGAGATGGCGATTCCCTCTTTTCTGCCGAGGAGGGGGCGAATCACGGCGGCGTCGGCGGGACCGTCGTTCTCGGCTCCGACGAGAGGCTTGATGACGCTGGCGCCCTGGACCTCGTGGTCGTACTGGCGGATGACCGGCTCCTTGCTGCAAATGTTCAGGCGGGAGAGTAGTTGCATGAGCTCGGCTGTCAGGTCGGCTTTCAAGGAAATGTCCGGCTCATCGTGCAGAGGCGGCTTCCAGCGGGCGGTTATCTTTTTCTTTGGAACACCCTCGTGGAAGAAATCCATGTCGAGGTAGGCGACGGTTTTGCCGTCGTAGAGAACGTGGAACTTTCCGGAGTCGGTGAAGCTGCCGAGGACGGTCGCTTCGACGCCGCGTCTCATCGCAAGCGAAAGGAAGTCGTCAACTTTTTCCGGGGGGACGGCGAGGGTCATCCGCTCCTGGGCTTCCGAGAGGAGGATTTCCCAGGGATCAAGCCCCGCGTATTTCAGCGGGGCGCGCTCGAGATGGAGCTGGCAGCCGCCGGACAGACGCGCCATCTCTCCCACGGAACAGGAAAGCCCGCCGGCGCCATTGTCCGTTATGCAGCGGTACAGGCCGGCGTCCTCGGCCTCGAGGAGGAAATCGGTCATCTTTTTCTGGGTTATGGGGTCGCCTATCTGAACCGCTGAAACGGGGGATTTCTCGTCGAGCTCCGTCGAGGAGAAGGTGGCGCCGTGAATGCCGTCTTTTCCAATTCTCCCGCCGGTCATGACGATGTGGTCGCCGGGGTCCGCTCGTTTGATGGAAGTATCCACATCGCCGATCTTTCGCGGAATGATTCCGCCGGTGCCGCAGAAAACGAGGGGCTTGCCGGCGTATCGCTCGTCGAAGATTATGGCGCCGTTGACCGTCGGTATGCCGCTCTTATTGCCGCCGTGCTCCACTCCCCTTCGGACGCCGTCGAAAACTCGCTTCGGATGGAGAAGCCTCGGCGGCAGTTCCTTGTCGTAATCGGGCGGAGCGAAACAGAACACGTCCGTATTGAAAATCAGCTTGGCGCCGAGGCCGGTGCCCGCGGGGTCGCGGTTGACTCCGACGATTCCCGTCAGGGCGCCCCCGTAGGGGTCGAGAGCGGACGGGCTGTTATGGGTCTCGACTTTGAAGACCAGATTCCATTCGTCGTCAAACTTGATGATGCCGGCATTATCGTGAAAAACCGACACCAGCCAGTCCACAGTTTTGCCAATCTCCTCTGTCCCTTTTTTGATGTACGTGTCGAAAATGCTGTTAATGACTTCGGTCTTCTCGTTCTCCGTGTAAGTTATGATTCCGCTGAAAATCTTGTGCTTGCAGTGCTCCGACCAGGTTTGAGCAATCGCCTCCAGCTCGGCATCGGTCGGCTTCGGCTCAAGGCCGAGGCGGCGGCGCCCCTCGATGACGTCCGGCCTTCTGTAATAGCCCTGAACGGCTTTCATCTCTCTCAGGTCGAGAGCGAGGATACCATCCCTGCTGATTTTCAGCAGCTCCTCGTCCGGCACGCTCAGGTCGTAATAGCGCACAACGGGTCCCGCCGCAGGCGGGATTCGCACCTCCGGGATTTCGAGCCGGGGTGGATTCTCTGGATTCGACTCCTCGCGGCCGGTAATTCTCCATCTCTGAATAAGCTCGTTGGCGAGGAGGCCGGAGACGATTCTTTCGGCTTGCCCGCGGGACAGGTCTCCGGAGATGAGGTACTTTCGGGAGGTATAGACCTTCGGCTCGCCGGAGAGGCTCTCCCCGAGCACGTCCTTTATTCCCTCCACGGAAGTCCTCCCGACGTTATCGGTCACGCCGGGGCGGTAGCCGACTTCAATCATCCAGGAGAAGTCTCGCTCCAGAGGAACGTCAAGGCGTGAGTCCTGGATAATGGGGTCGGTGAACAATCTTTCCCTGAGAAAACCGGCTTGCTCGGAATCAATATCCGCGTCAATCGTATAGACCTCGATGGTTCGCACTCGCTCGACACGGATTCCGAGGTGCTTGAGAATCCTACTCCGCACACTTTCCCCTGCGGCGTCGGTAACACCTTCCTTGAACCCGACTTCAATTCTGTGAATCATTCGCAACCCCTCGACGTGATGATGAAAAGTTGGACGAACTGTTTTACAGAAACCTTTCTTCGGCAACGTCCGCAGTCCCGGAGTAAAGATGCGGAAGCGCACCGGGCTTGCGAAATTTCCGGTTGCCCCAAAACGGTATTATACAGGCGGGGAGGAGACCCGTCCAAAAAACTTTTCTGTCCAACCATAAATCAAGAAGCGCGCGGCTGCGTTTGGGAGGCACGGCGGGCGAGCACGCCGATTTTGCTGTGCAACTAAGCACGTTGGAACAAAGTTTGCTGTAAGGCAGGTGGGCGGCCACCGAAAGCAAAAGGTCTCGTTTGCTCAGGACACAAAACCGGCGCGAAACCATCAGGGGGGCAAGGAAATAAGGTCAGGCCACACATGAACAGGCGCGGAGGGGCAGGAATCGCCCGGCGAGAGAGCACGGAAGAAATGAGAGGAAAAATGCGCAGGACAGGCACTATCCTCAACGTAGGAGGGGCACCATGGTAGTAGCTAATTTCCTTGTGGACGCAACGATAGGAGTTATAGTTTTCGGTTCGCTTTACGAGGGTTACCGAAAGGGACTGGTAACCAACCTGCTGGGTTTGGCAGGGTTTACGACGGTTTTGCTATTATGCTTGGCGTTCGGGGAGACGCTGGCCAAACCTCTAAAGCCTTATGTCCCTTTGCCAACGACTTATGCAACACTGGCTGCATACATTGCAATCAGCTTTGTGATCGCAATGTCAGCGTTTTTCCTACACGCCGTCTTCAGCAACCTGCTCGCGAAAAAACTGCCGCCAGCCCTCGACGCCATCGGTGGAATGTTCGCGGGAGCGTTGCGGGGAACCGTTTTCATGGTATTGTGCCTGGTGATTATCATGCTCATGGCGAACCCTACCATCAACGACCAGATAAGTAATCGCTCTCGGATAGCGTCGGCTTTTCTCAAGGAAGTGAGTAAAGTCAGCCCCACCGTTAACGACATATTCACCTCGCACCCCTCTCCTCTGACAAAGAAAGACGTCACAAAGAAACGAGGCGACTACGAGGAAGTCGTTGATTCCTTTTAGCCGGAAGTTCTCCCGGGGAAACCCCTGATTTTCGTTCTAACCTGTGTCAATAGTCAAACCCGACAGGCCGGCCTGCTTTCGCTTGCTTTGGGGGATGGATGAAGCGAGCTTGTGTCTTCATCGGGCTATCCGCGTCATTGTTCCATTGGGCATACGTGTCGTTGGCTCTGTAGTCGTTCGTGAGGACCACGCGCTGAAGCCACTTAACTGACCTGTTCCCATACGCCCCGGGCGACACCAGGCGAACCGCTCCACCGCCCTTGGGCAACCGCCACTGGCCGTTCAGCTTGTAGCAGAGGATCGCCGGCAGTTCTCCGGCCGGGTCTTCCAGCAGACGTCCGGTTCACGTTTAAGCTACTCCCACGGGTCCAGAAGCCTTGAGTTTTCTGAGGTATGGCGTAAATCTCCGAAAGTCTGCATAGCGGAACGGGAACAACACGAAATGGCTGTTCCCGCTGCGGCCTTTCAGCGTGCGATTGCATTCACTCAAGCGGTAGGCGCTTCAGTCTGGAAGCCGGCCCAACTGGATAATGCGAAGGTGGTCAAGCACGCCTGCGGCTCTTTGACGAAGCAGGTCGGTGTGCCGTTGGCGGTGGCAGGTCAGGATGATTACCTGATGGCTACTGCGAAACTCCCCGCAGAGGAACTGCATTCCTGAAATGAAGCGGTCATCGTCGCTGGTGGCGAAGGGCTCGTCGAGGATAACGGGAACCTTGTTGCCCGCGGAGGAAAGATAATCGCTCAGCGCCAGGCGAACCGCCAGGTAAATCTGATGCCTCGCCCCCACGCTCTCCTGGGCTTCAATATGCTTTGTATCCATTGGCCTCAGCCCTTCTGCGGGCACAACCGTGAAACTCAAGTCGCTGGCGAACTTCAGTTCCCCACAGCGTGGGTTGAGATGTTTGAGGATTTCGCTCGTCCGGGGATTCAGCTCGTTCGCCCAGAGGGCGTGGCTCTTCGAGGAGATTGTCTCCAGCGTGTCTATGGCCAATGAGATGGATTTGCCAAAGCGTTCCGTCCTGTCGAGAGTTTGTGTCAGCTCCGAAAGCTCGTTCGCGAGGCGAGGGTATTCCTTGCGGTACTCCTCCTCCACGCTATGCACCTTGTGGTAGAACTGGCTCTTCTCCTCGGTCGCCCGGGCGCCTTCCTCGGCGACTCTCCGCGCTTCTTCCTCGTACTGCGAATGCGTTTTCGTGACCTGGAGCTCTTCCAGTTCTCCCTTTTCCCCGACCATCTTCTCGATTTCATCTCTGAGCGTATCGAGCCGCTCCATCATTCCCTTGACCTCTTCCGGGGAAAGGAGGTCTCGCTGTTTCTCGGGTATCTCCGTCGCGGCGAGGCGATGAAACTTCTCGCTTTTCCCTCGTGCCTTTTCGATTTCTGGCTGCGCTTTTTCCGGGGTGAGGTCCGGGGAGAGCTTCGCCGCCACCAGGATGCCTCGTATGGATTCCCGCAGCTTTTCTCTTTCGGCATTCAACTTTCTTATCTCATCCTCGGTGCCAGTGCGGCGTTTCTCCGCTTGTTCCGCCGAGGAGAGAATCTGGAGGTATTCCCGAACCCTCGTTTCGGCTTTTTGGACGAGAGCGACATCAACCTTGGCCGGAGGGACGTGCATGCCCATCCTCCTAAGCTCGGCGGAAGCCTTTTCCCTGCATGAGGCCGCGCTTCTCTCTGCACCCTCCTGCCCGATGCGGAATGAATCAAGTTGCGTCTTCCGGTCGCTTACCCGCCCCCATCGCTTGAAGGCTTCCGTCAACTCCGGGATAGATTCAAATTCCGCCTTTGCTGCCATTTCCTCCAGCGCGCGCGACAGCGTTCCTCGGACACCCAGAAAGGATTGCCGCTCCTGTATCGCCGCCTCTTTTCGCCTCAGCAGGCCTCGGAGCCTGCGAAGCTTAAGCACGCGGAGCACGAAAGCGACCGCGACCGCCACGAAGCCTGCCAAACCAAATGCGCCGCCTGCCCACTGCGCCCGGCCGGCCCAGAAAACCATTGAGAGTATGCCCGCGACCCACAGGACGACAGCCGCATAAGACAGAAGCGTTATCGGCCTCTTGACGCCTCGCAATTCCGCCTTGCATTCTCTTTCCGCATCCGCGCGCTCGAGAATGCTCGCTTCAAGCCGGGGTATTCGCGACTCCGAATCCCTCAGCAGGTCCTTCTCCTCAACGCTCAACTTCGAGAATTGCCGATGCAATTCGTCAACTTCCGAAAGCTCGTATCCCTCCTTTTTGAGCGATTTCTCGAATTCAGACACAAGCCGCCGCTTTTTCTCGACATCTTCGCCAAGTCTTTTCAGTTCCGTCGAGAGGTCGTGCAAACCGGTTTTGAAATCCTCGCCGAGAGCCTCGAACCCGTCATACTCCTTCAGCTTCGTTTTGGTCTCTTCGAGGTTTTTCTTGAGTTTCTCGAGCGATTCTCCCAATTCCTTCCTTCGCTTGCGAAGCCCATCGAGCTGTCCGACGAGTCGCGCGAAGTCGCTCGCTTGTTCGTTTGTGAAATCGCTGTATGGCTTGAGTGAGTTCTTCAGCTCGATCAGCTTCTTCAACTCCCCGTGGTTCTCAGCGTCCTGCTTCAATTCCGTTTCGACCTCGCGAATTTCCGCCCGACGGGTGAGATATTCGAGCTGCTGCCGATGGACTTCGAGCTTCTCGAGGCGTCTTCGGAGTTCCCGCACGCGAATCATAGCCGGCTCCGCCTTTTCTCGTCGCTCCCTGAGCTCGCCCATCCGCGCTTCACCTTGACGGATTGCCTCATTGAGCCTTTTGATTTCTGTCTCGACCGTTATATGCCGAGCGAGGCGCTGCGTCCCAGCATACTCTCGAATCGCCTCCGTTAGAACGGCTATGGCCTCTGCCGCCGTCCCTTTGCCTCCGGTGGTGTCGAAAATCTGTTGAACTTTGCTGACAAGCTCACTTGACTCGCCGACCTTCTCTATCTCAAGCTGCTTGACGAGGCAGGTTTTGACAAAGACTTCTCTTGAGACGCCGAGGAGGCGCTCGCCCACCGCAAAACGCTTTTTCCCGACGACGAACTCTGGCGTCACATCCTTATTCGTGGAGAGATCGGTGACCTTGACCTTCTCATTTTTCTCGCCGAAGTCTCTCTCTATCAGAAGCGGCCGCCCCTCGTCGTCCTCCATTTCGAGGCGGACGCAGTATGAATCACTGCTCCACGGCTTGTAGGCTTCCTTATCGCTGAGCTTATCCGCCCTGCGACTGCGGGAGAAGCCGTACAGGCCCGCAAGGATCGCCGCCACGAGAGTGGACTTTCCCTCCTCGTTCGCCTCCACGACGACGTTGACGCGGTCATCGAACAACGTGTAGCTGCCGGAAAGGCAGCCGAAATCGGAAGCGATGACTCTCTTAATCTTCATGTCATTCCCGCGCAATTATTATGGTCGCACGGGCGTCCCGCCCGTGAAAGGCATGGGCAAGATGCCCACGCCACCTCGCGGCGCTACTCATCATATCGTCCGCAAAGTTTCTTTTCGCGGATGGCGTCCAGCCCGTAGTAAATGGCGGCTCGGATGCCCCGTTTTTCCTTTTCGTCCTCTGTCCGCGCCTCCCTGTTCCACAGCGCCTTGACGAACTTGCCCTCGACGCTCCTCATCAGTTCCGGCTCGCGGAGGTATTTCTCCAGCTCGTAATCCGGTCTCAGCCCGCTGGAATCAACCGCGACGTGAAAATATTCGTCTGCCAGAAGGTTCGCCGGCAGCTTCGGGGCGCCGCCGCGAGGGTATCGCCCGACAAGCCTCACGAAGAGAATATCGTCGTTGTTCTGCGAAACCTTTCTCGCCTCCTCCTCAATCTTCCTGACCACCACGTCGCTGTGCTTGCACGCGGAGCAGTTCACCTCGACCTTCCGCAATGTGCGGCGGTCGAGCTTAACCGTTTCGAGGCTTACGCCCTTGTCTTCCGAGACTTCTCCGACCACGATGAATTTCTCGCCCTCTTCATTGAGCTTCTGCGAGGCGGGCGTCCCCGAATAGGCGCCGCGGATTCGCCCTTCTTTGTCTCGTATCTCCGAGTAAGAGTGATAGTGTCCGATAGCGGCGTAATCGAAGCTCTGGGACAGAAGCTCCTCCTCGCTGAATGGCATCGTCGCCTCTTTCCCCGGCGGAAATGGCTCCCGCGAGCCGTGAAATATCGCAATGTTAAACCTGGCGGACGGCCGAGGAATCCGCTGGCCGAGAATCCGCTTTCGCTCCGTTCCCCACCCGATAATGCCCGCGCCGCTCACTATTATATCTTCCCTCTTCGGGAGGCGCTTGGCCTCGAACCTCCCGGTACAGAAAATCTGGACGTTCTCCGGCCAGGGGGGGATTCCCTTCTCCGCGAGGAAATCGGAGCTGTAGCGGGACTGAGGCAGATAGGGATCGTGATTGCCGGGCGTGATGAATATCGGCAGAGGCGCGACCGAGCCGAACGTATCAATCAGGAAACGAATGGTGTCGAAGTTCGCCGACTCGTCATCGAACAGGTCGCCGGGGATCAAAATCAGCTCGCAATCCCTCTCCCGAGCGAGCGAGCATGCGTCCGCGACAATCCGCCTTATCTCCCTCTGCCTCTGCTCCCTTTTTTCCTCCGGCAGCGCCAGCCTCGATTCCCGCAGGCTCGCATCCAGATGGACATCAGAGAATTGAACGAATCTCACGCGATTATTCCTCCGGTCACGCAGACCTTGCCGCAGACAGCGCACAAGTGAACGCGACTGTCCGCCCTGTCCGCGCTCACGACTCCATCTTGGCATAACGCAACACGTTGTCAAGGCGAAAGAGGCTGTGCCTGCATTGCCTCAGTCCCGGGTGGATACCCCGCCTTGGCGGGGGACAGAAAAGAGGAAGGAGAGAATAACGCAAAGGCGCAGAGTCGCAGAGAATAAGGTGAGAAGGACAGCGTCGTCGGCTGTCGTGGCATGGGCATCTTGCCCATGATTCTCACGGGCGGGATGCCCGTGCCACGTGAGCAAGGATTGTTCTTTGTGCACTGAAGCGCGCAGCCGGACCCCGCCGCGTTACTTTCGGAAGCTTTCGCTCGCGAACACAGGCGCACACGCACAATCAACCGCGAGGCTTCCTATCTCGTCTTCCGGCGGGGCGGGAGTTCCTTGCGACGAGGCCTCGTTTAACGATGTCAAGCACGTCTTCGGTGAGAAAGGGCTTCGTGACGGTCGTGAAAACGCCCAGAGCCGCGTAATCCTCCTGCAAACTGTCGAGGAGGCCGGTCAAAATCACAGTCACAGGTCTTTTTTCGGGTGCAAGCCCGTTGACTTTCTTGATGAATTCCTCGCCCGGCATTTCCGGCATCTGGAGGTCAATAACAGCGAGAGAGTATCGCCCGCGGCGAAGCGCCTTGAGAGCCTTTGTGGGATTTGTGAAGCCCTCTGCGGCGTATCCTGCGGCATCCAACACGTCAACGAGAAGGTCCACGATAGCTTCCTCGTCGTCAACTACCATGATGCGTGCGGCCTTCCCCTTTGCGCCCTTCTGCGGTTCTCGTCGAGTTGTCTTGCGCCTCGACGCGGGAGGAAGATAGACGGTGAAAACCGTTCCTTTCCCCACTTCGCTGGTGACCTTCATCTTCCCACCGTGCCCCTCCACGATGCTGAGGCAGACGCTCAACCCCAACCCCGTCCCCCGAGATTTCCGGTCGAAAACCTCCCCTCCTGCCAGCGAGCCTTTCGTGGTGAAGAACGGCTCGAAAACCTTGTGAATGTTCTCCTCCGGTATCCCACAACCCGTGTCCTTGACCCTGATGAAAGCCTTTCCTTTCTCCAGCCCTGTCTGAACAGTCAACTTTTTCACCGGCAAGCTCTGCATAGCGTGTCTGGCATTTATGACAAGATTCATCACCACCGACGTCAACATGCTCGCGTCCCCCTTCACCGGCGGCACACTCCCGGAATGCTTCACGCTAAGCTCAATCCCCTCAGTCGTAAACTCCTTTTCAGTCATCCTCAGGACCTCGTCCACTATATTCCTCAGTTCGAGCCGTTTTCTCTCTCTGAGCTCCTTTCTGGAGAACGTAAGCAGACTCTTGGTCAAATCCGCCCCGCGAGACGCTGAGTTCTGAACGATGTCGAGATTCCGCCGGGCGCTGCTTGAAAGCCCTTCCGACTGCAAAGTCAGCTCAGTGTATCCGATGACTGCCGCCAGGATGTTGTTGAACTCGTGGGCAATCCCCCCGGAGAGCACCCCCAGGGCCTCCATCTTCTGCGCCTCGGCCAGTTGCTCCTGAAGAAGCCGCTTCTCCTCCTCCGCCTTCTTGCGCTCGGTGATGTCCTCGACAACCTCGATGAAGCCCGTGACGGCGCCCTCCGAGCCGAAGACCGGAAAGGCGTGAATATGAACTGGAACGCGGCTGCCGTCATCGCGCACACCTTCAGTCTCCACCTCCGCTGGCTGCCCGGTAGCCATAGCCTGCACCCCCGGACAGTGCGGACAAACCGCCTCGCGCTTCTCAAATTCCCTGAAACAGTATTTACCCGCAAAATAACTGCGGGGCTTATGGAGCATTCTGCCGTGCGCAGCGTTAGTCACGATTATTTTGTGGTCGGGGCTTATCAAAGCGATGCCGAGGCTGATGTTCTCCACGAGGGTGCGATAGCGCTCCTCGCTCGCCCGCAGCGCCTCCTCCGCCCGCTTGCGGTGCGTGACGTCCTCGACCGTTCCCTCATAGTAAAGGATGTCGCCCGCCTCGTCGCGAACGACTCTGGCGCTTTCACGAACGAAGAGCGCCGTGCCGTCGCGGTTTGTCCAAGCAGACTCTAATCCCGCCACCTCGCCCTCTCTCTCCATTAGCTCCTTGAAAACGGAGCGCGGGTAGCCCGGCTCAAAGCCAGCGTCCTCCAAGTTGCGTCCGGCCACTTCATCAAAAGAGGAATAGCCCCACATGCGGGTCAGCGCCGGATTCGCCATCATTATCCGCCCATCGGGAGTGGTTCGATATAGACCAATAGCCACATTCTCAAAAAGGGACCTGAATCGTTCTTCCGCCTCTCGCAGCTCCTTCTCCGCCCGCTTGCGCTCAGTGATGTCAATCCAGTCTGCCAGATAATACTTCAGCTTCCCGTTTTCTTTTACTGCCGTGGAGGTTATCTCCACCCAGAATCGCTTGCCATCCTTTTTCTGAAAAAGCTCCTCAAGGCTCCTGGCGCCCTTCCGCATAGCCTCGCCCAAATCCTTGTGGGTTTTCGGGAGCGTCTCCTCGGTCCACCAAGGGTATGGAGACCTGCACCCAATAAGCTCGTAAGAAGAGAAGCCAGTTAGCTGTTCCAGGGCGAGGTTCACGTATTTTACTGAACTGTCCGGGTTGATAACGATTATCGGAATGGGCGCATTACGCAGGAGGCTGGAACTGAATTCCTCGGTCTCGCGGAGCGCCTCGGCAGCATGTGCTCGTTCCAGAGCTGGCGCGATGGCATCGGCGATTCGCTGGAGGGTCTGGAGGTCGGCTTCGTCGTATCGGTCATACGTGTAGGACTGAACGGAGAGCATGCCAATGACATTATCGCCGCCCCGGACCGGCACGTGCATGAGACTCGCGGAAATGCGGTTTTTGTCGCCAAATGGGTCCAGGACCGGTTTCGGGTCTCCCGGCGTGCGGTTAATGAGGAGAGGACGACCCTCAAGCACAGGCCGGATGGGAGCGCTCAGTCCGTCCACGGGCCAGTCCTCCTTGCGAAAGGTTTTCTTCTCGCCTTTCACCGTGTCAACGAAAGAAACGACGTGGAAGGCGTCCTCTTCGGGGCGGCGAACGGCGAAATAGTGGGCGTCCCAGCCGAGCAGGTGGTCCGTTTCTTCGCGCACGGCGGTTATCATGCTTTCCACAGTCTCAGCCCCCGCGAGGCGTAATCCCAGCCGCGAAAGGGACTTGCTTTCCTCCTCCGCCCGCTTGCGCTCGGTCACGTCCCAGAAAATCCCTTGGACTCCTCTGACTTCTCCCTTTGAGTCATACACCGGCGTTTTCACTACGCGGACGTATAAGCTTTGGCCATGCGGGGTATGGTGTTCTTCAACGTCTTCAAAGGTCTCCCCCATCTCCAGGACTTTTTTGTCATCTGTTCTGTACTTTTCTGCCAATTCCTGCGGGTAAAAGTCAAAATCGGTTTTGCCGACCACTTCCTCCAGGCGTTTTCCCAGCGTGGATAACAAGTTCGTGTTGGCGAACGTAAACTTACCTTCCGCGTCCTTACGGAAGATATTCTGGGGCAAGCTTTCAACGAGGGAGTGATAAAGAGCTTCGGAATCCTTCAGGGCCTCCTCCGCTCGCTTGCGCTCCGTGATGTCCTGTCCCGAACTAAGGGCGCAGATGATATTGCCTTTCTCATCTGTCAACACACTATTATGCCAGGAGATGATTCTCTCCTCGGCGCTCCGGGTCAAAACGGGATTTTCAAAGTATTCCACCGGCTCAATTTCTCCGGCCATGAGCCTTTCAAAAACGCCGCTCACTTCGCGCCTGAGCCTTTCTGGAAGAAAGGTATCGAACCAGTTCTTGCCAACGATTTCTTCTCGCCGATAGCCCAGGGTCTCACAGCCTTTTCTATTTATGAGGGTCACCTGTTTGTTCGCGTCAATAACTACCATCATAACTGCCGCGACCTCGAGATACTTCTGCGCCATCTCCTTCTCCTGCCGCAGCGCCTCCTGCGCCTTCTTCCGCTGGGTAATGTCCCTGGCGATGCCGAAAACGGCAACAGTCTTTCCGTCCTTATCCCTCAGCAGTTCATTTTTGAAATGGCCTATCCTGCCGTTGACAGAAGTCAATTCATACTCCGGGCTTTCTCCGTTTAACGTCCTCTGATACACGTCGGTCGCAATTCTCTGGCTCTCTTCAGTGAAAAGGGGAAGAAAAGGCTTCCCGACAATGTCCGCCAGACGTAAGCCCGTTAGATTTTCGGCCATTTTGTTCGCGTAGGTGATATTTCCCTCGCGGTCAGTTTCGTAAGCAACATCGCCCAGGTTGTCCAGGAAAGTTCTATACCGCTCCTCGCTCTCCCGCAGCGCCTCCTGGGTTTTCTTGCGCTCCTCTTCCTGTTCTATGCCGTGGATGGCAAGGGCGATGTCTTGCGCAACCTCTTCGAACAAGGCTTGCTCTTCCTGGTCGGCGGTCAGATCGCGCGGGACGGAAACGCTCAACATGCCGTAAACCTTCCCGCCGTATTCCAGGCAGGCGGTCATAGCGCCCCTGCCAGCGTAATTCTTTGACAGGGGACAGTCGCCGCACGTGGATTGGGGATCGCGGATGATGACGATGCCGCGCTGGGATAGCGCGCTTCGCCCGCAACTGGTCAAGTCACCTCGCTCTAACCTTTGGAGCATGGGCGAGAAATGCTCTCCGAGCCCGGCTTCGGCTCCGGCAACGAGCCGGCGGGATTCATCCAATACGGCCACCCAGGCATTGTGGTAGCCGCGGGTCTTGATGAGGCTATCGCAGACCGACTGCAGCAGCCGATCCCTATCCTTTTCCTTATTGATGAGCTGGTTGACGTTGCGAACAGCCCGCAGCACAGCGTTGAGGTGTCGTATCTTCTCCTCGGCCTTCTTCCGCTGGACGATGTATCCCAGTCGTAGCCCAACTGCGTTGATGAGATTTCTCTCCTCTTTGAGGAAAGGCCCCTCGTCGGCTTCGGGTTTCTCTTCGAGATAGAACACCTCCACGGCACCGAGCCGCCGGCCGCGCACAACGATGTCCGCCGTCTGCTTCAGGGCGGTTTCCTTGAAGTTTTGCGTCACGAACTCCCTGTCCTCCAAATTGATTCGTGCACAGGCGACTTCCGGGTACTGGCACGCGGGAGGAATGAGGCTAACTATCCCTTGAAGGGTTTCATCCAGGGATGCCGCCCCCTTCTCGACAACACTGCATATCCCGTAAAGGCAGTTCAGCTCCTTCACTCGCTCCTTCAGCTCATGGCTGTGCTTCCCCAGGGCCCTTTCCGCCTGCTTGCGCTCTTTTTCGGATGCCTCCAGCTCAGCGACTCGCTGGCGCAGTTGGCGCAACTCGTTCGTGAGCTGCTCCTTTGTCTTCTCCGCGTCTTTCATTCTGTGGCCCTCTCTGAAATAGGAAGAATTGCCCTTAGAACCTTTCTTCGTCACTTCTTTGCGTTTTCCGTAGAGCTGTGATCGTATCGAGCTAGTATTTCTGGTCCATCTTCTCTCCCCAAGACGCTAAGACGCCAAGGATGCTGACTACGTGATTGTCCCTGACCTTTGCGTCTTCGCGCCTTTGCGATCCCGCCGCTGGCGGGACTCTCTCAAGTAGTTAGCGCGCCGACAACACATAATTCTATTTGGCTGCCGTTGCAAGTCGCCTTGTGGCTCTGATTCATAAGTTCTGGGACGCATTGTTTTTTTTGACGGGATAACAGGATGCACCGGATTCTCGGAATCGTGTTTATCCCGTCAAAGAACTCGTTTCATTCCATCTCGCGCCCTGGCGCTTTCATAAATGCACGCGCCAAGCGGCTCGGCGGTGGAATAAAAAAGCCCTATGTCACCCCGCCAGGGCGAGGCGCATAGAGCTGCTTTAGTGACGCTAAGCGCCCGATGATGCACCGAGTTATCCTTTGTTCTCCCCCCTGAACCCGGCGACCTCGAGGCAGAACAAGCGTCAACCTCTCCGTGTTTCCTGCCTTCACAGAAACATCGTTACGCTATCAGAAAAATGGGTCCTCGTCAATCACTTTTCATAAGAGGCAGTAACGCCTCAGTCTCGGGGGGAGATGAACTCACCGCAGTGAGCGCAGAGAGCGCGGGTCTCGGATCTGACGAAGCGCCCTCGTGGCATCTCGGCGGAGGTCCCGCGTAACGCGGGATGAATACTCATGGGCAAGATGCCCATGCCACGGCAGGCGACGACGGAGTCTTTCTCATCCTCCTCTCTGCGCCCCTGCCCCGCGTCTCGCGGGGTTACCTTTCTCTTCCCTTTTTCCCTCCACCGCCTTGGTGGGGTATCCGCCCGAGACTGAGGCCATACGCCGCACCCCTTCAACGCCCTTGACTTTCGGGGAATGACGCCGTAAAATGCAGTTGTTGGAAATTGGGTTATTGTAAATGGTCAGATGGTCGGGAGATGGACTGAGCAGTCCCGCGCCTGCAAGGCTGTTGGGTTGCTTTCCCGCCCGAGAAAGGAGGGTGGCGCCGTGAAATCGAAGCGAGCCAAAGGGTTTACCCTGATAGAGCTTCTGGTTGTGATGGCCATTCTCTCTATACTGATGGCGCTTCTGTTGCCCGCCATCCAGTCGGCGAAGGAAAAGGCAAAGCAGGGTAAGTGCATCGCTAACATGAAGCAACTCGCCATTGCGATGCACACTTACGCCAGCGAGTTCGAGGGGCACCTTCCCAGAACAGCCCCCGCCGGCCGAAACCATCCGAGCGACTGGGTTTGGGGCGGAAACGTGGTTGCCCACCCCCAGCAGGCGGAGGCATGCAGGAGGATAGAGATCGAGTCCGGGGTCTTGTGGACTTATATGTACCCCGGTGTGGAAAGGCATCAAAAAAAACCCGAGGAATGGTACAGCAGACCGGACAAAAATGCCTACCTCTGCCCGGCGGCTGGTCCCGTGGAGCGGAAGCGGGGGTTGAGCTACTCCATGAACTGGACCCTCGACTACGATCAGTTCGCGGGGAACACAGAGGAAGGCGTGCTCCTGCCGAAGATCAAAAATACTTCCCGCTGCGTGTTGATGGTGGATGAGGGGTCGGAGCTCAACGATGGCTACTATGACGCCAGCGACTTCCCCAACCAGGGCAATCTGCACAGCGGCGGCGGCAACCTCGCCTTCTGTGACGGGCACGTCGGGTGGTTTCCCGTGGACGAGATCCAGAAGATGCGCGATAGAAGGTACTTCAACTGGTGGGAGTGACCACCACCAGCAGGGCGCCCAAAACGCACAAGGGGAAAACCGGCGCCTTCCCGAGGGTAAAAGCATTGGCGGGCGCCGCTGCGGAAGGCGGGGGACCGGCCCTTCTGCGATTTCTCTGGGAGAGATAGATAATGGAGAAAGACCGAAATTGGTGGCAGGATAAGTTGAAAGGGGGACTGATCCCTGCGGCGCCGGTGCTGCTGCGCAGGGAGGACGTCGTTCACAGGGAGGCTCAGGAAAGATATTGCGAGTACATGGCGCAGCGGGACGTGCGTGGCGTTGCGGCATGGGTGCACACCGGGCGTGGGCTTTTTCTTTCGCGCGAAAACAGGGAGTTCGTCATGTCAGCGTGGCGCCACTGCATGAGAGGCGACAAAGTCCTCATAGCCGGTGTCGGCGCGAACGTCTCGGGTGCCGTCTCGTCACGAGCGAAGCTGCGAGAGTTCTTTGAGGCCACAAAGGAGATGGGCAGGCATGCTCTCAACCTGGGGGCGGACGCTTTTCTCGCCTTTCCGCCGTTCCCTCTTCATCCTGTCGAAGAGCATGAGGCGGAAATCGTGGCATATCACGAGGAGATCGCTTCTCTCGGCGCCCCGGTTTTCGTTTTCTACTTCTATGAGGGCGGCGTCGGGCTGCCCTATTCGGAAAGCCTACTGAGGAAGTTGTTCGCCATTGAAGCGGTTGTGGGGATCAAAGTGGCGACTTTCGACAACGTTGTGACGGTCCAGAACATTGCTCGACTCATTGAGGAATCCTATCCCGACGTTTTGTTTGTCAGCGGCGAGGACCGCATGCTCCCCTACACCATTATGCGAGGCGCGGTGTGTGGGTTGGTGGGGATGGGGTCCATCTGTACAGACCTACAGGTTCGGCTGTTCAAATCGTACTTCGCGGGCAAGGCAAAGCAATTCCTGAAACTCGCCGCCAAAGTTGACCGCCTGGGCGAGGCAACGTTTATCGAGCCTCTGGAGGGGTATGTTCTCAGGCTGCTATGGGCACTCGAGCTTCAGGGGATCATTCCGTCGGAGGCTGCCCACGACCCCTATGGGCCATCCCTTCCGCCAGAGCAGAAAACGCGGCTCGAATCGGTCCTGCGCTCGATAGGCGAACTTTAACGGAGACACCCGGCCCGGCCCAGCATGGGAAGGCGCCCTATTATCGTCGTTCGCCCCCCACTCAACGAAGTAGCAGAAGCACTCCCGTCCTATCACTCATTTTGCGGAACGGGGAGACGGGCCTTTCTTGCTCTCAACACCTCGTCCGGTCCCTCGGTCCACATCGTACACCCTCACGTAGTCAACCGTGAAGTAATCGGGAAGGTCGGCTTTTGCTATATCACCGGCCCAATTCCCAATCTCCGAGGTGACTTTTATATAGAGTGGAACCTGGCAGGCGCCTCCCGCCGAGGTTCGCTTTATTTCCTTGCCATCATAATAGAAAACGTACTCCTCCGGCGTCCAATCGAGACCAAAGGTATGAAATCCCTCGTTGACGCCGGCCGTCCTTGTCTTCCAGGCTGCACTCTTATGGTCTTTGCCATAGCCGTCCCAGTGGATGGCGATGTTCACCTTGTCCTCATCCCGCCAGACGGCTTCAAAAATGTCTATCTCGGCGCCATCTCTGCCGCCCTCTCCTACGCGACCGACGCTGCCTGTGAAAAGCCAAAACGCCGCCCACGTTCCCACTTCGTCGGGGACTTTGCAGCGGATTTCGTAATACCCAAACGTGTGCATAAATCTGCCCCTGGTGCGTACGCCCCCGCAGCTATACTTGCTGCCTTCCTTCTTCGAGCGAATGACAAGATTCCCTTTGCCATCCAGGTAGGCGTTCTCCTTTAACCAGAGAGCTCCCCGCCGAGGCCAATCACCGACCTTCTCCCATTTTGCCCCATCGAGTCGCCCGCCATTGAACTCGTCACTCCACACCAGTTTCCACTTTTTCCCCGAGGGCGGTTCCGCCTCGACAGTTCCCGCCGAACACATCACCGCCAACAAAAACGCGGTCAACAAAAAGCTGCTACTAAACCTGAACGGCGCATTTACCTTTTCGCTTTTCATACCACTCCTCCTGTGTCAATTGTCCATCCGAAAGTCGTAAAAACTATTCGTCGCTGAGAAAGACCTTTTAGACCGATGCGGCCGTGTCCGTCCCGCAGTTCAAGAATCAGCCGAATGTTCTCTTACTTGCGATGTCGCCAGGCCACAAAACTCGCCCCTTCTCATGACAGGCGGTTCCCACCCCATTGCACAGCGCGACGGGCGGTTTCCTCAAGAGGGAACCGGCAGAATGAACGTGATATCAATCTCGGGCTTTCCGCGGGCGACAGCGTCGGGCACATGGGGAAAAGGCGCGGACCGGCGAATGGCATCCTTCAGCGATTCCCCCAAAGGAGAGTTTTGCCATTTGTTCTCGACAAGGACGCGGAAGACACCTCCGTCTCTATCCAGTTTCAGTGTGACGAGAATCTCTTCCGCCTCAGATTCCGGCAACGAGCGGCGTGGAACGGTCCAGTTGGAGAGAATGATGTCCCTGACGATATTGAGGTAGAGCTTTTTCTCTTGCTGCTCTTCCTCGCTCAGTCCGCCCGGTTTGTGGTGCTCGGCGCTCTCCTGGGGGGAACGAGCTGCCTGCCGGGCCGCGATGCTCTCGAGTCTTCTGGTTATCTTTGCGGATGCCTCTCGCAGTTCCTTTCTGACGGTCTTCCGTTCCTCTCCCGCCGCCATTTCATCGAGGCGGGTTCTGGCAACCTGTCCACCGGTGAGGCTCAGTACTCTCGCGGCTATTGCCCGAACATGAGCGTTCGGATGCTGAATTGCCTCCATCATCGGATCGAGCGCGTCTTCTCCCATTTCGGTCAGGGCCTTGGAAATCTCGAAGCACACGTTCTCCGGCGCCACCTCCATCGCCCTCAACAGCTTGGGAATTACCTCCTGCGGCCTCGCGCAAAGCCGGCGCCGGGCCTGCGCCCGCACTTGCGGGTCAGCATCGCCAAGTAGGTTGACCAATTCGTCGAGAGACCCACTGTTCCCGTCGGCGTTCCCCTTTACTTCTGGAGCCATTATCTCTGCCTTTCCACCGGCGATAAAATGACTTTGCCCGCCGATGTCCCGAGACATCCGGCGTGACGCTACTTTGCTTTCGCGGATGAGCCTTTTTTCCCAGGGGGCACGAACTGATACACTTTCACGTTGACCGTTGTCCCTCCCCGGACAGGTGTTCCCGGCGACGGGTCCTGGTCAAAGACCACCGCGTGAAGCGAGGCGTCTTGTGTTTTTTCAAGAGCAACCTTGCCCACTCTCAGCGCCACGAACTTCAGGACCAGCTCTGCTTTCTCAAGAGGAAGATTGGTCAGCTTGGGGACCTTTGTCCTTATGTCTTTCAGGGCTTTGCGCCGAGAGGACGGTTTCGGACCATACTGTGCGCATCCCACAAACGCGCCAATCATCGCCCCAACTAAAAGGACCGCAGCGAGCTTTCGCGTGAAACATCTCATTTCCAGGACCTCCATTCGTAGGCAGGATTTATGAAACGGTTTACGTTACACACTGCTTCTTACCCTCGCGATTCGGTTTCGTCCAAAGGAAAAAGGACGTTACCGCATTCGTTGCCTGCTCGACCGGCTCGCATGATATGTCGTAGTACCATGCGTCATACAGCTTTCTTTCTCTTTCTTCGACGTTTTCGTAACAGTTGCTCGAAGCGGGGATTCTTTCTGACGTTCTCCATGTCCGGGTCAATCATCAGGAACCTGAAATCGTCGTAGCCCAAACTCATCGCTTTCTCGAGGCTCTCGAGCGCCGGGGCTATCTGTCCGAGGACAGAGTAACTACAGGCGAGGTTGTAGAAAACGACAGGGTCTTTTGGTCTGAGACGCGAAAGCCTCCGGTCAATTTCAAGCCCCTTTTCGTAGTAACCTCCATCAGTGTAAGCATGTCCCAGAGAAATGAGCACGTCAACGAGGTTGGGATCTCTCTTCAGTATGCCCTCGTAAAACGATATCTCGAAGTCGAGGTCTCTCTTTTTTCGCTTCTTCCTGGCCATAGGTTGAAAAACCCTTCCGCCTGCCTGCGCTCATTCGCTTCCGCTGTAAGCACAAGACCTTCACAACCGCTGTGTACCAAATATTTCTCTCGACCTCAAGGAGATTTCGATGGAAAACCATTCCGAGGAAGCAAGAGAACCTTTCCGCAGGGTCCGCACTCCGCTGCGTCGAGGACACGCCGCCTTCATCGTGACAGTCTCCGGCGGGTAGCAAGTTGTGCGAGGAAAGGAGGGAAGAGGAGCACAACGCAGAGGCGCACAGGCGCAGAGAATAAGATGAGAACACCCCCTCCTCGCCTGCCGTGGCACGGGCATCTTGCCCATGATTCCCACGGGTGCCCCGCCAGAGGCGGGGGATGCCACGTGGCGGGCAGTTGTTCTTCTCGCGCTCAGAGGCATAGCCCGCCGTCCCGCGTCCTGCGGGATGTTCATGCTTTCGCGTTGCTCTTGCACCGCCTCCCCCTAACCCACCAATAACTGAAGGATTACCTTCCGCTTTAATTCCCTTTGGCCTCGCGACGGGATTTCAGTATGATTTCCCCACGAGTTGATTGCGAAATCTGACGTTTTGGAGGGACAATCTATGAGAAAATCTCTTTTCATTTTCGTGGCATTGGCATTGGCTGCCTGCGGATGCGGGCGCAAGAAGATAGCCCCTCTCGGCAGCAGCGCTGGTAAACGCCCCGACCTCTACATCGAAGTTTCTGCGCTGGGCCAGCTCGACTATTTCGATGACCACAAGCTGGGAATGAAGCTCGTGGCCGAAACGCTCGGCGTCGAGACCGATTACCGAGGTCCGTCCGACTACAACATGGACGAGATGATTCTCTCCCTGGAGCTCGCCATCGCCAGAAAGCCCGGAGGGCTGGTGGTGGTCGGATTTGAAGAGTCTCTGACGCCTATCGTGAACAAGGCTGTTGATGCCGGCATTCCGGTGGTGACGGTTGATTCTGACCTCCCGAATTCGAGACGCATCGCCTTTGTCGGCACGGGCAATCGTCGTGCGGGCTACACCGGCGGGATGAAAATGGCGGAATTATCGCATGGCGCGGGGAAAGTCGCACTCATGACCAAGGTCGGACAGCCGAACCTCGAGGAGCGGGTCAGCGGCTACAGGAACGCCCTTGCGAAGTTTCCGAAAATGGAGATCATCCAGGTCGTTGACACCGGCAGCGATCCCACACGTGCCGCTCAGGCGGCTGCGACCCTCATACAGAAATATCCGGGGCTTGCTGGCATCGGTTGTGTCGAAGCTGCCGGAGGCGCCGGGGCCGCGACAGCCGTCAAGGAGGCGGGGAAGGTCGGCAAAATCAGGATCGTAGCCATGGACCGCGGCTCGGAAATTCTCCATTACATAGAGGACGGCGTTATTGACGCCTCCATCGCCCAGCAGACCGCCCTCATGCCCTACTACGCGGTCCTCATCCTCTACAACCTGAACCACACAGAGATTCCCATCACGTCCGATAACAAGAAAGCCCGCGTCCCCGGATGCCCCTCGGTGATTGACACGGGGGTTATCATCATTGACAAAACCAATTACATGTATTTCGTCAGGGAATCTCGCATCGAAGCTTCGCTCATACCTCCTTCGTTGCCGGGAGAACTTCCCGCCGGGCGGGCACAGGTGTCTGCCTGTGGAGCGAGGCTTTTTTCCACCCGACCTGGCATAGCGGCAATCGTCGGCAAGGCGTGGAGTCATCCGAAAAATCCGTTGCTGCCTTCCCCCGCCGATACCTCCAGCCGTTGGGGGCTATGAGCAAACGAGAAACCGTAACGAGCTGTACCGGCATCGCCAGAAAGAAAAGCCGCAGAACATGGACGAAATCCTCGAAGTCGTGGAAATGACCAAGCAGTTCCCCGGCGTGAAAGCCCTCGACGAGTTCAGCTTCTCCCTTCGCAGAGGAGAAGTGCACGCACTGGTTGGAGAGAACGGCGCCGGCAAGAGCACCCTCATCCACGTTCTCGGCGGGGTCTTGAGGCAGGACGACGGCGAAATCATCCTCGAGGGAAAGAGGTGCGTTTTCCGTAACGCGAACGACGCATCTTTGAAAGGAATCGCCGTGGTTTATCAGGACCTAAGCCTCGTCCCGAATCTCTCCGTTGCCGAGAACATTTTTGCCAACAGGCAACCGGTCGGGCGATTCCGCTTCATAGACCGCAAGGCTCTCAACTCCGCTGCAAGCGTTCTGCTGCGCCAGTTCGGGGAAACCATCCCCCCGACTCTCCTCGTCAAGCACCTTCCTCTTGGGAAGGCACAGGTCGTGGAAATCCTCAAAGCAATCTCGCTTTCACCCAAAGTTCTCCTCATGGACGAGCCGACGTCCTCCTTGAGCAGAGGAGAAATTCAAAAGCTTTTCGCCAGCCTGCGGCGATGGAAACAAGAGGGGCTGAGCGTTCTTTTCGTCTCCCACAATCTCAGCGAAGTTTTCGAGGTTGCCGACAGGGTCACTGTCATGAAAGATGGTAAATACGTTGACACCGTGCCCGTTTGCGATACGAGCGAGCATGAGCTGGTCCGCAAAATGGTCGGGCGAGCAATCCGGAATATCTTCGGGCAAAGACTCCGGCCACCCGGAGACCGAATCCGTTTTTCTGTTGAGAGATTCACTCGAGCGGATGACTTTAGCGACGTTACTTTTCAAATTCGCGAAGGCGAGATCGTAGGGCTTGCGGGGCTGGTCGGGGCGGGAAGAACGGAGCTGGGAAGAGCGCTGTTCGGGGTGGAGCCGCCCGATTCCGGCAAAATGAGTCTCGACGGCAAAACGTGCCGAATCCGCTCCCCACGGCAGGCTATCCGCGAGGGAATCGCTTATCTCACCGAAGACCGGAAACTCCACGGGCTGTGCCTCTCTCTCGCCGTGAGCGACAACCTTGTCTCGCCCAACCTGAAAGCCTTCGCAAGCAGAGCAGGCATGCTTTCCGACCGCCGCATCCTTTCCTTCGCGGAGATGTGCCGTCAGCGATTTCGCATCGTTACTCCCTCCGTGACGCAGAGGGTTATGAACCTCTCCGGAGGGAATCAGCAGAAGGTTTTGCTTTCCATGTGGGTCGGAATCAACCCGAAGGTGCTCATCGCCGACGAGCCGACGAGAGGCGTGGACGTCGCCACCAAAAGCGAGATTTACCATCACTTGCGGCGAATGGCCCGACAGGGCACGTCCATCCTTCTCATCTCCTCCGACCTTCAGGAAATACTGAAGATGAGCGATAGAGTGCTAATCATGAGGGAAGGAAAAATCGTCGGCGAGACGCCCGCACAACACGCCACGGAAGAGCTTATTCTCTCGCACGCGATTGGGGCAGGGAGTGCGCAATGAATCGGAAGCTTGGAACGCATCAATGTGCCGAGGGTAATCATGGGAATTAAATCCTTGCTGAAATCCTCCCGGTCGAGCGAGCTGGGCTTGCTACTCGTGGTGGGAACCTGTTTTGTCATCATGTCCGTAGTCTCCCCCGTGTTCGGGAAGCTCGTTACAATCAAAATCATGCTTCTTTCGCTTTCCGTGAACGCCATCATCGCTTGCGGCATGGCAATCCTTCTCATTTCGGGCGGCTTCGACCTCTCTGTCGGCTCAGTTCTCGGATTGAGCGGCATGGTTGCGGCTCTCGGAATGAAATATGGTTTTCCATTTTACGTGGCTTCGCTGTTTGGCCTGATGGCCGGCGCCGGCGTAGGCGCCGCCAACGGCTTTGTCATCGCCAGGCTGCGGATAAACCCTTTCATAACGACGCTCGGCTCCATGATAGCGGTCAGGGGGCTGGTCAAGATTATCTCCGGCGGCAGGGGCATCTACGGTTTTCCGGCAGCCTTCAAGTGGTTCGGCCAGGGACTCGTGTTCAACGTGCAGATGCCCATTATCTTCTGTCTTCTCATCGTTGCACTCGGGGAGTTCCTACTCCGCAAATCACGCTTTCTTCGGCAGAACTTCTACATCGGCGGTAACGAGAGGTCCGCGATTCTCTCCGGCATTCCCGTCGTGAAGATCAAGATGTTCAACTACATTTTGTCCGGCGTTCTGGCAGCTTTTGCCGGGCTTCTGAGCACCGCGCGATATGGAAACGCATCGGTAACGGCGGGTCAGGGAGTCGAGCTGCAAGTGGTGACAGCCGTAATCATCGGAGGCGCCAGCCTCAGCGGGGGAAAGGGATCCATCCTTGGGGCATTTCTCGGAACGCTTCTGATGGTTCTGATTGTCACTTCGATAGACCTTCTCCACGTGCGAGCCGACTGGCACGATTTTGTCGTCGGAGGCGTCTTGCTCACGGCGGTGATTGTGGATAATATTGGAAGGAAGGGAGGGGGGAGATAGGGACCATCTCGCAAAGGCGCGAAGGCGCAAAGGAGAACAGAAAACCGGATCGCGCGAGTTCTTGGCGCTCTTAGGGTCTTGGCGAGAGAAGAAGGGAAGGAGGCTGATTCCACGCGGCATTTCACCGGCTGTGCCCGGTGCATTGCGGTGAACGGTCGGCGGCAGTGTCTTAACCGGCTCAAAAAGCGTGAGGAAAAAAATGGACGAACTCACTTCTCTCGAAAGGGTCAGGGCAACTCTTGAGCACAGAGAACCCGATAAGATTCCTTTTGACCTGGGCGGCTCGATTCTCACGGGCATCAGTCAAAAAGCGTATCGGCGTCTCAGAAAATACCTCGGCCTTCCCGACCGCGAGGTCATCATCGAGGACCCCATCCAGCAGCTCGCAAAAGTTGACGACGACGTTAAGGAAAGGTTGAGGATAGACGTTGACGGAATCAACCCGGGCGGGCGTGCCGACATAGAGCCGGAGGAGGGCGAAAAGGGCGATTATCTGTACTTCGTTGACGAATGGGGCATCGAGTGGCACATGCCGAAGGAAGGCGGTCTGTACTATGACATGCGGCGCCATCCCATGGCCGGGCTGTCCCCTGAAGACGCTATGAGGCGATGGGAATACCCCGACCCCACCGACATGTCCAGATACGTCGGGATGAAGGAGAAAGCGGAGGAATGTTTTCGGAACGGCCGCGCCTACATCCTCGGCAGGAACGCCGCCGGAATCCTCGAGGTATCGCTGTGGGTCCGGGGATTCGAGGATTTATTCATTGACATGGTGGCCAATAAGAAATTCGTCGAATGGCTCACGGAGAAGGTCATGGAGGTCAAGTGGAACTACTGGGACATCATCCTCGATATCGTCGGGGAAAACGTCCTGCTAATCTCCGAAGCCGATGATCTCGCGGCGCAAAACGGCCCCCTCATTTCGCCCAAGCTCTATCGCGAGCTGATAAAGCCGCGCCACACGCAGCTTTTCTCGAGGATAAAGAAGAAGGCCAAGAACAAAGTTTATATTTTCTTTCATAGCTGCGGCGCGGTCAGGGAGTTGATTCCCGACCTCATCGAATCCGGCATAGACATCCTCAATCCTGTCCAGGTCAGCGCCGGCGGCATGGACACCAGCGAGCTGAAAAGGGAATTCGGCAAGGACATCACTTTCTGGGGCGGTGGCATTGACACGCAACACGTTCTTCCGAAGGGAAGCAAGCAGGAGGTCATTGACGAAGTCAAAAGGAGAATCGAAGACCTCGCTCCTGGCGGAGGTTTCGTCTTCAGCGCCGTCCACAACATCCAGGGCGACGTCCCCCCCGAGAACATCATGACCATGTGGGAGACTCTTCAGGAGTACGGCGGATATTAGCGTCCCCAGACGTGCGCCTGGCCCGCGGACTATCCTCCCTGAATAAACTACTCAGGATATCCGTTCGGGCAAAAGCCCTTGACTTTTCACCACGGAAGAAGCATAATGGAAAAAGGGAAGCAACTGTGAGGAATGAGTGCGGCGCGGCTTGGTGCCAAATCTTTTGACTCAGCAGTAGTCAGCGAGAGTAGGATCAGCATAATATGGTTGACGGGCTTCGCCCATCCCGTTAACGGCCTCTTATGGACAACGAGGTCTGGCCTCGATGCTTGATGACCTCGGCAAGAAAATCGCAATCCTTACAAGCAAGAGGCAACTCCTCGGACACCGCTTGCTCACCGTTCTGCAAACGGCCATGACTGCTCAGATCCGCGCGCATGACTTTGAACTCGAATCAACTGAACTTCAGTAAGAGGAATTCGACCATGCCAATCCAGAAATACTCAGTCAATCATCACCCTATTCAAACGTTGCTCTCGTGGGTCAAAGCCGGGGAAATCGCCATCCCCGAGATTCAACGTCCTTTTGTCTGGAGCGCAACAAAGGTTCGGAATCTGATGGATTCCCTCTACCGTGGGTATCCAATAGGATATCTTATCGCCTGGCGAAATCCAAGTGTGAAACTGAAGGATGGCTCAAAGTCGGGCGGCAAACGAATACTAATCGACGGTCAACAACGGGTCGGCGCGCTCATGGCTGCGCTCCTTCGAGAGCAGTTAATCACCAAAGACTACAGAAAGGTGCGGATCAAGATCGCGTTTCAGCCAAAGGACCGTAGATTTGAGGTTTGTAACCCAGCGATTGAAAAGGACAGTAGCTGGATTGCGGACATCGCAGACGTCCTGCATCCTGATGTGAAAATGCTCAAGCTGGTGGGTGGCTATTGCGAGAAGAATCCGGGAACTGATCTGGATGAGATCTTCGAAAGCCTCGAACTCTTGAAAGGTATTCTCGATAACCACATCGGGTTGATCGAACTCAACGCGGACCTTGATATTGAGACGGTCACCGAGATTTTCATCAGGGTTAATTCCGAAGGCGTGGTGCTCAGCCAATCCGACTTCGCGATGTCCAAGATCGCCGCAAATGAGAAGTTCGGCGGGAGTGATCTTCGGAAGGCAATTGACTACTTTTGCCACCTTGCGGTGGCACCGGACTTCTACAGCCAACTATCGCAATCCGACCCAGAGTTCGCGGGTACGAAGTTTTTTAAGGCAATGGCCTGGCTCAAAAATGAGACTGACGACCTGTATGACCCATCCTATACAGACATGCTCCGAGTTGCTTTCACGTCGGAGTTCAACCGTGGACGCTTGGCCGACTTGGTGGCGCTGCTGTCGGGAAGGAATTTTGAGACTCGCCAATACCAGGAAGAGATTGCGGAGCAATCGTTCACCAAACTGAAGCACGGCATCTTCAATTACATGAACGAGAACAACTTTAAAAAATTTGTGATGATCATCTGTTCCGCTGGCTTTGTGGATGCTTCGCTCATCGGGTCCCAAAACACGCTCAATTTTGCCTATGCTTTATATCTTACGCTCAGGTCGCAAGGCGTACCGCCCGCGAAAATCGAACGGGCGGTACGGAAGTGGTTCGTGCTATCGATTCTCACGGGAAGATATTCCGGATCAGCCGAGACAATGTTCGACCACGATATCAGGCAAGTGAACGAACAGGGTTTTGAGGCCCATCTTGACTCAGTGGAGAAGGCAGAGCTTTCAGGAACCTTCTGGGAGACTGGCTTGCCACAAGCACTCAATACATCTGTCGCCAGCAGTCCTTACTTCCGTGTTTTCCGAGCAGCTCAGGCAAAGATGAAGGATAAGGGGTTTCTTTCACACGACATAACTGTTCAGGACCTGATCGCTGTCAAGGGCGACGTTCATCACGTGTTCCCGCGAAGTTACCTCAAACGCCATGGAATGCGTCGACGCTGGTACAACCAAATCGCCAACTACGTGATGGCCCAGAGCGAGATCAACATCGCCATAGGCGATAAACCCCCCAAGGTTTATTTCTCACAGATTTTGGAACAGTGCGGGCGCGGCGAGAAGAAATACGGCGGTATTACGGACCTCGAAACGCTGAGGGAAAATCTTGCGATGAACTGCATCCCCGAACGCATGGAGACAATGGACAGCTCGCAGTACGAGACGTTTCTCAGGGAGCGACGAAAACTGATGGCTCGAAAGATTCGGGACTACTATACGTCTTTATAGGCAGGTTGTTGATGTGGCGAAGGGAGGGGATTGCATGGCGCTTCAGCGACGCCCTCGGAAATACACTGATGACCTTCGATGGACGGTTGTTGAGCGTCTTGGGGCCGAGCAGCTTGTATAATTCACGACTCCGTTTGAATCTGGGCTGCTCGCTTTCTGCAATTATCATCAAATCTACGTCACTATCCTCCCTGGCTTCACCACGCGCATAGGACCCAAACAAAACGACGCGTTCCGCATTGGCTGCACTTCCAAGCCGTGCTGCAACCCGCTCTATCTCATGTTCGTCAATCATGGTTCACATTACACTGATAATGATGATGGCCTCGTAAAACCTCACTTATCGGGGGTTGAAGCTGGAACCGTACACTGCGCAGAGAGGGCCCGTAACGCCGGCATCTTGTCCCGCGTTCCGCGGGAGGGCATCCTGCCCCCGCCGAGGGCGGGACGCCCTCGGGACTGCCGCCGGGACGGCGGCGTTACCTTAGGCAACCTGGGCGACCGGAATACAGCCATTCCCGCGCGTAACTGAGGCATTACATGGCGCCGAGTCATGGGGCTTTTTGTTCCCAACTTATGATAAGACTACCTAAGCATTTCCACAAGGATTGCATTTTCTGCCGCTCAAGTCAGCCTCGCGCCACCTCTGACACGAGGTTGAACAGCTTGGCCTTGCGCCGTGCCGACGCCGGGCCTGGCTTCAGACGGCCACTGATTCTTGCTGATTTTGAATGACGATCTTGGGTTTGAGTTTGCCGGAGGAACGGGAAGCCCCTTCTCCTTCAGTAGCGCAATATGCTCTTTCATTCCCCACTTTGCTTTATAGAGACAATCCTCGATGGAGTGTCCTATCCCCGTGAAACCCTCCAGGTCCGGGGAATAAAAGCCGAAGAAATCCGGTTCGTCCGTCGCTTCAATCACGAGTGAGTGGTCCAGCTCGATCACTTCCATAGCCTCACATGGTTCTACATCTTCAAGCCTGCTGCCTTCAGTATAGCATGGCATGTGCCCGTGGAACTTCTTTTGATCCATGATAATCCAGCCTAATCAACTTATTCGATCCAGGTTTTCCGTAGTATCGTACGGAACCCTTTCGCTTCACGGCTCTAAATCCGTTTTCCTCCAACAACCTGATCAGTTCGCTGAATTTCACTCAGGTCTCCCACGCGTTGCCTTGCGCCGAATGCTCGCCGCTTGGATCCCTTGACACTTCCCGGATATGCGGTATGATTTCTTCTTGCTCGCTAAGCGCCAGAAACGCGCATAACGCCCGTTGAAAGGAGGCTCGTCAGATGATCCACTCGCGTAATTTCAGTCTCTCCACAGTGATTCTGGTCGCTCTGGCGGCGTTGTTCAGTTGCCAGCTCGCCGCCGAACCACGCGCCCCGCTCACTGCCGTGCCCTTCACCGACGTAAAATTCACCGACAACTTCTGGGCGCCGCGCATGGAGGTCAATCGCACGGTGACCGTGCCCCATTGCCTGAAGGAGTGCGAGATCACCGGCCGCATTCCCAACTTTGACGTCGCCGGCGGCCTCGTAAAAGGCAAATTCCGAGGCATCTACTTCAATGACTCCGACGTATATAAGGTCGTCGAAGGCGCCGCTTGCGCGCTCGGCCTCCATCCCGACCCGGAGCTGGACGCGCGCCTTGACAAGCTCATCGCGAAGTTCGCCGCCGCCCAGCAGGACGACGGTTATCTCAGCACATATTACACCATCGTCGAGCCGGACAAACGCTGGACGGACTTGGCTTCGCGGCACGAGTTGTACTGCGCCGGACATCTCTTCGAGGCGGCGGTTGCTCACTATCGCGCGACCGGCAAGCGAAGTCTTCTGAATGTCGCCATTCGCTACGCCGACTACATTGACAGCATCTTCGGCGAGGGGCGGCGAGTGGGCGTGCCCGGCCACGAGGAGATCGAGCTTGCCCTCGTCAAGCTTTACGACGTGACGGGGGAAAAGAAGTATTTTGACCTTGCGAAGTTCTTCATTGATAAGCGTGGGCACAACAATCGCGAATATTCTCAGGACCACATCCCCGTCAGGGAGCAAAGCGAGATTGTCGGGCACGCCGTGCGCGCCATGTACTTCTACTCCGGCGCGGCGGACGTGGCGGCGAGGACCGGTGATGAAGTTCTAAGCGCAGCGATGGAGCGCATTTGGCGAGATGTCACGCAGAGGAAAATGTACATCACCGGCGGAATCGGCCCCTCGGCACGCAACGAGGGCTTCACGGTGCCCTACGACCTCCCCAACGATAGCGCCTATGCCGAGACGTGCGCCGCAATCGGTATGGCGCTTTGGAATCATCGCTTGCTTCTTCTCCACGGCGATGCCAAGTACGCTGACGTTCTCGAGCGAGTGCTCTACAATGGCTCGATTTCAGGCGTCTCGCTGAAGGGCGCGAAGTTCTTCTACACGAACCCCCTCGCCAGTCGCGGCCGCCATCATCGGCAGTCGTGGTACGGGTGCGCCTGCTGCCCGACAAACATAGTCCGCTTCATCCCGCAGGTGGGGGGTTATCTCTACGCCACATCGGCGGGCGGCGTGTGGGTCAACCTCTACGCAGGCAGCCGGGTCACCGTGAGTCTCGATGGAAAAAAAGTCGAGCTGGTCCAGGAGACCAGATACCCGTGGTCTGGCGCCGTGGACCTGGCTGTGAACCCCACGACCCCAATCGTTTTCCAGGTCAACGTTCGCATCCCGGGGTGGTGCGAGGGCGCCACTGCCAAGCTCAACGGCCGGGCGATTGACGCAGCACCCGCGAAGAATGGTTACCTTCGCATCAGCCGCCGATGGCGTCGCGGGGATAAGGTCTCGCTGGATCTCCCGATGCCAATCCGGCGCATCGCCGCCAACCCTAAGGTAGCCGCCGACGTCGGGCGTGTGGCGCTTCAGCGAGGCCCGATCGTTTACTGCCTGGAGAGCGTGGATAACGGGGGCTCGGTCCGAGATATCGCCCTCCCACAAAACGCGAAACTTGAGAGCCACTTCGAGCCGGACCTCCTCGGAGGCGTTACCGTCCTGCGAGGCACAGCGGTGCGTCGCAAGCCGGTCGAGTGGTCCGATGTTCTCTATCAGCCTGTCCCCTCCGAGGAGGATACTTCGATTGTCGCGGTGCCCTATTACGCGTGGGACAATCGGGAGGCGGGAGAAATGCTCGTCTGGCTGCCGGAGACAACTGCGATCGCCGAATCGAAAGCCCCGCCGACCCTTGCGCGCCGGGGCCAACCTGCTGCCTCCTTCCTCCACGATAACCTGCGCGCCATCAACGACGGCCTCGCCCCCCTGAGTTCGGACGATCTTTCCGTCCCGAGGTTTAGCTGGTGGGACCACAAAGGCACCCGCGAATGGGCGAGCCTGACGTTCAAGACACCCCAGCGCATCTCCCGCGCAGAAGTGTACTGGTTTGACGATACGGGCCACGGCGGATGCCGGGTACCGAAATCGTGGGAGATGCAGTGGCTTGACGGTGAAACGTGGCGCCCGGTCACCGACGCCTCTCCCTACGCCACGGCAAAACACACGTTCAACCGGGTGACCTTCGATACGGTGAAGACGAAAAGCGTCCGCATCCTGGTTCAGCTTCACGAGGGCATGTCCGGCGGCATCCTGGAGTGGCGCCTGCCGAAATGAGTAATCGCCTGTTACGGTTGCGAAGAGGAAAAGCAACAGTTTCTCGGCGGGCGGATGCGTTTGGGTGGCACACAGAGAGGGCTACCTCCCACTCGCCGGCGAAGAGGGCGACCCGTGGGAATCATGGGCAAGATACCCATGCCACGACATGCGAGGACGGGGTCCCTCTCATCTTCCGCTCTGCGCCTCAGCCCCGCGTCTCGCGGGGTTACCTCCCTCTTCCCTCCCGCAACTCAGCATCCGCCCCAGACTGAGGGATTAGGAAACGTGTTGATTTCCGATAGCCTTATGCTAACATGTCCGCACAATTCGTTGTCAGGTGCAGGTTATCCGGGTGCGGCTGCGCTTGTGTGCCATATCCTCCGAGAATCAACGCCGCCCCGCGAGGGAGAAGGTATTTCGTCCGGCTACCTCGCCGCCTCGACCGAGAAACGGCAGGAACATGCTCCGCATGGCCAAAATAACAAAAGATTTTCCCGGAGTTCGCGCTCTGGACGGGGTGGATTTCGAGGTTCGCGCGGGGGAGATTCATGGTCTGGTCGGCGAGAACGGCGCCGGGAAATCCACCCTCATGAAGATTCTTTCGGGCGCCTACCGAAAGGATTCCGGCGAGGTATTCATTGACGACGAGCCGGTCGAGATTCACGATCCCGCCCACGCCATATCCCTCGGCATAAACGCCATCTATCAAGAACTCAACCTCGTCCCTCAAATCTCGGTCATGGAAAACCTTCTTCTGGGGCACGAGCCGCTGCTTGCGCTGAGCCAGCTTGTTGATTTCCGCAACATGAGACAACAAGCGGAAGGAATCCTGCGGGAGCTCGGCGCCGACTTCCCCGCCGACGTTCCGGTTAGAGAACTGAGCGTCGCCCAGCGGCAGATCGTCGAAATCGGCAAGGCAATCTCTCTCGGCGGCAAGATACTCATCCTCGATGAGCCTTGCGCAGCTCTCAGCCGCCCGGAAGTCTCGGGGCTTTTCGAGCTTCTCCGCCAGATGAAATCTCGCGGCAAGGCAATCATCTTCATATCCCACCGCATGGATGAGATTAAGGAGATATGCGACGTGGCGACAGTCCTGCGGGACGGACGCAATGTCGGAACGGTGAAGGTGCGAGAGACGCCCGTCGAGAACATAATCGAGATGATGGTGGGAAGAGCCATCGAGGAGTACTTCCCGCGAAGCGAGGCTACCCTCGGCGAGGACGTGCTGCTGGTAGAAAAGGTTTGCTCAGGGTCATCAGTGCGTGAGGTCTCTTTTTCCTTGAAGGAAGGTGAAGTTGTCGGTCTGGCGGGGCTTGTGGGAGCGGGCAGGACCGAGCTGGCGAAGTGCCTGTTCGGGGCGGCGGCGAGGGATTCCGGGCGGGTCTTCGTGAGCGGCAAGGAGGTAAAACCATCCTCTCCACAGGACGCCATCGCCGCCGGAATGAGCCTCGTGACCGAAGACAGGAAGGAAGAAGGACTGTTGCTCAACATGTCTCTCGACAACAACGTCACCATCGCCAATCTTTTTCGCATGGGGACGCGACTGCTCGTCAACCGGAGGGAGGAGAAGGAAGCGAGCCGCCGAAGCGTCAAAACCCTTGATATTCGCACGCCGGGCATTTCCCACCCTGTCGCCTCGTTGAGCGGAGGCAATCAACAGAAAGTCATTCTCGCCAGGTGGCTTCTCACCGAGCCAAAGGTCATGATCCTCGACGAGCCTACCCGTGGCATTGACGTCGGAGCAAAGACAGAAGTCTATAAAATCATAAAGCGCCTTGCGGAGAAAGGCGTTGCTTTTCTCGTCATATCGTCCGAGTTCCCGGAGCTTGTAGGAATCTGCCACAGGGTAATGGTGATGAGTAAAGGAAGAATTGTTGGCGCCCTCGACCGCGAGGGGGCCGAAGTGCGAAAGATATTGGCTCTTGCTATGGGGCAGGTATGAAAGGTCAGCACGCTTATCTCCTAAATCTCGCCATCGGGCTTGTCGTGATTTTCGTGATAATGGTCGCGCTTAGCCCCAAGAACCCAGAGGGCGTTCCAACGCTGCTGACCAAATACAGCCTGCGGCTGACGCTCAGCTTCTGTACCTTCAACATCGTGCTGGGAGTGGGAATGACCTTCGCCATTCTTGTCGGAGGCATAGACCTTTCAGTGGGACGGGCTCTCGCTCTGTGCAACGTGCTTTTTATGGTTGTACTCAACGCATCAGGCAGCGTGACATGGGCAACGGTCGCAGCTCTTTCCGCGGGGGCCGTGGTAGGATTCCTCAACGGCATCATCACCGTCCTGGGCAAGATTCCTTCCTTCATAGCGACTCTCGGCATGTATATGATCTGTTGGGGGCTCGCCTACGTCGTTTCCGGCGGGCAGACTATAACCACTAAGGGCGGCATCACGTCCCACCCGCTCGTGCCGCTGGTTGTGCCGATAGCGATTGTTGCTGTCGCGCACCTTCTCCTTTCGCGGTTCAAGTTCGGCAGGCACGTTTACGCCGTCGGAGGTAACGTGGAGGCGTCCCGCCTCTCCGGCGTCGCGGTGAACCGAGTTCAGATACTGGCGTTCGTCATTTGCGGCATCTGCGCGGGAATCGGAGGAATCATCTACTGGGCAAAACTGGACACCGGCAGTTCCCTCGCTGGCGAGGCGTTCGAGCTTTACGCCATCGCCGCAGTCATTATCGGGGGCACAAGCTTTTCCGGGGGAGAAGGCACAGTCATCGGCACGTTTATCGGCGCCCTTATCATGGGCGTTCTCAGAGAAGGGCTGCTCATCCTGAACGTGAGCTTGCACTGGCGAAACGTCGTATTCGGAGCCGTCATCATCGGCGCCGTCTTATTCGATAGTCTGAGGAGACGCCGCGAGTGATTGCCGATTGCGGACTGTGGATTGTGGATTGCGGCCCCCAGCGCCGGCTGGCGACAGGCGACCCGGGTGAGCACATTCCGAAGTGCGAAATCTGAAATCCCAAATGCGAGCGAAACAACCGGGCGTGTCCGCGAGCCTGGCGATTGGATACCGCATGAATATTTCAAGAAAAGCGAGAGTCTTGGTCGTTTGGCTCGTTCTGGTGGCGGCGGTTGCCGTTTCCGGCGAGGAGAGCTTTTTCGACCGCCAGCTCGACCGCGCGATCACGCTCCTCAAGACAAATCTGGACACGCGGGCGGCCTTTCTCCACATCTACTCCGTCTGGGACCTGGCTGATTTCGCTCGCTGGGACGGGCGAATTCCGAGCCTCCTCACCGAAATCCTCGCCGCGCCGGAAGCATCGCCATTGCTCAAGGGATATTCCCTCTGGTTCCTTAGGGAGGTGGATTTGAGGCGGGGGGACTTCGAGGGGGCACGGCAGAAACAAGCCCAGCTCGGATTTGTCACCGACTGGCTTATCATCGGCCCCTTCGATAATGAGGGAATGGCCGGATTCGACCTCGCCTACCCGCCGGAGAAGGAAATCAACCTCGCGGCGACCTATAATGGCAAAGAGAGACCAGTCGCGTGGCGGGCGTATCCGAAAGTTTCGTTCGACTGTACCGTTGACCTGGGGGCGACGCTCCGGCCTGCTTCCAAGACTGTCGCATACGCGCTGGCATGCGTCTTTTCACCTGAGCGACAGCCGGTTGCTGTTCGGCTCGGCTCGGATGATTGCGACAAGGTCTGGCTCGGCGAGAAGCTTGTCCATGCCGACCGCGACTGTCATCCCGTCGGATTCGACCAAGCAGTGGCAGGCGCCACGCTGGAGAAGGGGTGGAACAAACTGCTCCTAAAGGTCTGTCAGGACGACGGAGCGTGGCAGTTTCGCCTCAGGTTGACCCCGCCCGAAGGCGGAGACGGAAGCCCTCTCGCCTCCTTGCGCCACGCCGTCGGACGCGCCGAGATTGCCAAAGCACTGGAGGAGATACCGCCAGAGAAAGACGCAAACGCACCGAAGGATATAAGCGGTCAACCTCCCGTCGCCGACCCAATTTCGGAGCTTAAAAAGCTCGTCGAGGCTCACCCCGACGCTCCAGAGCATCACGCCGCACTATCGTTCCTCTACTCCCATGCGAAGGCGTTCGACCGCGAGACGCGAGCCGACATAACGGAGCTGGAAACGGCCGTTACGCTTGCGCCTAATAACTGGAAATACTATTTCCGTCTGGGAGAACTGCATAAAGACGAAAATAAGAAACGCGCGGCGTACGAAAGGGCTGTGCAGCTCAATCCCGACTACGCCCCATCCTATTCAAGGCTGGCAAAGCACTATTCCGAGAGAAACCTCGAGCGAAAGTCCGTTGGGTTCTACCGCCAGGCGGTCGAAAGGGACTCCTCCTACTACCCGGCTCTCCTCGGTCTGGCTAAGCACCTCAGCAGAAACTCGCGGAAGCCGGAGGCCGCGAAGCTCTTCAGAGACGTTCTGCGGGCCCACCCGGACACTCCTTATCTGCTATCTTACGCGGTCGGCTTCGCGCCTTTCCCAAGCTCTCCGCTCGACTCAGAAAAGAGGTGTGAGTTGGCTCTGCGGTTCAATTTTTGCGACCGGCGCCTCAGGGGGTCTCTCTTATCGAATTACTACCAGCGCAATGAATTGGAAGCGGTGCTTCGCCAGCTCGAACTCATCGAGCGAGTCAATCCGATGGACACATCGGTTACTCTCGACCATGCCGCCCTTCTCTCCGACGACGGCAGATATGATGAAGCGATGAGTTTGATTGACCGCGACCTCCGGATTTGCCCCGAGGACGACCTCGCTTTGAGGCAGAAGGGGGAGCTTCTTCTCCGGCAGGGGAGGCGGGATGACGCTTTAACATCATTCCAGCGCGCTCTCGCGGTCAAGCCTCAGAATGCCGCCCTGCGACTGTACGTGGAGTTCCTGAAGCCCAAGGAGAAGCCGTTCGAGGATGCCTATAAGGCTGACGCCGCGCAGCTCATCAAAGACACCTCGTCGCAGAGTGGCGGCGAGGGGGATTCCGCGAAGTACCTTTTCGACCTGTGGGTCAGAGAAGTCCATGCCAACGGATTGTCAAACTCCTATCATCAGGAAATCGTCAGAATCCTGTCCGAAGCGGGCGTGCAGAACTTCCGCATCCGACGAGCCACGTACTGTCCCGGAACGCACGAGATTCGGGTCAAAGCGGCGAAGGTTTTCAAGAAAGATGGCCGGGTTATCAACGCCGACGGGCCGTTCAGCTACCCGTTGGGCGGGGAGGATAGGGTTTACTATGACCTGGAAGCTAAGTACGTCCGCTTTTCAAACCTGCAGGCGGGCGACACCATCGAGTTCAGCTACAGGGCGGATGCCATCGCCCCAAGAAACATGTACGGAGATTATTTCGGAGACATCGTTTATCTCAAAGGCAGCGTTCCCAAAAGGAAGATGGAGTATGTGGTCATCGCCCCTCCCGCGAGGCGCTTGTTCTACAAGGTGGTGGGCGTGAACCCTGAGCCCGTAGTTGAGA
This sequence comes from uncultured Verrucomicrobiota bacterium, assembly GCA_964640185.1. GTDB lineage: Bacteria > Auribacterota > JABMQX01 > JABMQX01 > JABMQX01 > CAZXGF01. Next base: position 46,974 of record CAZXGF010000009.1, on the reverse strand, counting down.
CCGGAAACCGTGGCGCCGTTTACAAATGGGAGCTCGCGAACATCTCCAAATTAGAGCCGGAGCCGCTCATGCCCGGCTATTCGGAGGCTCTCCCCTACATTCACATCTCAACTTACGGCGATTGGGATAGCGTCGGAGAGTGGTACTGGAACCTCATCCGAGACCAGTTCCTGCTCGATGCCAGCGGCAAAGCTGAAGCTGCGAGAGTCACTCGCGGGCTAAAGACCGAGCGGGAAAAGATTGTGGCAATCTGCAATTACGTGGTTCGGAATACTCGCTACATCGGACTTGAATTCGGCATCCACAGCCACAAGCCCTATCCAGCTTACAAGGTCCTTGCCAGAGGATACGGCGATTGCAAAGACAAAGCCGGGCTGATGCTCGCCATGCTCAAGGAAGTTGGCGTGGACGCGAGCATGGCTGTCCTGCGCACCAAAAACAGAGGGCGGATTGCGCCTCAGCCCGCGTCGCTGGCGGTTTTCAATCACGTCATCTGTTATGTCCCCCAATATGATATGTGGCTTGACGGCACCGCCGAGTACTCGGGGACCAGTGAGCTGCCATACGAGGACCAGGGCGCCGACGTTCTCCTCGTGGGGAAAGGCGTTCGCAGATTCGTCACCACGCCCGTCCTCGGGAGTGAGCGGAATCTCACTTCCGACACTTATCAGGCGACCATTCTGCCCGACGGAGGGATCGAGTTCGAACTCACCGGCCAAGTCCTCGGCCAATACGCCCCCTATTACAGAAGAAGGTATCAGGAGACGAAAAATCGGGAAAATGCCCTCAGAAAAAGCTGGGGCACAGTCCTTCCAAACATCAGTATTTCCGAAGTTGATTTCGACGACTTAAGGGAGCTTGAGAAGCCGGTCGGATACGCTTTCAGGGCTTCTGCCCCCAACTACGCCGTCACCGATGAGAGCGGCGGCATGGGGTTCACGGGCCTCATCCGCAAACTTCATCTCGGCCGCAGATACGCTTCCCTATCAGAAAGAAAACACGACATGGTTTTCGCTTTTCCCTGGTCCGCAAAGGCTTCAATCGTTTTTCGGTTGCCTTCGGCGTACGGAGTGGTCAGTTTGCCGGAAGATATGCACCTCAAGTCGGATTTCGGGAAATGCGATATAGAGTTCACCCCAATGTGGCATCCCGCTGGAGGCGGGACCCGTGAGAATCATGGGCAAGATGCCCATGCCACCTCACTCCGGATTGCGGATTGCGGATTGCAGATTGCAGACACCTCATTGCGGATTGCGGATTGCGGATTGCAGATTGCAGATTCCGATGCCGCTGGGCTCATTCCGAAATCCGAGTTCGCATTGGCCTCCAGTGTCCGGATTGCGGACACCTCATTGCGGATTGCGGATTCCGGATTGCAGATTGCAGATTCCGACACCGCCGGGCCCATTCCGAAATCCGAAATCCGAAATCCGAAATCCGACGCCCCCGACGGCGTAGCAGTGAGCTTTCACTTCTCGCTTGACGTTCGCCGCGTCAAGGTGGAACAGTACAGCGCCTTTCGCGATTTCTGTCGGCAGATTGACGAGAAGCTGGCTGAGAAGATACGGATTGCCAGATGATATGTGTAGCAAGAAATACTGTGTTTCTTTTTGCCGCCCTTATTTGCGGCTTTGCGCCTTTGCGAGCGGTGTCCCCGCCCGCTCCTCCTTCGCCAAGACGCCAAGACGCCGAGGCTTCTTCATCTGCGCGCCAGAGTCCGGACCGCGGATTGCGCATTGCAGATTCCGACGCCGCTGGGCCCATTCCGAAATCCGAAATCCGAAATCCGAAATCCGACTATTATCCTTTCCGAGGCCTCGACGATCCGACAGGCCGCCTCGAAGCCCTCGCCGAGCAATGCAAACAAAACCCTACCCCCGAGCTCCTGACCACGACCGGCTGGCTTTTCCATATCTATGGCGCCGACCAGCGCCACAATCAGAAGGCACGCCAGCTTTTCGAAACAGCCCTCGATTCCGAGCCGGAAAACGCCTGGGCCCGGTATGGACTTTGCCTCGTGGATGAAATCAAGGGGGATTTCGACAGCGTGCTATCGAATTCCCTTATCCTCTGCGAGTCATCCCCCGCTCACCCCCTTGGGCTGCTCGCCCTTCTCAACGTCCGGTCGCTTTTCGGACAGCTCGCCCATTTCAACGAGCCGGTCGAGACAGCCCTGCGAACCCTTCTGGAGGAAAACCGCTCCGGCTCCGTCCAGTTCGACGAAATCTGCCGCGAAATCCTCTCCGCCATAAGCCGCGGCAAAGGCGATGCCGAGGAGGTAATGCGTCTTGTGGGCGAGGGCGGCTATGTTACCGAGTGGCGAATCGTCGGGCCTTTCGGTGAGTTTCCAAACCTCTCTTTCCTCTCGAAATGGCAGCCGGAGTCAGACCGCGCCCTGAACTCACGATACAGGAACGACGACCGCGTTTTGAAAAGCAGGCATTATTCCTCCGAATATGGGTGGCTTCGCCCCCGCTGGCTTAAGCGTGGCGTGTATTACGCCGAGGTGTTCCTGCGGTCACGGTCCAGCAAGGAGGTCGTTCTGAGAATCTCTTCTCGCTCCGCAGTTGAGCTTTTCCTGAACAACCACCGCATTTACACGAAAGACACCATCAGAAGTTATCCCCCAATCACAGAATACGTCAAAGCGAGTCTCTCTCCCGGATATAACAGGTTGCTATTGAAGTTCCTTGTGGGAGGTCAGTCCCTCTATACGAACGTCTCCTACAAAAGCCTTCGCTACGGGTGCATTATGCCGGAGTTAGCGACCATGTCCCCTTCCGTGCAGATTCTCCGATGCCCCCACGGCGCCGCGGCCTTTTCGCTCAGCGCATCACCTCACCGCTGGCAAGGAGTCAAGCGGGTCGAGCACTCGGAATACGAGCCTTCGGCTCTCAGTTATTTCTCCGCCCTGTCGAGGGAAAATCCGAACGACCCACTGGCGCCGGGACTGTGCGGGATTCTCAAGAGCGTTCAAGGGGATGCCCGGAGCGCGAGGCGCTCCCTTCTCGCGGCGGTGAAACGTGTTCCCTCATACTGCTACTTCAACTACGTACTGGGCGTTGTCGTGGGAAACGATCCCGCCCTCCCGGGCCAAATCCGGCAAAGTGAAGCCGGCGCTCGGTTCCGTTCCGCCTTAGCGGCTGCGGGAACCTTTCCCCGGGCCCTGTACCACACCGCACTCCTCGACATGCAGCAGGACAAAGACCTTGACGCGATTGAGAAGTTAAACCGATGCGTCGCCCAATCGCCCGCATTGCTTTCCTGGCACGAAAGCCTGTACCGACTCTACCAGCGAAAGGGGTGGCAAAATGAGCAGCGACGAGAACTGGACACGATCCTATCGCTGGGCGTCGAGTCGTGCCGACCATATCACCTCGCCGAAGGGTATTACCGCAGCACTAAGCAATACGACAAGCTCGCCGAAACCATCGAGAACCTCCAGAGAACTCATCTCCACCCGGAATTTCTCGCTCGGCACTGTTATCAAACCGGCCGGGACAGCGAGGCCATCGCCGAGTATTTGAAGCTGAAAGCCGCCCAGCCGGAAAAAGAATCCATCCACAGGTCGCTAATCAGTCTGTATGAAAGGAACGGGCGGTGGGTGCAGGCAGAAAGAGAGCTGAAGGACACGCTCAAGCTCTTCCCGAAGGACCTCTCCTTTTGGAAACGGCTCGCCAGGCTGAAAGGTTACACGGGTCACCGGTGGACAGAGCGGCGGCTTTGGAATCGCGTCCTGCGACAGGATCCGGTTGACGCGGACGCCAGAGGAGCGCTGCGGACTTATGGGCAGAAGGATATGCTCGACGAGCTCGATATACCTTCCTCGTCTTACATCCACGATGAGAGCCTCAGGGAGAAGTACGCAGGCGTCTCTTCCGCCATAATCATTGACCAGGCTGTCGAAGAGATATATCCCAACTGTTCCAGCCGTCAAAAAACCCACCAACTGATTCTCCTCAACGACAAAAAAGCGATAGACAAATGGGGCGAATTGAATGTCCCCGACGATGAGCTTCTCCAGTTGAGAACCATAAAGAGGGATGGCACGGTTGTCGAGCCGGAGCGCCCTCCGGGAAGCAAAGGGACGATTTCCATGAGCGGCCTTCAGGAAGGCGATTTCATCGAATACGAGTACATCACGACAACGTCGGTTTTCCGCGACAGCCCGCGGCGATTCCTCGGCCAGCGGTTTTTCTTCCAGAGTGTTGAGCTGCCGATGGAGATTTCACAGTATGTGCTCATTGCCCCTGAGAATATGAGGCTCGATTTCGAGCAGGTGAGCTCTGCCCCACACCCCTCGGTCATCCGCAGGGGGAGAAAAAAGATTTACAAGTGGGAGGCGAGAGGCGTCCCAGCAGTTCCCAACGAGCCGCTGGCGGCGCCCGATACCGAGTTTCTTCCCTTCGTCCGCGTTGGTGTCAGCTACGACGAGGATGCAGAAATCCTCCGCTACCAGGACCATAATGTCGCGATGACGAAAACCACCGACGAGATCAGGGAGATTACCGCAGCAGTCCTCTCAGACTGCTCGCCCGATGCCGAGAGCCGAGCCCGCGCGATTTATTCCTTCGTCAACAAGGAAGTTCGCGGGGCAGGTGGCTCATCTTACCTCACCCGGTCCGCCAGCGAGACCCTTGCCGATAAACGAGGCGACCGCCTTTCTCTCGCGAAAGCCATGCTGGACATAGCGGGCGTTGAGTCCCGGATGCTGGTCGTCCGGGGAAAACTTGCACACGTCTCGAAGGTCTTCCCCGGTTCCTTCTCTTCGGCGTTGCTCGCAATCCGGGGCAGCGACGGGCGCTACACTCATTTCCTCGATTTCAGCAGTCGCTATTTTCCGTTTGGCTACATCAATTCCGTCTCTCAGGGCGGAAGCGCAATCCCTTTGCAGGACTTTTCCTCGTCCGACTTCGGCCTGGGCGAAAGGAAAAAGAAATTCTTTAGCTCCAATGGCGTACAGAGGCCAGTGAAGGTTCAATACCGCTGGCAGGGGGTGCGCGACAGCAACAATCATGAGCGGCGCCGGAATCTCCTCACCCTTCCCTCCTTACCGAGCGTCAACAACTGCGAGCAGAGAAGCCTGAACGCTTCGATTGCTCGGGATGGTTCAATCGAGGGAACACAGGCTCACGAGTACACCGGCGACGGGGGAGCAGCTCTGAGGAACAGTATGGTGACGGCGCAAGCCTACGAGATAACACATTTCATCGAGACAATGGCGAACGCCTCGTTCAGGGCCGCCGCTCTGACCGACCACAAGGTGGTCAACCTCTCCGACTCCGAGAAACCACTATTGGTTGAGTACGGCTTCCGCGCGCCAAAGTTTGCGAGGGTCGTCGGCAAGGAAATGGTTCTGGACCAGTGGCTGCCCCTCCTGCGATTCGGCGCGAGGTTCGCCTCGCTCGAGGCTCGGAAATCTCCCCTGCAAATCAGCGGGGATTCCAGCTTGCGCTTTCAGGCTGTGCTAAAACTCCCCTCCGGAGCGAAGGCCGGGACAATCCCTTCCCCCGTGGGCCTCGAAAGCGATTTCGGATTCTATCATCTCCGCGTTGCCGAGCTTGACGGAGCAATTCGCGTTGAAGCCGATTCGCATCTCAAGGCTCAGAGGATTTTGCCACAGGATTATCCACGCTTCGTTGATTTCTGCCGGGCGGTGGATGCCGCGGAGCGCAAGGAGTTACGCATTCGGTTGGAGCCGTAGAGCCGGCTTTGCATTTTCGTGCGGGCGAAGTCTCTTGGCGGACAGGGCTTGGGCATATCATGAAGAAGAGAAAATCCGATCCGATAATCTTTCTGTTCTCCGCGCCGTCCGGGACGGGAAAAGGCACGATTGTCTCCGCTGTCCTTCAGGAGGTTGGCGGGCTGTCGCGAATCGTCACCGCTACTTCTCGCCCCAAGCGAAAAGGTGAAGTCGCGGGGCAATCCTACTATTTCATTCCCGAAAAGGAGTTCAGAAACCTGATTCGCGAAGGCGCCTTCGTGGAGTGGAACGAAATCTATGGAGATTTCTACGGGACGAAGAAGGACGTCGTGGACCGCTTCGTCAGCGAGGCCGCCGAAAAAGGTCACGATCTCCTTCTGGAGATTGATGTGGATGGGAAGCGGAACTTCGGTCGCCACTATCCAAACGTAGTGTCCATTTTCCTCCTTCCGCCCTCGCTGGATGAACTGCGGCGAAGAATCAAAACCCGCAAAGCCGAAAGCCCCGAACGGATGATAAGACGCCTCAGCCGTGCCGAGATGGAGCTCGCCCGGAAAGGCGAGTATGATTATCGCGTGGTGAACGACTCGAAGGAAATTGCTGTCGAGAAAGTCAAGAGCATCATCGCCAAGGAGAGAGAAAAAAGGAGGGAGAAAGGGCTTTTTTGACAGCGTGGACAGGATTTTGAGCTTGAGCCGGTCTATCCTGTTATCTCGTCAAAAGAAGTATATCCGGTCTGACCGCAAAACAGGAAAACTCGTATGGGAACGCAAGGGCAAGACGGAAATATCCCGGTAATCCACATCACAGGCGAGACGCTGCCGGAGGTGTGGGAAAAGGCTGTCCTGCGTACGTGGAAAGAGGGCGCCCGCGCCAGAACGCAGTACGACCGCGAGGACGCGCCGCCAAGCCGCGACGCGACGGCGATCATGGTCATCGAATCTCCGATGTCGGAACCTCGCATTCATAGAAGCTTCCCGGCGGGGCTGGAGGAGCTGGAGATTTACAGGCAGGAGGTCCTCTACGGAGTGCACGATTCATGGATAAGCCCGCTCGATAAGAAGTGGAGCTACACGTATCATCAGCGGCTTTTCAGCTACGACGTCATCCCGCCCGGGCGGGATTCGCACAGGGGCGGGCCCTTCGGCGCTATCAACCAGATTCAAAACCTCGCCAACGAGCTCATCGCTTGCTTTTACACCCGCCGCGCTCAAGCTATCACCTGGATGCCCACAGTTGACCCCGGCCACGACGACCCTCCGTGTCTTCAGAGAATCTGGGCCAGAATCCTGCCCGGGAACGAAGATGACTACGTCCTGAACATGAATACCCATTGGCGCTCCCGCGACGCATACAAGGCCGCTTTCATGAACCTCTACGCCTTCATTGACCTCCAGCGCCTGATGGCAGAGGAAATCTCCGAGAAATCCGGCAAAAGAGTCGTCGCCGGAAGGCACGTGGACATCTCAGACTCTTTTCACATTTACGGTTCCTATTTCGAAAAGTTCCAGAAGCGGTTTCTCGCTCTGCTGGAGAAGAGGAGCTTCGAGGAGCGGGTTTGGCGAACCGAGGACGTCGCGGAGTCGCTTTCCGCAGGGAAGCTCCAGCTCATCAACGGAAAGCCGGGCGAGCCGGAAATCGCCCTCGAACACAAAAAGAGAATGTACAACGAGCTCCCCGCGAGTCTCAGGGAGCTTGTCAAGGAGGAGGTCAAGAGGCAGGTCCTGTCCCACTTGGCGTCTTAGCGTCTTGGCGAGAAAAACCAGAGACGGAAACTTCTCTCAAAGCCGCAAAGGCGCAAAGATCACTGGTAGAGCACCCTCTTGACTTGGTCCGGCCCCTTGTGCCACGCCGTGGGCGTGGTTCGGCGAAAAGATGAAAGAACTGTCCGCCATCATTTTCGACCTCGACGGCACGCTGGTTGATTCTTCGCCGGCTATCATCGAGTCCATCAATTACGCGCTGGCACGTAAGGGGCTTCCTCCCGCCGAGCCTCACGTCATCGAGAGGGGAATCGGAACGCCCCTCGAAGAGATGTTCGCCTCGGTCACCGACGATGCCGACTCCGCGGAACTTGTCCGGTTGTATCGGGAGCAATTCACACGAGTCTTTCTCCCGAAGAGCCATCTTTTCCCCGGCGTGAAGGAATCGCTCCAAACGGCGAGACACCGTGGCTATCGTCTCGCGCTCGCCACCACCAAACCCAGGTACTATGCCGAGCCGATTCTCGAACATCTCGGCGTCAGAAGTCTCTTCGAGGCTGTCGCCGGAGCTGAAGAGGTCGCCCGCCTGAAGCCCTCGCCCGACATCCTTCATTTGGCGCTGGCTCGTCTTGGGAGCAGGAGGGAGGAGACGCTCTATGTCGGCGACCATCCGGTGGATGTTGCCGCCGCAAAGGCTGCGGCAGTCGAAGTGATATGCGTAACCACCGGCTTTTGGAGTAGAGAAGAGCTTGAGAAGCTGAAACCCGCCGCCGTCGTTGACACTCTCCCGGAACTGCTGACGCTTCTTCCCGACCACGCCGGCAGGACGACGAGTAGCCGCGAGCAACACCCCGGCTGACAGGAAGGAGGAGGGAGCTTTCGGGCGATTTCAGCGGACGCTCCTTTCCAACCGAAGTCAGGGGTTTTCCATGATTCGGTAGAACCTTTTCCGGAGCGGCGGGACCGCTGGCTCGTCCAACCAGGTCGTGAGAGCGTTGCCTTCAGAGGAGAGCTCCCCTTCGGCTGTCTGCCACGACGCAAGGTCTGCGGAGTAGTGCACCCGATAAGTCTTCCCCGCGATACTTCCCCATTTTAATCTCACGTCGCCGAGGGGACCGACCACTTCCGGCGGCGACACGGCGTATTCGAGTGCCCCCATATCCACGGTCAGGCTTTTTTTGCCGTAGAGGATTCTCCGCCCGCCTCTCAGGTCCACCGCAGGGAGCTCCAGTGCGGTGTTGTTCCCGGAATCTATGCAAGGAGACGCCGGACGCAGCCGAAGGTCTCCGGCGCCCGCGTCGAGGAAGAGAGGATCGCCGTGCAGGTTGCCGTCGCCTTCGCTCTCCCCGTCGGCATTTCCGACCAACGAGTAGGTCGCCGAGCACCCGCGAAGGTCGTCGCCGTTTGACCACAGAATTGAGTTGACGATGTTCACAGACAGGTTCAGCGAATGGACGCCACCTCCCGATAAGTGCGCGGTATTTCCAGCGATTGTGCAGTTGACCATTGTCGCAGCCGAATCCTCCGAAAAGAAAAGGGCGCCGCCCCGATTGCTCACAGCATTGCCCCTGAGAATGTTGTTGGCAAGAACCGGTGAAGAGAGGCCGCAGAACACGCCGCCGCCTTCCACAGCGGAGTTCTCGGCGATGCGATTGTTAATGATGAGGGGTGACGCCGTCGCGTCGAGCGCTTCTGAGCCGGCCCGGGCGGCGCTTGAAGCTTTCTCGAGGGTGTCTCCTCGCCCGCAGTTGCTTCCCGAGTTCCTCGCCCTTCCTGCCGCAGCGAAAACATGCAGCACCCAATCTTTCTCCGGGGAGGAAGGTGGCGTGAGCGTGGCACGTTTTCCGCCGACGATGCTGCTGCTGCTGGAGTAGTACTCGTTAGTGTCGGGGTTAAGCCACTCCACGGAGAGCGTCGTTCCCTTCGCCTCGCCAAGTGTGAGAGTGACACTGCCGCCGCTGCGAAGATAAACGGCGTACTCGTTGCCCGGATTCGCCAGGCAGTAAGCCTCTGCGCCCACAACTATCAGCTCGTTGTGAGGAGTCATCTCGTCGAGGTCGAGCCACGCCCGGGCGTGGTTAAAGAAGCGTGCGATGGTCCCCAGCCACTCGTAGGTCTTCAGGGGTTTCACGCCGCCTTCCACGTTTGGGTCGTAGCCCATGATGCCGGTCTGAGGAGTCCCCTGACGCTCATCGTCGTGAAAGAAGAAATGCCCTCCCGCGATGGCGAACGTCCACATGGATTGCCGCAAGTCGAGGCTTCCCAGCTCATACGGCGGCCCCTCAAGGAGCATGATGGGGCGCGCTGGCTCACCATTGAACTCGCTCAGCGTCCGGCTGTTGCGATTGGTCGAGGTGCGAGTTCCGGTGTAAACGGCGTCAACTCCCTCCCGCCTGGCATCCCAGTCCACATATATCTGCCCTCGCCTCTTGAAGAAATTCATGAAGTGCTCCCCGCAGTTCCCCTCGCTGTAAGAGTGCTCGTCCATGAACACAAAGAAAACGTTTCCGTACAGACCGAGGTCTGTGACCATCTTCTCGCAATACTTTTCCCAAACCCATTGGGTCTTTTTCGCCGCCGGCCAGGAAGCGGACCATTTCTGCGTGAGAATCTCCTCCCCCGGCGTTTCGATGAATTGTACCGCATCGTTGTCGGTGAGGTGCCCGCCGTTCACGACGTTGAAGGGATGATAGCTCCAGTCCGGGCGCTCGGGCGTGTCCCACTTCGGCCAGCCGAAGAAAAGGGTGATGCCGACGCAAATATTCTTTTTCTTTGCGTAGGCGACGAGGTCTCGCAGGCGGGGCCAGTAACGGGCTTTCGGGTCCGTCCCCTCATCGAACTTCGTCAGGTCCCATTGCTTGAGCTGGTCGGTGGCGCTCGGGCCCGAAGTGCGACGACGCCAGGGCGTCGCCCCCGGGTAAACGTATCCGTAGCGAGCCTCGATGACGCTTCCATCCTGTTTCTGCCGAGGAGGGACCAACGCCCAGATATGCGCGGCGTTCACGCCTCTCGCCGCGAGGTCGTCAATCCATTGGCGGTAATCAACGTTCAGATTCTGCATGACGCATTGGGTTCCGCTATCGCCGACAAGCATCACGGTCTTGCCGTTGTAAGTGAAATAATGGCCCCCGGCACTCGCCGTTAGACCCCCGCCGGGCCTCTCTCCGACGTAAGCCGCTCCGCCGCGCTCAGCCACATTCTGCTTGATAAGGTTGTTGGCGACCACTGGCGAGGAACCGTTGATGCACAGAACGCCCCCGCCCAGTCCGCCGTAACCCAGCCCGTTTGTGATGGTGAATCCCCTGAGCACTGTCTCGCGACCTTCGCCGGAGTCGAAAGTCACCACGCTTCCGATGCCGCCCCCGTCAATAATGGCGTCGCCGACGGTCCCTCGCGAAGCCCATTCCGAGGACTCGAGCACGATTCCCCTTCCCCGGAACTTGATGTTCTCGCTGTATCTCCCCGCTTTAACCGAAACCGCGTCTCCATCACCAGCGGCGTCAATCCCTTCTTGAATCGTCCTGAAAGCTCCCGCCCAGGACTGACCGTTGCCCGACCTTTTCACGGCGCCATCCACATACCAGGTCGCCTCGTGAACAGCCAGAGGCGTTGCAGCGAGGCAAATGAAAACAACGATAAACCGCACGCGTGCTCTCATGGTCTTACTCCTTAATCCGTCTTTGCGCCTCTGCGCATCTGCGTTTCAGACCTGTGCATTTTTTTAACGCGAAGGCGCAGGGGCGCAGAGCGTCACGCCACTGAAACCATCAGCTCCCACAGAGTCTTGTAATAGCGCATCACCCGGAGAGGGTCGGCGCTGCCTTGAATCTCCGCAAAAGAATAGCCGTCAAAGCCGCATTTTTTCAGAAGCCCGAACAATTCGATGTACGGATAGTTTCGGTCGTAGAGGTCATGAATATGCACCGAGCCGATCTTTTCTTTCACCAGCTCGAAGTTCTGCTTGACCGAATCCCGCCCTGGCGGGATGTCGGTGGGATTGGAGTTCCAGCAGACCTTTACGAAGGGATGGTTGGCGACATCGAAAATCTTGCGGATGACCGGCACTTGAGATGTCCCTCGCCCGTGGACCTCCACCCATATTTCCACTTTGAGCTTCTGCGCGAAATCCCCGCACTCGTGGAGCGACTCGCCGATCTGGCGAATGGTCTTCTCATAAGGGACCTCCGGCGGGAGGCGGTTCGGGCGCACTTTTATCCCCCGGCAGCCGAGCTCGTGGGCGAGCCGGAGGTATTCCTTGGTGCCTTCGATGTTTTTTCGCAGGACAGCCGGGTCGGGCGAGTGATATTCAAACGCGGTGCCGAGGCTGACCAGCTCGACTTTCGAGGCCTCGAATTTCGCTCTGACCGCCTTTCGTTCCCCCTCGCTCAAGTTCGATTCGACCTTGTGGGCGTGAGTGCTCCTCAGCTCGACGCCTTGAAACCCGGTCTGCCCACACCGTTTGATGATGGTATCAACGTCCCAGTCCTTTGCCAGGTTGTAAGTGACCAGGCCGAGTTTCATGTTGCCGGCTCTCTTTTGCATCATAGCCGGGCTACCTTCCCGCGAGCGCTGGGAATCCGCCTTGCCAAGTGCCTCGCGGCTAATTCCCAGTCCGGCGATAGCGATGACCGAGCCCTTGACCGATTGAGCTACGAATTCCCTCCGGGATATTCCTTTTCGCTCTCTTTCCATTTCACCCTCCCTTTTCCGAAATCGCGAGATTGACTGCTTGTTGGATGTCGCTCTCTCAAGGCTCAAATGTAGCAGAAAAACGCAGCTTCTACAACCGAGGGTCTGGGTCGGGTGCGGCTGCGGTTCAGTGGGTAACCTTGCCAGGGGTAACGCCGCCGTCCCGGCGGCAGTCCCGAGGGCGTCTCGCCCTCGACAGCGGGGGCAAGATGCCCTCCCGCGGAACGCGGGACAAGATGCCGGCGGTACAACGAAAGCGGCGGCGCCAATCAATCTCTTCAATTTGCCGATGATTCTTCACGGGCGGGACGCCCATGCCGCGTGGACAAAATGCCAGCGTAACACGGCCGTCGCGGTGACTGAGAGGGTGTCGCTCTATTTCAGTCTGGGAATTCGGATGAATCCCTTGATCGAGAAGCCCCGCTGAAGCGGGCTCCGGAGGTGTGACAGGGCGCTTTGGTCTCCGCTGGCTGAAGCCAGCGGCTAAGGCCAGTGCCGGCTGAAGCCCGGCACAGGTTCCACCTGCACTCTCTGCATCGCACGAGAGGTGGCTCCTCGGTGCAAAGGGCATCTCCCACAACGCGCAGAGGGCTTGGGGTTATGCCACAAAGATGGAGCCACACGTGACTGAGAAAACGGCTTGACTTGTCCGCTGTTGCGCGGTTGGATTGTTGGCAGCGGTTCATCCGGTGAAGCAAACCATTCTCTGGGAGGAAGGCGATGAAAGCGGAATCGAAAAAGATGGCGGCAAGACCTCGTAACATTGTAGGCGTGAAGATTTCTCGTCGGGCTTTCCTGAAAGGTGCGGCAGCGCTGGGGGCGCCTCTTGTCGTGGCGAAGTCCGCCGGTGCGGGCGGGGCAACGGTGGTAAGCGCTGCTCAAAAGAAGTTGGCGGCTCTCGGGGGCCCGCGGGCTGTGCCGAGGGGGTTACGTAAGGGATGGCCTCTCATCACGGACGAAGACAAGGCCGCGGTGATGAAGGTGTTGGAGCGGGGCGTTCTCTGGGGGACCGGCGCCCCGGAGACTCGAGGATTACAGGAGGAATGGGCGGAGTTCATTGGGACAAAGCATTGCATCGCCACCAACGGAGGCACCGGCGCCTTGCACATGGCCGTCGCTGCCGCAGGGGTCGAGCCGGGGGACGAGGTGATTACCTGCGCCTACTCGTGGTTCGCCAGCGCCTCCTGCATCGTCCACCACAACGGAGTTCCGAGGTTCGTGGACATTCAGCCTCGCACGTTCAACATTGACCCCGCGAAAATCGAGGAGAAAATAACGCCGAAAACCCGCGCGATAATTCCCGTGCACCTTTCCGGTTTGCCGGCGGACATGGAGCAGATAAACGCCATCGCGAAGGAACACAACCTTATCGTCATCGAGGACGCCTGCCAGTCGCACGGAGCGATGTATCAGGGGAAGCGAACGGGCAGTCTCGCCGCCATGGCCGCTTTCAGCCTCAATGGAACGAAGAATCTCCCCGGCGGCGAGGGTGGGCTGTTCAACACCGACAGCGACGAGTACGCCGACAAGGCCGAGGCTCTGCGAATGTTCAACGAGATAGAGCACTATCCCCGTTTTCGGGGGAGGAACTTCTCGGAGTTCGGCTGGAATTATCGCCCGCAGGAGTTCACTTCCGCCTTCACCAGAGTTAGGATCAAGAGGCTGGACGCGGAAAATGCCGTGAGGCAGGCAAACGCCGCTTATTTGACCAAGCATCTCAGGGAGATAAAGGGAGTCTTACCCCCTTACGTGCCGCCTGACCGCACGCACGTCTATCACATGTACCGGATTCGGCTGAATCCGGCGGAGCTCGGGCTATCGGTTGATCCGAAAACATTTCGCCGGAAGGCACAAAGGGCGCTGAACGCTGAAGGTGTTCCTGTCGGCGGATACATGTCCATGCCGATTCCAGCACAGAACCTCTTCAAGCTGAAGGTTGGATATGGGAGGGGCTGCCCGTGGTCCTGCCCGCATTCCGGCCGGGAAGTGGTCTATCGTGGAGAGGATTATCCGGAGACCCTCAAGATGCTCGACGACTCCTTCGTCATAACCTCTGCCCTCTATCCGCCGAATGGCATCGAGTTGATGAAGCACTACGTCAGCGCGTTCGAGAAAGTCTTCGCGGACATTGATCAACTGATGAAAGTGAGAGCGTAGTCGAGGGACACCTCCGGGTTCTGTGCGAGCGCTGGTGGAGCGGCGACGCCCACCATGAAGCTACTCCGCGAGGCCCTCGCGCTAGGGTTTGGGGTCTGGGGTTTGGGGTGTCAAGTCAAGGACGGCAATACCGGGTTCGTACTCGAGAATGATCTCCATGAATCCGTCCCCGTCGAAGTCTCGATGGACATACTGGGAGAAATGGGTAAAATCCTCAGGTTCTCCCCGCCACAGGGGTTGCCCGCTGAGCGAGAACGCCTCTAACCTTTTGAGTTGCTTTCCATTCCGAAGGGCGAGGGCTTTACTCGAAGTCATTATCTCCTTTCTTCCGTCACCGTCAAAGTCTGCAAAGGCTATGCAGCGGAGGCGTGCCCGGATGACGTCCTCGTACTCATTTAGCAACTCTTCGAGGTTCTGAGACTCTCTCAGGCGCTCGCGTGGATGCTCGGTGGGGATTCGCCACAGGACCTTGCCATCCGCTCGCTTCAGTTTCATTCCCTTTTCGCTGCAAATGGCGAATCCCGCGAAACGCGGGATTTTGATGGGAAGCGCCGTAGTGTAAAGCTCCATCAGCGGTTTCTTTTGGGCTTTCTCTATGTATTCGCCAATGGTTCCGAACGCTCCCAGTTCGCGGACGTATTGAACAAGGCCTTCAATCTGTCTTTTCAACCGGGCGACGGATATTTGCTGGCGATTGGGATAGTCCCGCCCAGGCGGGATGCGAAGAAGTCTGCCCTGAAGGTCCCAGACGAAAAGGCGGTCAATCCGCGCCACAAGCTCCTTTTTTCCATCGCCGTTGACGTCCATCGGCGGGAAGATTTGCGGAGTCCATAGACAGAACAGCCGGTCATATTCGGGGTGGACAGGAAGCCATGGGGGCCTCCGGAATCTCCTGACCACATCTCCGTCCGCCGAATAAGCTGTTACCCCGCTGGCATCAACGCAGGTGAGGATTTCCTCTCCGGGCACGGAGTCCACGTCCGCCGCCAGGATGACCTTATATGGAGCGATGTAGCTTCTCCGGTCAACCTCAAATCCCCGGTGCGATGCCGCAGCGATCACCTCTCCTTCGCCATTCAGAACCAGGAAACGCCTGTTGCCGCAGAGGAGAATCTCGTCCTTTCCGTCGCCCTCCACGTCAATTCGTCCGAAGGCCGGGTCGCCGAATTCGCCCACGTATTTCGCACGGACAAGCTCCCCTTTCCCATTCACAACGCACACGTGTCCACGGCACGGGAAGACGAGCTCCTCCGCTCCATCGCCATCAACGTCAATAGCCGTCGCACCGCTGTCCGTGATGCTGTTCTGCGTAGCCATCCCTCCCCACAACGGCCTGTTTCCCGGCAGATCGTATGCTCTCAGCAGCGGCACGCCGGCAAGGACTTCTTTCGCGCCGTCTCCGTCGAGATCTGCCGCGAGCGCGTTGGGGTAGAAGGTCATCGGAGTGATGGATAGAACCTCCCCGTCAGCGGAAAGGATCATTAGGGGATGGCTGGCCGCTGCCACAATCCCCTTTTTCGCCGGTCCGGTGGCCGGCATTGCACGAAATCCAAAGCTGTAACCTCGCGGCAGCGCAAACCGCCACCGAAGCTCCCCGTCATGTCCGATGCAAAAAAGATACCTGCCCGGCCTGGAGCGACTTTCCGCGAGAATCTCGTCCTTTCCATCGCCATCTATGTCGGCAAGTTGCAGAGCAATCGTCGGTATCGCCAGTTCAAACCGCGTGCTTCCATCGTGATTCAGAATCCGAAGCTCATCTCTCGGCGTCACGCAAGCGATCTCTTTCTTTCCATCTCCGTCCAGGTCGCCTATGTCGTAAAGGGGCCCTGTGCGGGACCGAGTCTTCCATATTGTCCTGCCGTCCATTCCACATACCAGGAGCTTTTCGCCTCCGCCCCAACCTATGATTTCCGGTTTTCCATCCGCGTTCAGGTCCTCCACGGCAAGGCGTGGCCTCCGTAGGTTGAGCTCCGTGGGAATCGTCAGAATCTCCCCACCCTCCTGGTCGAACAACACCAGCTCGTTGGGTACATTCTTCATGGTGAGGATCTCATCCCAGCCGTCGCCGTTCAAGTCGGTAGTGACGAATGAATAGCCCAAGACCCCCATCTTCTGCCACTCCACATTTCCACCGGGCGAAAAGCATACGATGCGATTGTCAATACCCCAGATTATCCTGTAGCGACCCTTCGGAGAGCGAACGATGCGTGCCCTTTTGAACCCCCGCCCGCGTTGTTCCTCCGGGAACGCACGCTGCCACAAGACCTTCCCGCCACAGTCATAGACGGTTATGCCCGTGCCAACGGCGATAATTTCCAGCTTTCCATCTCCATCGAGATCGAAGACAAGGATGTCCTCCCACTCTGCTTCCTGTTCCTCGTCTTCCCAGAGCAGCTTTCCGTTTGGGGAGAAAACCCTCATCCACGCCGGCTTCCTCCCCCGCCTGGCGCTGAGTATGACCTCGGGGACGTCATCGCCGTCGAGGTCCGCTACTACCGCAACTTGGGCCAGCGCCGGGATAATGTTCTCGCGAAACATGACCGCGTCTCGGCTGGCTATCTTCACGTGGGTTTTATCGAGCGGTTTCGGCTGGAATGGAAACCACAACTCCTCCGCCTTCGGAAAAGCACCGTAAAGCTTGCTTGCGTAGTAAACCCTTCTTTCCGGCGCCATATCTTGGAGACACGACATCGCTTCCTTTGCGAGCTTCTCCTGCCCTGAGCGAATGCAGAACTCTGCGAACTTAGCTACCTCGTCCGCGTTTTGCGGAAGAACTCTCCATATCTCCTTCAGCGTTTCCTCCAGCGCGTCACCCTCTACAAGGAGTTGCTGGATGCCCGCTAATTGGTATCGCAGGGATATTGAGGTGCTTGGATCGGTGGCTTCTGCCACGGCCCGGCCAAGCAAGCGGATCGCCAACCGGGCGTTGCCGTCGTCCAGAAGTCTTTGCGCGTGTTGGGAGGGCGTCTCGTCTTCAATGGGCTTGACAGCCTCGCCCTCCGCACGCCGCTGGAACGCTTCTGGCGCACCTTCGTCGAAAGCAATTCCGAAAAACGGAAGCCGACTCGCCCCGAGAGAAGCCGCGATACTCAGGACGACCGTCATCATCGCCGCTCGACCGGTGACATGTCCGATGCGCCGATGGGCATCGAGAATCCTGTGAATGCGTTTCTCCAACCTGAGCCGCTGGCGCCTTGCGCCGATCCAGCCCAAAAGTCCCGCGATCCCGCACGATACCTGGGCCGCCAGGTGAGTCAAGCAAGTTGCGTACTCCTCCGGTGATTTCGCGGCCTGAAGGACATAATCGTCACAAGCATCTTCGGTCAGAACCCTGAGCCGACGAACAGCCGTATGCACGAGAGGATGCCAGAAACATAGCGCCATGCACACCCGCTGAAGAAAAACGACGAGGGAGTCGTGGCGGCGGATGTGAGCCAGCTCGTGAGTGAGCATCTGCCGCAGCGAGTCCGGCCCCATGCGTTCGGCCAACGCTCCGGGGAGAATAATCGTCGGCCGAAAAATGCCAAACGTAATCGGAGCGTTGTTCCCCGGAGTAACGAGCAGGCGGACGGGGCGCCTGATTCGCAATGTGTTCTTCAGCTTTTCCAGTTCACGGTTCAGCATCGCCGGAGGGGTGCGTCCTCGCCATTTCAGAATGAGCCGCTTGAGGCCCAATGTCCCAATGAGAACGCGGACCATGAGTAGAACCG
Source organism: uncultured Verrucomicrobiota bacterium (assembly GCA_964640185.1). Classification (GTDB taxonomy): domain Bacteria; phylum Auribacterota; class JABMQX01; order JABMQX01; family JABMQX01; genus CAZXGF01. The sequence continues at coordinate 29,011 of CAZXGF010000009.1, read as the reverse complement.
AAATCGCAAGCAAGAGAACCACTCCCCAGCTCGCAACCTGCCATACGGTCGGCTTCCTGTTGTTCCGGCTGTCGGTGAAGAGATTCCGAGGGTCTCCCTCCCGTGTCGGCGAGAAGTGGTTTGGATTCCTTTCACCCGCGGGGAAATCCAGCATGCCCACATCTCCGCTTCCCGCATCACCTGGCGGCGGAGTCTCTCCCGGTTGAAGCCCGGGAAGGTTTTCCGAGGGCAAAAGCGAAGTCGTATGCGGTTTGCCTGCCTGAGGCTCATAGCCTCTCCTTTGGTCCGCCGATGCTTCGCCTGGAGTCAGTTCTAAGCCAGGCAAAGGCCCGTGGTGAAGCACCCGAGCCCTATTAACCTCAGAAACTCCGGTGAACCGAATGGGCGAATGCGGGGCCGGAGCGCTGACGACCTGCACGGCAATCACCAAGACGACCGCCGCGAGTGCCATCGTCCAGACAAGGGACTTCAAGGCGGCGCCATGCCTTCGGAGAAGCGAATCCGCCACCGCGGCCAGGACTACCACTATGGCAATCCGACACGCCAGATTCAGAAAGCCGATTACAATCCACTGGGCCTCGACCGCACTCATCTTTTTCCCCTTTTCTTCTCTTGTATGATCCGTCTCAATCGCCGGAGCTCGGCTTCGGATATGTCCTCGTGCTCGAGCAGGCTCGCCACAAGAGACTCGGCGGACCCCTCGAACATTCGGTCTATGAGTCTGCGAATCACGCTCCGGCGTGTCTTATCTTCGTCGAGAACAGGCCGATAGACAAATGCCCTCCCCTCGACATCGTGAACGACGTATCCTTTCCGCTCCATGATGCGGAGCAGAGTCAGGACCGTCGTGTACGCGCGCTTCGGTGGTTTAAGCTGCTGCCAGACACCTTGGACTGATGCCTTTCCCACTCTCCACAGGACGGTGAGAATTTCCATTTCGGTTGGTGTCGGTAGTTGTTTTCTTCTTCCGGCCATGGGCTCCTCCTCTCGGGTTGGGCAGCCTATTATTCATTAGTACTAATAGTTAATACATGCGCGCTCGCCCTCAGTCAAGTTTTTTTTATCTTTTTGCAGTGCGTCAGTTACCGGCGGGTGAGGGGTTGGTTGAAACCCTGCTCTGGCGAGGTAAGGACCGAAATCAGGTTTTTGAGCAGCCGCTCGAGGGCGCGCAGAGTTTTGGAGCCGTTGCAGGGATGGGTCGAAGCGAGGCCACGAGCAAAGCGTGGGAAGGGTGATGTATCGCCGGCATCTTAGCCCGGTTAAGCCGTAAAAAAGCCGTTGACCCGCGGATGAAGAGAGGATAGGGTATCTATTTCAGTCCAGACATACTGGCTGGGGCGGAAGGTCTGCGGGCGCTTTTTCTTTCCCGGGAGAGGACGGGGGCGACCGGGGTGCACGAAAGGAGCCAGTGTGGCAATCTGAAATGAATGAACTGCCAACTGTGGGAAGGAATGGTGAACTGATAATGGATATGTGGAAGTGCACGGTGTGCGGTTATATATATGATCCGGAGGAGGGAGACCCCAATCACGGTGTGGCGCCCGGTACTCCTTTCGAGGAACTGCCGGAGGACTGGGTTTGCCCGGAGTGCGGCGCCTCCAAGGACCTGTTCGAGAAACTGGATTAAGGCGGACAGCGGATTGCGGACTGCGGCGCCTCCAGCGCGGATTCACCAGACGCGAGGCCGCTCGGCCCGCTCCGAAATCCAAAATCGGAAATCGGACGCACTCCACGGCCCGATAAACCTATGTTGTTGGGGAGCCCGAGCGCTTGCTTTCCGGCGCCAGTTGTCGCGCTTCCCGACGGGGAGGAATGACAACAATGAGCATTTCAATAAGCCGGGAAGAAGCGCTTCAGCTTTTGCGGGAGTTCGTGCAGAACGAAAACCTCATCAAGCATAGCCTCGCCACGGAAGCCATCATGAGGAAGATGGCGGAGAGACTCGGAGAAGACCCTGACAAATGGGGGGTGACGGGGCTGGTGCACGACCTGGATTTCGAGAGCACAAAAGATTCCCCTGCCGAGCACACGAAAATGACCATTAGACTTCTCGGCGAGAAGGGCTTCCCGGAAGATGCCCTTCAAGCCATCCGCGAGCATAACGCGGAGGGTCTCGGCATCACCCGCGAGTCGAAGTTCGGAATCGCGCTTGCGTCCTCGGAGACGATCACCGGCCTGATCGTCGCCACGGCGCTGGTTTACCCGGACAAGAAGCTTGCCAGCGTCAAAGCGAAGTCGGTTCGGAAACGGATGAGGGAAACCGCCTTTGCCCGAAAAGTCAACCGCGAGATCATTCGCGAGTGCGAGCGGGTCGGTGTTCCTCTCGATGAGTTCATCGAGCTGAGCCTCAACGCGATGCGGGACATCGGGGAGCAGCTTGGGCTTTGAGCACCGTAACGCCGCCGTCTCGCCCTCAGTAGCGAGGGGCAGGATGCCCTCCCGCGGAACGCGGGACAAGATGCTGGCGGTACACCCAGACCGGAGAGGGATTTCTTTCCCCTCCGCGAGACCGACCTCCCCTGCAACTCGGCGAGGACAAGCACTAAGCGCCTCCCTCAATCCGTCAACGTGGCAATTCCACAAAAGCGGCTATCGCGGCGAAGGTAGAGGAAATGCGCGAGGCATCTCTGTTATCGGCGTAGGCGTCAAGCGGCCGATCTTGCTCATATCGAATGGGCGGAACCCGACCTTCAGTGCCGGGGAATTAGGTTTTAGGCGAAAATCTCCTTTTTCCGGGTTTACGAAAAGGGGATCGGCAATCAAGGAGTGTACGTCCTGGCCCTTCTTTTGCCATTCTTGCAGGGTCATTTTCCCGAAGCGCACCCCGCCCGCGGCGGGGCTGGCGTTCCAATACAGGTTGTAGTCGAGAGCGTAGTTGTCTCCCGACCAGTTGCTGCCGAGGAGCGGTCCCTCTCTCCAATAGACGATGTTCCGCCGGAACGTAAAGGAGAGGTGGTTTTCGGCTCGGGTGCGTATGACCTGGCCCGTTCGCGCGAGGGCAAAGATGTTGTTGATGATGCGGTTTTCTCTTCCGTAATGCTGGTGGAATCCGCCGGTTTTGGTCCGATAGACGAGGTTGTTCTCGGCGAGAATGTCGGTGGACCCTTCGTCGGGGTAGATGCCCCACCCGCCGTAGTCATAGGATTCGACGTCGTGAATACAGTTGTACCGCAGCGTTGTGCCGTAGGAGAGGCCGAGGGTGTAAATGCCCCCCATGTCGCTGAGAACTCGCTGCCCTATCTGGTAGATGTGATTGTAGGCAATGGTGTTGTGGTGGGCGAGGCTTCGGCGGTAACCCCACGACCACCCGACGGACACGCCGGTGTAGTAGAAGTCGTAAATGTCGTTGTGCTCTATCCGGTTGTATGGGGAATGGCCGATCCACACGCCCACCGCCGCCGGATGAATTCGCCCGCCGTGGGCGATAAGGTTATCGCGTATGATGTTGTGGCTGGCGACGGCCTCGTCGTCGGAAGGGATGCGCATCTCGCCGATTTTGACGCCTCCGGCGCCGAGGTCGGACAGCTCACAATTCTCAACCCTGTTGTGCCTACAGCCCGCTCCCCAGTCCACCGCGTAGCTGTCGACTCCCGTGACCGCGCACTTCTCCAGCTCGCAATATCGCGCGCCTTCGGCGGTGATGGCGCCCCGCAGAATCGCCTCCGCCTGCGAGAAGCTGTAACCTTTCGGGGGCGTGTTCCAGTTGGTGTGGGCAAAGGTCAGTCCGCGAAAGGTCACATATTTAACCCATTGGTGTTTCGGCACGTCGCCTTTGAGTTGCACCAGGCACTCCAGTCGCGGCGCGATTACAACGGCGTTCCGCATATTCTCTCCAGGCAACGGGATGTAGGTGAGAACGCCGCTGTGGCGGTCGAGATACCACTCGCCCGGTTTTTCGAGGGCATCGGGCACGTTCTCCACGAGGAAGCGTTTGCCCCTTTGCAGCCCTGCCCACCCGGACTTGCTGACGGTGGGCCCGGCGAAGGTGACGATGCGTTTCGATTCGTCAATGGAGGCGATGCGCATCCGCGACATTGACCAGGAGTGAAAGCAGAGAACCTCCACATCACCGAGGTTTTTCCAGTCCTTCTTGAGGTCGCCTGCTTTGAACATGAAGCGGTCGAAGCCTCGGCTTTTCGCCTGCGTGGTGGGAGGGACCTCTCCCGCAATTGAATAGTAGCCCTCCTTCGGGAGCCGCGGGCGGTAGCGGCGCTGCCCGTTCACGAAAAGTTGCGAGAAGGCCCACTCGCCGCGCTGAACCTCGGGGATGCGCAGCTCCGCCTTTGCGGGGTCCTTTGCATTGCGCTTCCAGCCCTTCAGTTGAACGCCGCCGCTTATCACCGGCTTTTCGCCCGGATAGGCAGAATAGACAACCGGCGAGTCGGGCGTGCCGGAGTCTTGCGGTGTGAAGATGAGGCCTTCCTTTAGGAAATGCGTCCCCCCACGCACCAGCACCTCAATCGGGCGGTGGCGGTCGGGTTCCGCTCGCTTCAGGTTGCGGACTTCCTGCTGAGCTCGCTGGATAGTGGCGAAGGGGCCGTCGGTGCGCTCGCTATTGGGGGCGGCCAACTTGCCGGACCAAGCGTCGTTGCCCTCCACAGCGACGAAGAAATCCGCAGCCGGTGTACGAGCAATTGCCAGCAGCATCGCAAACTGACAGACGAACCACAGAGCACATATTCGCCTCATAACATTTCCTCCTCTCATTTATACAACTGTTGTTTTTCACAAACGTTGGCCTTTGAGGTCTCTCCGCCCCAATGCCGTTACTGTTCCGCCGGAGATTCTTTCTCAACGGCGTTATCTTTCACGACCGCTTCGGCGCCGCTCAGGTCCATCGCGGGGGTAGCGCGGCCGAGGGCGGACCTCGAGAGATCGCTCATGGCATTTCCTACGATAACGATCCGCTTGCATTCTCCTTCGGCTTTTATGGCCTCTGCGGCAAGTCCCGTGAAAACGTTCCCGGAGATCACAACGTCGGACGTGTGAGCGAGGGTGACGCCGGTGGCGGGGTCATCCCGTTTGACGCCGGGGCCGATGTGAGCGTTGGAGAAATTATTGCCGGTGACGGTAATGCGCCCGCTTCCTGGCCCGATGGCGACCGCCCGCTGAGCGACGATGGTAAACGTGTTGGCGGAGACGGCGCACCCCCAGGCGTCCCGGAGGTCCACGCCGCCGCCGGAGTTGTGGGCGATTACGTTGGCGCTGATGGTGATGCCATAACAATCGCGGTCGAGAACAACGGCTGTGCCCCGACACTCCTCGATCATGTTCCCGCTCAGGACCGAACCGTAAGTGTTCTCGATGACGACCCCGTGGCGGAGATGGTCGTCGAGGTTGTTGCCGTTCATGCAGAGATTGAAGCTGTCAATGCAGCGAACAGCGTCCCTGTTCTCCTCGAATTGGTTTCCGTTGACCACGATGTCGTGTCCGGAGAGAATATTCAGCCCTGCGTCGCCGTTGTAGGTGATGATGGAGTCACAGATGCGGGGGTCCTCGTAGCAATCAATCAGGTTGATGCCGTGCCCGCCGTTGTGGTCAACGGACATGCCGTGGATGTATATCTCGTTGACGCCCTCGGCTCGCACTCCGTCGCCGCTTTTGGGATTACCGCTAATGCGAAAGTCGGCGAGCTGCACACGCCAGATGCGCGCCTGGCGGTCGCTGAGACGGCTCGCGGGCCGGATGATGAACGCCGGTTGGCTTTCCTTGTTGCGATTGATCAAATGTGTCGCCGCCCCCGCTCCCTCTATCCTCGTGTTCTCTCGCGTGAGGATGAGGGGACGTGTCAGCAGGAAGTCGCCCGGCGGCAGTTTGACCAGGCCGCCGCCTTCAGGCACCGCCAAGAAGGCCTTTTGGAGGTCGGAGTAGCGAGAAGCGTCCACAACAACCGGGCGCCCAGACACGGCCGGGCCATTTCGGATTTCGGATTTCGGATTTGGGATTTCGGCACGGGCGGACAGGCGGCGGATTTCGGATTTCGGATTTGGGATTTCAGACTGGGCCCACCGGTATGGGATTTCGGATTGGCGATTTGGGACTCGAGGATCTGCAATCTGCAATCCGCAATCCGCAGTCGAGAGGTCTCCGGCCAGCACGAGCATGCCGATGAACAAGAATGACGTAAGCAACCGACCTTTGCGGCTTTGCGCCTTTGTGAGGCGTCTGCCCTCTGCCGGCTTGTCTCGCCAAGACGCTAAGACGCCAAGGATGTTATCTGTCTGATTTGCGTGTTTCATGGCTCCTCCTTCTTAATGGTATAGGATGTTGGCGCCATTTTCGATTTCGGATTTCGGAACGGGCCGAGCAGCGTCGCGTCACTCCGCGCTGCGGGCGCCGCAATCTGCAATCCGCAATGCGCAATGGAGTATTAGCTGTCCGACCAGCGAACCTCCAACTTTTCGAGGTTGAGCGCCTTGAGATGTGCGCCCAGTTTGGCTTTTGGCCAGAGGCGCATCCGGCTGTCCCAGGGGTCAACGACGGTCAGCTTTTTCTCGGCCGTGAGCTCGCGCAGGCAATCCGGGAGGTCAAACTTCCTGAGAATGCCGAAGACCATCGTGGAGAATGGCCAGGCGTACCTCGGCTCCTGCGTCACCTCGTGGTATGACAACAAAGCGTTGTGGAGTGTTACCTGTTTGACCAACGGGTGCAGGATAGCCGCGAAAGTTGCGGTGATGGCACCCATCCCCCGGCCGACCAAGTGCACGCTGCGGGAACCGTTTGCCTGAAAAAGGTCGAGGACGCGGAGGAGGTCGTGCACGCGTCTTCCGCAGTAGGGCTCATCGAGCATCAGGCCGTGGTTGGCGTACATGTAATCGCTGTGATAGGGGTGAAAGAAATCATCGCCGCGGTCCTTGCACGTCCGGGCGGTGAGTTGGCCCATGCCGCGAACGTCCAGGGCGAACAGGGCTGGCGAATCGGGTTGCTTTGGCGCCAAGCCCAGGATGACTTCCTTCAGCGCAGAGCGGTGGGGGACATAGATGGTGGCATTTTTGACCTCCGGGAAATAGTACAAGGCGCCGGTTTTCACGATGGCGTGCAGAAGCGCCACAATGCCCGGTTCCGTTTCCACGGCGAAGCCGTAATTTCGCACGCGGGGGTTATTCCAGACGACGCTCGCGCGCATCACCCGGTAATGAGGCGGGCCGGCGCGCTCGGGCAAGGACAAGTGCTTGACGAGCTGGTCAGCAAGCGCTTTGCCGACAACAACCTTTCGCCGCCGGGCTAAGCCGCGCGCTGCCTTTTGGGTGAAATCGAATGTCCGCCGCGAGCTCATCAGATAAACCTGACCTGCGGACGTAGCCTGTAATACCTCATCTTTCTCCACGGGTTCATCGGGCTCGAGGGGGGAGGCGTCTATACCGGCATGCTTGTTGAAGAAGCGATACATAGCCTGGCGAGCTTCTTTGTTGTAGCCGTGCGTTTCGGTGCCGACGTAAATCTCGATGTTCTTCTCGGCGCCGAGGATTGCGTACAATCGCCGCAGCTCGTAGTAAGTCTCCCAGAGACCCCGAGCATCGAAGAAATCGTTGGCCTGTCCGATTAGCAGCGTCGGTCGCGGTATCTGAGCCGTGAAGAAGTCTGCCATGTCCAATCCTGCGGCGAGCATGCCGGGAACGACCTGCTCCGCATCGGTCGGCTCTTCGTTCTCGAGGTTGTAACGATAGCGTGTGACAAAGCAGCTCGGCGCGGCCATCGTGAATCGGTCGTCGAGGGCGGTGAGGTTCGAGGTTTGGGTGCCGCCGCCGGAATTGCCAGTCACGCCGAGCCGCCCGGAATCTACCTCCGGCCGCGAAAGGAGATAGTCGAGCCCCCGGATGCCGTCCCATGCCTCCCACAGCGCGAAGTTTTTCCCGCAAAGCGTCATCTGGTTGCCGGCCATGTTGTGGGAGTGCACGCCGAAACTGACTCTCGGCACGCCCTCGGCGTCGGGATATTCGATGCGCTCACCCTGCGAGGGCGGGTCGTAAACCAACACCACATAGCCCTGCCTGGCCAGGTTTCGGCTGAACTCCTGATATGGAGCGGATGCCTTTCCGTTCAGGGAGTGGCCGCACGCGCCCAACACCGCTGGCATCCGTCCTGTGATGTTTTTTGGGACGTAGAGGTTGGCGGTGACGAGATAGCTCGGACGGCTTTCATAGACAATCTTCTCAATCGTATAATGTTCGCGTTCCACCTTGCCGGTGATGCGGGCGTTCAGCGGTGTGCGAGCCGGACGCGCCCCAAAAAATTTCCCGAGCTTGCGGCGCACCTCCTTGCGAAGTTTCATCACGTCCTTTGGCGTGCTAACCGCTGAGCGAGCTTCGGCTCGCTGACGTGCTATCTCACGGAGGCGGTGCACATAATACTCCTGAACCATGTGGCCATAGCGGTATTCGTTGAAGATCGCGGCACGTTGGACCTGCTCCGCTTTTGCAGGGTCAACTTTCGTCACCGCATTGAGCGCAGCCGCCGCACTGCTGAAAGGCAACGTGAGGCTCGCCGCCGCCAGGCCACTATCGCGCAAGAACGCGCGGCGTGTGATTTTGGTCTGTCTCATCATTTTGCCCTCTCCGAAAATCTTTGTGACAGAATGGATGGGATACTCAGGACGAGGTCTATCCTGTCATCCCGTCAGATGAAATGCGTCAGGGGATTATACAAAAAAACCGAGACCATTGCGACGTTTGAAACGGAGGGGGTGCGGCTACGTTTCAGTGGGTAAGGTTGCTTAGGGTAACGCCGCCCCGCCATGGCGGGGCAGTCGCGAGGGCGTCTCGCCCTCGACGGGCTCGGGCTGTACCCTTCACGGCAAAAAAAGCCATCCCCCACGTGGCATCCCCCGCCTCTGGCGGGGGACCCGTTCGGGATCATGGGCAAGATGCCCATGCCACGGCAGGCGACGACGGAGTCCTTCTCATGCTCCTCTCTGCGACTCTGCGCCTTTGCGTTACCCTCCTTTTTTCCTTGTTCTCTGCCCCGCCACGGCGGGCTATCCGCTCGAGACGGAGGTATTACGGGTCGCGCGTGTTTATGCTTGAGGTTGGGCATGGTTTGAGATAAAGTTTCAGGTAGGGGCTGGCACGGAATCGCTCATTGCGAACTGCCGATTGCTGACTGCGGATTGCAGGGCCCGAAATTGCCGGTCCGAAATCATAAATGTGGAGGTTGTCATGCGATTTTTTAGGATGACGCGGCGGCTGGCGGGGCTTGTGGTCTCGCTGCTGCTCGTAGCGATGCTGGCGGGGTGCGGCTCTCCTAAGTCTCGCGCCCGGAGGCATTATAAGAAAGGCCTCCTCTACGCGAAGAACTATCGCCTGCGAGAAGCCGAGAGAGAGTTCAAGAAAGCTCTCAGCCTCGAGCCGAACAACCACGAAACGCACTACGAGCTGGCGCGGGTCTATTTCTCTCAGCGCCGTCTTGGTGACGCGGAAAGTTCTTTTAGGCTCGCGGCGGAGACTGCCGGGGAGGGCTCGGCGGCGAGGGCGGAGGCTTACGTCGGCTTGGCGGATGTGCTTTACGCGGAGAAGAAAGTCGCGGAGGCGATTCAGGTTCTTTCGCGGCTTAACGAAACGGCGATTGAGGAGAAGCCGGGCTCTTCTACGGCTTTTTCTCGCGCTTGCGCGAAGTCGCACGGACTCCTCGGGAATATCTATCGGCAGGAGGGCGAAGCGGACAAAGCGATCGCCGAGTATCGCAAGGCTCTCGAGATGGACCCGGGTTTTATCAGAATACGCGTGGCTCTGGGGAAGGCGCTGTTCTCGGAAGGGAAAAACGATGAAGCTCGTCAAGTGGCATCGAGCATCGTGGAGGAATTCGACCCCGCCAATTTCGAGGCGCACATGCTCCTATCGGACATCTTCCAGAAGGAAAAGCAATACGACAAGGCTATCGAGGAGGTAAAGAAGGCTCTCGAAAAGAACAAGCGCAGAGCCTCCGGTCACCTGGCGCTGGCGCTGCTTTACTTGAGGACGGAAAAATACGACGACGCCCTGAAAGAGGCGCAACAAGCGATGCGAAGTCGGACGACGCAGGCCGGGGCGATGTTTGTCCGAGGGAGCGTGCGGTTCTATCGCAAGAAATTCTCGGAGGCGGTTGTTGACCTCCAGAGCGCGCTTCGAGAGCGTCCGGCCTGGGCCGAGGCACGCTATCTACTTGCCGGGGCGCTTTACAATATCAATCAACCCGCGATGGCTGCGTCCGAGTATGAGACTCTTCTCCAGCAGCTCCCGGAATTCGACCAGGCGCGCCTTCATCTCGCCTCCATCGCTTTGGAGCAAGGTTGGTATTCCGACGCGGAACTCCACTGCAAAAACGTTCTGGAGCGGAATCCAACGCAGAAAGAGGCTCTTGAATGTCTTGTCCGCGCCTACGATGTTCAGGGGAAAAGCGAGGATGCGGCGTTGGTCCGCGCGAGGCTCGCGGCGGTGGTCTCGGGCGAGAAGAAGACCGATTTCCAGGTCGCCTTCGAGACCCTTGCGGGCGGTGATGCGGACGGCGCGGTAGAGAAATGCCGCAGTGCGCTTAAGAGCAAACCCCGCGACCCGCGGGGCTTTCTCAACCTGCTCGGTTCAGCGTACATCAGGAAAGGGGAGCTTGAAGAGGCGGCCAAGCAGTTTCGCCTGGCAATCGCAGCGAGTCCCGAATCAGTAGGTTCCTACCTGAATCTCTCCACCGTTTTGGTCATGCAGAAGAAATACGACGAGGCGGCGCAGCAGTGCCGGCTTGCGTTGGTGAAAAGCCCAAAGGCCTCTGCTGCGTATAATCGCCTCGGAACAATCTATCGCTTGCAGGGAAAAGATGACGAGGCTCTGAAAGAGTTTCAAGCGGCGGCTGAAGCCAATCCCAAGGATGTCGCCGCGCACAATGCCGTTGTGAACGTTCTTCTATCGCAGAAAAAGCAGAAAGAGGCTCTAACATATTGTCAGCAGCTCACGACGCGGTTCCCGAATATGGGGTCTGCTTACGAACTGACGGCGCGGGTGCATCTGGCGATGGGAGAAAGGGAAAACGCTGTCGCGGCCTTAGAGAAGGCGAGCGAGAAGGATAAAAAGCTCCTTGCCGCTCGCGTGACGCTGGCGAAGATTTATCTTGGCGACAAAAAAGTCGCCGAGGCAAGAAAGGAAGCGCAGGAGGTGTTGCGTATCGCGGGCAGCAAGGTTACGGAGGCGCTTTTTGTTGATCTCTCGCCGCTATATGAGCACATGGGCGATTTCGAGGCGTCACTGGCTGATGTCCGGGCTGTCGCCGAGGAAAACAAAGACAATATCGTTGCCAGGCTGATGCTCGCTCACCTCCACTGCCTGACAGGCCAGTTCGAGGAAGCGGTCAAGGAAGTCAAAGAGATTCTCTCCGGGGGAAAGGACCTCGCGTCGGCACACTACATCCTCGGGTGGGTTGAGGTTCGGAAAGGTAGCCGGACTGAATCCATCGTCGAGTTCCGGAAGGCCTTACTGTTGCGGCCGGACTGGGTAGATGCGAGGTTGAAGCTATCCGACGTTCTGAAGGCGGACGGCCGCGACCCGGAAGCCATTCAAGAGCTCGAGACCGTGCTCAATCGCCAACCCGACCAATTGCTCGCCCTTCTGTCCATCGCCGGTTCGGAGCTGAAAACGGGTCTGCTCGATTCGGCTCAAAAACATGCTTCCCACGTCGTGGAGCTCGACGAGACCAACATCAAAGGGCTCCGTTTGCTCGGTGATACACTCGTCGCTCAGGGAAACCTCGAGGAAGCGCAGAAGGCGTATGCCCGCATCCAAAAGCTTTCTCCGGATGCCGCCAGTGCCCCGGTCTTTGTTGCGGCGGCGCAGCTCGCCTCCGGCAAGCCCGACGAGGCCATCGCCACCTGTCAGGAAGCGCTGTCCTCCGGCAGCAAGGACGCCAGAATCTACGGCATCCTTGGGTCCGCTCAATTGTCACAGGGCCTGCACTCCGAGGCTATATCGAGCTTTCAAGAATCTATCGCTCTGGATTCGTCCTTCCTTCCCGCACGCATTAACCTGTCCGCAGCCTATGCTTCTTCAGGCAAGCCCGACCTCGCGGCCAAGGAGCTGACAACGGTCTTGTCTGCCAGCCCCAAAGCTGTCTGGGTGAGAATCCGCCTGGCTCAACTCCTCGTTTCCCAAAAGAAATACTCTGAGGCGGCGAAGGAGTTCGAGACAGCACTCAAAGACAGCACTAACAACCCTCGCGTCGCTGCCCTCGCGGGCCAGAATTATCTGCTCCTGAAGAATTATCCAAAAGCGAAAGAGATGTACGAGATGGTCGTTTCCTCGACCCAGGACCGTACGCTTCTCACTTCTGCCTACAACAATCTCGCGTGGGTCGGCTGTGTGGAGGGGAAGGACCTTCAACAAGCCCTGTCGCTCGCAACAAAGGCGGACGAGTACCGGCCCGGTGACCCAAGCATCCTCGATACCGTCGGGTGGATAATGTACAAGTTGAAGCGGTACACGGAGGCTCGCGAAAAGCTCACCTCTGCCGTGGCGAAGAACCCGCAGAATCCTCTGGCGAGATACCATCTCGGAATGGCTCTGTTCAAGGAGGGGCAGAAGGAGGAAGCTCTCCGCCAGTTGAAAGCCGCTGTTTCCATAGACTCCGCTTTCGACGAAGCCGAGGAGGCGAAGCGAGTCATCGCCGAGCTCGAAGGAAAAGAGGGGCTGTGAATTGCGGATTGCGGATTTCGGATTTCGGAATGGGCCCGCGGGCGTTGCGTTTCACCAGTCCGCGCTGTAGGGTTTGCAATCAGCACTGCGGTGGTCTGCAATCCGCAATCTGCAATCCACAGTCTGCAATCCGCAGTTTGCAATCCGGAATCTGCAATCCGCGAGCTGCCATCTCGGATTTCAGAGTTGTGATTTCGGAGTACAGCTATGCTCGTTGGCAATCCGCAATCCGCAGTCTGTAATCGGCAGTCCGCAATCCGCAATCGGCAGTCCCGACTCTGCAATCGGCAGTCCGCAGTTGGCAATCCGCAATCGGCAGTCCCGAGTCTGCAATCGGCAGTCCGCACTTTGCAATCCGCAATCCGCAATCCGCAATCGGCAGTCCCGAGTCTGCAATCGGCAGTCCGCACTTTGCAATC
>CAZXGF010000009.1:0-15845 GCA_964640185.1 uncultured Verrucomicrobiota bacterium | reverse complement strand
GCAATCCGCAATCGGCAGTCCCGAGTCTGCAATCGGCAGTCCGCACTTTGCAATCCGCAATCCGCAATCCGCAATCCGCAATGTAGAGGCCTTCGTCATCCTTTCGAGATAAGCACAAAGATGGCAATCAGAGCTGCAACGCAAAGCCAGCCGAGGAGAAATCCGATGAGCGAGGTGCGAGTGGGGAAAGAGACCTCGATGTCGCTGTTGGGGAAAACTTTGCGACTTGGAGGGACAACTGCGTCTTCTGGCAGGGTGCAAGGCGCAGGAACTCGCTCGCCGGGCGTGACCGGCGTGCGGATGAGTGCGTAATAATTATCCAGCTTTTCTTGCTCTACGGGCTTGGTGAACAAGCTGACCAAAATGCCGGCAGCCAATCCCGCGGTCAGGTAAAAGAGCATTTGCCACGGGAGGTACACGACGGCGCCTTCGCTCTTTTCGACCACGAAGCGCAGCGGCCCGGACAGCGGGCAATCTGCAAGGAGGGAAACGAAGAACGGTCTCGTTGTCAGCCACCACACCACAAACGCCGTTAAGGTCGAAGCCCACGCCCCCGCAACCGTTGTCCGCCGCCAGAAAAGTCCTAACCAAAAAGCGATGCCCATCATCGAGGCGATTTTCCAAAAAAGTTCAAGGCCCTGCACCACGTCCTCGAGCAGGAACGCAAAGGTTACTCCCCCTATAACTACCAGCAATGCCGCGATGCGGCCCACGAGGATATAGTGTCGCTGCGACCTGTGCGGAAGCAAAGGTCTGTAAATGTTTTCCGTGAAAAGTGCGGATGAAGCGATCATGAACGAGTCGCACGAGCTCATCACCGACGCCAAAAGCGATGCCAGGAAAATGCCCAGCGCCCCAGGGAAAATCCTCGGCAGAAAATCTCTCGCCGCCAGGCCGAAAACGTGGTCGGGCTTGACATTCTGACCGGAGAAATAGGCCACCGCGGCAAGTCCCGTGAGACACCACGCGATAGTGCATATTCGTTTGATGAAGTTCCCTACCATCCAGCCGACCCGCCCGTCCATCTCGGTTCTGCCTGCGGCACAATTCCCCATGGTGTGCGGCTGGGTGACAATGCCCACCAGGGCGTTGATTGCGATGACTATGATATAGAACACGCCGATCTCTTTAGGGGCGACGAGCGAGAACATATCCGGGTCGCTTATTGCACCGCGCATCCCCGCCAGTCCGCCCACGGCGTGGAGGACAAAGGGAAGCAGCATGAACGAAAACACCACCGTCAGGATGCCCTGAATAAAATCGGTCACAATTGCTGCTGAAAGACCACCGGCTATCCCATACCCGACAAAGAGCACGGTCATGACAATGATAGCAATATTCGAAGAGACTAACCCGCCGGAGCTGGCGGTTATGACGGCGCCGGAGCCTTTGAGCATCACGCCAATGTTGACCATGAGCTGAAACATGCCGACAACCGCGAAGAGCATCGCCACGCTGCGGCTGTAACGAGCCTCAAAGACGTCGCCGGTCGTCAGGGCGCGGAAACGTCTCATGACAGGAGCAATCAGCCAGTAAAATGGTGTCGCGAACAGCCACAACCATTGGTACCAGATTCCCGAAAGCCCGTTGGTGAAGGTCTTGGACGCGACACTCACCGCCTGGTCGGAGTGGGTGCCCGTGCCGAAGCCGTGCATGACCATTGTCGCCTTGCCAAAGCGACGGGGCATGAAAAAATCGCCCATTGTGTGAATCAGTCGTGCCGCCCAGACGCCGACCAAGGCCATTCCGCCGAGGTACAAGACCAGGCATATCACATCCGCAAAGTGTAGTCCGAACATGCTGTTTCTTCCTTCGGAAATGTGTACTCCGGTTGCGCCTTGTACGCTACGTCAACGGACAATATACGTCAAGGCGCTTGTTTGGCGCCGGCGGGTGAAATAAGCAAGGTGTCTCCATCCCGGACACCTTTCAAACATCGGAAAGGAATCTTAACGCCGCGACAGTTTTCTGATGACGAAATGGCAAATTCGATGCCCGCTGAGCCCCGCTTCTCGGAACGTTCCGGCCGAGGCACGACTGAGTTGTATGGAGGTCTTTGCCAAAAAACCTCCGGCTGGGATGCGGCTCCATTTGAGTGGCAGGGTATGGATGAATCCTTTGTTCGAGAAGCCCCGCCTCGGCGGGGCTGAAGCCGGCTGTCGAGGGATGGCGCGTTATATCCGATACCACCGACTAAAGCCGGTGGCTAAGTACATGGATTCGCAAATCGGGTGAAGTATGAACGGTCTCGTGAAAGAGCTATTTTGACGGGATAATCACGCCATCGGCGTGAACGGGATTGTTCCAGAGACGTGAAGCATCCAGTAAATCACAAGCCCCCGGGCGCTCGGGTCGAACACCTTGGCGCCCTTGGCGTCTTGGCGAGAGAAAATGGAAAAACGGGAGGCCTCTCGCAAAGACGCAAAGTAGCAAGGAAGGAATTGGCGGAGAAGTTGTTCGAGACCTTCCTGCGCAGTCATGGCGGGGTCGAAAGTCAGCCGGTCATCGTCGAGCGGAAGTGTGTCAACGGGGTTGTTGTGGCAGCTCAGGAGATACAACTCGTCAACAAGCTCGTTGGCGCTGGTAAGCCAGTACGTGAGAAGTTGGAGTAAAGCGAAAGCCCAAGAACCTTTCGCGATAAACAGGATTCCAAGAATCATGTCCATCCTGTTATCCTGTCAAGGCAAATACGTCGCCGAACTTATGAATCGGAGCGCTAAGGTTGGCGCCGGCTAAAGCCCGGCTAAAATGCTATCCTCCTGTCCTCAATTGTGCGATAGAGACGGAGATTCGACATAGGGACGGCGTGAATGCCGCCTGCGAGAAGGACGAAAGAAGGCGTCATGGCATCCCACCGAAATGCAGCCACGGCCCCCCCGCTGAGAGTGGTTGACTGTCAGGCTTAAATATGATAGATTACCTTTAAGCGTTGCGGAGAGGATTCGAGCCGTGGCGCGGGCGATTGAGTCGTCTTTCCGCTTCGGGGCCGAAGCGTGCGCCGATTGACTTCTCTGAAAACGAAGAAGCCCCGCACGCAGTCAAGGTGTCAGCGTGAAACGCGCGTTTCGTTGACCACAGGAGGACCTTTGAAATGGCTGCTAACTGCCTCAAGAAGCTCGGCTTTGATCTCGCTTACCTTTCCTTGCTGACGAAAGGGGGACTCAAGCCTTTGAGCCGCTGGGAAAAGGATTTCGGTCCGGAGACGGAACGTCTCCTTCGGGAGTTGGGTCTGAAGACGCGCACCGTCCCGAGGTACGTTCGCTCCGGGAAGCGGATGCGCGAACTGGTCTTCAGCAGATCGAATCATTGCCTCGACCTCTACGCTTCCCGATTCGATGGCAAGAGGATTGACCACAGCCCCGCCAACATGAGGATTGAAGGGCTGTTGTTCGGTTATCCCTCCTGCTGCGTGGAGAGCTATATCGCCAAAGGCTACGTCAAGAACTCCCTGCGGAGGTCCGACCAGCGGATTCTGTTCCACTGGGCTTGTCCCAACTGCCCCCTCACGCCGCTGTTGCTGCCTTACTACGCGGAGATTTACCGCGAATGCCGCAAGGCGATGCGAGGACGGCTGCTCTCGGCTCTATCAACGGTTCGGGAGGCGGTGGTTGCTGAGCATCTGAGGAAGGCGGTTGCCACGGCTGCTTCCCTGGTAGCCCTCGGCGCCTTGCCAGCGTTGGAGGCGAAGTACAAGGAGGGTGATCCGCACTGGATACCTTTGGAAGCATGGGAGGACCAAGATGCGGACTTCCTCAAGGATGACGAGGAGCTTCTGCTGCACATGAATCCCGCCGAGACCGATGAGGACGGCAATCTTGTTCCCGACGGAGTTGATTTGGCATTGGCACTATCCTCCGCCATTGATGCCCTTCCCAAAGAGGTTTCCCCGGACCACGTTTATCTGATTGACAACAAGGTTTACGGGGTCGAGGCTTGCGACGTATGCGGCGAAATAGTCAACATGGGATTCCTTGAGATCTTCAACCCTCTGGAGAAGCTCTCTATCGGCATCCCTTACATCGCCAAGCATTACATGGAGCACGGCAGCTTCTCTTATGCGGGCGGTGAACACAGGGGGCGGGTGAACGTGGCTCTCCTGAACACGGTGCTCCGTTCGGAAGGACTCGCGCATTTCATTCCGGAACCCGAAGGAACGGACCGTGATAATGACGGGCTGCGGGATTGGGAAGAGCCGGTTTTTGAGACCGGTCCCGAAAATCCCGATACGGACGGCGACCATCTCCGCGACGGGCTTGACCTTTCGAGCGAACTGCGAGTTCAGCTCGACGCTCTGCCTCGGGTGGGGAATCCCGAAAACGGTCCCAAGGACCGCCCGTTCGTCGTCGAGCACCCCATGGACGGCATAGATATATGTCCCCGATGCGGCGAGCCGGTGGTCATGGACCTTTGGGATGTGATAAACCCCGTGACCGGCTCCTCCATCTCCATTCCCTCGATGGCGCTTCATTTCCTTGAGCACGGCGGTTTCTCCTGGGAAGGCGGCTACTTCGCTCCGGAGGGCAGAGTTGACCCGAGGCAGCTAAAAGCCGTCCTGAGCGGCGAGGGTGACGGGCATCTTTTGCACGTCTCCCCCGATGCGGACGGAGACCTTCTGGCCGACCAGGAGGAGTTGGACCTTCAGAGGAATCCTAACAATCCTGACGAGAACGGCAACGAAATCCTCGATGGTGTGGAGCTTGCGGAGGCTGCCGCCGACGAAATCAACGCCCTGCCGGACAAGCCTTCTCACGACCAGGTTTATCGTCTCGACTTTGAGGTCAAGGGTCTGGAATGGTGCGACATCTGCGGGCAGAACGTCAACATGGGGCATCTGACCGTCGTCAATCAGATGGCTCAGCTTTATGTTGGGGTTCCTTATATCGCCGTGCATTACATGGAGCACGGGAGCTTCTCCTTTGCGGGAGACCATCACGGTGAAGGAAGACTCGACGTGAAACTGCTCCTTGAAGGCCTTCACTCCCCCGGCCCGGGGCACATGCTCGCCGTGGAGGAAGATGCCGACGGCGACGGGCTCACAGACGGTGAAGAGGACTATTTCGGCGCCGACAAGACCGTTGCTGACGCCAACATTGATGGTGTCCCGGATGGCTTCGCTTTAGCTCACGACTTGTGGGAGGCTGTCGGGGACCTCCCCAGGGCCCTCAAGCCCGAGGACGGCCCCAAGGACCGTCCGTTTGTCGTCGAGCACATGCTGAGGGGTTACGAGGTCTGCGATGTGTGCGGCGAGAACGTGAACATGGGCTGGATGGAGCTCATCAACCCGAAGGAAAACATCAACCTCGAAATCCCTTATGTTGCGCTTCACTACATGCGGCGCGGCAGTTTTTCGTATGGGGGCGACCTGCATCGCGGCCGTGTGAATCCGTGCCTGCTTGACCTGGCCCTTAGAAGCGACGGTACCTCTCACCTCGTTATTTTTCCAAAGGACTCAGACAGCGACGGCCTTCTCGACAACGAGGAAGCTCATTTTGGCACTCGCCCCGATGTTGCGGATAGTGACGGCGATGGAGTTCTTGACGGCGTGGAGCTTGCGAGAAGGATGCGCCAGCGCATCGAGGCGCTGCCGGTCGGCGAGAACCCGATAAGGAGTTACATCGTACCCTACGAGGCGGACTGCTATTTCCACTGCCCGGTTTGCACACAACAAGTCAATTGCGGGCATGTTGAGATCACAAATCCTCTGGCGGACCTGAGCATGACTATCTCGTACGGCAACCTCCACTTTATGAAGATGGGGAGCTTTGCCGCCTCCTCGGAAGAGAGAGTTGACCCGTTGCTTCTGGAAGCGATTTTGCGTCCGGGCGTTGTTGTCGCAGCGGGAGAAAATCAGATGACGCTGAGATGGAAAGGGGCCGCGGGGAAAAAATATCAGGTGCTCACGGCATCTGACCTTTCAGGCGAGTGGACCCCAAACCCCCACGTTTTCAATGGAGATGGCACAGAGCTGCAATATACCGACGATGCGGCTTCCGGGACAGACCGCAAGTTTTACAAGATTGTCGCGTGGTGATGGTTTGGGCGAGAATCTCAGAAGAAATGCTCTTGAGGCTGCCCTCGGGCGAAGTGCCGAACCGCCCGTTCGGGGACCTTGACGTGAAGCTCCGGCGCATCGTCCTCTATTTCGTCGGAGTCGTTTATCCTGCATATCATCAGAAAGGAAAGACAATAGCGTGCCCTACGAGCTGTCCGTATGCTTGAGGTATCTTAGACCGAGGCGAAGCCGGGCATACATATCCGTAAATACCTTCATATCCATCCTCGGGCTTGCCGTTGGCGTTATGACTTTGATTGTGGTCATCGCCGTTATGGACGGCTTCGCGAACAATCTTCGGGAGAGGTCCATTGGCCTGAGCTCGCACATAGAGATCACGGGGGACCGCCTCATCTCAAACTGGCGGGATGTGGAGAAGGAAATTCAATCCACTCCGCATGTCGCGGCAGTCTGCCCATTTGTCTGGGGAGATTTGAGCGCCCGGATAGATAATCTCAGCACTACCCTTTTCTTTCGAGCGGTTGACCCTCAGAAAATCGCTCAGGTCTCGAAGCTTCCCGAATACCTCGTCTATTTCACCTGCGGGAGGTGCAGGAGTGCCTACACCCGCGAAGAATACCGCAAGAACGTCAAGGATGGCATTTTCAGGTGCAGCCACCCCGGATGTGGATTCGTGGGCGAGGACGACCATCTTTTGAAAAGCGACCTTGACCTCGAAGAAGTCGAAATCCCCGGCCCGTACGGAGGAAAGACGCTCGTCATGCCGGTGATTTTGGGCAAGGTGTTCTGCGACCGTTTTGACCTGAAGCTCGGCGACACGATTGACATAGCCTCGGCGGGCATCGGTGTCTTCGGCAGAATAGAGCGCGCTTTCCCTGCTCGCATCACTGGCATCTTTCGCTCCGGCTTGGCGGAGGAGGACTTGAAACTCTGCTTTACCTCGCTCAGAAGCGGGCAGTTCCTCCAACAATTATCGGAAAAGGATCTGATTCACGGCTTTTCAGTGAAGCTGGACGCCATCAAGTATTGCGACCAGGTGAAAAGCGACCTCGACCGGAAGCTCAGTTCTTTGACAGTTCACGACAAGGAGGATAAAGCCAGGCATTATCCATATACGGTCAAGACGTGGAAGGACTTGCGAATGACGCTCTTCCGCGCGATTCAACAGGAGCGGGTTATCATGTTTATTATTGTCGCTCTCATCACGGCCGTGGCGGCTCTGAACATCATCGCCAGCCTTACCATGACGGTTATGCACAAGCGAAAGGAGATCGGTATCCTGCGGTCTATGGGGGCGCGCAAAAGTTCCATTATCGCCATCTTCGCCCTGAGCGGCGTCATTATCGGCTTCGTCGGTATAGCCGCTGGCGTCGTGGGCGGATTGGTTCTTTCCCACAACATTGATCCAGTTGCCGGCTGGGTCAGTAAGGTTACGCGGACGGAGAAATTATTCAGCGGAGAGATCTTCTACCTCGACAAGATACCGGTTGACCTTTCCGCAGGGGCGATATGGGTAATCTGTGCGGTGGCACTCCTGCTTTGCATTCTCGCCAGCATTTATCCGGCATGGAAAGCGGCGACGCTCGACCCGGTGGAGGTGCTCCGATATGAGTAAAGCGCCGGGGGGCGAGACCCGCGTCCGCAGGGGAGTTCTCTAATGGCAGACATCCTCGTGGCAGACAAGATCGTGAAGTCTTTCCCCATGGGAAAGGAAAAAGTGGTCGTTCTCAAAGGCGCGCACCTTCGCGTGCGCGAGGGCGAAATGCTCGCTATCGTGGGCGCCTCCGGTGCGGGGAAAACCACATTTCTGCACATCCTCGGCGCTCTCGACCGCCCTGACGAAGGTTCAGTTAGTCTCAATGGCGTGGACATAACGCGACTTCGTGACAGCCAACGAGCGGAGCTTAGAAATTCCACCATAGGATTCGTCTTTCAATTCTACCATCTTCTGGCGGATTTCAGTTTGTTGGAGAATACGCTTTTTCCGGCGAAGATTGGCAGGAAACTTTCTCTGGAGGGCGGCAGTTCAATGCGCAAAAGAGCCGCCGACTTACTTGACCTCGTCGGCCTTGGAGAGAGGTTGCAGCATAAGCCGGGCGAACTGTCCGGTGGGGAACTGCAGCGAGCCGCAATCGCCAGGGCGGTGTTGAACGATCCGAGGGTTATCCTCGCCGACGAGCCCACTGGTAATCTGGACAGCCAAGCGGGCGAATCGGTTCTCCGGCTGCTTCGGGAGGTCAACAAGAGCGGCCAACACACCGTGGTTATCGCGACCCACGACCAGAAACTGGCTCAGATGTGTGATAGAGTTGTGAAGATCGCGGACGGAGTGATTCTGGAATGAACTTTTTCCGCCAAGCGGCGGGCGACCGGAGTTCGACCTTCAACGCCCGTGGGAACTTCCGCATTGTTGGCATCGTTTATCTTATAGGGTCGCACGGAAAAACTTCTCAGTTGACTTCCTCGGCTTTTTGGCCGACAATTTATAAGTAAGAGTGAGGCAGGCAAGATATATATCATAGGAGAGTAATCATGCTTTGCGACATCTGCAAAGAGCACATTGCAACGATCCATTACACCGAGGTTCTGCCCAACAGCAAACCGAAGACAATGGCGTTATGCGAGTCTTGTGCTAAAAAGAAAAACCTTGTCGCTGCCGCTCAGTTCTCGGTGGCCGATGTCCTCAAGGGATTGACTGAGGCGGCTTACGCCGTGGAGGAGAGTGGGAAAACTTGTCCACGCTGCCGTTTGACCTTCGGCAAGTTCAGAAAAAAGGGAAGGCTCGGCTGTGCGATGTGCTACGAGGCTTTTGAACCCAACCTTCAGCCCATCCTCGATGAGATACAGAGAGATAAACAACACGTCGGCAAAGTGCCTAAGTCCATTGCCGGGCAACCGGGCAAAGCCGCACAGCTTGCCCAACTGCACCAGAAGCTGAAGGAGGTCATAGACAACGAGGAGTTTGAGGAGGCTGCCGTCCTGAGGGACCAAATTCAGGCGGTCAAGGACGAAATGGAAGGCGGAAAACCGGGAAAATGAAGTTCGAGGAGTTCATCAAATCCCAAAAGGGGTGGCTGCGTGGGAACGGCCCGGAGTCTGAGACGGTGTTCAGCAGCAGGGTAAGGCTCGCAAGGAACCTCGCCGACCGCCTTTTCCCGAGCAGAGCTACGCCCACGGAAAAAAAGCGGGCGAGGGACCAAATCCTCTCCGCGGTGGGAAGCATCCCTCATTTCCGGGGCTGCACCGTCCTGAAAATCGAGGAGCTTTCCGATATTGACAAGCAGCTTTTTGTGGAGAGTAACTTAATCAGTCGGGAGCTCGCCAGCAAAAAGGTCGGCAGCGCTGTGGTCGTTGACTCAAAAGAAGTCGTCACGGTTATGGTCAACGAGGAAGACCACATCAGAATGCAGGCGCTTCTGCCGGGGCTTCGCCTGACGAAATGCTGGGAAATAATCAACGACATTGATGACCGGCTCGAACGCAAGCTGGGTTTTGCCTTTTCCCCTCGGCTTGGTTATCTCACCGCCTGCCCGACCAACGTCGGCACAGGCATAAGGGTTTCCGCGATGCTCCATCTGCCAGGGTTGATACTGAGCAAACAGATAGACCAGGTTCTTCAAGCCGTTGCCAAACTGCACCTGGCGGTTCGCGGACTCTACGGTGAGGGCACGGAAGCCTTCGGAAATCTCTTTCAGGTTTCCAACCAGCAAACTCTGGGCAAAACGGAAAGCGATATCATAACCACGCTGGAAAAAGTGGTGCTTCAGGTCGTCGAAACCGAGAAAAATGCCAGAAAGGCCCTTCTCAAGACCAATGCAGATGTCCTATACGATAGGGTCGGCAGGGCCTATGGTATCCTGAGCAACGCGCACATAATCACTTCCAAAGAGACCATTGACCTGTTGTCAACGCTCAGAATGGGAGTTGACCTCGGGATTATTGGAGACGTGGACCGGCAGGCAATCAACGAGCTCCTCATTTTCACCCAGCCAGCTCACCTTCAGCGAATCAACGGTAGGCAACTGGATGCCGTTAGCAGAGATGTCGAGAGGGGAAACTTGCTTCGCAGCCGGCTGGCCAAGAACAAGTAGTGACAACCGGCGCCGGGCGCTTTGCCGCTAAGGTTCGCTCAATGCCGTAGGAGGTACAGAAGGCACAACCATGTGGGACAAGTTCACAAACAGGGCAAAACAGGTCAAAAGACTCGCTGAAAAGGAGGCCCAGAGGCTCCACCACAACTACGTCGGCACAGAACACATCCTGCTCGGTCTGATAAAGCTTGGCCAGGGCGTGGCGGTGGACGTCCTGAAGCGGCTGGGGCTCGACTTCGATATCGTTCGAGCAGAGGTCGAGAAAATGGTCGGCTCCGGCCCCCCGACGAAAAGCATCGGTAGGCCAGCCAATACGCCTCGCGCGGAGAAAGTTTACGAAAGCGCCTGGGAAGAAGCACAACGCTTCAAACACAACTACGTGGGGACCGAGCACATTCTCCTGGGGCTGCTCAAACAAAAGGACGGGATAGCCGCCAAGGTTCTCCAGAACCTCGATGTGGACCTCGATAAGGCGAGGAATGAGGTGCTGGAGATTCTGTCGGGCTTCTCAGCGTCTATGGGACTGGCGCGCCCCGCCGGAGGCAGGACTGAGTCGAGCAAACATCCGGCTCTTCGCGCATTTGGCCGCGATTTGACCGAGCTTGCCAGGGAGAGAAAACTCGACCCGGTCATCGGAAGAAAGGATGAGATAGACAGAGTCATCCAGATCCTTTGCCGCAGAAGGAAAAATAACCCCGTTCTTCTCGGCGATGCCGGAATAGGAAAAACGGCCATTGTGGAAGGGCTTGCCCAGAAGATCGTCGCCGGCGATATCCCCGAGTTGCTTGCGAACAGGAGATTGATAACTCTGGACCTCGCTCTGATGGTCGCCGGGACAAAATACAGAGGCCAGTTCGAGGAGAGAATAAAAGCGGTCATGGACGAGATTCGCAGGTCCCGTGACGTTATCATGTTCATAGACGAGCTTCACACAATCGTCGGCGCCGGCGCCGCGGAAGGCGCCATAGACGCCTCCAATATCCTCAAGCCCGCCTTAGCGAGGGGAGAGTTGCAGTGCATCGGCGCCACCACCGTTGATGAATATCGGAAATATATCGAGAAAGATTCGGCTCTGGAGAGGCGGTTTCAGACCATCATGGTCAATGAGCCGACCGTCGAAGAAACTATCGAAATTCTCAAGGGCCTCCGAGACAGGTACGAGGAACATCACAACGTCCGCATTTTGGATTCCGCCCTGGTCACATCAGCAAACCTTTCCTCGAGATATGTCTCCGGCAGAAACCTCCCCGACAAGGCGATTGACCTTATTGATGAGGCCGGCGCCCGGGCCCGCATATCTGTCATGACTCGTCCGCCAAACCTGAAAAAGCTCGAGGAGCAAATCGCCGCCGCTCGGAAGGAGAAAGAGCTTGCCATCGCCAATCAGGAGTACGAAAAAGCTGCCCGCCTCCGAGACAAAGAAAAAGAGCTGAAGGCGACGTACGACGCCTCTCTCAGTGACTGGAAAGAGAACAAACAGCAAAAAAAGGTCAACGTCAACGAGGAAGACATAGCTTACCTCGTCTCCAAATGGACTGGCGTCCCCCTCTCGAAGCTGGAGGAGAAGGAAACCGATAAACTCCTCCGTATGGAAGAAGAACTCCATAAGCGTGTCGTCGGCCAGGACGAAGCGGTCAAAGCCGTCTCAAAAGCGCTGCGAAGGTCAAGAGCGGATATGAAGGACCCCCGCCGTCCCATCGGCTCATTCGTGTTCCTCGGCCCCACGGGCGTCGGCAAGACCCTCCTCGGTAAGGTCCTCGCCGAGTTCATGTTCGGAGAGGAGGACGCGGTCATCCAGCTCGATATGTCGGAGTACATGGAGAAGTTCTCTTCTTCCAGGCTGGTGGGCTCGCCCCCCGGGTACGTCGGTTACGAGGAGGGCGGCCAGCTCACCGAGCAGGTCAGAAGACGGCCTTACTCGGTCATCCTTTTCGACGAAATCGAAAAAGCCCATCCCGACGTGATGCACGTCCTTCTACAGGTGCTTGAGGAGGGAAAACTTACGGATAACTTCGGGCGGGCCGTGGACTTCCGAAACACGGTGGTTATCATGACCTCCAACGTAGGCGCCGAGCTGCTCAAGAAGCAGGTCTCCGTTGGGTTCGGCGCCGCCTCGGGCGAGCAGGACTACGAGAAGATGAAGGACAAAATCCTCGGCGAGGTGAAGAGAATCTTCCGCCCAGAATTTCTCAACAGAGTGGATGACATCATCGTTTTCCGTTCTCTCACCAAGGGCGACCTCCTAAAGATTATTGACATCGAGATCCGAAAAGTGCAGGAGCGGCTGGAAAAACAGGGCCTCAAGCTGGCCTTGAGCGATGGAGCGAAGCAGTTCTTGATTGACGTCGGCTTCGACGAGAAATTCGGCGCCAGGCCGCTCAGACGAGCCATCGAGAAGCACCTCGAAGACCCCCTCGCGGAAGAAATCCTCAGGGAACAGTTGCCCGCGGGGAAAATCCTCACCGTGGACGAGAAGGATGGCAATCTGATTTTCCGATAGCCTGTGCTTCGCCTCGGCTTTTCACTTCTCGCGGTGGGCGTAGGATACGGGGTGCTCCTCCGGGCTGAAATGAGGCGAGGTACGCGCGAACGTGACGAACCCACGGACCGAAATGAACGTCGCTCTTGGCCGGGACATCCCGTGCCCAAGCTCGGCGGCTGCTTGCGAGGTTTTCCGGCCCGAGCTGGCGGTTTAACCTGAGGCGCCGCCCCGCGGTATCCCGTTTCCCAAAGAGCGCTTTGCCATGACCCATATAGCGACACGCATCGCAACGAAAGCCAGCCTCTTTCTCATTGACCTGGCGGAGACGGCGAAGCTCTTCTTCTCGGCCCTGATGCTGTCGCTGACCTCGCCGCCGAAGTGGCGCCACATCTCGGCGCAGATGTACAGCATGGGCGTGCTGTCGCTCCCCGTTGTCCTGGTCACGGGCGCCTTCGTGGGAATGGTCATCGCAGCCCAGAGCTACTACCTCCTGCACAAAATATCAATGGAGTCAACGATTGGCCCGCTCGTTTCGCTCTCCATGACCAACGAGCTGGGGCCGGTAATCACTGCGCTCATCATATCGGGGAGGGTTGGCGCCGCAATGGCCGCGGAGCTGGGCACCATGAAGGTCACGGAGCAAATTGACGCCCTTCGTGCCATGGCGATCAACCCCACACGCTATCTTGTCGTGCCGAGGTTCATTTCCGGCGTGCTTATGATTCCCGTTTTGACCGCGTTTTCGACTTTCATCGGAATCGTCGGCGGTTTTCTGGTCGCCGTCTGTTTGAAAGGAGTGAACTCAGCCTTTTTCCGAAAGAGTATGTTCTACTGGACAGACCCGGAGGACGTCAGAACAGGGCTTATAAAATCGGTGGTTTTCGGCGCCATCATCGTGATTGTGGCTTGTCGTCGCGGCTTTACCGCGGAGGGAGGCGCCGAGGGCGTCGGAAGAGCTACCACGCGGGCGGTGGTCATATCATGTATCACGATATTGATCGTTGACTTTTTCCTCGACATGCTTTTGCTTTACTGAACGGCTTCGCCCTGCGGAGGGCGCGCCGGAAAATCGTGGAGGTTGTTGTGATTCGCGTCGAGAGTTTGACCAAGAGCTTCAATGGCAACCTCGTCCTCGAGGGGCTTTCTCTTCACGTCCGCGAAGGAGAGACAGTGGTGGTCATCGGTAGGAGCGGCTGCGGCAAAAGCGTTATGCTCAAGCATATCGTCGGGCTTCTGCGGCCGGACTCCGGCCGCGTACTTGTCAACGGGCGAGACATAACTGCCCTGGGCGAGAGAAAGCTGAATCGTGTCCGGAGGCTTTTCGGCGTTGTCTTCCAGGGCTCGGCTCTCTTCGACTCTCTTACCGTCGCCGAAAACGTCGGTTTCGGGCTGACGCAGCATACGAAAATGCGCCGCAAGGAGGTGGAAGCCAGGGTCGCTCAATGTCTTGAGATAGTCGGAATGGAGGGCGTCCAAAGCAAAATGCCCTCCGAGCTAAGCGGCGGCATGAAGAAAAGGGTCGCCCTGGCGCGGGCTATTGCCCTTGACCCCTCCATCATCCTCTACGACGAGCCAACCACCGGGCTCGACCCCATCATGGCCGATGCCATCAACGAGCTAATTGTTTCTCTCAAAAACAGGCTGTCCGTTACCTCCATCGCCGTGACCCACGACATGCACAGCGCCTACAAAATCGCCGACCGGATTGCCATGCTTTACAAAGGGAAAATCATCCACCAGGGAACACCCGAACAGATCAAAACCTGCGCCGATCCTATGGTTCAACAGTTCATTCGGGGCAAAGCCGAAGGGCCGCTCACCGGTGGCTCGCAAGGCGGAGATGGGAGGGAACGACCATGAGAAAGAAAGGTGTTGATTTATATCTTGGCCTGTTTGTGCTGGCAGGGCTCGCAGCCATCGGTTTCATGATACTCTACTTCGGCGGCATGTCCACTCGAAACAGGTACAAAATCACCGTCCTTTTCGATGATGTCACAGGTTTGATCGAGGAGGCTCCTGTCCGCTACAGAGGCGTGGAGTGTGGGACCGTCAGGCGGATTGCGATTGATGTCAGCCGCGACACGTCCGATGTCAAAGTTAAAGTGGTCTTGTCCCTCAACGACGACATTATCCTCCGAACGGGTGATGAGGTGAGAGTGAAGCCAGTCAGCTTTCTCGGGGAAATGGCGGTAGAGATAGTTCCCGGCCCCCCTGACAAGCCTGAATGGCCGAGGGATGGCACCGCAGAATTGGTGGGGATGGAGTCTATAGGTATCCTTGATCCGGTCGCCGAACTGGTCGGGCCTTTGCCGGAGGTCATGGAGAACCTGAAGCGTTTGACCGACAAAGGGGCGTCTTTGACGCAAGTTCTTGATGGACTGAGTTACGCAGTCAACGAGTCCCTCCCCCAGGTTATCACCGATCTCAGGATCGCAGTGGCAACCGTCACAAGGGAAACGGAGAGCCTTCTGAAAGAGAATCGCGAACAAATCGGCGAGCTTATCGCAAGCATTAGTCAGACGGCGAAATCTTCCTCCGATCTCATGGATAATCTCAAGCGTCTGACGGGAGAGAAAGGCTCAATAACGCAGACCGTCGAGGGGGCCAGAGGGGCTATTGACGACCTCCGTCGCGTGGCACACGCCGTTTATCCCATTGTCGAGAAGCTCAGCGCCGGCAAGGGCGGGCTGGGAAAGCTCATCACCGACCCGAGCTGGTACGAAAGCCTCAACAAAGTTCTCATCGGCATACGGAAGTACGGCGTCGTGCATTCGGAGAGGCTGTGGGAAGAAGAGGAGAAGCTGGCAAAGCGAAGGCCTCGTGAACCTATGGTCTGGACAAGGTGAGACGCCGGCAGCAGAGTAAACCCGCATCCCGCAGAGGCATCCTACTCGCCGCTGTTGTTTCACGATGAGGAACTGGACGAACAGCGCAACAAACGAGACCCCGTGGCGGAAAAAGAAAACCTTGCGGCGGTCACGTGAAAATCGGTGTTGAATGAATCCTTTCACAGCGAGAGGATGTCGCCCAAAGCAGAGGGAAGCCTAATCTGCGGCGGAAATCCAGCCGCCGCCCGAACAAAGAACAGCCCCGCCGAAAAGGCGGGGCTGCTCGCTTCTGCGTTCGCGGTCGGGTCATTCCGCGCGGACGCGATAGAATCCGGCGGAGCCGGAAATCGCAACATCCGACGAGCTCGTGCCGGTCAGCGGACCGGCTACCTCACTCCACGCGCCGGTCAAATCGGTGGTGTAGTCAATGT
>CAZXGF010000008.1:0-140861 GCA_964640185.1 uncultured Verrucomicrobiota bacterium | reverse complement strand
GCCGCCTTTCCCGGTTTTCCCGCCCCCAGACAGCAAAGTTTCGGAATTGCTGGCAGAAAATGTCTTCCGGAGACTTTTTCGCGTGAATCGGTTACAATCCGGTTGGCATAGTGGGGCTGCTCACCCGCTCGCTCGAACGTTTTCCTCGCCAGCCGCCAGAGACAAGGAAAAGCATTGGGGGAGGTGCAGAATATGAAAACTATGGGGATAATTGCTGTTGCCCTGTGCATTTGCGTTTGCCAGGCACCGTGCGTCGCGACAACGTGGTATGTCGCCCCTCCGCCACTTGGTGACAACTCCAATCCAGGCACAGAGCTGGAGCCCTTCGCAATGATCCAGATCGGCATTCACGTCGCCGCCGAAGGCGACACCGTCATCGTGGCCGTGGGAACCTACGTCGAGAACATTCACTTCAATGGCAAGAACATCACACTCCGCAGCACCGACCCGCTCGATTCCGATGTCATCGCCCAGACGGTCATTGACGGCAACCCCGCCGGGGGGCGGGGCTCCGTCGTCACCTTCGACGGCGCCGAGGACGAAACCTGCGTCTTGTCAGGCTTCACCATTCGCAACGGTACGGCCGAAAATGGCGGCGGCATTTGCGGCGGCACGTACGCGAGCCACACCCACGCCACGACCCAGAACAACCTTATAGCCGGAAACTCAGCCGAATATGATGGCGGCGGGCTGGCTTGGTGCGACGGCATCATTGAGAACAACAGGATTGCGAATAACTCCTGCGACGGACAAGGCGCCGGATTAAAGCAGTGCAACGGCACGATTCGCAATAACATCATTTGCGGGAACTCGGCGGGTTCCGGGGGCGGGGGGCTGCGCTCCTGCCATGCGACTTTTCACAACAACACGGTCGTTGGCAACGTGTCCCGCTCAGGCAGTGGTGGGCTGGACATGTGCCCCGGGAAGATTACGAACTGCATCATCTGGGGCAACGTGGGCCCAGGGTTACCGGAGATGGATGAGTTCTCCCAACCCAAGTACTGTTGCATCCACAACTGGAAAAAAGGTGGCGTCGGCAATCTGTTGGCTACTCCCCACTTCGTTGACCCTGCCGCGGGAGATTACCACTTGCAAAGCTGGTCGCCCTGTATTGATGCCGGCGATCCCTCTTCGGATTTCTCCAGGGAACCGCAGCCCAGTGGTGGGAGAGTCAACATGGGGGCCTACGGCAACACCCCGGACGCGGCATCGGCCTCGAAGAATGCCGACGGGGACACCCTCCCGGATGATTGGGAGATGCACTTTTTCGGCGACTTGGGCCAGGGGGATTCCGATGACACCGACGGCGACGGGTGGTCCAACCTCGAGGAGTATGGTCGGGGCACGGACCCTGCGAGGCGAGTCATCTGGTACGTTGACAGCTCGGCGCCGGCGTCCGGGGACGGGACGTCCCGGGAAACCGCTTTCAAGAGCATCCAAGAAGGGATTGACGCCGCGGGGGAATGGGACACGGTGCTTGTTGCTCAAGGGACCTACGTTGAAAACATCCAGTTCAGGGGTAACAACATCGTGCTTCGCAGCGCCGATGCCCTGAACGGAACCGCCCCTGCCACTACCATCATTGACGGCAGCCAATCCGGTTCCGTTGTCACATTCGCCGGAACCGAAGATAGAACGTGCGTCCTTTCCGGTTTCACCCTCCGCAATGGCAAGGCTGCGAATGGCGCCGGCATTTGCGGAGGTACGTTCCAGAATCAGACATACGCCACCGTCGAGAACAACGTCATCTCCGCCAACTCCGGCGCGGGGCTGGTTTATTGCTACGGCCCCATCTGCAACAACACAATCGCCCGCAACGAGGGCGGGCTCTACGGCTGCCAAGGCACGATTCGCAACTGCATCATCTGGGAAAACCAGGGTTTCAGCCAAGTTTCCGGTTGCAACGTGCCCGCCTACTCCTGTATCCGGTCTTGGACCGGTGGCGGCTCGACGAACATTTCGCACTATCCTCACTTTGTGGATGCACCCAACGGGGACTATCATCTCAGGAGTTGGTCTCCGTGCATAGATGCGGGCAGTCCTACGTCTCCTTTTTCCGAGGAACCGCACCCGAACGGTGGGCGCATCAACATGGGCGCCTACGGAAACACACGCGATGCGACGCCCAAATCTCCCGACACGGATGGCGACGGATTGCCCGACGCCTGGGAAATGGAATGCTTCGGAAGCCTCGCCCAGGGGTCAAGCGATGACCCCGATGGAGACCTCATCCCGAACATTGAGGAATACTATCAAGGCTTCAACCCCACAATTCCCCTGGCGTTGTGGCATGTCAGCGCATCGGCGCCCACCTCCGGCGACGGGACGTCCTGGGAAACCGCTTTCAAGAGCATCCAAGAAGGGATTGACGCCGCGGGGGAATGGGACACGGTGCTTGTTGCTCAGGGGACCTACGTCGAGAACATCCTCTTCAACGGCACGAACATCGTCCTCCGCAGCACCGATCCGCTTGACCCCGATGTCGTCGCCAGCACCGTCATTGACGGCAAGCACGCCGGCTCCGTCGTCACCTTCAACGGCGCCGAGGAGGAAACCTGCGTCCTCTCCGGTTTCACCATTCGAAATGGCAAGGCTGGGCATGGCGGCGGCATTTGCGGAGGGGTAGAGTATGGCCACACTCACGCGACGATCCAGAACAATGTCATCGCAGGAAATCTCGGCCAGGGATGGCCGAGCGGGTACGGCGGGGGACTGGCCTTCTGCGACGGCGTCATCGAGAACAATACCATCTCCGACAACTCGGCCCAATTCGGCCGCGGGCTCCATAATTGCGACGGGACCATTCGGAACAACACGATCTGCGGAAACTCCGCCTCGGATAATGGCGGCGGGCTGTATTCGTGCGACGGCACGATCCGTAACTGCATCATTTGGGGGAACGGGCTTTCTGATTGCAGCACGCCCAGCTACTCCTGCATCGAGCGTTGGAAGGGTGGTGGCCACGGGAACGTCGCCTACTACCCCTACTTTGTGGATGCACCCAACGGCGATTATCACCTCAAGAGCTGGTCTCCCTGCATAGACGCGGGCGGTCGCTCCTCCGATTTCTCCAATGAGCCGCAGCCCAACGGCGGAAGAATCAACATGGGCGCCTACGGCAACACACGGGAGGCTGCTTCCAAATCTCCCGACACGGATTCCGACGGCCTCCCCGATGACTGGGAGATGGAGTTCTTCGCGAACCTCAGCCAGGAAGCAAGCGACGACCCTGATGGGGACCTTATCTCAAACATCGCGGAGTGGTATTGGAATTTGAATCCCGCAGTCCTGGCGGCGTCGTGGGTGGATGCTTCGGTGCCCTTCTCTGGTGACGGGACCTCCTGGGAAACAGCCTTCAGAACGATTCAGGAGGGGATTGACGCGGCATCGGACGCCGATATGGTCATCGTGGCCCCGGGGACCTACCCGGAGAACATCCAGTTCAACGGCAAGAGCATTGTCCTCCGCAGCACCGACCCACTCGATTCCAACGTCGTCGCAAGCACCGTCATTGACGGCAACCAAGCGGCTTCGGTCCTCACGTTTTCCGGCATGGAGCGCGAGACCTGTGTCCTTGCCGGCTTTACAATTCGCAATGGCGCGGCCAGGGACGGCGCCGGTATTTGCGGTGGCACGTGGTACAACCGCACCCGTGCCACCATCCAGAACAACACAATTGCTGGGAATTCGGCCACCGTCGGTGGCGGTGGACTGGCTTATTGCCGCGGCGTCATCCGCAACAGCATTATCACTGACAACTGCGCTGATTATGGCGGCGGGCTGTATCGTTGCGAGGGCGCGATCCTGGACGATACAATCTATGGGAACTCGGCCGACGATGCCGGCGGCGGGCTATTAGCTTGCGATGGCACGATAACGAACAGCATCATCTGGGGTAACCTGGCCCCGTCAGGACCGCAGTTATCCGAGTGCTCCCAACCGACCTACTCGTGCATCGAAAAGTGGGAACAGGGAGGCCTCGGGAATATATCCGCTTACCCCGACTTTGCTAACCCTCTCGCGGGAGATTATCACCTCCACAACTGGTCGCATTGTATTGATGCGGGCGATCCCTACTCCGATTTCTCCAACGAGCCGCAACCCAACGGCGCAAGAATTAACATCGGGGCGTACGGCAACACGCCAGAGGCCGCCTCGGCCCCCGAGGACACGGATGAGGACCTCCTTTCGGACGAATGGGAGATGCGTTTCTTCGGCAACCTGGCGCAAGGAACATTCGGTGACCCGGACCGCGACGGGTGGTCCAACTTCCAGGAATATCGTCAAGGCACAAACCCCACACTGTTCGGGATGTGCTACGTTGACGGGGCCGTGCCCCTTTCCGGCGACGGGACCTCCTGGGAAACGCCTTTTGAGACTATCCAGGAGGGCATTGACGGCGTATCCAGAGGCGCCATCGTCTCGGTCGCTGAGGGAACCTATGTTGAGAACATCGCCTTTGGAAACAAGAGCATCACTCTCACCAGCACAGACCCGCTGAACTCGACCGTAGTCGCCAATACGATTATTGACGGCAAGCAATCCGGCCCCGTGGTCACATTCTACGGCTTCGAAGGCAAAGCCTCCGTTCTCTCTGGCTTCACTATTCGCGATGGCAGCGCTGCAAATGGCGGCGGAATTTGCGGGAACCGGACGCTCGCCACGATCCGGAACAACGTCATCGCGGGCAACTCCGCAGACGGTAACGGCGGCGGGCTGTATGATTGCGCTGGCATCGTCCAAAACAACGTGATTATAGGGAACTCCGCGAATTACGGCGGCGGGTTGCACGGCTGCCACGGCGACATCGAGAACAACACCATCTCCGAGAACTCCGCTCGTTACGGCGGCGGGCTCGCCCGCTGCGACGGGACGATCGAAAGCAACACGATTTCCGCAAACTCCGCCGATCAGTACGGCGGGGGGCTTGCCCGCTGTCACGGCGAGATTCGGGACAACACCATCACCCGCAACTCGGCCGGAATGTACGGCGGCGGATTGTACGCCTGCCACGGCATCATCCAAAGCAACACCATCAACGCAAACTCATCCGGCTACAGGGGCGGCGGACTGGATAACTGCCTCGCCACCATCCACAGCAACGTCATCGCCGGCAATTGGGCAACCTGGAATGGCGGCGGCCTGTACGCCTGCGATGGCACAATCCTGAACAACACCATCGTCGCCAACTCCGCAGGTTATTGCGGTGGCGGACTTGATTACTGCCTCGGCCCCATCGAAAACTGCATCATCTCGGCAAACAGGGCTCTGCACGGCGACCAACTCTATGATTCGAGCGTGCCAACCTATTCCTGCATTCTCGACTGGACCCCGCCGGGGCGGGGCGACGGCAACATCGCTGCCGACCCGAGATTCCTTGACGCGGAAAACGGCGATTTCCGCCTTTCGCCCTCCTCCCTCTGCATTGATATGGGCTTCAACGACCTCGACCTCCCCGATACCGACATCGTCGGCATGCACAGAATCATGTACGGCGGCAAGAGCCTCACCGTGGACATGGGCGCCTACGAATACTACATAAACCGGATTGAGCTGGACGTGAATAGCGACATCACCCTCACCTGGAGCAGCCTCTCTGGAAAGACTTACGCAGTTCACTTTTCCACCGACATGATGAGCTGGCAGCTCGCAGCACACAGCGTTCCTTCCACGGGTGACACCGTCACCACCTGGCTTGACGTCACTGCCCCGCTCCTGAATCCTGATGTGCACACGAGATACTACAAGATCAAGGAGAATTAATAGTTGTCTGTAATACCTCACTTACGGGCGGCTGAGGCTGGAACCGCACAGCCCGCGCACCGCCCGGAGCCGGCCTTGTACCGCCGGCATCTTGCCGGCTGTCTCGGGGGCATCCTGCCCCCGCCGAGGGCGAGACGCCCTCAGGACTGCCGCCGAGACGGCGGCGTTACATGGCTGGCAACACGGAACTCCCCTGGGCATCCCGAGCAAGATGGCCTTGGCCCGACAGGCGGGCAGGGGGTCATTCTCATCTTCCTGTCTGCGGCCAGTTCATCTCCGCCCGAAAGTGAGGGATTACAGTTGTCTGCAGCGGCAACGACCTTTACCCAGCTTGCTTTACCGCTGTAAATCTAAGTACATGGATTCCCAAATACGGTGACGTATAATGCTATCGTGCAAGGAGCTATTTTGACGGGATAACAGGATAGACGGGATTGTTCCAGAGAAGTCGTCCATGAAAACATCTCGCAACGTTCAACTGTTTGGCTGGGTGAGTTTGCTGACGGACATCTCCAGCCGGATGATCCTTCCGGTGCTTCCGCTCTTTCTCGTGGACATCGGCACGAAACCCTATCTCATCGGCGTCATGGAAAGCGTCTCCGAACTGGTCGGCTCCCTTCTCAAGACCGTCTTCGGGGCGGTCTCCGACAGGCTGGGAAAGACCAAAGTCTTCATCTTCGCCGGCTATCTCCTGTCGAACCTTGTCAAACCCATGTTCGGGTTTGCGAGGAGCTGGTCCGCCGCCTTTGCCGTGCGAGCCGGAGACCGCATGGGCGGCGGCATTCGCCAGGCCCCCCGCGACGCACTGTTGGCAAACTCCGTCCCAAAAGGAAAAGAGAGCGCCGCTTTCGGTTTCGTGAAGGGGATGGACAAAGCAGGCGCCGTCGCCGGAGCTTTACTCGCCTTTTTCATTCTCAAATATTCGTCCCGGCTGGATTACGCGAAAGTTTTCTTCCTCGCGGCAATTCCCGGTCTCCTGGGAACGTTTCTGGTTGTGGGAATACGGGAACAGAAGGGACGCAGCACCGAATTCTCCCGGACGCCACTGCGATTGAGCCTGGGCAGTTTCGACCTTCGCTTCAAGCTCTTCATCCTCGTCTCGTTCCTTTTTTTCATGGCGGACTTCAGCTACATGTTCTTTCTGCTGCGAGCCAAGGGGATGATCGGGTGGGGACACGAAAGCTGGAGCAGCCGCGAGGTCGCCCTCGCCACGATCCTCGTCTATGTCGTTTTCAACCTGAGCTTTTCCTTTTTCTCATTTATTAGCGGCAGAATCAGCGACAGGCTCACTAAGTGGAAGACCCTTCTGGTAGGCTACGGCTCATTCGCGGTCATGGCTTTCGGATTCGTCCTCCTGCGGGGACTGACGTGGGCGTGGATTCTGATTGTGGTCTATGGTTTCACCCAAGCGCTCGTGGTGCCGGTCTCGAAGGGACTGGTCGCTTTTCTCACGCCCGTCGAGAAGAGGGGCACCGCCCTCGGCATGTACAACACAGCCCAGGGTCTCGGAAAATTCCTCGGCAGCCCAATCGCGGGAATCCTGTGGACCGCAATCAGCTATCAGGCGGCATTTTACTTCGCGGGCGTTTGCGCGGCGGCCGCCACACTGCTATTGATCCCCATTTTCGCTCGGCCAGCCAGGCGAGATGAAAACTGAACTGATGAAATCCTCTGCGTGCTCACGTCTCCGCGTTGAAGAGAATGGGAGTGTGAAACGTAGAGACGCGAAGCCGCGGAGAAAATGTTGTCGTGGGAAAGAAACTTCTCTGACGGCTGCGGCACGCTCAGGGCGCCGGAACATCATCATCCCGACTGCTGGGCAGGAGCCCCAATTTCTCCTCAACCCGCCGGCATATCCCCCGGATGGCATTGACATCGCGCCCTTCCAACCCGGTCCTTCCGAAGAGCCTTTTCAGAGAGATCATGACCTTCTCAAGAAGGTCTCTCCCGCCGGCTTTGCCGAACCCGACCTCAGCCAGCGTCCGGCGAAGGTGCTCGTACATCCCATGCACTTTCTCCCGAGAGGCAAGAGCGAGAAGCGGGGGAAATGCGTCACCCCGGCTCGCAAGGTACAGCTCGTAACACACAATCGTCACCGCATGGGAGAGGTTGAGGGAGGGATAGTCCGTCTCCTCGGGAATGGTCACAACTGCATCGCAGAGCGAGAGTTCCGCCCTGCTCAATCCCCGCTTTTCATTCCCGAAGACCACAGCCACCGTATTGGCTCTCGCTTCCGAGACGATCCTCGGTGCGACATCCCTCAGAAAATAAGTCGCCCGCCGCCTCTTCCCGAGCCTGCGAGTCGTGCCGAAGGCAATCGCCGCATCTCGCAAAGCCTCCTCGAGGGAACCGAAAACGCGAGCCTCCTCAAGGACATCCTCGGCAGCGTACGCAAACCGCCTCGCTTCCTCAGACCGGTACTCGACAGGGGCCACCAGCGCCAACCTCGACAGCCCCATGTTTTTCATGCCGCGAGCTGACCAGCCGATGTTGCCGGGGACCTTGGGATTGACCAGAACGACCCAGACGTTATCGAGCGCCCCTGCCATTGGCGGACATTTCCTCAATGCTCCGAAATTCTCGCCGCTCGCCGTCGAACACTGACTAACCGGCGCCGGAAGGCTCCTGTTTGCGGGACGGTTCGTCGTTGGCTGCCACGGCGACATCGGTGTCCCGGAAGTACTTGCCGAGGTAAACTGTTTCGGAGCCAAAACCCTCCTGAAGCCCTCGGCTGAGCAGTTCACCGATTGCACGCGGCCTCATATCGAGTTCAGCTAACCGCTCAGCCTCAAAGAACTGAAGGCTATCAATCTCCTCCGCACGCCTTTTCAATTCTCCTCCGACGACCCTGGCAAGCCAGAAGGTGTCCACGACGTGCTTTTCGCCCTTGAAAAAGTCGCCCGCGTACAGTAGTCGTACCGGCTCGATTTCCAGGCCAGTTTCCTCGGCGATCTCCCTGCGGGCGCAATCGAGCAACCCCTCAGCCTTCTTCAACCCGCCTCCGGGGAGAACCCAGAAATCCTGCCCCTGGGAAACGTGCTGCCGGGCGAGAAGAACCTTCCCCTCCTCCACGACGATAACTCCCACCCGCACTCTCAGCCTTTTCTCGGCCATTTCTCGCCCCGCAAACCTTTCACTCCCTGTGTCTCACCTTGTCGTGATGGCGTCGGGAAAAACCCGTTTCCGACAGAACCAACGGGATAATCAGGATTTCTGGGTCGAGGGTGCCCCACATCTTGTGCATCCTGTCACCAGGTTGTGGCGGCCCATCAGTGGAGATTAAACACAGTTTCCTTCGGCCAGCGGCTCGTGAACCGAAACTGCACATGTCCGTCAACGAAAAGGAGGTTGCCCCCGCCGGTGTGATTCGGACGCTCCGAGGCCATAGTGCCGAGCCCGCAGCCATCGTCCCCTGCCAGCGGCGGCGCCTCAACCCGCTCATTTCCGTCGAAAACAAAGGAGGAATCGCTGTCTCGCCTGCGCCTGAGCCTGCCCCCTGGCTCCTGCACCTTACCCAGGTAACCGTAACTGCAATCGGCGGTGTCTGTCCTCAGCCACCCCTGCGGATGCCCTGCCGGTTTTGCAGCGTCGGACGGGCACCAAAAGATACCCGGATTATCCAAGTAGTATGGGTAGAGAAGGTCGAGGTCCCTGGCTTCGTCTGGCGAGCTGTCCTCCGAGGGAAAAAAGCCGTCGTTCTCAGAGGCGAACATGGTGAGAGCCTGCCCTATATTTCGCAAATTGCTGAGACAGGCCGCCCTCCGAGCCTGTTCTCTGGCTCGCGTCAGAGAAGGCAACAACATCCCCGCCAGAATGTTGATGATGGCGATAACCACCAGCAGCTCAATCAGGGTGAACCCTTTCTTCGTCCTCATTCGTCTCGCCCTCTTCCTCTTCCGTGGACGGCTTCTTCTTTTGAATATCGCTCAAGCGTACCAGTATTTTGGCGGCTCGTGATTTGCATTCCGGACAGACCGGCGGCTCGCTCGGATTATCGCTCCCTTTCCACGGATAGACCTTGTAGCACTTCAGACATTGCACGGCTCTGTAGCCCGCCCGCTCCTTGCACCTCGGGCACTTCGTGGGGACCTTTACCGTCACCCACTTGAGGAAAAGCTTGCCGCACTTATCGCACATGTAAACCGCCTTCAACCCCCCTTCCCGGTGGGGCCGCTCGTGGAAGTGCCAGACAAGCCCAATGAGCACAAAAACGAAGATGACTACGCCCGCCGCGATGCCAATCCTGCGGTCGAGCTTCCATTTGGCAATCGGCTTCGGCTCGAATCCGTCCGTCTTGGGAACGGGAAGAAATTTCTCGGATCCGCAAATGGGGCACTTTCTCCCCGGGTACCAGGCATGGCCCTTCTTGCGCTCAGTCGCCCCCACGAGCATGGGGAAAACCGCTCCACACTCTTCGCATCGAATGTCCGTCATCTCCGGCACAGCTCTCTCCTCCTCGTTAGTAAGATACCACGCCAGAGTGACAATGTACATCGTTTCTTTGGGTGGGGCGTATGGCCTCAGTCTCGGGCGGATACCCCGCGAAGGCGGGGAAGGGAAGAAGGGAAAAGGGGAACAACGCAAAGGCGCGGAGGCGCGGAGAGGAGAATGAGAAGGACTCCGTCGTCACCTGCCGTGGCATTGGCATCTTGCCCATGAGCCCGAGGGTCCCCCGCCAGAGGCGGGGGATGCCACGTGGGGGATGGCGTTTTTCGCCGTGAAGCGTGCAGCCGGAGCCCGTCGAGGGCAAGGGAGCCCCTCGATATCCCGCCAAGGGCGGGACAGGACGCCGGCGATACGTGTGCCTCTCTGCGTGCTCTGCGCACTCTGCGGTTTCACCCTCAACCGCCCGTAACTGAGGTATTACCCGCGAACGAAAACCCTTGTTGCAATTTCTCTTTCCTTCGGTTACCGTCTTGAAAAACTCAGGAAACTCACGGTGGCTCTATTGCCCTGACCGAAATGATTCGAGGGAAGCAGCGGCGGAAAACGAAAACAGCCTGCCGCGCCGGCGGAGTCCCTCGATGCTGCGCATTTGACAAGGCTTTGGGAGATAATCATGGAAAGGGAGAAACCTTCACAAAATGACAGGACACTCGCAGAAGTGCCGGACAGTTCACGATTTTCCGAAAAGGCTTTGCTTGAAGGAAAAAGAACTGTTGTCACAGGCTCAGGCTTGGGCATTGGAAGACAGATTGCCTACACTTTAGCGGAGCAGGGCGCTCACGTTGTTGTCTTAGATTACAGGCAAGATTTAGCAGAAGCCGCTGCAAAACTTATTAATAAGAAATTCGGGTCTGGAAGGGCGGTCCCGGTAGTGGGCGATGTGAGCAATAGATTGCGACTGAAAGAATCCTTTATTAAAATTGAACAGTGTTACAAAGGCGCCCTCGACGTTTTCATAAACAATGCCGGTATTAGTCACCCGTGCAGAATTGAGGATTTACTGTCCGAGCGTGAAGCCGAAACAGCTATACATCTAATGATGGTAAATCAACTTGGGGCATATTGGTGTGCTGCACACGCATACCCGCTTCTCCTGAAAGGTAATGAGCCTATTTTTGTTATGACGGGCTCGTGCGCTTCATTTGGCTCAGAGGGACAGGGTGTGTATGCTGGCACAAAAGCGGCGTTGCGAGGTTTATTGGGAACATTGGTGAAAGAATGGGCCGCTACTGATGAAACGCAAGCAGTAAGAGTAGGACTGCTCGAACCCGATTATTTTGAGAGCACTCCGTTAAGAAATCAACAATACCTCGAGGACCTGGCGAGAGCGAGAAGAACTACTGTTGCCAATGTGGCGAATGAGGCTGTTGCCAGAGCAAAAATTCCCTTGAGGAGGGAAGGGAGATTAGTAGAGATTGCCGAAAAAGTAGTTATGATGATATTGTGTAGTTATTCTAACGGTAATGTAGAGGTTTTATCCGGAGGGAAAACACTTAGACTGTAGAATTAGGGAGCAAGATTTCCGGATTGCAAAAGACAGGAATGCGAGCTTTAGAAGAAGTTGACGGGGTAACAGGATACACAGAATGGACGGTGAGCCGAGACGGCAAACACGCTGCGCCACGGTGGACGGGATTCAAAGAATCCCATTTGTGCTGTTATCTTGTCGGAATAAATGTGTCGCCGAACTTATCAATTGAGGCGCCATAGTAAACGTCTTAAATAACATGAGATAGTGAGCGGATCTTTTTGGGCTTCCAACCCTGGGAATGCTTAAAAACGGCCATTACCAGGTCTTCAAGTGTTTTGTAGTATGTATTGGTTGTTTCCTCACGGCGCATGGTCCTCCACGGCCTTTCCTGGAAGTTGAGCTTGGGGTGGTACTGTAATGCCTCAGTTACGTGCGGTTGAGGGCGGAACCGCAGCCACACCCTATCGAGGGGCTGCCTTGCCCTCGACGCGCTCGGGCTGTACGCTTCACGGCCAAAAAGGCCGTGCTCGACGTGGCATCCCGCTGGAGGCGGGACCCGTGAGAATCATGGGCAAGATGCCATGCCACGGCAGGCGGGGAATGGGTTATTCTGGTTTTCCTCTCTGCGCTCTCCTCGCTCTCTGCGGTGAGCCATCTACCCCCAAGACCGAGGCATTAGGCCTCATCTGGGAACGTAGGCAACAGGCAGTTTTTTGGAAAAAATGAACGGGACAGCTTCGGCAGTCTCTAATCTATTGAAACAAAAGACAGCCCAGGGGCGGTTGATGGGAAAGGTCAAGGCGGAAGTTGACCCCGATTTCGATTTAGTCGAGAGGAGCAGAGCGGGAGATACGGCGGCGTTCGATGAGCTTGTGTCAAGGCATTATGAGCGTCTGCACGCTCTGATCTTTCGCCTGACGGACGCGGACCGGTGTGAGGACCTGACACAAGAAGCCCTTGTCCTGGCATACAGAAATATTGATCGTTTTCGGGGCGAAGCGAAGTTCTCGACGTGGCTGACTCGCATCGCCGTCAACCTGTGCCGCTCGGAGTGGCGGAAGCGTAAGAAGCAGCGGGAGAGGCGCTTGGACGACATTCCCCGGGAGGCAATTCTTGAAAGAGCGGATTCCAACCGGAAGAACGCACCCAAGGCCATGATGGAAGCGGAGAAAGGAGAGAGAATTGACCACGAGATCGCAGCTCTTCCCCCGAAGCTCAGAATCGCTTTCACGCTGCGGTACGTCGAGGAATATTCTCCCTCGGAGGTGGCGGCAATTCTCGAACGCAAGTTGGGTACGGTCAGGTCGCGTCTTTTCAACGCGAGGCAGATTTTGAAAGTCCGGTTGAGGGACCTTTTGAGATGAATTGCAGAAAAGTCAGAAAAAACCTGGTGTTATTCCTTGACGGGGAGCTCCCTTCGTCGGAGGCGGAGGGTGTACAGAGCCATCTGGAAGGGTGCGAGGCATGCCGAGAGGAAGCGGAGCTACTGCGCTCGACGCTCAGTATCGCCCTTGAGAGAGCTCGCCAGAAGCAGGCGCCTCCCTCGCTGGATAATTTCGCCTCCTTGTTCTGGCGGAAGGAGCGCGAGCAGCGAGGGAAAGATGGACTGCTTCCGGTGGGACGCCTTTTCCCATCGCATCGCCGCGTCCGGGTCACCAGATACGGTGTGGCTTCGGTCGTGGCTTTGGCTGTCATCGGCATCACGATCTTCGCAGTGCGTCAGGGGGACAAACGGGGAACGCCAAGCGGGACAGGCCGGTCCGCAATTGAAGTCAGGAAGGGAGCGGTGGTTCCTCCGGCGACAGGGAATCTCGCTAATATTGAAAAGCAGTTGCAGGAACTGGAAGCTGCGGTTG
The DNA here is from genome assembly GCA_964640185.1 of uncultured Verrucomicrobiota bacterium. Taxonomy (GTDB): domain Bacteria; phylum Auribacterota; class JABMQX01; order JABMQX01; family JABMQX01; genus CAZXGF01. The sequence goes on along the minus strand of CAZXGF010000008.1, from coordinate 127,325 downwards.
GCCGGCTGCGAGTGCCTGCTACCTCGGGGACAAGCTTTACGGGGAGCGAGATGCGGGAAGTCTATGCAGCCATTGGACTTGCGGCGGCAAACAACTACAGGAATGTCCTTGACATGGGGGATGTGGCAGCCAAGAAATATGCTCATGTCGCATCTCTATTCCCGGGAACCTCGGCGGGTCAGCAGGCGGAAAAGATGCTGTCCCACCTCAATTGAAGGGAGGATTGAAAAATGAGGAAGGGAACTTTGATTTCTGCTGTATTGCTGGTTCTTTTCGTGGGGACCGTGGCGAGGGCGGACGCTTCCGCGACATACGGTCGTGCACACATCTGGATTCCTGAGAAGAAGGCTTCTCTCTTGGGAGAAAAATTCACCTGCGAGAAGGCAGCCAAACCTCGGTACATCGCTTGGCTCAAGAAGAAAAATCCTGATATTGACGAAAAAGAGCTGTTGGAAAAGATCGTCATCGAGGTTGACGAGGAGAAAGGCACCATAATGCTGACGGTGCCCGCCGAAGATGAGAAAACCGCTCTCGCGAATGCGGAGGAGATGGCGACAATCGCTGTGAACAGCTTGCTGGAGAGCGCGCAATCCGGGCGGAGGTTTGCCCTGAAGGCGATCGAACAAGAGCGGCACGAAACTATGGCGCAGATTAGGGCATCGGAGAGCGAACTGGCCGCGGAACGTAGGGGCAGTGGGATGTACGATCCGAAGAAGGAGATGGATTGGCTCGTCAGCCGCCTCAATTCCTACAAAGAACAGCTTATCCAGGCGGAACTGAAGAACGCCGAGCTGGAAGTGAAGATCGAGCTGTTCTCCAAAAAAGCGGCACAGGTGAAGGATACCGTCTCAGCGGAAGGAATAGCGGCCCTTGAAAAAACAGCTCAGCAACTGGCCACGCAGCTCTCCGAAGCAAAGCAAGGGAGTAAGCTGGCAAGGTACCAGATTATACTTATGCAGAAAGAAGATGAACTGAAGCGACTCGTTCAATTACGCAAACAGAAGGCCGTTTCGGAGGCGGAACTGAAGAGCGCCGAAGCTGAGTACGAGCTGGCCAGGAATGACTACGAATCGGCCAAGTTGTCAGCCGTTCGCCTGAGGGAGCGCCTTGACAAAGTCAGGGACGATCTCGCGAAAGCGAAGGAGAGCCTCGCCGAAACCGGCGGGCTGGCTCTGGCCACGATTATCGCGGAGAAAACGCTCGAATGCGAATCGGAACTGGCTGGCACTAAAGTGAAAAGGCGCTATTTGTCCGTCAAGAGCGACGAGTTAGAGAAGGAGATCGCGGAGAGGGGATCCACAGCAGCCGAATTGCAGAGACGGAAGGCGGAGATTGACGGGCTGAAGAAGCGGCTTGCCGGGCTGTACGATAGTGAAACCGCTGCTCGGGCGCAGATGAGGCGCGGAACCCCGCCTCAGGTCGTCAAGGTGGAATCGCTTGAACGCCTCCCCGAGCCGACAGGCGCCTACAGTATCATTGGAGAGGTGCGAAGCCCCGGCTCCTACGACATTCTCACGAGAACCACTGTCCTGAAGGCGCTGGCAACGGCGGGGGGATTCACCGACATCGCGCACGACGATAGGGTTGTGGTACTTCGCTACACCAAGGACCGTACCGAGAGGCATAACATTGACGTGAACGCCATTCTTAAGGGAAAAGCAGCTGACGACCTGCTGATCAAGCCTGGGGATATCATTTGGGTACCTAAGCGGTTTTTTTAGCAAGCACCGAATCCATAAGCACTGTCGCGTTTTGCAGGCGGGGACCCGCTCAGTGGTCCCGTAATGCCTCACTTACGGGCGGCAATCGCTGTATTCCGGTGGCGCCAGGTTGCCTAAGGTAACGCCGCCGTCCCGGCGGCAGTCCCGAGGGCGTCTCCCGCGGAACGCGGGACGGGGGCAGGGTGCCCCCGAGACAGCCGGCAAGATGCCGGCGTTACTGGCCCTGTCTGCGCACTGTACGGTTCGAGCTTCAGCCGCCCATCAGTGAGGCCTTGCGTGGTCCCCGTTTTTTCCTTCCTTGTCCCGCCTCTTTTTCGATAGACTGGCAATGTTTTGCACGGGCGGGATAAATCCACCAGAATGGAGGAGAAAGAATATGAAGAAATTCTCAGTTGGGCCGTTCCTCGTATTGGTTGCCTTTTTGAGCGCGGGCTGCTTCCAGAGATTCCCGGCCAAGTACACAGAAACCGAGCACCTCTCGGTCCCGCTTGCCGGCGAAGGCACGCTTCATGTCACTACGCAGAACGGAGCGATAACAGTCCGCTCAGGAGACGTGAGGGAAGTGCAGGTGACGGCTGAAAAGACGGTTCGGTCGAGAACCGACGAAGAAGCGAAGCAATTCTGCGAGGATACGAAGGTCGAAACGAAGACGGAATCATCCGGGGCAACTGTCTCGGTGCTCTTACCAGAGAACTATCGCGGCCGGGCTAACATCGCGGTGAGCATCGAGGCAATTGTGCCCAGGAAGTGCAGCCTTGACCTCGGCACTTCCAACGGCCGAGTTGAAGCCCGGGGGGTCGAGGGGAACGTCGAGATGCGGAGCTCGAATGGGAGAATTGTCGGGGAAGACATTTCCGGCAATGCTTTTGCCGATACTTCCAACGGCGCCGTTCGACTGGAGCGAGTGTCCGGTTCAGTTGAGGCCATGACATCAAACGGGAGGGTGGCCGTCAGGGACGCTGGCGGGGAAATCACCTGTCACACGTCCAATGGCAGCATACTTCTCTATAATGTCGTCGCCGGCGCCAAGGCGGTCACCTCCAACGGCAGCATAGAATGCACGCTGCCGGGCGACGCTTCCGCAACGATTTCGGGAAGCACCTCAAACGGGAAAGTCAAGTCCGATTTCCCCCAGGTCATTCAAGGCAAAAGACTTTCCGGGAAAATCGGCGAGGGGAAGTCCTCGATCGAGCTCAAGACGACGAATGGCAGCATATTTCTGAAAAGAATAAAGTGAAGGAGAGCTCGTCCAAGAGGAAGAGAGAGCGAGCAAAAACAACCTGAGCAAAGACATCCCAAAAACAGAGTGTGAGAAAAGGAGGAGGAAATGACGCGAAGAAGAATTGTGCGCCTGGTTGGGGCGATTGCGGTTGCGGCGTTGTTTTCGTCGGGGCTTCAAACGGCATCGCTTGCCGACATGACAATCACTCAGGAGGTCACGACGACGCTCGGTGACAAGAAAACCACCTTCACTCAGACTACCTACTGCACGAAGAGCCGATTGAGAAGCGCCAGCCCCAGCGGCACGTTCACCGTCATTGACCTCGACAAGAAAAATATGACGGTGCTTAACACCAAAGGAAAGACATTCATGGTGCAGACCTTTGAAGACCTGAAGAAGCTCCAGGCCTTTATGCCCGCCGAGATGAAGGAAATGAAGCTGTCCGTTCGCGAGACCGGCGAGAAGAAAACCATGGACGGCTATCCCTGCGAGAAGCTGGTTTTCAAAATGGGGCCGAGCGAAATAATCGTCTGGATGACAAGTAAGATTGCCATTGACCCTGCGGCAGCGGAATTCAATAAGAAGTTCCTTGAGCTGACGAAGGATATCAGCGGCGTCAATGTCCAGGGACAAATGCGAGCCGAGTTCGAGAAACGGAAAGCTTATCCCTACCTGACAATTATCGAAATGGCTCTGCCGTTCGCAGGAAAGACGCAGCGAATCGAATCGAAGGTCAAGAAGGTCTCCTACGAGAAGATAGCGCCATCGGTCTTCGCCATTCCAGAGGGGTATAAGCCGATGAAGTTCCCTGCCGGAATGCCGCCGCCGAAGTAAAGGAGGCCGGGCGAGAGAAAGTCGGCGGAGGTGGGGTACTGCTTTCGGTTATTTCGCCGCAGTGTAGCCGAGGTTGCGTTTCGCCTCCGCGATGGACTCTTCGTTCTTCTCAACCGTCAGGTCCTCGTTCGTCAAGCGTCCTTGCGGGTAGAAAGGCTGGCTGTAAAGCGGGTATGCCTCCGTGCGAAGGTGCGCCAGCATTTGGTGTCCTCTTCGCGTGGCTCGCTCGTAGCGAAGCATCTCGACATCAATTGGCGCCACGACAATTTTCTCGCCGGGGCCGGGGTCCGCCTGGGCAAGAATCCGCCCGTCGTAATCCACAATCATGCTTCCCCCGGGCCAGGAGAAGGGTGGATAGTGCCTCAAACTCGCGCCCTGGTTGGCTGCCACGACGTAGGCGATATTCTCCAGGGCCCTGCACCGATTGACAACCGTCCACCAATCCATCGGCGGGGTTGCGCCCCAGGGGTCCATGTATGCGGAAACGCGAATCAGTATCTCCGCGCCGTTGGCGGCAAGCTGTCTGAGGGGTTCCGGGAAGAGCCAATCGTAGCAGACCGCGCAGCCGATGTTTCCGATGGGGGTGGTGGCTACCGGAAAAAGCTCCTCTTCGTATCCTTCGAGGTCGTGCGGGCTGGCGTGCACCTCCCAGGGAATCCACGGATTGACCTTCCTGTACTTGTAAAGTATGCCCTCCGGCCCGATGAGGCATGTGGTGTTGAAAACCGCCTTCGGCCACTCCGGGTCGCTCTCAAGAAAGGTCCCCGTCTGGATGTATGCCGCGTGCTCCTTTGCCTTGGCGGCGTATCGCTCGGTGTGCTCATTGGGGACGGGGATTGCCAGCTTCTCCCGCAATTCCCGGGCAGTCGGGTAGATGGGGACTGCGTGAGAGAACTCTGGAAAGGCCAGAAGCTTCACAGGTAGGAAAGGGGAATAGCCCTCCACGGCCATATCAATCATTTCTATCATTCGGTCGGTATGATGCACGATTTCCTGCCGAGTCCGCGGGCAGGAAAAGTCAACCTGACAGGCAGCAGCATAGTATTTGAGTGTTTGCTCCTTCATCTCTCTTTTCTCGGCGTTCGCCGAACCTCCTTTCGCAGAGACAGCTTAGCGCTCTGACTTATAAGTTCGGGGACGTATTCTTTTTTTGACGGGATAACAGGATGGACGAGACTTTGCGTCTTTGCGTCTCTGCGACCCCGCGTTTCGCGGGGTTGTTCCATTTTTCTCTCGCCAAGACGCCAAGGGCGCCAAGGTCAAAAAAGCTTTCGCTTTGCCTCAACTTTCCCTTCGATGAAATTCAGGAGTGGACCTACCGGGTTACCACCGGCGACCAGATAGTTGACGAGCCGTATCTCATCAGGAAAAACAACTCGCCTCACGGACTTCAGCTCTATCCTGTTATCGTGTCATCTTGTCAATAAGGCTCCTTTCAGACAACACTATACGTCACCGTATTTGCCAACCAGAACATTTAGGCACGGGCTTCAGCCCGTGCTGCTTGGCGTGCGGCCCGGCCTCCTTAAGCCGGCTTCAGCTCCGCTTCAGCGGGGTCAGGGGCTTTAGCCATTCTCACCAGCCCCTGGCGGTTTTTTGTCTTTCCGGCCGGGAACTTCATGTCTGGCCGCGGTTTCCAGCGGCTGGTCGTTCTTCGCATGCGAGACGATATGAAGGCAGATGTCGTGAAAAACATGTTGTGGCATGGATGAATCCTTTTATTCGAGAAGCCCGGCTAAAGCCGGCTCCGAGAGGAATATGTAGCGCGTCCGATGCCCACCGGCTGAAGCCGGTGGCTGATGCCTCGGATTGTGCGCGCTCAGGCTGTTCCATCGCCTACACCCGGCATGTGTCTGTCATTATGGGGTTTGATTCGCGATGCGCGTGCCCACCGGCTGAAGCGGATGCCTAAACGGGGTTCGTAAATATGGCCACGTATTGTGGATGCAAAATCTGATGTGTTTCATAGCCTTTTGCTCTTTGCGGCACCCGAATACGTGACCGGACTTGGGAACCAGAACAGTAAGCATGCGGTCCGTGCCACGATACGCCTTTCTATGGCTCGTTCTCATTAAATATGGCAACTGCACCTGTCAAAGAGTCGTCAGTCAGCAGATCATAATCCTCGAGGTGTATGTGCCCCCGTTTCGGCTTATGCACAAGACGGAGGATCAGCTGCGAAAGCTTTTTCAGTCCCTTCCCTGTCCCGTAAATGCATATCTCGGCGTTCTCATACCTCAGCTCGAGGCATTTGTCCTTGAAGATAGGTGCGCGAAACTTGGCGCTCATGGTCGTCTCGCCTCCTGTTTCCAATACTCAGCATCGTGCCACATGCTGGCGCTATCGGGCGGTTCCGCGACGGAGCTTTTTCCCGCCGTTGGGACGGCGTTTCCTGGCGCCGGTGGCTCTTAGATGCGGACGACGCGCCCGGAGAAATCCATGTCTCCGGACCCGAACTCGCTGGCGTACTTTATGTGGCGGACCTCTTCGGGCGTTTTGTCGAAGAACTCCTTTGCAGCGAAGGCGTCGAGGGCGACGAGGTCCGTGCTGGCTGCGATGCTTTTTACCAACGTGACATCGCGAGGATTCCCGCCGGCGGGCCCGTTCCTGACCATGACCCTGTACGCGTCGAGGACGCCGAGGTCGCACGGGAGGACAGTGGAATAGTCCGCTATCTTTTGATGGAGGGACTGATGCCAGGTGCCGCGGTCTCCGCCGGCGGTCCCCATCATGTTTTTGAGGGAGAGGGTCAAGCCCGTTGCGTTGTGCACCTTTGCCACCGGAAGGTTAATCAGCACGTCCGCCTTGAGCGCCACCTCGTAAATGGGCCAGCTCTTGAGCTTCTTCCCTCTCTCAATCGGCACCTCGTAGAAGCGCCTCCTATCAACGTAAGAAACATCTGCGTGGGCTTTTCTCGCCGCGTCAGCGATACCGCTGTTTTTATAGGCAATCCGGTCATCGCGGCAACTTCTGTCGAAGACCTTGACGGTTTTTGCGCCCGCCTCATAGCACAGCTCTACGACAGCCACCACCACTTCCGGATTGGTGCACGCGGCAAGCTCAGGGGGAGTTGTCCAGCCGATATTTGGTTTGACGACGACGACATCTCCCTTGCCCACGAGGGAAGACATGCCGCCGAGCTTTTCGATGACCGCTCGCACCAGCGACCGAATGTCATCCCCTTTGCCCACGACGACGTTGCGGCTCATCGAGTTCTGCCGCAGCGTCCGAGGATGAAATTCCTCCTTCTTTCCGCAGCCGAGAATCCCGAAGCCGTACAAACCGGCTCCCGCAGCCCCGGCGATTTTCATAAACTTTCTTCTGGTAATTTTACCCGGCATGACTGTGCCTCTCCTTACACGACTCAGCGCCTCAAGTTCGCCGCCAGAGTGTTGGCGAGACTCTTGGCTTTCCCTGCATCTGTGATTTCCCACACGCCAAAAATGGCATTCCGGAAAACCCTCATAATAGTTGTGAGGTGTTTTTCGCTGCCCTCTCCTTTATAAAGCTGATAAAGCTCGGTTGGTTCCGCAAGACCTATAAGCTGAAGTTTTTCGCTCGGCGCCTGCCCTTCAGCGCGAGAATCAGAAACCAGCTTATCCCAGAACTTGATGCAGCTCATCTTCGCGTCCTGAGCCGCTTTCTCTCCCGGATATTCCATCAGGTAGATAATATCCTTTTCCAGCTTGAAGGTTTGGCCTCCGGCCTTCTTCTCCTGCGATGTGTAGGCCGCCAGGAGACCGCTGGTCTTTTCATTGAGGCCAAAGATGTTTTCTTCCGCGATATACCTTTTCTCGTTGAGGATGGGGTGGGTGTGAAAAAACAGCAGCGAGCCTTGGACGTAACCCTTCGGAAGCCGCTTCACCAGCTCCGGGAGTTGTGCGACGGGCTTGATGTTCGCCTCGATGGTTCCCGCGAAAGCTCGGAGGGGCTTTCCCGCCTCGCCATCGCCAAAGCCAATCGCAAGCAGCCTCACGAAATACTTTCCCTGGCAGAAATCGAGATTCATTTCCGAGATGGTCGCCGCCAGACCGATGCCGGTGTGCTCCGACATGACGTTGTCGTGGGCGGAGAAAATCCCGAAGGCGTCTTCCGGCGTGCCCATGTCGTAAACTTCCACGGTGACGCTTTTCTCCGGGTCACCTACGGAATAGCGGGCAACGTACTGCTCGCGAAAGGCGTACTGGAAGAACCTGTCCGCCGCCCCGTCAATCGAATCGTAGAGCTTCTGCCCGACGAAAGATTTCACATCACCGTCCCGCTTCCATCCCTTCGGCACTTCCTTTCCGGGAAGAAGAGCTTCATACTCCGCAGAAACCTTTCCGCCCGCTTCCTCGCCTGGCGACTTTTCTTTCTCCTGGCAGCCGAAAAGCACGGCCGCCAGTGACGCCGTTCCCAATAAGCTAATGAATCTGCTCCGGTTTAGCATATTTCTTTCCCCTGCTTATGCGAGCTGTGACTGTGCGTCATACGCAACCCTTGAACCGACGTCCCTGTCGTGCCCAGAACAATTTTGACAGGATCAACCCCGCGGAACGCGGGGTACATCCTGTCGGAAAAAAGCTGTTCCCTTGTGGAGCGTCATTCTACCGAATTATCCTTCCCCTGTCCATATTTCTGAACATATCTCACGTGGGCGCGGCGGACTTCTTCGGGAGGGATTTGCTCTGGGGCGCCCAGGAGCATAGCCAGGAAAACTGTCTTTGCCTCGTCTTCCACCATGACCGCCGCCTTGACCGCACTGACGGGATCAGGGCCGATAGTGAAAACGCCGTGATTCTTCATCAAGATCGCGGGCGAGTCGCCAATGGATTTCACGATTTCCTTTCCTATCTGCTCACCCCCGACCGGAGCATAGTCGCCGCAGGGAATCTCGCAGCCGAATTCGTCCGCAGTGGCGGTCAGATAGACGGGGATGGGCCGTCCCAGAGCGGCAAAAGCGGTCGCATAATTGGAGTGGGTGTGAACAATACCGTTCACCTGCGTCATGTGCCGATAGATATAGAGGTGAGTGGGGGTGTCAACGGAAGGCTTCATTTCCCCTTCAATCACATTGCCCTCGAGGTCCACTACAACTATCTTATCCGGTGTCAGGTCCTCGTAGAGCACGCCGCTCGGCTTTATGACGACGTACCCGGTCTCGACATCCCTACCGCTGACGTTTCCACTCGTCCAGGACACAAGCCCCTGTCGCGGAAGCTCTAAATTCAATTTACAGATCAGTTTCTTCATTTCCTCCAGCATGGTGCAATAATCCTTGCAGAGTTTTTTGACCGGACAACAGAATAGGACGCAGCCTGTAATCTTGTCCATCCTGTCACGGAAGTTTTTTTTACTCGGAGCTCATCCGGCTTTATTTCCCTGGCAGCCACCTCTCCGCATCAATCTTCACTCCGGCGGCGCTCAGCCTTGCGACAGGATCGGCGTACCCGACGTCCTTGAGGTAACCGCCGTCCGGGTCAGTCAGCCTCGCAGATAGTCCGCGGCGGTTTCCCTTTTTAATGACTTTCAGGAAGAGGAGGTTTTCCCCCGGTTGGAGCTTGAGGTCAACGGCCGCCTCTTTGTCCTTCTGGCCGGCACTCTCAGACAAGGAGCCGATGGACGCGTTGTTCAGCCATACCTCCACCCGGTCCGGCGCGGAAACGCTCAGGCGAACCACGGCGGCTTCCTCTGCCCGAAGAACCGGGAAACATGCGGAATAAACGACTGAGTGGTCGTTCTGATAAAGCGCCGCGAGGTCAAGGTGATTGTCGGCCGGATTGACCATCGCCGCCTGCCAGCCGATCTTTCCTGCGCTCGCCTGCCAGGTGGCTGCGAGGCGAAGCACTTTTTCCGGGCGAAAGGGATTGTCCGAGCTGGCATCTTCAGCTTCTTTGAAGGGGCCGACAGTAATCCACATTTTCACGAACGCCGCGTCCTTTTTCATTTCGACTATCCGGTTGGCGAGGAGCTTCTTGAGACGAGGCTTGTTCTCGATGGTACGGTAAAGACTCTCGTAGAGCCGGACAAGCTCCCTCTGGAAGAGGTTCAACCTTCTGTTGAGGACGGCAGCGATCGTGGGTTTGCCGTTGGGGTAATACGTGTCGTTGTACCACGAATCAAGGAAAGGGGAAGCGAAGTGCTCACCCGCCGGAGTTCTTTTCGTGCGCACCGCAAAGAACTTCAATCGGAACGTCTCGTTCAACACCCACCAGATGCGCTTTCTCTCGGCGTCATCTGTCGCCGACTCAAGAATCTTCTCGAGAAGCTCTATCGCCTGCCCTAAATTCGCTTCACGAATCATGCGTACCGCTTGACGGAACCTGCGGGATGTGTCCGACTCCGACTTGTCCTCGACAAAAACCATCCGGTGGAGGGGGTCGCCGATGTAAATCTGTCTCCAGGGAAACGTGAACCGCGACGGCAGCATTCCTTTCGCCTCGAAGGCCTTGCCGAGAGGCTCCTCGGCGATGGCCGCAAGGGCAACTGTCCGGGGGCTGTTGAAGGACTGCGCGTAAGGCTCTGAGATGGCGCCGTAGTAAATGTATGCGCCCGCTCGAAGCCAGCGTCCGGCAATCGTGGTCTCGTCATACGGGTCGGCGGCAGAAAAGCTGTGCGCGAAATACACAATCGCTGGCACGCTTTCCGGTATATCAGAGACCTTTCCATCGCCCCATTGCGTGGCTTTGCCGGCGGAGCTTACGTGAACAAAGCCGTAGGGATTGAAGTTTCCGACGAGCTCTTTCCATCTTGTCAGCGAGGACTCATCCTTTTTTACCAGGATGGAATGGAGCCTGGTTTGCATGACCCACGAGCCCTCTTGCGCGCGGAGACCCCACTTCTCGGGCCAACGGTCGAAATAGAGCGCCTTGCTCGTGCCCAGAAAAATGCTGCACATTGCCTGGTACAGTGCCATCCCTTTCTCCGCGTCGAGCAATCTCCCCACGTAAGCATACACCTGCCCGCGAGCATCTTTCCCCTCCTTCTTCGCGGTCCGAGAGGAAGGGCGCGAACCGTCCGGCGTCAGCCTGTTAATCCCGTCGTCGAGGCATAGCCGTCGCCTACCCCCTTTCTCGGAAGGCGGCCCTGAATAGGCGAGGGGAAAATCAAGCGCCAGAGTAATGTAGTCCACGTCATCGCCAAGCTGCTTGTAGCTATATCCCCAGTGTTCGATGAGCGTGATAATGCTTTTTCTGATTTCCTCCTTCTGTTTGAAGCTTATCGCGTCGGAGAGCTTTTTCTGTTTGGTTGAAGAACTGAGACGGAGAAAATCGAGGAGCTGGCCATGAGCGGCAGCAAGAGCCAATCCCGCCGGGAGCTGCTTGGCATCGAGGTTTGTCACGACGATACCACCGGGCTTACCTCCCGCTCGGCGGAGGCGGTCACTGAATCGGCTTCTGGAGACACCGCGACGCAAATCGGCTATGGTCTCCTTGCCCCAGGATGCGTACACCGCCCCCCGGAGAAGGTTGTAGTCAACACGTCGCAGTTTCCTTGCCCTCGCCTTCAGAATCACCTCCGGCTTGTACGCGCGAACAAACTTCTCGAAGTACGCATTGCGCCTCATGAAAATCGGGAAGCGTTTTTCTCCGTTCCACGTACTGAGATAATAGATAAAGGTTGGCAAGTCGGGCACGAGATAAACAACCTTTCGGTCTTCCCCCGCCCGAGCGGCGGCACTCGTGTCTCCAGTTGGAGTTACTATATATCCTGCGCCGACGAGAGCCAGCGCCCAACGCAGAAACTTGCTGCTGTGTCCGGCATTCCGTCCCATGACAATTTCCGGCCGATATAAACAACTAAAATCGTCTTCCTCGCCGAGCGCCTTGACCCGGCACACTCATTTCTGTACATTATACACGACATCCGCGAGCGGCGGCAGTTTTTCGGAAGCGAAAACCGGCCCGGGCAGGCAAAAGCCTTACTAGTGCTGTTCGCAAATACGGCGACGCATTCCCCTATGTGCAAGGAGCTTCTTCGACAGGATAACAGGATGAACGGGATGGTTCGAGGCATGACAGGAATCCCGTAAATCACGACCTGACTGAGTTGGAAAACGATGACGCACAGGGAACTCACGGAGAAGATTATTGGGTGCGCTTATCGCGTACACAACAGAATGGGGTATGGATTCCCGGAATCGGTGTACGAAAAATGCCTTGCCCTTGAACTGCGCAAGGCCGGGCTGAGCGCGGAATCTCAACACCCAATCCGGGTCTCCCACCACAGGGAAGTTGTTGGAAGGTTCGTGGCTGACATTGTCGTCGAGGATACGGTTATCGTGGAGCTGAAGTCCGTGAGGCGCCTCGTCGTTGCTCATGAGATACCCCGCGAGACGCGCGGTCAACTATCTCCTCGCCACCCCGCGAAACGCGGGGCAGGTCTTGTGTTGAATTTCGGAGAACGGAAAGTTGAAGTAAAGCGAAAGGTCAAGGACCTTTCGCTCTCAGGGATAAACAGGATTCCAAAAATCCCGTTCATCCTGTTATCCCGTCAAAAAACATACGTCACCCAATTTATGAATTGGGGCACTTCGTACCTGTTCGCTTGACGATTTCGTCTCCACGAGCAGAGGGGAGAATCATGCCCGAACTTTTCGGAAAAAGCTATGGCAGGGAAGAGCTCGTCCGGAGGATAGGCAACCTTTCCCAGATCGGCGGCACAAGAATCTATGAGCTGAGCGACGGCCCGGAGAAAGGAGTTCGCGCGGTTGACTTCCGGACAGGGACGGGGTTTGAATTCACCGTTCTTCCGGACAGGGGGTTGGACATATCTACGGCGAGTTACAGGGGGATGTCTCTCGTTTGGAGGTCGCCAGTGGGAGAGATTGCTCCGACGTTCTACGAGCCGCATGGGCTTGGTTGGCTGAGGACCTTTCATGGCGGGCTCCTGACAACCTGCGGTCTGACCCACGTCGGCGGCCCCTGCGAGGACGGGGGCGAGAGTCTTGGGCTCCACGGAAGGTACTCGACCATCCCTGCGCGAAACGTTTGCGTGGACTCGTGTTGGCGGGGCGACGGGTACGTCATGTGGGTCAAAGGGGTTGTGAGAGAGGCGGTTCTCTTCGGGGAAAACCTCACGCTCACCCGGAAGATTTCCGCGAGGCTCGGCGAGTCTCGTCTGACCATAGAGGACCTCGTCGAAAACACCGGATTTGAGAGGTCCCCTTTCTTGATTGTCTATCACATGAACGCCGGTTTTCCCCTTGTGGACGCCGGCACGCAACTCGTGGCTACCTCCTCATCGGTGACGCCCAGAGATGAGGAAGCCGAGAAAGGCAAGGAGGATTACAACATCATGTCCGAGCCGGTCCCCGGCTTCAGGGAGAAAGTTTACTTCCACGAGATGAAAGCCGATTCGGAGGGTTACGCTTACACCGCCCTCATAAACGAAGAGCGCTCCCTTGGACTCTACGTCAAGTACGGAAAGGAGACATTACCTCATCTCGCGGAATGGAAGATGATGGGCGAAGGAGCGTACGTCGTCGGCATGGAGCCGTCAAACAACATGCTTCGAGGACGACCCGGCGAGAGGGAGGCGGGAACACTCGTCGAGCTGAAGCCCGGCGAGAAGGTCAGTATGTTCCTCGAGGTAGGAGTATTATCGGGACAAGGTGAGATAAAGGAGTACCGAAAAAAGGTCGCCTCCATTCTGCGGGATTAGAGAAGCCCCGCCGAGGCGGGGCAGAATTGGCGCCCGGGGCGGCGATAACTGCTTCCTTCTACGTGCCCAGGTGGCAGACCTCACTGCGGCACGAAGAATAGTTTTCAACGGCTGGCGCCCAGAGGAAGCATCAGCACAGGAATGCTTTGATAGCGGAGATGTCCCATGCAGAGTAAAAATGCGTTAGTACGAATCCTATTGAGATACGTTATCGTGCTCCTCGTCATATCGGCCGCAACCGACGCGGTTAGGGCGGAGGAAGCTCGCGCGTCGCAGGAAATGACAATCGCCCAGGCGGAGCTGGAGAAAGCGACGTCCCGCATACGCGGCCTCAAGTTCAAGCGCAAGGTTGACTATCAGGTCGTGGAGAGATCCTCAATCCAAGATTTACTCGACGCTCGCCTGAAGGAGGAGTTCCCCCCGGGCAAGTTCGAAAAGCTTTCCATAGCCTACGCCAAAATCGGTTTGATCCGGACCGGAGTGAAACTCGGAGACGCGATTCTGGCGCTTTACAGCGAGCAGCTCGCCGCCTTCTACGACGAGAAGAATAAGAAACTCTATTCGATAAAGGGGCTGCCTTTCTCCGAGGAATTCCAGAAGGTTATCATGTCCCACGAGCTGACTCACGTCTTGCAGGATCAGAATTTCGATTTGAGCACTCTGCCTCTCGATTGCAAGGACAACGACGACCTCGCCCTGGCGGCTCTCAGCCTTGTTGAAGGAGACGCCACCCTGGCCATGACGAAATATGCCACTGAAGGGGCCAGGCTCGGCCTGAAAGATATACTCGGCTCGATGACCTCGGGCCAGAAAGAGCTGATGGAGGCTCCGTACGTTCTCCGGAGGAACCTGTTGTTCCCGTACTCTGAAGGCACCCGATTCGTCACGCGCCTTTTTCGCAAAGGGGGATGGGAGCTGGTCAACCGGGCATTCAAAGACCTTCCGCTATCCACCGAACAGATTATGCACCCGGAGAAGTACTTGGAAAAAAGGGACGATCCTGTCGCCATCGTGCTGCCCGACCTTTCCTCGGCGGCGGGGAGGAAATGGGAGCTCCTCGAAGATAACGTCCTCGGCGAGTTAAACACGCGGGTACTTTTTAGGGAGTTCCTCGGCTCTATCCGTTCGGTGAAGCCGTCCAGAGGATGGGGCGGCGACAGATTCCACGTTTACCGCGCCGAGGAGGGAAACGACACTTTCCTCGTGTGGGCGACGGCGTGGGATACGGAAAAGGATAGAAAAGAGTTTGTTTCGTATTACGTCAAGGCGATGAGAAAGAAGTATAAGGCAAAACAGCTCACGACCGTCGAGAGCAAGGACTACATTTCCTTGACATCGGCAGAAGCGGTCATTTGGTTGGCGTGGGCGGGAAAATCCGCTCTGGTTGTGGAGGCGCCCGATGACGCTACCCTCCTCGCGTTAATCTGGGAATTCGTCAAAGTCGGCGGCGGACCCCGCTTCACTGAAGGTGCGCCGAGTGCCGCCGGTAACAAAAAATGAGCTTTTCGGTTCGGCCTGAGAAAGCTCACTAATCCGAGAGAGGCTGGTTTCGATGCGATTGGCCATCGTGATTTCTCTATGCGTGCTAATCGTCGTTTTCTCAATCGGCTCATTGCTTGTCTATGGGAATTGGAGGAAGGACAGGTACGACCCGCTCATCGTTGACGCAGCTAACCGGCACGACCTCCCTCCCTCCCTGGTTAAAGCTATCATTGACGCGAGAGGCCGCTTCAATTACGACAGCAGAGGCGAGAGGGGGGAGGTGGGGCTTATGCAGGTTCCCCAGGAGGGAGTCGCACAGTACAGGACCATGGTTATGAAAAACCCGGAGTACGACTTCGGCTGGGTTTGCGTCAATAAGGCTCATCCCCCTCATGACGAGACCATCAGGCATAACCTCTCCGGAACGTGTAACATCTGCAGGACGCCGTTGATCCGCGGCGAATCCTATCCGAAGCAAAATATAGAGATGGGCGCCTGGTACCTCGCCAGGCTGAAGGCCGAAATCGAGAAGGCCACTCAGCGAAAGGGCGACGATGTGATTCGTTTCGTCGTCGCGGCGTACTGTCTCACGGAGAAAACTGCTCGGAAGGTAACCGACAACTATCGCAACCCCGTGTTCCCGCCCCTCATAAAAGAGGTCCTCGACGCATACCAGCGGTACAAGCGAAAGGGACTGAGATGAACTCGGTCGAGCAGATTTCAAGCCCGTTTTGAGAGAAGGGGTCAAATGGCGAGCGGCTTTGTTTAGCGCGAATTCTTCCCGGGTGCTCGCGTTACATAGATGGCAGCACTGAGCCCCCGTGCGAGTCATGGGCGAGACGTCCGTGCCACGACGGTCGGGGAGGGGGTTATCCTCATCTTCCTCTCTGCGCTCTCCGCGGTGAGTTCCTCTCCCCCTGACACTGAGGCACTACGCAGGCAGAAAAAATATCTTGTGGACATCCGGCGGAGGTGATAATATAAAAATGGACTTGCGGCGGCGCGAGTTCAGTGAATCGAAAAACACCCCCAAGGAGGTATTTAAAGATGTTGTTTGGTGCTACATTTGCGTTCGTGACGACGGTAGCCATGGTAGGTACCCAGGAACTGATATGGATTTTTGCGATCCTCTTTCTCCTCTTCGGCGCCTCGAAGCTTCCGGCGCTCGCTCGCTCGGTCGGCAAGAGCATGAGGGAGTTCAAGAAAGCCTCGAAGGACATAACGGACGAAATTGAGAGCGCCGGGGACGAGAATAACTATTCCTCTAAGCAGTCCGGGGGCAACGAGACTTTGAATGACTGACGAGCTCGAGGAGGAGCAATTCGAGGAGAAACCTTTCCTGGAGCACCTCGAAGACCTCCGGATGACCCTCTTCAAAATCATCGTTGCCACCATCCTGGGGGCTGTGGTCTGTCTAGTTCTCTCGACAAAGCTTTTCGACATCCTCAAGAAGCCGATTGGCTATTCAGCCCTCACAGGCCTGTACGCCAGGGTTGTTTACGGACAAACTCCTATGCTCGCGCCCCCGGATGCGCCGTCGGAAACAGACCCCGCTCAGGGTCATCAGGTTAAGCCTTCTCCCCTTCAGCCTCAGCCCGGCACACACGTCGTCGTCACGGGGCCTTTAGGGGCTTTCGTCATGCTTGCCCGCGACCTCTTCATGTTTTCCAGAGAAGGACTCTCTCTTCTCAATCGCCGTGCCGGCAATAAGAAGCAATTGCCGCCCCCCGATCCCCCAACGGGTGTCTTGGCCTCGGACGGGAAGTACAAGAACAAAGTACGGGTCAAGTGGAAAGCCTCTTCGGGCGCCGCCAGCTACAGCGTATGGCGGAGCAGCAGTTCCGGCTCCGCTCTGCTCATCGGGGAGACGAAGGACAAGAGCTACGATGACAAGTCTGCCGCCGTGGACGCCACCTACTACTACTGGGTTAAAGCAAGGAACTCCGGTGCCACGAGCGCGTTCAGTTCATCCGATTCTGGTTGGCGGAAGGGGTTGCCCGTTGTGAGGATTATGGAAACCGGCCCCACGAAAGGCTTCATGGTAGTCATCAAGACCTCCTTGATCTGCGGTCTGGGGGTGACGCTCCCCCTCAACATCTTTTTCCTGGCGCAGTTTGTGTTTCCGGCGCTCACCCGTAAAGAGAAAAAATACGTAAGGCCCTCCTTTCTCATTGGAGGGGTTCTCTTCGCAATCGGCCTCCTTTTCGGCTACCTCCTTACGTTGCCCCTGGCCATCAGAATCTTTGTGGAGATAAATGAGCGCTACGGAATCGAAAACGTCTGGAGGATGAGCGAATACTTGGGCACCGTCACGAAGCTTCTCATCGCCAACGGCATCGTCTTTGAGATGCCGCTTCTATTGATCGTACTTGTCAGAATAGGCGTCCTTTCCGTCAGAACCCTTAGAAAGAAGCGCAGGCACGCCATCGTCATTATCCTCTTCGTCGCTGCCATGCTCACGCCGATGGATGCCGCAACTATGTTCATGCTCGCTGTACCTATGGTCGTAATGTACGAAGCTTGTATCTGGGTATCTTGGTTCCTGATGAGAAAGAAAAGGCAGCGAGAGCAGGAACAGGAGGAGGAGGAGGAGCGCGAAAGCTATTGGGAGGAGCGAAAAAGGGTGAGAACCGCCGAGAAGGTCGAGCCGGAAGAGAGGAAGACAGAGCAACCGCCCGACGAGCAGCCGCCCGGTGAAAGCGGACCCGAGCAGAGCGACCTCGAATCCGACCAGCCCCCCGGAGAGTACCGCGAGGATTATTGGGGCGAGGATCAGAGCGGAACGGAAGAATCGCCAGATGAAGGGGAACCGGAGCAGGGCGGTCTGGAATCTGACTCCCCACCTTCAGACGAGGGGCAGAAGCCAGAGGACGACGAAGAAAACTCCGAGCATTGGGACGATTGATGCGCCGCCCTCAACTGCTTTCCCTGCGTTTCACTCCTATATTCTTCAGCTCACAGGCGCCGAGACGCAGAGCATTTTCCGACCCGCTACCCATTTGTGCTGCAACGATTCAACGCGGAAAGCGCCTTTTTAGCGCTCAGATTCATAAGTTTGAGGATGTGTCCGTTTTTTGACGGGAGAACAAGATGGCCCGGACTGGTCGCACGCTCTCACACGCCTGAGTATCCCCTCGTCCTGCCAGAACAAATGCGTCACCCAACTTACGAATCAGAGCACCGGGCGGTCACGATTTTGCCTCGTTCACCACTGCGAACAGTCGCTGGAGGGCTTTTGCGGCGGGGCGCTTGTGGATGGCGACCAGAATCCACGGCCACACGAAACACCAGAAAATCATCATGACCCAGAAGATCATTTTCGCCGCACTTCGATGCGCCCCGTATCTCTGTCCCAACAGTGTCCATGCGGCGATCAGAGCGATTCCCAGAAACGCGCAAAGGATAACGCCGTATCTCGCCCAAGCGAAATATCTGACTTCGTAGCAAACTCTTGTGGCCGAGTCCGGGGGCGAATCAATCTGCACCTGCACGTCATTCCAGCCGATGCTGATTGAGGCCAGAAAGCCTTCGCTGCGAAACCGCAATTGCTCGTCCGACTCGCTCACTATCGCATACCTGTTCCTGCGCTCGCTGCTCAGAGGAAACAGGCCACTCCGGACTCGCTCCGCCAACGCCGGGATAAAATCGGAACGAAGTTTCTCCGGCGAGTACGTCCCAGAGAACTCCGGTCGAAATAGCTTGAGCATTTCAGCCTGCTATCTTCAAGGAGTCCTTCACGGAAAGGACGTGGACTTCCATCTGCTCTTCCAGATACTCCCTGACCTTCTCGGTATAATCGGAGTCTTCACTCACTAAGCTCTTGCTTCCTGTCTTCGCGCAAACGCCCACAAACGGCCAGTCCTTCCGGTGGAATCGTAGTTTTTCAAGCTTGATCTGGTGCCTTCTCGGCAGCTTTCCGCTGAACTTTTGGGCGAGCTTCCCGACGGCCTGCACGAACCACTTGTCCACCAATCGAAACTCACTCCTTCGTTCCCGCTTGACCCTGCGAAGGCACCTGCGGTACTGCTGCTCGATGAACCCTTCATCGTCTAAAGTTACCGCATGCCCCTTTTGGAGTATAGCCAGAAGGAAATAGGCAGCATTCACATCGGCATCGGCCGCTCTGTAAAGGACACAAGTATCTATTGTCCAACCTCTACGCATAGGCGACCTATTCCGAGCCAGCCCCCTTTATAGCCTTAAGATGTTCAAAAGCCTCCACCACGTCCTCCTCAAAAAAGCCATCCGGGAAAGATTTGTACTGACCGTATTTGTTCAAAGTCACTTCGTGTATGCGGGTACCATGCGACGTGGGCTCGAAGTAGTAGATGGCCACCTTTTCTCTCTCAATTTGCTTTTCTGCAATTCGGCGCCGCACACGCGCCAATATGTGCTCGCTGTGCGTCTCGATGATGAACGCGCGATTGCCGTCGGCTGCCGCCTCTATGAAGAGGTCGCCGAGGGTTGACTGAGCCTTTGGGTGCAAGTGAATCTCCGGTTGCTCTATCAGAATGACGCTGCCGGGAGGCGCGTAGAAGCTCTCGATAATAATCGGCAGCGTTTGGGAGGCGCCGAAGCCTATGTCTGCGAGGTTTGTCTCTACTCCAGTCGCGGGGTCTGTAATGACAACCCTATAGTAGTTTCCTGTGCCTACGTGGTCCAGCCGCATGTCCGCAGCGATAGAGAACTCTCTGAGCCAACGCCGCGCTTCCTGTTCGATTCTCTGTATAGCTTTGCTCTCGCTCCTATGCGAAAACCAAAGTACGTCCACTGCACGCTCACCCCTGATTCCTACGTCCTGCGGGGCTTGACCGCTGGTCACATAAAAGCGTTTTGGAGATTCGCGAAGCGGTCCCAAGTAGAACAGCCTACGAAACTCGCGTTCTACCATAGGTGCCAGCGACCAGGGACCTTCTAGGGCGGCGGGGGGCCTTGGTGCGCGGTGCGACTCTCTCGCCATTTCGGACGCCACCCGAAGATCGTAAAATTTTATGGGCGCCACGTTTTTTACACGCGATTCCCGGCGTTTGCCCTTTCCGACATGTGACAGAGACGCCCAGTATTCCTTTCCGCCGCGCTCCCGAACGACTCGCTCCCGCAAGCCGCCCGTCAAGGTGATCTCCCTCTCCTTGAGAGTGATTTGTGTGGTCCTCGCGCTGTAAGAGAAGACGGCTCTAAGGCTGAGCTTGAAGGGTATGCTCCGTCGGCGTTTCCGAGCCTTTATGGCTCGAACAAATTCTGTCATTTCGAAGCTCACCTCCAGCAGTCTGCGCTCACCGCCCCTGTAGATGAACTCGGGGTAAGCGCCCATTTGGACCCACCCGTCGTTGGTCGCTAAGGGATTGTCAATATCCGTGCTATCAACGGTTTGCCGGAGCATGAGCAACATCTGCAGGACGCTGCTTTTGCCTGACGAGTTTGGACCGACGAGGAATGTCAGGGGACGGATCTCCAAGTCACCCGTGTCTCGCAGGCATTTGAAGTTTTTTATACGAAGCTTCGTTAGCATTTGTGTTTCCTCCGCGCAGGACCTCCCAGCGCTATGCCCCGGAAAGCAGTTCTCAGGGCTTGCATCACAAGCTCACCCCCTGATGACACCATTGAATTTACGCGAGCCGGCGGATTCTGTCAATCCATATTCCCATGGGTTAGGGAGGCGTTGACACGCGGAATGTACCGATTTCCCTTGCGGGGATGACATAAGAAACCCCCTGCGGTACTCAGTCCTCGGTCGCATGTGCGACCCCGTTGGCTGGGGCGTTGAGCACGGCATGGCGGACGCCCTGTCCGAGGGTAACCGCTTCACCGCAAAGTCACGACGGTGCACTTTTCATCGAGGAGGGCGACCTTTTTGTTGCGAAAAGCGACGTTTGCGAGGTGCGGGGCTGAGACGGCTGTGTGGCCGACCTCGACGGGGGCGTTCGGCTCTTTCCTGGTTCGGATGCATTCGAGGAAGTTGTCAATGTGCGGCTGAGTAGGTATGCCGCCGCCGAGCGACTTGATTGGCTCGTCATTCGGGCGCCACGGCTCTTTCCAGACCCTGCAACCGAAATCGTCGAGTTGCATCGTCCCCTTGCTTCCCTGCAAGAAGATTCGCCAGTTATTCTGCCAGCGGTTAGTGTAGGTGACGGTCCAGGTGGCTGTGAAACGGGGATATTCGTACACGGCACTGAAAGTGTCTGGAGTCTCGTATCCGGAGAGCTGATATACGTCTCCCCAGGAATAGGCGGAACGGGGCGTGCCCTGGCCCATGAACCACTGAACCACGTCCATCAGATGAGTTCCCTGGTCGCACATGACGCCGCCGGAGTAATCCCAGAACATCCTCCAATGCCGAAACCGCACAGGGTCGAAGGGACGCTTCGGGGCCGAACCGAGAAACCTCTGCCTGTCATACTTTCCTCGCAATCGCATCTGTGAGGCTTTCGGCAGGGGACCCTGGTGCCAGAACCACTGCGCACGAACGAGGCTGACCTCCCCGAGCAGTCCATCATCAATCAGCTTTTTGGCCTGATGGAGCGCGGGCGAGCTTCGCCGCTGCATGCCGATCTGCACGATGCGGTCGGTTTTTCGCACGGTTGTGACCATCCTCACTCCCTCCTCGATGGAGTGGGACATCGGCTTCTCGCAATAGGCGTCCTTGCCGGCGTTGACAGAGTCAATCAGGTGCATACCGTGAAGATGCTCCGGGGAGGCAATGATGACGGCATCAATCTCTTTCTGTTCGAGGAGCTTCCTGTGGTCCCAGTAAGCCTTCGCTTTCGGTCCAGCCATTTTCATGGCCGCCTGGAGCATCGGCTCCCAGACGTCGCACACAGCGATGAACTCGACCGCTTTGTCTCGCAGGCACGACTTCACCAACCCGCGGCCGCGGCCCCCCGGTCCGATGATGCCCATGATGATTCTATCGTTCGCGCCGAGAGCTGTCCCCCGGCCGAACTTCGTAGCGGCCAGAGCCGCCACGGCTGCTCCCGATGTCGCGCGCAAGAATTTTCTACGACTGACTTTCCTCTCTTCCATAATTCAATTCCCTCCTCGAAGTCTGAAAGCCGATAACGATAGGAAAACTTTTCACCCACACCCAGTGAACGGGATTTTCTCGTCCTTCCCCTCCATAACGGAAGTGTTCTTGGCTGCTATTTCGTCAGCTTGCTCATGTCAATCGCCCTGTCCTGGCGGTCGGTGATGCGCAGGCAGAACTCCCACTGGGCGCCCTCATTGAGGATTTTCATGAGAATCTTGTTGTTTCCAGCCCGGAGGGTTGCGTTGACAACATCCTGGTCAACGGACAAACCTCGGCTGACTTTTATGGCGTGAATTTTCTCCCCGTTCAGCCAACATACAACGCTATCGTCGCTGCCTATCTTGAACTTCACGTCCGTCTCTTTCGGAACTTCGAGTTCGGTGTACGCGTAGGCGGCGGCGTTTTCGGTGGGCTTGAAATATTCCTCCAGATTTACCCTCGCCTGTGGGTGGCCGGTGGTCACTTCTTTCCAGCGGAAGCTCTTGCCGTCGAACTCGACGCCTTTCTTCAGGTCAACCTCCTTCTCCGGAGGGAACTCTTTCTCCCAGGCGGAATTATTCGGGTTGGGGAAGCGGCCGATGAGCCACCAGCGAGTTAAGAAGCCCGATCTTTGGGCGATGGGGATGACCACGCCGAGGTCCTTGAGCCTGGCGGCCGCCAGCTGGATGACGTCCACCGAGCAAGGCGATTCGACGACCTCGGTCAACATTTTCAGGGCCGCGTCCTTTTTCCCCGCGTCGGCCATCTTCGAAGCGATAGCGGTGTATGCTCTCGACGCATCATCGCGCAGATTCGGCTTTTCCATGAGCGGCTTGACAATGGGAAGAGAGGTCTCACTGGCGATAGCGGCAATCCCCTGCAAGGCTTTTCTCTTCTCAGCGTCCTCCGTCGCGAGGTGGAGCGCCTTGTGGTACATCTGCATAGCCTTGAGCGTGGGCCCCCGCCGCGCGAGCATATCGGCAATCTCCAGATAGCTTTGCAGCGCCACCTTCCTGGCCCCTGGCGGCTGCTTTTCCAGAAGTAACAGTAGCTGCGGGACCAAGATGGACTGAGCGGCCCACGGGTCAGCGACCTTCCCCATAAATGCCAGGGCGGCCAATCGCACTTCGCCGTCGGGGTCCAGCAGGGCCCTTCTCAGCACGTCGGCGGCTGAGGGGTCCCCGCGAACGACGAGAACCCGCAGGAGAATTATCTTCACCTCCGGCTTCGATGCCGGGATCGCCGCGGCGACTGCGCCGCCGACATCTCTTCTCTCCATTTTCGTCAGGGCGTCGGCCGCCGCAGTTTTTATCCTGGGTGATGCCTCGGAAAGAGCGCCGAGGAGGGTGCCAAGACCCCGACTACCACCCATCTTCCCTATGCCCACCAGTGCGGCAGAGCGGGGAACTTCATCCTTAAATTCCGTGAGCACATTGCGGTACATGAGAAGAGCGGTTTCCGGGCGCCGTTTCTGTAGCCGGTCGGCGATGCGAAGGTAATCGTCGAGGGCAATCGCTTTTTCCCTTCCGGAGCGGCCTCTGGCTGCCTTGAGGATCGCCCGCGCCGCATCCCAACCGCCAATGCGACCCAGGGCCTCGATGGCTGCAATGCGTATGTTTTGCTGATCGCTCTGAACAAATCTCATCAGCGGCCCCACGGCTTCGGGCGATTTCTTGGCGCCGAGCGTGGAGATAATCGCTTCCTGGAACTTCAGGATCTCAGATTTCTCCCACCTCGGCGGTTGATTCAGAGCCTGGAGCAAAGCCATGTTTGGCGCTTTGCCCGGGATTCGCTCGAGGGCCCAGCGAGCCGTTTCCCAGACCTCCTTGTCGCGGAGAAGCGCGGCAATCGCGGGCACGGCATTATTCTGTGCCGTCGAGCCGAGAAGCCTCAGCGCTTTGCCTCGCACTTTCACAGCATTCTCTTTCTTTGCCAACTCGATAAGAGCGGCGGTGACTGCCATCCGCTCAGCGTACGCTCCCGGGCGCGAAGCGTAATGTGCAACCACTTCAAGGGCGCGCTCCGCGGCCTTTGCGGCTGCGCGGTTTTTTCCTCCCATGATCTTGCCGAGCGGTGCGA
Organism: uncultured Verrucomicrobiota bacterium; assembly: GCA_964640185.1. GTDB lineage: Bacteria > Auribacterota > JABMQX01 > JABMQX01 > JABMQX01 > CAZXGF01. The sequence goes on along the minus strand of CAZXGF010000008.1, from coordinate 103,342 downwards.
CCGCGACCGCCCCCATTTCGCCGGCGCTTTCCCAGGCTGCCCGCCGGACGTCGCCTTTCGCATCCTGAATCTTTGCCAGGAAATCGTTAAGCTCCTGGCGGGTTGCCGCCCATGATGAACCGCTTGTTGCGACCAAAACGACAATTGTCAGCAGCACTACCCCGAGGCTGCGTTTTAGTCCTATTTGCGTCATTGTGGAATCCTCCTGAAACGTTTTTGAGTCATTTTTACAGGCGCCAAGGTTTCCGCATATGTCTATCGAGCCAGCGGCTTGCTTCCTCGTCGCCGATAATTTCCTCCTTGTCGGGGTCCCAGTGGATTTTCCGCCGAAGGCGAATTGCGATGTTGCCGAGGTGGCAAACCGTCACCGAGCGATAGCCGACCTCTACGTCGCAGATCGGAAGGCGTCTTGTCTTCACGCAATCAACGAAGTTCTGGTAATGGTTGTTGCTGACGTAGAGGTGGACGTCATTCGGCCCGATAGGCTGCTTGATGATCTCCGGCGGGTCCGAACTGAGGCGACCCCGGTTGACGTCAATTCGCCCTTCCGTCCCGTAGAAGGTGACATTATTGCCCTCGCTGGAGCAGACGAGCTTGACGCCATTCGCGTACGTGTACGTCGCCTTGTAAGACACCGGCGTCTCCATCAACCCCTGCGTGGGGAACTGCCCGGTTCCTTCTATCCAAATGGGGCCCGTGTGGTCGGTCCCCATGCCCCACTGGGCGATGTCGTTGTGATGGGCGCCCCAGTCGGTCATGTTGCCGCCGGAATAGTCCCAGAACCACCGGAAGTCCCAGATAAACCGACGCGCATTGAACGGCACCCATCGCGCAGGCCCCAGATACATATCCCAGTCCAGCCCGGGCGGCGGGTAGGTGTCGGGGTCCCAGCCGCACGTCGGGTTTCCGCCGACGCGGGTGTCCACCGAGATTAGCTTGCCGATTCGGCCGCTCCTCACCAGCTCGCACGCGTAACGAAAGTTCGACTCGGAACGCTGCTGGCTGCCGGTCTGGAAGATGCGGTTGTACCTTCTGACAGCGTTGACCATGGCGCGACCCTGCCTGATGGTCAACGAAAGCGGCTTTTGAGAGTACATATCCTTTCCCGCCTGGGCGGCTCTGATGGCGATAATCGCGTGCCAGTGGTCTGGCGTGGCGATGTTTACCGCGTCTATGTCATTGCGGTCCAGGAGGTCGCGGAAGTCCTTGTAGGTGTCAACTTTGCCGCCCGCTCTCTTTTTAGCCCGGTTGCGATTCGACTCGTAGCAATCGCAGACAGCCAGCGGCTCTATCTGTCCCGTGCCCATCAGCGCGCCGAGGTCCCCGGTCCCCTGCCCGCCGCAGCCGATGGTTCCGAGAGTGACCCTGTCGCTTGCCGGAGCGATTCCCTCCGCGCCGAGCGCGTTACTGGTGATAATGTTGGGCGCCGCAAGCCCAACCCCGAATCCGGCGGCGTATCGGGCGCTCGTGGCGAAGAATTCTCGCCTGCTCAGTTTCCTCTTACTCGCCATAACAGGACCTCCATTCCAATGAGCACAATAACACGTTCTTTTTCTATTGGCGGCAGTCTAATCCGGGCACTGCGCGCAGTCAAGAACTTCCCTGAACTCGGGCGCCGCTGAGTCTCGGTAGTGGAATTCTGGCAGCCTGCAACCCCAGCACTCCTGCTGGTGAAAGTCCGGCGACGGCAGTAGTAAGTAATGCCTCAGTTACGGGCGGTTGAGGGTGGAACCGCAGAGTGCGCAGTGCACGCAGAGAGGTTTACGTATCGCCGGAGTCCTGCCCCCCGGCTATATCGAGGGGCTCCCTTGCCCTCGACGGGCTCCGGCTGCACCCTTCACGGCAAAAAAAGCCGTGCCTAACAGGTGCGCTGGCAGCGAATCGCGAGGCCGGTATCCTGGCGCTTTTGACTATAAATGCTCCTGCGTTCCTCCGACGGAGACCAACTGTCCTCTATGCCTTGGGCCATGCTTTTCTGCGACACGCTGCTCACATTTGTGCTGTTTCGTGATCCGGCCTGCCCGTACGCCAAGTCACGTATTCGGGTGCTGCAAAGAGGAGAAGGCTATGAAACACATGAGATTTTGAATTCACAATGCGTGGCCGTATTTGCGAACTCATGTGCTAAGTCTCCTGTTAGAGGGTGATGCCAGCTCAGCGCCAAGCCCTGAAAGGGCGCAATATCCCAGCCCAGAGCAACGCCGTGGGAATAGCGCGTGATGAAAAGGTAAAGCCTTGGGGGACGTCATAAGTCGCTCCAAAATGTACGCTCCACTGCGGGGACGAGAGAGCGGACCGCCGTGCGACTGGGACGCAGCCGCCGTGGCAGAGCTTTGTCGCCTACTGCGATTGTCCACGGGACCCGCAGACCGGTGGCCGCCATGTCCGACGTGCTACATTCCGAGGCGATAGTAGCATCGCAAGGACGGAACGGCGCTGATTTCATCGCGATACGTCAGCCAGTCCGGCACATCGCTATCTTCAGGGAGGGAAAGGCTTCCGGCAACGAGAGTCCATGACAGAAGGTCTGTCGAACGGCGAATGGAATACTCCATGCCGGGAAGCGCATACCAGGTGATGACCGCTACCGGCTCGCCGGGCGGCGAGTCAGTCTTGCCGACGGAGCAGACCTCGAAAGGCGTTTGCGAGAAAGTCAAAAGGACGCTTTCCTCGGTTTCCTCCGAGCCGTCAGATGCGGAGAAGGTAACTTCTCGCCGAAGGTCCGCCGAGGGATTGGCCCAGAAGAAAGTCGCCGCGTCCTCTCCGTTTCGGCTGAAGACGGCGCCGGGCGGTATGCTTTCGCAAATAATGGTTGTGGCGTCGCCGTCGGCGTCCGAAGAGACGATGTCGAGATGGATGGATTGACCGCTGTAGGCTGCGCGCTGCCCGAGGATTTCCACAGAAGGGCGAGTGTTGACGACCAACACTTGCTTTGCGAGCGGCGGCCCGTAATCTGTGCCGTCGTAAGCCTCGACGGTGCACGTCCAGGAATCGTCCTTCGTGGTCCAGTGGGAAGCAAGGCTATCGGGAAAGGCGCCGGTCGGTCCGTGAACAATTGGCTGCCCTCCGATGCGAGTCCAGGTATATCTGTAGGTGACGACATCGGCCGGGTCGGTGTCGGGCGTCAAAGCGGGGCTGATAAGACAAATGATGTCGTCAGACGTTCTCGGGGATGCAGGAACGAGTGAGACGGACGAAACTCGACAAGGAGGCACGTTCCCGATGAGGACGCTCGCTTGAATGCTCGGTCCATACTCCCACGAATCGTAAGCCTGCACCGCGCAGGTCCAGGTTTGGCCCTTGCGGGTGTTCTCCGAGGGGAGGACATCCGACAGAGCGGCCTTGGGGCCGTGGACGACGTTGGCGATGCCCGGACACGACCAAGTGAATCTGTAAGAAACGGTATCCTCCGCGTCGTCATCCACGGGAGAAGCCGGCGTCACATTACAAACCAGGTCGTGAATGCTCGCCGGATGCTCGGGAGAGACCACAACCGACTCAGGCCGGTTCGGCGGAGTATTGCCGGTGGTAGCGGAGCCGGTCGGGCTGAGCTGAGAGCGCGAGTCATGGTTGAGAGGATTGGCTGCCAAGACCTGAAATGCGTAAGACGTTTTCGTTTCCAGGCCGCCGACGGTCGTGCCGGCTGAGCTTCCCCATTGGGCATAATCGCCCCATACCGGCAGCTCTGTGAGTTCGCCGGTCCCCCAATCCAAATGTTTGCTCGCGGTAAGGCAATAGACCGCGTAGTCCACATCGCCGCGCTCCGAGAAGTTCGCCGTGACGACGACCACGAGGCTATTGGGCGTTGAGTTGCGGACGCTCGGAGACCCCGGCGTCAAGGGCGCCGCGTAATAGGCAGGGCTGACGCTCTTTTCACTTTGGTTCCCGAGCTCGTCAACGTGGAGCGATTTGACCGCCAAGTGGTCGTCTCCGTCGAGAGAGAGGGAGGCAAACGTGGCGGCTTGGGAGGCTTCACCGCTTGGCACGCCCTGAAGTGGCTCGCCCCAGGCGCCCCCATTGAGGCTCAAGCGGAACCACGTGATGTCCGGATTTGAATCGTTCCACTCGCTGCGAGCTGTTACGAAGGCGGCGCCGGACAGCGGATTCTGGTCCAGATGCGTGGGCGTTGCTATCACGGGAGGCGTGTTGTCCACGGCGAACTCGTCCGAGAGGACTGCCGGTCGGCTCGTCACCTCGTCTGTAACGCGCAACCGAACCTTATGCGTACCCTCCCAGGAGGAGGCATCCACGACAGCGACAAACGCTCGCCCTTGCGAGGTGAAAGGCATCGGCTCGACGGCTGTGTTGGCGGGATCGGTCGTTTCGAGCTCGAGCGGCTGCCAAGTCGTGAGGGGAGATGCAGCGTACTGGCAATCGGCGGGCGCCCAGTTCGCGGAATCGTTATCGAGGTCGGTTCCGATGAACTGGATTTCGATGCGCCCGGAGCCGTCTCGTCTCTGGGAGACGCTCGTTATCACGAGCTCCGGAGGAGCGTTTTCCGGAAGCTCTCCTCGAAGGGCGACGTCGTCAATCCCCCAGTACCAGCCGTACTGGATGTTGTAGAAACGCCACCGGACTTGCACAGAGGAACGACCGTCGGCGTAGGAGGAAATATCTATGTTCTCTGTTCCAGAATCGTCGTTGATTTTGTAGCAGGCGACGTTTTGCCATTTTCCTCCGTCAACGCGGACGCTGACATCCCCGGTCTGCCCCGAAGATGCCTGGAAATAGTGGCTGAATTTGATGTAAGTATGGACGTAAAGCGAGCAGTCAATCTGGGGGCTGAGCAGTTTCTCGTCCATTGATCGCCAACCGGCTGCATCGCTATCCACGATCATGAACTTGCCCGACCAGTTCGGGTCCTCGCGGGAACCGGGGTTGTCGTCGGTCCAAGTGTAGCCATCGTCGCCGCCGTCCACAATCTCCCACTTTCCGGGCAGTCCCTTCGAGAAATCTTCCGAAAAGATGTCGGTGAGGGTGGAGATTTCAAAGGTCATCGTCAGGGAGGAGTCGGAGATATTGGAGATGGCGACGTGCGTGGGTTCGTTGTAATAGCTTGCCGTGCCCGGCGAGGTTTTGTCGTCGAGGGACCTGTTGTTGGAGCTTCCTGGAAAAGGGTCGCCAGTATCGCCGCGATTCGAGCCGGCCTCGAGGTTATTCGCTCCATCGGCCTGAAGAAGAGCGAGCATGTAATGCGACTCATCGTCGTTCCTGGACAGATTGTCGTCAACGTGCCATATCAAAAGGCCCGCCCCGGGCAGCTTGAGGTCGTAACCACTCTTTCGGCGATTCTCGATGAGAAGATACTCGCCATCCGCCATTTCGCACGAGACTTTCTGCACGCCCCACGAGCCCGCCTTCTCTATTCCCGGCACGCTCACGGGCGAGCTGGAGGCGTCAATCTCCGTCGGCTCGATCCAGCCGAGATTGACTTTCGACCAGCAGCAGAAATGCACGGGCCTTTCGGGAGAATGTCCATCACCTCCCCATGAGCCTGCTGCCATGACTCCCCAGACGCCGATTCCGGAGGAGGAGCCATCGGTATCGTAAAGGTCCGGGAGACCGAGAAGGTGCCCCATCTCGTGGCAGATAACGCCGATGCGTCCGATGGAGGTGGTGTTGTATCGCCTTTCCGGGACAATCGCCACCCGATTGACCTCGAGGCCGTCAACAATTTCCGGCGGCATGAGCTTGACGACCTGCGACCAGACGCAGTCCGGCGGGTTGGCTAAGTACTCCTCTCCCAGACCGGAATGGACGATGATGAGCATGTCAATGGCGCCGTCACCATCGCCATCGAAGGGGCGAAAATCGAATTTCTTTGAATCGAGGGCCTGAAGAGCATCTCGGACGAGCTGCCACGGGCTGGAATCGTTGCCGCTCGGGTCATTCGCTCCGTAAAACAGTTCCGGGCGAGGGAGAAGCACCCAGTCGGCGACAGTGGCATTCACCGTTAGCTGACCGGCGGAGACGTCGAGGTAATAGTCTCTTACGCTGCCGGCGGCGCCTTCCGCAGAGTAGCCCGGCTCGTTGAATAGGTCGTCGAGGTCGTCTCGGGGAAAATAAATCGTATCCCCGAGAAAGCAAGCGGGGATAACCAGGCTCTTGATTGAGCCTGTCGCCGCCGGCATCGAAGCCGAAGCGGATGGAACGGTCGCCTCCTCCGCCTGTGCGTGCGAATAGAGAGCGGCGGCGCCGGCTCCGTCCGGCAAAAGCCCTTTCTGCGGATTTCGGATTTGGTCTTTGCGAAGTCGTAGTTGACATTCCGCAATCTGCAATTCGGAATCCGGATGCGACCGCAGATGTTTCCGCATTCCGAGCTCGTGAGGAAGGACTTTTCCGACAAGGAATGGCGATTTCTCAAGCATTCCCGCCGCGTCGGTCGCGGCGTAGAACCATTTGCCGGAGCGGACGTCTCTGATAATGGTGTAACCGGTATCGGTCTCGATGAAGTGGCTGTGTTCGTCGCCGACTTTTCGCGCCCAAAAGGGTGTGCCGTCGGGCTGGCTATACAGGACAGCTTCCGGGCAGGCAGGGACGCAGAAGGCTGTAATCTTCAGAATGTGGAGGCACAGAAATGCCCCGAAGAGTACGAGAATCGTCCGGCGGAGATTCCCGAGCGAAAAGCGTTCCGCGAGAGATTCCCGCAGCTTGGCTTTGAAGTTCATTTTTCAGCGGTCGCTTACGACGTATCCCATAGGCTGAACCCCGCCTTCGGCGGGGGGGAGCAAAAACGGTTTTTCGCCGAAGTTTGCCAAAATTACCGTGCCATTCGAGAATATCGTTCGCTGAACAAGATGGTCTCGCGTCAGAAACTCGTGCCGGAGCATCTCCGCGTAGCCGACCTTGCGGGCGAGGGGACAGACGTTCTTGTAGCACTGGAGGAATCTCGCCTTTTGGCGTTGCCAGATTTTGGCGTCGAACATCCACATGGGCGGAGTGCCGTAAAGGATGTTGAAAAGGTCTCGCCTGTCCCAGACCTCCGGGGCCTTATTGTTGTAGTCCCCCCAGTACCACATTGCGACAGTGCAGTCGTGATAGACAAGTTCCCACAGAGGAATGCGATAGAATGCCCCGACCTGGTACTTCAGGAAGTCTTTCGTTGGCGGTTTGTACTTTATCATCTCTCGCCCGGCGTTTGGGAGACGGTACGGCCCGAGGCTGAGCATCCCTTCGTAATAATGAACGTATGGTACAGAGGGGTCAATTCCGGTCTCCGTCCCTGTGACAAGATTCATATCTTTCGAGCAGAACTCCAGGAGTTTCATCTTGTTCACGCGATCCATGGAGCGGCTCTGAGGATGGCGTGGATTGTAACATTCTCGCCAGGGACTGGCGGTGGTGGTGTCAATGAAGCGTGCCTTGTAAGCAATTCGGCGTAGCTCCTCTGGAATCTTTCGCTTCGCCCTCGCCAGACCGGGAATCGAGCAGATGACCCCGCCGGGAAAGTTGCCGTCGCGGCGTCGGATTTCCCATCCCCGCATCCACGAGCCATCGGGGAGGAGGACAAGGTCTTCCGGCCATCCTTCGTGCTTGGCGTTCACAGGCTTGCCGGGCGGCCAGACATCCTGGTAGATGTCGTAGCGGCCGGAGAGGTATCCGAGGGCGTTGATTTTCGCGATTTGCTCCGCGGAACCGCCGCCGGACCACAGCACCCTGTCCACGCCGAGAGATTTCAGCTCCCGGCACACCCCCACCTTATCTCGCTGCCACGTCCAAACGTTGACGGCACCAAGGAGGAGGTCCACGTTGCGGTTTTCCTTGCGTTTTTCTGTAAGGGATTTGAAGCGTCCGATGCTCTTGGCGTACTCGCGATATCTCTTCGCCTGGGCGACGTATCCGCCTTTGGCGGAAAGCCAGTACCGCAGCTTCCTCGTGTAGGAGAATTTGCCGAGGGAGGGCTGCCACTCCGGCTGAACGTACAAGGGGCCGCCCTCCTTTCGCGTGACGCGAACGCGCATATCGTCCGGCGTCTCGATGATGGTCATGACCCCTTTTTTCAAATCGGTCAATCCGTACCAGGACATGCAGATGCCGTGTCCGGAATAACCGACGAGCGTTAAGGGACGGACAGTCTTGTCCTCAACGGGAAATAGAATGCCTTCGTTCAGGGGAATCGCGAGGAAGAAATCTCCTTTTTCAACGAAAGGTTGTGGAAACGCCAGCATGTCGTTCATCTCCCCGGACCCCGAAATCGCAACCTCGATTTCTGGAGCGCGCGGTGGAGCTTCCATTGTGATTAGAGAGGTGGAACCGCTGTGGAGATTGACCGCTTGAAGCTCGTGGCCGTTCTTCGCAGGGAGAGGGCGGGCGGAAATGAAGACGAGCGGCTGGGACGAAGCAATCTGATGCCAGGTGTGGTTCGCTCTCCTGTCGTGGATGCTCATCAGCCCGGTCTTGAGGTCAAACGTCGCCCGGACGACTCCATTGCCGAAAGTGAGCTTATCCGGCCGAGAACCCTTGCGGACGAGGTCGCTGTAGTTGCCGAGTTTGACCAGTGATAGCTCGTCGAGCCACGCCGTCCCCGGGCCATTGCCGGTGATGCGAAACTCGATGCTCGAGCACCCCTCCGGAACAGCGAACCGCCCATCGAGCTTTTGCCAGTCGTGAGTCCCCTGCGTTGCGACTTCGCCGTAAATCCAGTTGAGGACGCTGCTCTTCTCGTCCCGGATGACGACGCTCAGGCCGACATTTCCTCTGACATCCTGGCACTTGACAACACCGCCGATCCTGAACAGGTCAAGACCCCGTGCCTTGATTTTCTCCGCGTGGCTGACACACCAATCGCGGGCTGACGTGTGCGTCATTTTGAGCGATCTCCGGCCGCGAAATGCCGTTGTCGCGTCCGGCAGGGCGGACCCTGCTCCTTTATCCCGCGTCCACATCCCCGCCCAGCCCTGCGGATGGCCCTTGCCAGCCTCGAAGCCGGGATTTCGGAGAAGATTCTCTTCGCCGTGGGAGGCGGCGAGAGATAACGTGGCGAGCAAAATAACGCCTGGCAGAGAAGCTTTTCTTTTGACCACTGTCAGTCTCCTCTGGTCTGCAATAACAGGTTTATGACACATGCAAGAGGAACGCCCCCGCCGCAGCATCGCGCAAGTTTCTCCCAGCAACTATGGGGGCGCCTTCGCGTTTCAGTCCGCGAGCATCTGCTGTTTCGACATCCGCGAGAAAGACCTGCCACGCCTCAGGTGGGCCGGCCCCGGCGTATCTTCAACATGGCCCTTCTGCTACTTTTGGTTGCCGGGCGTTTCAGTGGCCGTGTCCTTCGGCTTGGCGGCAGTGGCCTCTCCGCTTGATGGAGAAGGAGTTGTCTTCTCGGGGGGTGAAGTTATGGGCTGCGGCGGCAGTGTCGGTTTAATCAGATCATAAAGGGCTTTAGCCTTCTTTCGGACCGACTCGACAGGCTCGTTCTTGATTAGCTCGGCGAGGGCATCGAAAAGCTTCTGGCTGCCCTCTCCGACAGGCGGAACGCCTCTACCGCTCAAAGATTGGACGATGGCGGCGCGGACGGCGGCATCCTGCTCTTGCAACCCTGCGATCAGGATATCAAGGGGCTCGGGACCGTGGATTTTGCCCAGGGCTTTCCCCGCTGCGAGGCGAACGGCGATGGAAGTGTCCTTCATTGCCTCCGCGAGGACGGCGACGCTCTGGGCGGCGCCGACGAATCCGAGTTCCCTGACGGCCCATTCCCTGACCTCTTCGTCGGAGTCTTTTGCCCGCTCCTCGAGCAGCGCGAGCTTTTTTGTGTCGCCGAGCTTGTAGAGACCGAACATAGCCGCCACTCGTACAACTTTCTCTTTGTCATTGAGGGCATTCATAAGCGGCTCCTCCGCTTGAGAGTCGCCAATCAAGCCGAGAGCCTCTGCGGCGCTGCGGCGAACCCATCTCTTTCTTTCCGTGGCGGGGTCAAGGGCTTGAATCAAGGGGATGACCGCCTGTTTGGCTCGCAGCAGGCCCAGGGAGGTAGCGGCTTCTGCGCGGACTCGCTTTTTCTTGTCTGCCTTGAGAGCGGCGACCAGGGCGGAAGCTGTCTCGATCTCACCGATTTCTCCGAGGGCTTTCACGGCTGCACGGCGAACGTCCTCTCTCCTCTGCTTCAATTGCTCGGCCAACGCCTTCACCGCGGTGGCGTCCCGTAGCCCTCCGAGGGTCTCGATGACAACCCCTCTGGTGCCGAGGTCTTCCTTCTTGAGCTCCTCGATCAGGCAGGCGACACCCGGTTTGCCAAGCTCCACAAAAGCGGACAGGAGATTTTCTTTTTCAGGGTCGGTCAACTCCCGTTGACGTGCCGGAGCGAGGAGGTTCTCTACTTGTTGCCGGACCTCCGGCGTGACGATGACTTGCTCTTTCTTTTCCAGTGGAGAGGGCTCGGGAGGCTGCTTCTGGTCTCGCGCTTTTTCCTTGTCCCTGCCCACGCACCCGACCAGGAGGAAAAAAAGCGTCAGGCTGCAAACGAATACCGCGGACGTTGCTCGTTTCATTTCGTCCCCTCTTTCTTTGGGAAAAGAAACTGCCGTCTCATTCTTCGCGAGCGATTGGGATATGCTGAACCTGCTTCGGCTGGAACAGCATACTACTGACCTTTTTCCACGCCCCCGTCACTTCTCAGCCGGGAAGGATGCTTTGATCTTGTTATAGGCTTCGCGGGCGGCGTCTTTGACCAAGGGGTTCTTATCGTTCTCCATGATTTCCTTGAGAGGAGCGAGAGCTTCAGAAGCGCCTATCAATCCCAGCGCTTTTGCGGCGGCGGAATGTGTGGCATCATCCTCGAAGAAATCTCGCATGACCGTGATGAGCGGTCCCACGGCGAGAACATCTCCTATTTTGCCGAGAGCTTCCGCCGCTGCCCGGACGGCGTCTTCATCTTTCAAAGCCGCGATGAGGTCGGGGACCGCTTCCCTTGCGCTGAGGTGCCCGAGCCCGGTTGCCGCCCCGGCGCAAGCGTCTTCATCCTCGAGGGCAGCGATGAGGGGCTGAAGCACCTCCCGTCCGCCAATCTTGCCCAAAAGCACCGCTGCCCTCCCCCGCATGGCGCGATCGGGGCCCTTCAACTCGGCGATAAGTGGCTGGATCGCAGGTTCCTTGATGTTTATCAACCGGTTTTCCGCGGCGTTCTTTTGCTCAAGGGTGCCTTGCGGCTCCCTGAGGGTGGCGATAAGAGCTGCGACCTCCTGCGAATACCTCTGCTTGATAATACTGCCGCGTTCCTCCGGTGTTATCCACTTCCCTTCGAACAGCACGAATCCTTTCGCTATCATCTCCTTCTCGAACTTCTCTTTTTCGAGCTTCTCTCTCTCTTGGGGTGTCACCCATTTCCCCTCGTACTTGACGTAGCCGTCCGCCAGCATTTTCTGCTCTTCTTCCTTCTTTTTTCTTTCGAGATATTGCTCCTCGAGCTTCGACAGCTTTTCGGTCTCGAGAACGGCATCCTTTCGTATGAGGCCGCGGGTGACCCCGGCGCTGTGCACGTACACGCCGATAAGCCATTGCGCCTCGACCTGCTCGGCGTTGAAGGTAGCCCCCGCCGGAACCTGCATGATAACCCGTTTCGGATTTGTCCGGTCGAGAAGGTCAGTAGCGGCCTTGATTTCGACTTCCACCCCGAGAGCCGCCGGCAGGACCACCGTGGAGAATAACAGTGTCAACAGCGTCTTTTGTCTCATCTCAATCACCTCACGGCATATACCGATGGACCAATTCTTCGCCCCCGAAATTATGCTCGGCCGTTCGCAAGTGAAGCGCCGCCCAATCAAGCATAACAAACCAGAAGCATTATAGCACAGCTAACGGCCAACCGCAATGAGTGCGGCTACTTAACTCCTCACTTACGGGCGGCTATGGGTGAGACCGCAGGGTGCGCAGGGCACGCAGAGGTGCCATTGTACCGCCGGCAGGTTGTCCCGTGTTTCGCTGGAGGACATCCTGCCCCTGCCGAGGGCGGGACGCCCTCGGGACTGCCGGCGAGACGCCAGCGTTACATAGACGGCAACACTCAGCTCGCGTGGGAATCATGGGCAAGATGCCCATGCCACGGCAGGCAACGACGGAGTCCTTCTCATTCTCCTCCTCCTCTCTGCGCCCCTGCGCCTTTGCGTTACCCTTCTCTTCCCTTTCTCCCTGCCCCGCCTTGGCAGCGCATCCGCCCAAGACTGAGGGGTTACCTTCAGGCTGATATTTCTGTTGACAAAGTGCGATGAATAGGGTCAATATCTCGCCTTGCAAAGGCGAAAGCTCCGGGCGGCGGGGACGGCGCCGGACGAACAATTCTCTTGCGAAAAGGACCTGCGGTTCCTGGCCGCTTTATTTTGTGCCCTCCGGGGATTGGTTGGTTCGCCCCCCCCGGTTTGGGAGCGAGTCTTTTGGCATCGGACGAGCGGCTTTTGTCGCGGGTTCCGGCGCATGCGAAACAACAAAGGTAATCGGACGGTAACATGGCTGAAAATGACTTGATTCCGGTTGACATCAGGAAAATCGCGCTGACTGCTACCTTCTGTGCGGTAGTGGTCGGCAATGAGGAGAAGGAGTTCCCTATCTACATCGAGCCCGGCATCGGAGCTGTCATCAAGATGTTTATCGAGGAGGTCGAGAAGCCTCGCCCTCTCACCCACGACCTCATCGGCAACATATTTGCCGGGCTGGGCGTGACGGTTCTGCGAGTAGTCATCAACGACCTGCGAGATAACACCTATTACGCTCGCATCTTCCTCCAGGAGGAAAACGAGCTGGGTAAGAAAATCGTCGAGGTTGATAGTCGCCCCAGCGATTCTATGGCTATAGCGAAGATGAAGAAAAGCCCCATCTTCGCGACTCGCAAGGTGCTCGACCTGGCGGGGAAGCCACCCACCTGACCTCCGCCGAGCAGAAGTTCCTACCTCAAAGCCTCCTTCGTCCTGAGAAGGGTGCGCTTCAGGAAGTCAAGGGCCTCCTCCGCGCTGTCAACAAACCGGAAAAGCCTCAGGTCTGAGCCGCTTATCGTGCCCATTTTCACGAGGTAGTCGAAATCCACAACCTTCTCCCAGTAATCCCGCCCGAACAGGAGCACAGGAAACTGATGAGGAATCTTCCGCGTCTGCCGGAGAGTGAGCATTTCCATCAGCTCGTCCATCGTGCCGAAGCCCCCGGGGAAGATAATCAGGGCTCTCGCGAGATAGAAAAACCACCACTTCCTCATGAAGAAATAGTGGAAATCGAACTCATATCCGGGGGAGATATACGGGTTGGGAGCTTGTGCCGCCTTCGGGAGGCTGATGTTCAGACCGATGGACTTTCCTCCCGCCTCGTAGGCGCCGAGGTTGGCGGCTTCCATGATGCCCGGCCCCCCGCCCGAACAAACCACAAAACGCTGTCCGTCGGCGAACGTTTTTGACCACAGCGTGATTCCTTTCGCCAGCTTCACAGCCTCGGAATAGTATCTTGACATCTTCACCGCATTCTCCGCGCGCCGAACTTCTGCAAACACCGACCGCGTCGGATTCTTGGAAGAAGCCACCTTCTTCTTGACCTCTTTCAGCCTGCTTCTGGCTTCCTTTTCCGGCAGGATGCGCGATGACCCAAAAAACACGACCGTGCCCTTTATGTTATTTTCCCTGAACCTCTTGAGGGGCTCCAGGAATTCGCACAGTATCCGCACCGTCCTCGCATCGGGGCTGTTGAGGAATTTCGCGTTGGCATACGCTTTGGGGACGTGTTTTCCACTTCGCGGCATCGTTTTCCTCCTTCGCGGCGTTCGGGTTGGAATCACATTACTTCTACACCCGATATTAGCACAATCCGCGCCAGATGCTCTAACCCATTCACCAGTTGGGTTTGGCTGAAGCTGGAACCGTACAGTTCGCAGACAGGGCCCGTACCGCCGGCATCTTGCCGGCTGTCTCGGGGGCATCCTGCCCCCGCCGAGGGCGGGACGCCCTCGGGACTGCCGCCGGGACGGCGGCGTTACCTTAGGCAACCTGGCCCACCGGAACACAGCTATTCCCGTCCGTAACCGAGGCATTACCTGAGGGGCAACTTCTTCATAGCACGAGGTCTGACGCTGAACTCCGGCAGCAACTCACTGAAAGCCGAGGCGACCGACAGGGCGGGGAACAAAAAGACCGTCCAAGGCCACTCGGTGACTCTCGACGACAGCGTCAGCATCACCTACGGCTACGACAACAACGGGAATCTCACCAGCAGGACCAGCGAGGGCCAGACCACGTACTACCATTACAATCTCCAGAACCGGTTGGAAATTGTGGATTATGCCTCGGGCGACGACGTGCAGTACTTCTACGACGCCATCGGCAGGAAGTACATGGCCACGTACGGAACGTATTCAGGCGGTAGCCTCACCGGTGTCCAGGACAGCCTGACCGGGAAGTACGTCTATGCGGGCGGAGTCGTCATAGCCGAGCTGGATAATAGCGACAATCTGGTCAAGGAATACGTCCGCGGCCTGAGCCTCGGCGGCGGGATCGGAGGAATCCTCTACTGCAAGGACGGGAGCAATTTTTACTACTATCATTACGACGGAAATGGTAATGTAACCTCTGTCACGGACGGCGACGGCAAGGAAGTCGCCATCTACGAGTACGACTGCTTCGGCAACGTCCTTACCGAAGCAGCTTCTTTGTCAAACGACTTCAAGTTCTCCACCAAGCAGGCCGATAAGCGCGGTCAGTTGATAGACTTCGGGGCAAGATGGTACGACCCCGAGGTCGGCAGATGGACCCAGCGAGACCCCCTGGGTGTTGCAGGGGGCTTGAACCTTTACGGGTACTGCAATGGCAATCCCCTCAATTTGATTGACCCGTGGGGCCTGGATTGGACCCAGGAGGTTTGGGAGGACCCGTACCAGACGCCCATCCCCGGGCGTGCGGGCCAATGGAGAGGTCCCGGAAATCGAGCAACGCAAGGAGGTCCAAGGCATGGCGAGTCGGCAAGAGACGAGCAGGAAACGGCCAATCAGTCAGCCACCGGCGCGCTTGGCGGAGGCGCGGACCCGGGTTCGAGGACCGGCCGAGGGCCGGGGCTAGTCGCTGACCTGTGGAATGATCCGCTCCACACGCCGATTCCGCTCACCGACGGTGCGCTGATGGATGACCTTGGAGGCCTGGGCGATTTGATTGATTTTATCGGTTTTGTCAGCGATATTTCCGTCGGGGAGGGGGCAAGCTCGGTCTACAACCAGGTCACAACGCCGATCGACCCAGAGGAACTAGAAAAACTGAAGATCAAGCTTTGGGTAGGCGGTGGGGCAGCCATTGCGTATAATGGCGTACAGACGATGAAGACGGGCATCTCTATCATGCGAAGTCCCATTCCCGGGAGCAGAATCGTGGGGGCTTACGCGATAGTACGGGGCGCAGTAACGACAGGCGTGGGAGTGTATATGGTGTACAAGGGATTTGAGAACTGGAAGCGGTCCCCGTGGAATAGCAGACGCTGAAACGTGCCAGAGTTGGGCCCCTGCGGGACTTATAGTCGTTGCAGCGCAGGCCATATGCACGCGGACTTCCCTGCCGCCAGTCTGCTGAATGGGATGTGCCTTGTGGCCGCATTCTCCGCGTCCGCGGGGGAAACAGCGGTTGGCTGCGGCGCGCAGTATGTGTAGAGACGCTGGTCGATGGGCTAGTTGAGGTGGTTTTGTGAGGGTTGCTTTTCGGAGGGACGGAGGGTCGACTGGAGATCGCCATGGGCATAAGAGTCCATCGCGTGGATACGCACGGATCGGGTGGCTGTCGGTTGCGTTCCTAGCTGCTGTTGTATGTGTCTTCGAGTACCTGCCACGCGTTGTTTTCTTAGCGTTTTCCCTTTTGGCGTTGGTTTCGATAGGCTTCGCATCGCTTATGGGCATTGTCGCTGAGGTGCGCGCCACCAGAAGACCTGATACTAGCCAGGGGCGAGAGGTCTCGCGAGGGGACATACGGAGAATGCGCCGCTCTGCTTTAATCTGGTCAGCCATCATTGCGGCCATCAGCTTCCTGTCCGAGGGCGAGCCAGGTATCCAGCTTGCAACTGCGATAGCAGCAGGCGTAGGCCTCCTATTCGTTGTGTTGGCAACGTTGGCCCTGCCTAAGTCACGGCGACCCGGCGGAAGGAGGCAGGATAGTTGATGCACTTGCCCCTCGGCATCCCTCCGAACGTGGCCTTTTTTGGGCTCTACTGGGAGCTTATCGGGGTTCTGGGTAGACTTTGAGGGGCCCACTAACTTCACCCTTAACTCTCTGGACGCGAGCACAGTGACGGCGACACAAATGCCAACGGCCGGGGATGCGACTATCGTCCTCCACGGCTGGACGCAGGCTGCAAGCCCGAACGACCTGCGGAATCTCAAGAGAGCAGCCAATCTCCTGGACCGCAGAGTGGTGCGTTAGACTAGCGCTACCTTTGCTGGCGGCCGGGACAACGGAAGGGGGGACTGGTACGCGGTCCAGCCGAAAGGGAAAGGAGGGCCGGCATGGCGCGCATTGTGACCCGAGCGGTAATTGCAGCGTTCCCTGTCGCTTCGGGCACTCGCGGTATCATGGGTTGCCGCCGCGCGAGACAGGAAGTGTTCGACCTCGTGAGCGAATAGGGCTTAGAAAAGGCTCGGAAGGTCATCCTGCATGCCTGGCGTCCGGGTTCTGATAAGGTGCAGGAAGTGACCCTCTCCCGTCCCGAGGAACTGGGCCGGTTCTTCGACGGGTTTCGCCATGCGATCTTGGGAAGACAGGTGCACATGACGGTGATAGGGACCTTCAAAATCCAGATGCAGAATGGCCCTCTCTACAAGGGGTGGGTGTTGCTTGATTCAGACCGGGGATGGTACTTTGATCAGGTGGCCGTGCAAAGGCAGCTCGAGGAAGGGCCGGACTTGATCTATTATTTGCCCCATCATTTTCTGCGAGACTGGAGGAAACGTTTTGGGCGAGGGGGCCATGGGAAAGCCTCTTTCAGTGTCGGGCGGTCCTTTCGCGTCCGAGAGCCCAAGAATTGGTCACGGCCGACATGGAGCAATCGTCGGTTCCTCCAACAGTCCGTCCAAAACCGTACGCGAGGACAGGGTATTTCCACTCTCGCTTAAGGAGGTATGAAATGCAGCTACGCCTTTATGTCGCGTTCTCGCTTATGTCATTAGTCCTTCCACTGATGAGTCTTGCTCCTGAGAGAGCCGTGGTCCCCGAAGGTGTTAGATACAAGAAGGCTTCCAAGCAAGTGAACGACAGGGCGAGGGCCAGTTTGCTGAAGCTGTTTTATGGCCCACAGAAGGCGCAAGTGCCCGGGGAGATCTTCGCCGAGAAGATGGTGTTCTGCGGACCCCTTCTATGGCGCGAACTCAGGAGCTTCCCCGACATGAAAGCTATCACAAAAGGGCAATGGATCATACGAGTCCCAATCCCAACTAAGGGGGGCGTTCGTAAGGAGACACTCGTGGAGGGGAAGTTCTTCCAGGGGGCCGAGGAAATCTCAGCGTTCTGGAAAGCGCTAGTGAAAACCATTTCAGCGAAGGAGAAGTTTAGGGTCAGGCGGCCTACCGGACCGGAGTTGGCGCGTTATTGGGCGATGATCCCTTACGACATCGAGGAACCCATCTTCGTGGCGGAAAGTGAGAGGCACACTTTTCTCATCGATTTTTTGGCTGGGCAAGACAGGATCTTCTTTGTCGGCAACTATCGTGTGCGTTCCTCCAAGTCTCTGGGAAAACGAAGCCAGTAACCTGGGTGCGATGGGCCGGACTCTCAACGCTGTCTGTTGGCCTGTTGGCGCTCCAAAACCGTAACGCCAGCGAGGGTCCGGGGACGTCCTCGGCTACAACCTCGGCAGCGCGCGACAGATCAGATACGCGTACAGCGCCCTCAAGGAGGTCCGGAAGATAACCTGTGCTCCTAACAACTCCAAGAGGACGGGGTACGATTATATTCCCCTCGACTCGGCGACTCCCCAAGGCATCGCTTCCCATTGGGGAGCCACAGCCTGCTGAAAACCATGCAGCCTCGGGTTGACCGCCGCCGGAGGGATTCTGTACTGCAAGGACGGGAGCAATTTCTACTACTATCATTACGACGGAAATGGTAATGTAACTTCCGTCACGGACGGCGACGGGAAAGAGGTCGCCATCTACGAGTACGACTCCTTCGGCAACCTCCTTACCGAAGCGGGCTCTTTGTCAAACGGGTTCAAGTTGTCCACCAAGCAGGCCGACAAGCGAGGTCGTACGATCCCGAACCCGGCCGCTTCACCCAAAGGGACCCCATTGGCGTGGCAGGTGGATCGAACTTGTACGGCTGTCGCAATGGGAATCCCGCCAACAACGCCCCTCATCATCCAACAAGGAGACACCCCGTCCCTTGTGGCCTTGCACGTTGAATGAAAGCCCCCGTGCTTCTCAAGCTCGCACAATCCGCGCCGGACGATTGAATCCATTCGCGCGAGCCGGCCTCTCCCAAAAAGCTATTGACACTCTTCCGTCCGATGGCAACAATACGGCAAGGCGAGGGATGCTACGGCGTGGAAGCCATCTCCCGAAAGCGAATCGTAAGAGGAAGATTCTCGCCATAATTCTGTCGAAAGCCGAAAGAGCCATTCAGTCCCTCGACAAGGCGCCTGTCCTGTTTGGCATCAAGCGGCATCAGCAAAGGAAAGCTTCATGTTCAGGATTATAGAAATGGGCGGGCCGTTGATGTACCCAATCCTGCTGTGTTCCATTCTTTTCGTGGCGATTCTCATAGAGCGGCTGTACCACTACCACCGAGCTCAAATTGACGCCAACGAGTTCATTTCGGGCATTCGCGATGTTTTGAGAAAGAAAGAAATCGCCGAGGCGGTATCCATTTGCGACAATACGCCGGGGCCCGTGGCGCACATCGTAGAGGCGGGCATTCTCAAGCACGACCGCCCCAGAGAAGAAATCAAGGAGACGATTGGAGATGCCGCGCTTCACGAGATCCCCCGACTCGAGAAAAACCTCAACGTTCTGGCGACGGTCGCGCACATCTCGCCCCTCCTCGGTCTATTGGGGACCGTGCTGGGCATGATAGGCGCCTTTCAGGAAATTCAGAGGCAGAGCGGAAGAGTCAACGCCACGGACCTCGCCGGCGGCATTTGGGAGGCCCTCATCACCACGGCGGCGGGTCTTTGCGTAGCGATTCCTGCTTACGTCGCCTACAACTATCTGGTCAGCCGCGTCGGCGCCCTCGTCCTCGATATGGAGAAGAGCGCCACGGAGGTTGTGGACCTCCTGACCAGCGGAGGGGACGCCAATGAGGTTTAGGAGGAATCTCACCATAGCCAGAGGGCTTCTGGACATGACCCCACTGATAGACGTCGTCCTTTTACTCCTGATATTCTTCATGTTATCCTCCTCTTTCGTGTTCAGTCCGGGTGTTAAGGTGGACCTGCCGGAGTATAGCTCCAGCGAGAGCCTCAAAAAGAGCGACCTGGTTGTCACAATCACCGAGGAGGGCCTCTATCTTTACAACGATAGCGCTGTCGTCCTCACGGAGCTGAAGAACAGATTGACGCAAGCGGCTTCGGAACATCTGAACGCCCGATTGATTATAAAAGCAGCGAACCATGTTCCTCACGGCGACGTGGTGAGGGTTATGCTCATGGCTAAAGACGCCGGGGTCAAGAACCAGGCCTTCGCAACCAGGCCCGAACAGAAATGAATGGAGAACTGAGAGAGTTCCTTTGACAGGACGAACAGGATTTAGAAGATCGGGCCAATCCTGTTATCCCATCGAAATAATCTCGTTTTCAAACTTTTTGCAGAAAGGGGGAAGCATAATATGGGAATGTGGGTAGGAAGAGGCCGCAAGGCCAGACGCTGCTACGGCTTCGACGAAATAGCCCTTGTGCCCGGAACCGTCACAATCAATCCAGCCGAGGTTGATACGAGCTGGCAGATAGATGATCTTACGTTCAAGGTCCCCATCCTGGCGGCTGCGATGGATGGCGTTGTAGGCGCCCGCTTCGCCATCGCCATGGGGCGCCTCGGCGGGCTTGCCGTCCTCAACCTGGAAGGGGTGCAGACACGCTACGACAATCCGGAGGAAGTTCTGGACAGAATAGCCAGCGCCTCCGCCGACGAGGACACCGAGCTTCTTCAAAACGTTTACCGCGAGCCCATCAAGGAAGAGCTCATTCGAAGGAGGATTGAGGAGATCAAAGCCGCGGACGTTCCGGTGGCGGTCTCGAGCATCCCGCAGAGGGCGGAGAGATTCGGCGCCATCGCCCAGGAGGCCGGCGTGGACATATTCGTCGTTCAGGCGACCGTCACGACAGCCAAGCATATCTCGTCCGAGTATGAGCCCCTCAATTTCGAGAAATTCTGCCGGCAGATGAAGGTGCCCGTCATCGTCGGGAATTGCGTAACTTACGAGCAGGCCCTTGAACTCATGGACACCGGCGTTGATGCGCTCCTCGTCGGCATAGGCCCCGGGGCAGCCTGCACCACAAGGGGCGTCCTCGGCATAGGCGTGCCGCAGGTCACAGCCACCGCCGATTGTGCCGCAGCCAGAGATTTCTATTGGAAGCGGAACGGAAAATACATCCCTATCATTACCGATGGAGGTATGAGCGTCGGCGGCGATATATGCAAAGCGTTTGCCTGTGGGGCGGATGCCGCCATGGTGGGGTCCGCGTTTGCCAGGGCCGAGGAAGCCCCCGGGCACGGATACCATTGGGGAATGGCTACGCCTCACGTCAATCTTCCCAGAGGCACCAGAATCCACGTCGGCACGTCCGGAACGCTGGAGCAAATTCTCTTCGGCCCCGCAGTCCACGACGACGGCTCACAAAACCTCATGGGCGCCCTTCAAACTGCCATGGGAAGCCTCGGCGCCCGCAATATCAGGGAGATGCAGTTGACCGAGCTGATTATCGCCCCCGCCATCAAAACCGAAGGAAAAATATTTCAGAACTATCAGAGGGTCGGAATGGCGCGGTAGGAGGCTCGCTTCGGCGGCCTCCCCTCGGCGTGGGCGGTGGGGGTGTGGTTACATTTCAGTGGCGGACTTGTCGTTGGACCCAGCCGGGCGGGAATCTTAACCCGGCTTCCAGGCCGCCCTTTGGGAAAGGGAGAAAACGCCGGGCTATTCGAACTGACCTCGAGGAATCTTTGGAGTCGTGACCCACATATCTCGCCCTTTCAGGGCTCATCATTCTCGAACCGGGGCCTTGTCTCAGGGCGTTGCCCTGAGCTTTATTAAGTCTGCCCTTACAGGGCGACCGGAAACCAATCCTCAGCCCTGAAAGGGCGCAGTATTGCAGCCCAGGGCAACGCCCTGGGAAAATAGCACGTGATGAAATACAAAAGCCCTGAAGGGGCGTAATAGGCGCATCCCCAACATACGGTTCGTTACAGACACATGAGAGCCGACCCGCGTGCCACTGAAATGGAGCCCACCCGGCGGTGGCTCAGGCTATGTTCGATTTTCACATCCATACAACTCTCTCCTGCGACGGACACTGCACCACTGACGAGGTCTGCCGCAAGGCGAGCGAAATCGGCCTCGACGCCATCTGCTTCACGGAGCACATGGATTTCGACCCCGCCGACCCCGGATACGGCTTCCTCGACTACGAGGAATATTGTGCCCGATTTGAGGAGGCTCGCCGCCGCCATGCCGGAAAGCTCGCCATATTCAAAGGAATCGAGATTGATTACCAGAGCCATCTCGAGCATGAAATCCGCGAGTGGCTGGCTCACAAGGACTTCGACCTCGCCCTCGGTTCCGTGCATTACGTGAACGGGCGGATGCTTTCCGACGAGATGGTCGCGGAGGGAGTCCTGTACCAGATATATCTCGCTTATCTGGAAGAAGTGCGGCTGTCCGCCGAGAGCGGGCTTTTCGGGGCAATCGGACACCTCGACTACGTCAAAAAGTTCACCGGCGATGCCTCCTACCTTCATTCCAGCGAGCGGCTGCGCCCGGCCCTCGAAAGAGCATTGAGCGCCATCATCGCCAGCGGCGCCGCCCTCGAAATCAGCACCAAGGGCCTGGTAGCGAAATCGCGAGACTACCGGCCCTCCCTCAACGTCGTCCGGCTTTACCGCCGCCTCGGCGGCCGAAAAGTCACCATCGGTTCCGACGCCCACGACTGTCAGGTCCTCGGAACCGGAGTGGCGAGGCTCCGCCGAATCTGCGACAAAATGAGCCTCCGGGTCATTTGCACACCTACGGATTTGCCTTCGCAGCGGCCTGCCCAAAGCGGGGCGGAATGAAAAATCAACCGTCTCGCCAAAAAGCCGTTTACACGCGGAGTAACCGTTGCTACTATGCCCTCAGAGTGGTTTGCGGCATTTATGCTATCCCTCGGTGAGCAATGGAACCTCTGCAAAAAATCGTCGTCCTCGATTTC
This sequence comes from uncultured Verrucomicrobiota bacterium, assembly GCA_964640185.1. Classification (GTDB taxonomy): domain Bacteria; phylum Auribacterota; class JABMQX01; order JABMQX01; family JABMQX01; genus CAZXGF01. Next base: position 81,016 of record CAZXGF010000008.1, on the reverse strand, counting down.
GGCTCGCAGTATAGCCAGTTAATCGCGAGGCGAATACGCGAAAACGGTGTCTATTCCCAAATCGTTCGCCACAGTATCTCTCCGGGTGAGCTGGAAAAACTCTCGCCGAGCGGCATCATCCTGTCGGGCGGGCCCGCCAGCGTCTGCGACGCCGGTTCGCCGAGGTGCGACCCCTCGATTCTCAAGGGCGAGATCCCCGTCCTGGGAATATGCTACGGCTTGCAGTTGATGGGCGAGCTTCTCGGCGGAAAAGTTGAACGGGGACGGAAACGCGAATACGGGCGGGCGGAATTGGAGATTCTGGAGAGTGAAAGTCCCCTCTTTTCGGGGCTGGAGGACAGGCAAACCGTGTGGATGAGCCACGGCGATAAGGTCGTTGCTCTTCCCCCCGGCTATCGAAGCATCGGGCGGACGGATAACTGCGAAATCGCCGCTGTGGCCGATGAGCGGGGGAAACATTTCGGCCTCCAGTTCCATCCCGAAGTCGTTCATACCCTTCACGGAAAAAAAATCCTCCGCAACTTTCTTTTTCGCGTATGCGGCTGCCTCGGAGAATGGAACATGGGCTCCTTCCGGAGGCAAGCGGTCGAGGAAATTCGCACTGCCGTCGGCAGCGACAAGGTCGTCCTCGGCGTCAGCGGCGGCGTGGACTCATCGGTGGCGGCGCGATTGCTGCACGAGGCGGTCGGCGACCAGTTGACCAGCATATTCGTCAATAACGGCCTCCTCAGAAAAGGCGAGGCGGACGAAGTCCGCCAGCGATTCGACCGCCAGGAAGAAATAAAGTTGACCTATGTGGACGCGGAGGAAGAGTTTTTGTCCGCCCTGAAGAGCGTGGGGGACCCCGAGGAAAAGAGGAAAATCATCGGGGCGGAGTTCATCAAGGCGTTCGAGCGAGCCGCCCGCAGACTGAAAAACGTCCGCTTTCTCGCCCAGGGCACGCTCTATCCGGACGTCATCGAGAGCCGCTCCCCGACAGGGGGCCCCTCCGCTACCATAAAAACCCATCACAACGTCGGCGGGCTTCCCGAACGCTTGAACTTCGAGCTTATCGAGCCGTTGAGAAATCTGTTCAAAGACGAGGTCAGGCGTCTCGGGGAAGAAATGGGCATGCCGCAGGAGGTCGTGTGGCGACACCCTTTCCCCGGCCCCGGGCTTGCCGTCAGGATTATCGGCGAGGTCACAAAGGAAAGGCTTGCTCTTCTGCGAGAGGCGGATGTAAGGTTCATAGAGGAGATCAAAGCGGCGGGCTATTACGGGAAGATAGCCCAGGCGTTCGTCGTGCTGCTTCCGGTCAAGACCGTGGGAGTCATGGGAGACGAGCGTACCTACGAGAATGTCGTCGCCATGCGGGCAGTCAGCACGGAGGATTTCATGACTGCCGATTGGGTTCGCCTCCCTTACGATTTGCTGGCCAAAATCTCCAACCGCATCATCAACGAAGTCAGAGGCATCAACAGAGTCGTTTACGATGTAAGCTCCAAGCCCCCCAGCACTATCGAATGGGAATGAATTGATTGCGGATTGGGTAATTTCGACGGGATAACAGGATGGCCACGATGCGCTCCCCCGCCGGAGGCGGGGTTATCCTGTCCGCACAAATACGCCTCCGAGAGGAGCGCCATGAGTCGAACGGACTTTGTACATCTTCACAACCACACCGAGTACAGCCTTCTCGACGGCGCATGCCGCATTCCGGAGATGGTCAAGGCGGCAGCCGAGATGGGGATGCCCGCCGTCGCTATCACCGACCACGGCAATATGCACGGCGTGATTGACTTCTACAAGGCTGCTCGTGCCGCTGGCGTCAAGCCCATCATCGGCATGGAAGCATACATCGCCCCCGGCAGTCGGAAGGAGAAGAGAACTCACGGAGTCAAAGACGCCTGCTTCCACCTTGTTCTGCTGGCAAAGGATGAGGAGGGCTACCGCAACCTGATTAAGCTCGCCACGGCAGCCCACCTCGAGGGTTTCTATTACAAGCCACGCATTGACAGGGAGATTCTTTCGCAGCACCGAGGAGGGCTCATCGCCCTCTCCGCGTGTCTGAAGGGTGAGATCCCATATCGTATCTTAAGAGGAGAGACCGACCAGGCGAGGGAGGCCCTCCGCTTTTACCTCGACCTATTCGGGGATGATTTTTATCTCGAGCTTCACAATCACGGGATTAAGGAACAGCAGGAGGTCAACGCTGTTCTGATAGACATGGCGAGGGAATTCGACGTGCGGCTGGTGGCCACTAACGACTGCCATTACACTGCCAGGGAAGACGCCGAGGCTCACGACGTCCTGTTGTGCATTCAAACCGGCAACACCGTCGCCGACACCAAACGAATGAAATTCGCCACCGACCAATTCTACTTCAAGAGCCCGGAGGAAATGGCCGCGGCTTTCCCTGAGACGCCCGAGGCGCTGTCCAATACGATGAAAGTCGCCGAAAAGTGCGACCTCCGCCTCGACTTCAAGCACCAACACTATCCCACCTTTCACGCCGACTACGACGGAAGTTTGAAAGACTACCTCTCGCACCTTTGCGAGCAAGGTCTTCCGCGAAGATACCGGGAGATAACTCCGGAAATCCGCCAGCGGCTCGATTATGAGATCGGCGTCATTGATTCCAAAGGGCTGACGAGCTACATCCTTATCGTTTGGGACTTCGTTCATTACGCGAGGGGAAAAGGCATTCCGGTGGGGCCCGGTCGGGGTTCCGCGGTGGGAAGCGTAGTGTGCTATCTCCTCGGAATATCGGATATTGACCCCTTGAGATACGGCCTCCCATTCGAGAGATTCATCAATCCCGAGCGCCCGAGCTTCCCCGACATTGACATTGACATCTGTTACAACCGCAGAAGTGAGGTCATTGACTACGTAGTCCGGAAATATGGTGAGTCGAACGTCGCCCAGATCATCACCTTCGGAACCCTTGGCGCCAAGATGGTCGTGCGAGACGTCGGGCGGGCCCTGGGCTACCCTTACGGGCCGGTGGACAGGATCGCTCGCCTCATCCCTTACGGGCCGAACGTGTCTTTGCGGGAAGCCCTTCGCACGCAACCGGACCTTAAAGGACTCCATGAGCGGGACGAGATGGTGAAGAGAATCTTCCGAATCGCGTTCCAATTGGAGGGCTTGGCGAGAAACGCTTCCACCCACGCAGCCGGTGTCGTCATAGCCAGTGAGGCCCTGACAAATTTCGTTCCACTTTGCCGTGGCAGCAGTGATGAGGTCGTCACGCAATATTCGATGAAGCCGGTCACGGAAATCGGGCTTCTCAAGATGGACTTCCTCGGGCTGAGGACGCTGACTGTCATTGATGAGGCTGTCAAAATGATTCGCCAGCGCCGCGGGGTTGAGCTGGAGATGACCAAAATACCGCTCGACGACAGGAAAACCTTCAGGTTGCTAAAAGAAGCTCAAACGACTGGTGTCTTTCAGCTTGAGAGTCCGGGGATGCGAGACCTCGCCAGCAAGCTGAAGCCCGACTGCTTTGAGGACATCATCGCTATGATAGCCCTTTTCCGGCCCGGTCCGATGCAGATGATCCCCGATTTCATCTCGCGCAAACGGAAGAAAAGCCGCATCCACTATGCACATCCGCTCCTCGAGCCAATCCTGAAGGAGACCTACGGCATCTTCGTTTATCAGGAGCAGGTGATGAAGTCCGCCAACATCCTTGCCGGATTCTCCCTTGCCCATAGCGATGTCCTCCGACGAAGTATGGGCAAGAAGAACCCCGCCGAAATGGCAGCCCAGAGAGAGAACTTCATCGAGGGCGCACGGAAAAACCGCGTCAGTAAGGATGTCGCCGAGAAGGTCTTCGATTCCATGCAGAAGTTCTCCCTTTACGGTTTCAACAAGTGCCACAGCGCCGCATACGCCTTTGTCGTTTATCAGACAGCTTTCCTCAAGGCCAACTACCTCCGCGAATACATGGCGGCGCTTCTTTCAAACGAGATAGGTAATACCGACCGAATCAGTCGGTACGTTCGTGAATGCGAGTCGCTTGGAATCAAAATCCTTCCCCCCGACATCAACGAATCAGAGGGAAGATTCAATGTCGTCGAGGAAGGCATCCGCTTCGGACTGTCCGCCATCAAGAACGTGGGGAAAGGGGCTATTGAGCACATCCTCGAGAGGCGAGCGGCGCATGGGCCGTTCAAGTCAATCTACGATTTCGCCCGGGAGGTGGACCTGCGGGTCGTGAACCGCAAGGTTATGGAAAGCCTTATCAGGTGCGGCGCCTTCGACAGTACGGGCTGGAAAAGGTCCCAGCTTTACCAGGCGCTTGATCCGGCGCTCGATCTTGCCAGCAGAACTCAGCTCGACAAGCAGAAGGGGCAGACATCCCTACTCGATTTCCTCGGGGAGTCCGACACCTCCGCGACCCAGTATTACCAACCGCCCGACGTCGAAGAATATCCCTTCGCGCAGCTTCTCGCGTTCGAAAAAGACCTCCTCGGTTTCTACCTCACCGGGCACCCCCTCGACAAATACGTCGAGAAGATCAAGGAGCTCAAATGCTGCTCCATTGAAGACCTTTCTCAAATGTCTCCCAATTCGCGAGTGCGGCTCGCGGGAGTCATCGTGACCATTCGCAACACCGTCAAGCGCAAGACACAGGAAAGAATGTCCATCCTTACTGTTGAGGATGTCGAGGGTACAATAGAAGTCCTCGTTTTCCCCGAGGCTTACAGAAAATGCTCGTCCCTGCTTATCGAGGAGGAGCCGGTGGTCGTCGTTGGGAGGCTCAATAAAAAGGACGTCAACCCCAAGATCGTAGCGGACAATATTCTTCCTCTGGAAAAAGCAGATGCCACCGCGCTCCAAGCCGTCCCTGCGACTGGTCCCCGTGGTCTGTCGCCGGACACCGCGGCGAAATCCGGCAGCGACCTCCACGCGCCGCCCGGGCCGCGCGATGAATCTGGCGCGCCCCTACTGGCCATCACCGTTGACGCCGACGCCCCCGAAGAAAACGTCCTGGAACTCCGGGAAATCTTGTCCAGTTTCCCCGGTTCCAGCCCACTCCGGCTGATTCTTTGCCGTCACAACGGGCGAGCAATCATCGCCCAAATCGAAAGCCCCCTTCGCATCTCCTCCGACGAGAAACTCGTGCAACGCCTCCGAGCCCTACCCTGCGTTAATCGGGTCACGTCCACGTCGAAACCGTCGGCGTGAAAATTTTTGGAATTTTTTCTTGACCAGCGGGGCACGGGCTGTTAGCATGGATTTCACTCTTATAGTGGAACTTACGTTCATGACCGACCCTAAACTCGAGGAGGAGATTGCCCTTGTCGGAAGATGTATGGAGATGTTGAAACATTTTCACGACATCTTCGACAGCGCCATCCTGTCCGAAACGGTTGTCCCTGAAGACGAGGGCAAAATTCAGCGGCTTAGAGAAGCTCTGCCATCGCAGTGGGACTCGCTCTTCCGCAAACTGCAACTACGTGATGACGAATCGGTTGAGACCTTAGTTAAGATGGCGAGTTCTCTGCCGACAGTCATCACCATGACCGAGTACCAGGTGCGCAAGTTGTACGCTCTTTGGCATAAGTCCTTTATGAAGCTTCACTCCCTACTGGGGAAGCTTCAGCACAGAAAAGAGATGCTTCAAGCCTTTCGGTCGGGGAAGGCCAAGGCGAAAAAACTCCTCCTGGCCCCGGTTGTTCTCATCATCGTCGGGCTGGTGGCGTTGCTGCTCTATATCGTTCTGCGGTAAGTTTCGCATGGGGGAAAGGCTGACTTTTTTGACCGGCTTTTTATCAGGATAGTTTTTGTTTCGGACAGTTGGTCCGTTGCCGCTGGTTTTTCTTTTCGCTATCCAAACGCCAAAGGAGGAATGACATGTCGAAGTCCACGACCAAAAGGGAATTAGTAGTTAAGATTGCCAGGGAGACGGGGCTGACTCAACTCGAGGTCAAAGAGGTGGTTCAGCGAGTTCTCGATTCCATTATAGACAGCCTCGCTGCCGGAAATACAATCGAACTGCGAAACTTCGGCATTTTCAAGCCGGTCAAAAGAAAAGCCAGGGTCGGGCGAAATCCCAACAACCCCACTGTCCAGGTGCAAATCCCGGCAAAATGGATAGCCGATTTCAAGCCCGGCAGAATCATGAAGGAGAAGCTCGCAAAAATCGCCTGCTGAGACCGTCCCCCATTTTCTCGACGCCGCCCGGAAGTGACAATCCGCCGCTCCCTACGGTGTGTTTCATCCGGCTAACGGCCAAACAGCACCCACGGGGGGCGCCCGCCGGGCGCCGGGCTTGTCCAGACGGAGTTTCAGGCCCTCGAGGCCGTAATGCGTCCAAAGCCGCCATCGCATAGAACCTGCGAAGGCGAGCCACTGCCAGCGGGTGGCAAAAGCATACCCTGCCCGGCCGATCCGTGAGCGCATCTGCGACTGGCCGGACAGGTTCGTTCTTTTTTCGGTTTTTTCAGGAAGGGAGGAACAATCCCAAGACTTGCACACACACAGGCGTTCTTTCCCAGACCCAGACCAAATCTTTTTCGGAGAAGCAAGAGTATGAAAAGAAGCCACACGTGCGGAGAGCTCAACAGAGCTCACCTCGGACAGGAAGTTCGCCTCTCTGGCTGGGTTCATCGCATAAGGGACCACGGCGGCGTATTCTTCATTGATCTGAGGGACAGATACGGCCTCACGCAGATAGTCCTCAACCCGCAGCTAAGCCCGGAAGCACACACCAGCGGAGCACGCCTCCGGCCGGAGTTCGTCATTTCCGCCTGGGGCGCCGTTACGGAGAGACCCGAGGGCACCGTCAACCCCAAGCTCCCCACCGGCGAGATCGAGGTCAAGGTCAACAGGTTGGAAATCCTCAGCGAGTCCAAAACCCCGCCCTTTCCCATCGCCGATGACGTCCGCGTCAACGAAGAAATCCGTCTCAGGTATCGTTACCTCGACCTCCGGCGGCCTCGCATGCTCAGCAACCTTACGCTTCGGCACAAGGTCGTCCTCGCTGCCAGAAACTACCTGTCGCAAGAGGGATTCCTCGAGGTCGAAACCCCCATCCTCACCAAAAGCACGCCCGAAGGAGCGAGAGATTACCTCGTCCCGAGCCGGCTCGAGCCGGGCTCCTTCTACGCACTCCCCCAGTCTCCCCAACTCCTCAAGCAGCTCCTCATGGTCGCCGGCATAGACAAGTACTTCCAGATTTGCCGCTGTTTCCGCGACGAGGACCTCCGAGCCGACAGGCAGCCCGAGTTCACCCAGATTGATATCGAAATGAGCTTTGCCGAGCAGGACGACGTCTTCCGCCTCGTGGAGGAAATGATGCGCGCTTGCTTCAAAGCCGGCCTCGGCCTCGAGATCGAGACCCCCTTTCCCAGAATGTCTTACCCCGATGCCCTCGATAACTACGGCGCCGATAAGCCCGATACCCGCTACGGATTCCTCATCCACGACGTGTCCGACCTCGCCCGCCAGTCCGCCTACAAAGTTTTTCGCTCCGTCATCGAGGAGGGCGGCGTCGTCAAGGCAATACGCCTCCCCGGATGCGCCCGCTACTCCCGAAAAAACATTGACGACCTCGCGGCTTTCGCCTCCGCTTTCGGGGCCAAGGGACTATCCTATATCAAGGTTGGGGAAGGAGACGTCGCCTCCCCGCTCGCAAAGTTCTTCCAGCCGTCCGTCCTCCAGACCATCGTTCGCGAGCTGGAGGCCGAGAAAGACGACCTGCTCATTCTAACCGCCGGCCAGAAGCGAAAAGTCAACGAGTCGCTCGGCGCCGTTCGCACCAAAGTCGCCGCCGAGGAGGGACTTATTCCCGATGGGCAGTTCTCCTTGCTCTGGGTCGTGGACTTCCCTCTCTTCTCCTACAACGAAGAAGAACAGCGATTCGAAAGCGAGCACCATCCCTTCACCTCGCCCGCGGAAGAGGACCTCGCCCTCCTCGACACCGACCCTCTGAATGTTCGCTCCGCCTCCTACGACCTCGTCCTCAACGGCGTAGAGGTCGGCAGCGGCAGCGTCCGAATTCACAATGCCGAAATCCAGAAGAAGGTCTTTCGCCTGCTCAATCTCACCGAGGAGGAAATCAACGACAGATTCGGGTTCTTCACCGACGCCCTTCAGTACGGCACCCCTCCCCATGCGGGAATCGCCCCCGGACTCGACCGAATCATCAGAATCATGTGCGGCGCCGACAGCATCCGCGACGTCATCGCCTTCCCCAAGACCCAGAAGGCAAGCGACCTCATGACCGGCTCACCTTCTTCCGTCAGCGACCGCCAACTCAAGGAGCTTTACCTCAAAACCGTCAAGTAATCCCCCGCCGCCACGGCCGCGGCGACGTTCCGCCCGGACGCTTTCCCTGCGCCGTCCGCGACCTTCCCCTCTGCTGTCGTTTTTTCTGTATCGCCTCTGCGTTCCTCACGCTGATCCTCTTCTCCCGATTCTCTATCCCTTTTCCTCTCCGCGCCTCCGCGATATCTCTTTCTCCCACCCCCTCTGCGCCTTTGCGCCTTTGCGTTACAATACTCTTCTCTTTGACAAACCATCAGGCAATGCCCTTTTTCTTTGACAAATGACAACAAATGTGTCATAATCATGCCAACGATGGAGAGAATCGCAGTACTTCATGCCGCGCTCGCAACCAATCGCGCCATGCCTCCGCGGTTCCTGCGTTCTCTGCGGCTAAGGTTCGATCTTTCACATACTGGACCAAGCGCTGCAATCCAAAGAGCATTCCAGTATGCCCTCTCGACGAGAGAATACTGGAAAATACTGGAATTTTAGACCGTTTTCGGGGTTAAAGGCCCATAGCGCTTCCCCCTCTTTCGCAGCGGGTTGCGCTCGAAAAAATGCAACTTTCTGTGCACAAAAAGGCCATTCACGCGCCAATGCCGGAAATATCTTCCGGAGACTTTTCCGCGTGAATACGGTACAATTCGGCCCGTGTAGTAGTCCAGTCGCAAGAATCGCTCCAGCGTTTTCGCCAGCGGGAGCGGCAAGAACAAAGACCGCAATCCAGGGTGTACGCAAAATGACGAAAGCCATAGGCATCATTATTACTGCGCTCTTGGTTTCTTTCTGCCAGACCGTCAGGTCAGAAACGTGGTACGTGGCGCCCCCGCCGCTGGGGCGGGACAGCAATCCGGGGACTGAAGACCAGCCTTTCGCAACAATCCAGAAGGGCATTGACGCCGCGAAAGACGGCGACACCGTCATCGTCGCCCAGGGGACCTACGTCGAGAACATCCAGTTCAATGGCAAGAATATCATTCTCCGCAGCACCGACCCCCTCAACCCGGATGTCGTCGCCAACACCATCATTGACGGCAACCAGACGGGGCCTGCCGTGACCTTCGCCAACACCGAGAACGAGACTTGCGTCCTTTCCGGCTTCACGATCCGCAATGGGACCGGTTCCAGGGGTGCCGGGGTCTCCGGGGGAAACTACGGGGCACGCACTCAGGCAACGCTCCGCAACAACGTCATCACTGGCAACAGCGGCGGAGGAGTGGTCTTCTTTGACGGTCTGATCGAGAACAATGTCCTGACCGGCAACACAAACGGCGGTCTTTCCTACTGCGATGGCGTGGTTCGGAACAACGTCGTTGTCCGGAACGCTGGGACGGGCGGTCTCTGGAGCTGCGGAGGCATGGTCGTCAACAACACAATTGCCGACAACTCGGGCGCCGGGTTGACGTATTGCGACGGCAGTATCCACAGTTGCATCGTGTGGGGGAACCTCGGCGAAGGGGGAGTGCAGATCGATGGCGGAAGCATCCCCACTTTCTCCAGCATCCAGAACTGGACCGGAGGCGGGGAAGGGAACATCGCCGCATTCCCTTATTTAGTGAACCCGCTCAAAGGCGACTACCATCTGGCGACCTGCTCCCCCTGTATTGATTCTGGCTATCCCGCCTCCGCATATCAAAATGAGCCTCAGCCCAATGGAGGGCGTATCAACATGGGCGCCTATGGAAACACGTCTGAGGCGACCTCCAGGTCACCCGACACCGATCGTGATGGGCTCCCCGACGACTGGGAGAAGCACTTTTTCAGCAACCTTTTCCAGGGACCAAACGATGACCCGGACAACGATCTCAAGGTGAACGCTGACGAGTACCGTCGGGGGGCAAATCCAGCTCGGTTAGTCATGCGACATGTTGACGCCTCCGTTCCCAGCTCCGGCGATGGAACCTCTTGGCAAAGCGCCTTCAAGACCATTCAGGAGGGAATCAACGCGGCCTCTGAATGGGACACCATTCTCGTCGCGGAAGGCACTTACGTCGAGAACATCAACTTCAAAGGGAAAAACATCACCCTTGCAAGCACGGATCCGCTCAATTCCGCCGTCGTGGAAAAGACGATTATTGATGGGAACGAGGCCGGCTCGGTCCTCACCTTTAGCGGCTCCGAGGACGAGACCTGTGTCCTGACCGGGTTCACGATCCGGAATGGCATGGCTGTTTATGGCGGAGGAATTTGCGGTGGCGCGGAATACATCCACACCCACGCCACAATCCAGAACAACGTCATCACAGGGAATTCCGCTTCGCTTCCTGGCGAAGATGATGGAAGTGCCGGGGGCGGGCTGTGCTTCTGTGATGGCATCATCCAGAACAACACCATAAGCGGTAACTCCGCTTCGGCCACTGAGGAATTTTGGGAGAGTGCCGGGGGCGGGCTGGCTTATTGTGACGGCATCATCCGGAACAACAGCATAACCAGCAACTCCGCTTCGGCCAGCGACGAATTTGCAGATAACCAGGGGGGCGGGTTAGCCTACTGCAACGGCGCCATCCGCAGCAACATCATCGCTGAAAACTCCGCTCCCGGCGAAGACGGCGGAGGAGGTGGGTTGGCTTATTGCGCCGCCACGGTGCAAAACAATACCATCAGGGGCAACTCCGCCGCTTACGGCGGCGGTTTGGGTTTCTGCCGGGGCGCCATTATTGAGAGCAACATCATCCGCGGCAACCAGGGCATGTGGGGCGGCGGTCTCGGCTGGTGTCAGGGCAGAATCATCCAGAACAACACCGTCGTCGCCAATTCCGCTGAGGACTACGGCGGTGGACTCGCCGGATGCGCCGGCATCCACAACTGCATCATTTGGGGAAACACGTCAGCCAGAGGCGGGCAGATTTACGATATTGACGGCTTAATCCCGCCATCCCATTCCTGCATTCAGGACTGGACGGGCGGCGGCGAGGGGAACATCTCCGAGAACCCACTGTTCGTGAACGAAGCCTCCGGCGACTACCGCCTCAAGTCAACCTCCCCTTGCAGGGATAAAGGGCTGGACTATTACTGGTTCGCCTGGCCTCAGCGAGACGCTGACGGCAACTGCCGCGTGTTCGGCGACCGAGTGGATATGGGCTGCTACGAATATGGTGCATCGCCGGACTCCGACGGCGACCTCCTTTCCGATGCAGACGAACCGACCCAAGGAACGGACGCATTCAGTGATGATTCCGACGGCGACGGTCTCCGCGACGGCCTGGAAGTCCTCCGTGGCACGAACCCCAAAGCGAAGACACCGCCGCAAGTGATCCATGTCCCGGCCGACATGCCTTCCATTCAACAAGCTCTCTGCCTCGCCCTTGACGGCGACGAAATCGTCGTGTCGCCGGGCGACTACTCCGTGAATCTCCAGTTCTGCGGAGCGAACGTCATCCTCCGCAGCTCTGACCCGGATGATCCCTCCGTAGTTGACTCAACCGTTCTCGATGGCGGCGGCTCGAGCTCCGTTGTCCGGTTGATGGGCACGGAGACGGAATCCTGCGTCGTATCGGGCTTCACCATCAAAAACGGCTTCGCTCTCTCCGGCGGTGGCATCTACGCGGGAGCCTGGCCCAATCGTGCCCGGGCTGCGATCCGGAACAACGTGATCACAGAGAACTTCGGCGAGTCCGGCGGCGGGATCGCCGGCTGCGACGGGCTGATTGACGGGAATACAATCGCTGGCAACAACGCTTACGACGGAGGCGGGCTGTGCGACTGCAACGGTGTCTTCCAGAGCAATACCATCAGCGGCAACTCCGCTGGCGAAGTCGGCAGAGGCGGCGGGCTTTTGTCGTGCTGGGCGACCATCCAGAACAATGTCATCAGCGGCAACTCGGCTTTTCTGGGAGGTGGGCTTCAGCTCTGCGAAGACGTCATCCGGAACAATCTGATCGTCGCCAACTCCGGTGGCTGGAAAGGCGGCGGCCTCTATATGTGTGAGGGCACCATCGAAAACAACACCATCGTCGGCAATTCCGCTGGTTTCGCGGGAGGCCTTCTGGACTGCACGCCGAAGATCGTCAACTGCATTCTCTGGGGAAATACCGCTACCGACTTCCCGCAGTTCTACGGCGCCTGGTACATGACCTATTGCTGTGTCCAGGATTGGGACGGCGGCGGCGGTGAAGGCAATACAAACGAAGACCCGGGTTTCGTGGACGCTGATGGACCGGACGACGACCCGAGCACTTACCAGGACAACGATTATCGCCTCCGCGCCGATTCCCCCTGCGTTGACAAGGGCATGAACGCAGACTGGATGTTGCAGGTGCCTGACCTGGACCGCAATCCCAGGGTTTTCTACGGCAAGGCTGCCCACACCGTGGACATGGGCCCCTATGAGCTCGGTTCCTGGCCCTTCAGCATCATCAAGGTCTCCGAAGCAGGCGGCAATGTTCACCTAAAATGGAACAGCCGCCCCGGCGATACCTACGTCATCTGGTCGTGCGTTGACCTTCCGGCAGGAGCATGGACTGAGGTCGAAACCGTCGGGTCTCAGGGCTCCGAGACTATCTGGACCGGGCCGGCGGCCACCGGCGAGACGAAGTTCCATCGCGTGGAATTGAAGTAACAGGAACCCATGGGGAGGACTGGCTTATCAGAAAGACATTGCCCCCGGCAACAACGATCGTTGTGGCCCTTCTTTTGGCCTGCGCTTCAGGCTTCGGGGCCACCTGGTACGTGGACGACTCGGTTTCTTCGTCCGGCAACGGACAATCGTGGGCGAGCGCGTTCAAGATGGTCCAGGAAGGAATTGACGCGGCATCGAACGGCGACACAGTCATCGTCGCCCAAGGAACCTACGTCGAGAACGTCCAGATCAACGGCAAGAACATTGTGCTTCGCGGCAGCGATCCCACTGATCCCGGCGTCGTCGCCAACACAATCATTGACGGCAACGCGGCCGGCGCGGTTGTCACGTTCGCCGGCACGGAGGACGAAACCTGTGTCCTTTCAGGTTTCACGATTCAAAACGGCGAGTGGCCATACGGCGGAGGAATTTTCGGGGGCATCGAGGAAAGCCCCACTCACGCCAGCATACAGAACAATGTGATCACCGGCAACGTGGGTAGCTTAGGCGGTGGGCTATGTTATTGCGACGGCGCCATCCGAAACAATGCAATCACCGAAAACGCTGGCGCGAAGGGCGGGGGCCTGTACAGTTGCGGCGGCACGATTCAGAACAACGTGATCGCGGGCAACTCGGCTGGTGCCGGTGGCGGGCTGTCGGATTGCAACGGAACTATCCGCAACAACGTGATCAGCAATAACACGGCCGGTCCTGCCGGTGGCGGGCTGTACAAATGCAACGGTCCAATCGAGAACAACACCATCTGTGACAACTCCTCATCTGTTGCCGCAGGGGGTCTGTGGGATTGCCAAGGACCAATTCGCAATTGCATCATATGGGGCAATACCGCTCGCAACTACCCCCAGTTGCGGGACACCCCGGCTACGACCTATTCCTGCATCCAGGACTGGGATGGCGAGGGAGTCGGGAACATATCGGTCTATCCGCACTTCGTTGACCCTTTGGCCGGGGACTATCATCTACATACCTGGTCACCTTGTATTGATGCAGGGGATCCCTCGTGCAGCTTCTCCAATGAACCGCAGCCAAACGGCGGCAGAATCAATATGGGAGCTTACGGGAACACTCCCGAGGCGGCTTCGGCTTCAAAGGATACGGACAAGGACCTTCTCCCAGATGACTGGGAATTGCACTTCTTTGGGAATCTCGCCCAGACCGCAGCGGCCGATCCGGATAAAGACGGAAAGTCGAACCTCCAGGAATACCATCGTGCGAGCAATCCCGCCCGCCTTGTCACCTGGTACGTTGACGACTCGGTCGCCGCTTCCGGGGACGGCACCTCCTGGCAGAAGGGGTTCAAAACCATTCAGGAGGGAATAAATGTCGCCTCGGAGTGGGATACCGTCATTGTCGCCGAGGGAACCTATCTGGAGAATATCCACTTCAAAGGGAAAAGCATCCATCTCACCAGCGCCGATCCCCTCAGTGGCGCCGTCGTCGCAAGTACCATCATTGACGGCGACAAGGCCTCCTCGGTCGTGAGATTTCTCGGCACCGAGGATGAGTCCTGCACGTTGTCGGGCTTCACGATCCAAAACGGCTACACCGACATGGAGCCGGGAGCCGGAATCCGCGGGGGGTGGGCCGCGGCTCGCACCCGCGCGACCATAGAAAACAACGTCATCACCGACAATGTTGCGGAAATGGAGGACGGCGGGGGAATCGCCCGCTGCGATGGCATTATTCGGAACAACACCATCTCCGGCAATTCAGCGGACGAGGGCGGTGGCCTCTACGGGTGCAATGCCACAATCAGGAACAACATAATCACCGGGAACTCTGCCGTACAAGACTATGGCGGGGCGCTATCCAATTGCGGCTGGGGAGTCCGGCCTGCCATCATTGAGAGCAACACGATTTCCGAAAACTCCGCCAGCGGAGGTGCCGGACTCCAGGATTGTCACGGCACAATTCGCGGCAACATCATCTCCAGCAACACAGCCACAGGCTACGGTGGCGGTGTGCGCTATTGCAGCGGCACGATCCAGAACAACACCATTTCGGGGAATTCGGCCGGTCTGGACGGAGGCGGACTGATCGGATGCGACTGCCCGGTCGAGTACAACGTCATAACCGGCAATTCCGCTGGCCAGCACGGCGGCGGACTCCGCGGCTGCGATGACCTTGTTCGGTACAACACCATCTCTGGTAACTCCGCCCAACAGGAGGGTGGCGGACTCTCCATGTGCGACGGCGTGATAGAGAACAACATCATCATCGCCAACTCGGCAACGGCGATGCTGGGCATTGGCGGGGGGCTTTGTTTGTGCAACGGCATCATCAGGAACAACCTAATCGCCGGCAACTCGGCGGGCAATAACGGCGGTGGGGCCTCGAATTCCGACGGCGTGTTTATGAACTGCACCATCGTAGGCAACTCGTCCCAATGGGGCGGAGGTCTCGGCTACTGGCGAGGAACCATCAGCAACAGCGTCATCTGGGGGAATACCGCGTCGAAAGGCAGCCCGCAGGTTTCAAAGTCCAGCGATCCCACATATTCGTGTATCCAGGATTGGACGGGAGGCGGTGAAGGGAATACCGCCGAAGACCCGAAGTTCGCCGACGCGGACGGCCCCGACAACAACCCCGCAACGTACGAGGACAATAATTACCGTCTTTCGGAAGGCTCCCCCTGCACTGACACCGGCGCGAACGAGGACTGGATGTCGCAGGCGGTTGACATGGACGGCAATCCCCGAATATTTTACGGCGGCTTATCTCACACGGTTGACATAGGGGCCTACGAGTACGGCTCCTGGCCGTTCAAAATCGTCGCTCTCACGCCGGCCGCCGGTGGCGGGGCTGGACTTACCTGGAACAGCCGCCCGGATGAGACCTACGTCATCTCGTCGTGTGCCGACCTGCTCGCGGGCGGGTGGCTGGAGGAAGAGACGGTACCGTCTCAGGGCGACACGACTCGCTGGACAGGCAGCGTACCTTTTGGGCGAATGAAATTCTATCGCATTGAACTGAAGTAGTGGGTGTTTTGGAGGAAGTGTGCGTTTGCGTTTGCACTGGCAGATTGTCATAGCCCTGATTCTCGGGGTGGTGGCGGGCTTCATCCTCGGTGAAGCGGCGAGCTACTTCGAGTTCATGGGCGTGATTTTCATGCGGGCGCTGATGATGATAATGGCGCCCCTCGTTTTCGCCTCCATCGTCGTGGGCATTTCCGGCGTCGGTAACCCTGCCAGACTCGGAAAGCTCGGCGGCAAAACGCTCCTCTACTTCTTCACGACCACGTTCATATCGGTCATCATCGGACTATTTCTGGTCAACGCCATCCACCCGGGCAGCGAGAACCTCAGGCCAGAGCTGATGAAAGCCTATGGTAGCGCTCAGGAACCGCAAAAGCTCGCCGAAGCTGCCCAACGCGCGACGACCTTCTACGACTTCTTTCTCAACCTCATCCGAGAGTGCCTGAGAAACCCCTTCGATGCTCTGGCCAATCTCAAGGTCTTGGGAATTGTTTTCTTCGGGGTGCTTTTTGGCGGCGTTCTCGCGACACTGGGCGAGAAAGGCGCCCCTGTCATCCGTTTCTTCGACGGGGTCAACGAAGCGATGTACAAGCTGACGGGGTTGGTGATGAAAATCGCTCCTTTTGGCGTCTTCGCCCTCATGGCCAACGCCGTCGCTGCCGGCGGTCTGCGCATTCTGCGCTCTCTATTGTTTTATTCGCTGACGGTGCTGGCGGGGCTGGCGATTCACTCGATACTGGTCTTGCCTTCCCTGCTGAAGCTCTTCGGCAAGGCGCCGGTTTGGAAATACGCCAGCGGTATGAAGACCGCGCTGCTGACCGCTTTCAGTTCCGCCAGCAGCAGCGCGACCCTTCCTATCACGATGAGATGCGCCGAGGACATGGGAGTTTCCAGAAGAACGTCCGGCTTTGTCCTCCCCATCGGCGCCACGATAAACATGGATGGCACAGCGCTCTACGAGGCGGTAGCCGCCATCTTCATTGCTCAGGTCTATGGGATACCGATGGGGCTCGGCCAGCAGGTCATAATTTTTCTTACCGCGACTCTCGCCGCCGTCGGAGCGGCGGGCATCCCCAGCGCGGGGACCGTGACCATGATAATGGTGTTGACGGCTGTTGGATTGCCAATCGAAGGAGTCGGTCTAATTCTTGCCGTGGACAGGCTGCTCGACATGTGCCGCACAGCGGTCAACGTCTGGGGAGATTCCGTCGGCGCCGCCATCATCGCCCGGACGGAAAATGAAGAACTCTTCCCGAAACACGAAGTCTGAGCCGTCGTGAGTTGGGCCATGGTAATCCGCGGGCGCAAGGCACCCGTCGGCCCGGGCAGAGCAGAATTGTCCGACGCTCGAAGCGACCCTTTCTTTCCCCTGCGGGACCAACTACCTGAAGTCTCTCCGGGACTTGCCCGCGTTTGTCACCCTTCAGCCCCACTCTTCTCTTTTCAGCTCTCTGCCTTCGGCCGCCGATCGCAGCAGAGCGGAGAGAATTCGTGTGATTTCCAGGCCCTCTTCCGCGGTGCCAATCTCGATTGGGCGATCCGCTGCGAGGCATTCCGCGAAATAGTCATCCTCCTCTTGATACCCCCATCCCTTGCCGAGGGCCTCCGGCGGCGGGGTGATGTCAACGAGCTTCCCGTGGCTTTCCGTGTAGATGGTCAAGGGAGCGGTCTTCGCTCCCCCCTTCGTCCCAAAGAGCTTCATCTGCCACAGCTCCTCGTTGTTGGCGGCCCAACTCGATTCCACTGTCACAGTCGCCCCGTTCTCGAGGCGGATGAAGCCTATCGCCATATCCTCCACGGAGAACTCGCCTTTGGGGAAACGGTTCTGATTGATGAGGTCGTAGGCGGAACCGGACACACTGACAGCTCTTGGGTAGCCCATGAACCACAGGACAGAGTCGAGGACGTGGACGCCGATGTCGAAAAGGGCTCCGGAACCTGCCTTATCTTTCTCGACAAACCAGTGTCCTCTCCCGAGGTCGCCCGTCGGAGGAAAGTCAATCTGCGGCGTCCCTCTCCGGCGGAGCGCCACGGCCTTGGCGTAGTAGATGTCCCCGAATTGCCCGTCGTCAACGGCTCTCTTGAGGAACCGCGCTTCGTCCTTGAAACGGCCGCTGAAGGCGACCATCAGCTTGCAGCCGGTTTCTGCGGCGGTCTTGGTCATTTCCTCGGCAGCCGCGGCCGAAATCGCCATCGGCTTTTCGCAAAGCACGTGCTTGCCCGCCCTCATTGCCGCGATGCTTGCGGTGTGGTGCAAAAAGTTGGGAAGAGCGACCACGACTGCGTCAACATCGGCATCGGTTGTGAGCTGCGAATAGTCTTCGTAAACCCTGGCGACATCGTATTTCTGCGCAAAGTTCTTCGCCAGAGGCTGGTCAGGGTCCGCAAGCGCCACAACCTTCGCCTTTTCGTTCTTGCTGAAACACTCGAGGTGGTATCTGCCTATCCCCAGCCCTGCTATGCCAATCCTTACTGCGCCATTTGCCATAGTTTTTCTCCCGCAACGTCTTGTTTCTTTCCTGTTTCTCGGCGCCGATGGAGGCTGCTTTCCGCCTCCGGGGCTTTTTTCGGTGCTTAGGGCTTAGAGCTTCTTTCTGAAAAGCGTGAGCGAGAAATTCTTCCCCGGGCAGTCGGTGCTGTTGACATCCCTGTGCCCAACGACCCTCGACTTTGGGACCTTGCATTCTCTCACCAAATACCTCACCAGAGAGACCAGGCTGTCCATTTGCTTCCTTGTGGGATAAGTTTTCTCGAAGTCTCCGACGAGGCATATCCCGATCGCTATCTCGTTCATCTTCCAACTGCGGACATGCCCGCCCTGCAACTGCTTCGTCCAGCGTCCTCCCACTTCGACTTCGCCGTCGCCGGAGCGTGTCCCGTTGCCGATGACAAAGTGGTAAGCAAGTCCGTTCTTCATGCCGAGCCTTTTGTGGTGGCGGCCGAAGATGGCAGCGTTCCCGACACGCGTGCCGCTGTGATGAATGATGATGTACCGCCATTTCCGTGGGCGGACTCCCCTCGGGAGACGGCACAGGGAAGCTATCTTCAGCCGGCGCGCTTCGGCAGTCACCACGCCCGGAATGATTAACCCTTGTCCGGGGGAAATCTGGTCGGGCTTCTTGAGGTTGTTGGCCCTGATAATCTCCTCGGGCTTGACGCCATACTTTCTGGCGATGGACCAAACGGTCTCCCCCTTCTGAACGATGTGCTTTACCCTCGACGCTGGAAGTCGTGTTTTTGCGCTTGAAACGGAAGTCCCCGCCCGAGGAATGATTAGCTGTTGTCCGGGGGAAACCTTATCGGGCTCCTCGAGCTTGTTGAGGGCGATGACCTCCTCCGGCTTGACACCGTACTTTTTCGCGATGGACCAGACGGTCTCGCCTTTCTGAACGATGTGGGTTGGAGGATTCTCGGAAGGTCGTGTTGTCCCCACGCACGAGGAAATGATAACCGCGCACGCCAGCAATACCATGTAGCAAACAAAAACGGTTCGAGTGAGCTTACTGCCCATGTGTTCGCCCGCCTTTCTCGATGCCCTTTACCCTCAACCCGGACAGTAGTGTCAGGGCAGCGCTGAAATTTTGCATCGGCATGATACACACACCATCAACGGTAGATACCAACTTCTCAAGGAGTCCCGCCGCGACGGCAAGGCCGACCTCCCTCTCTTCCTCGCGGCTCGCGGCTTTCTCCATTTTCTGGAGGAGCGATTCCGGCAGAGAAATGCCCGGAACTTCGTAGTGCAGATAATGTGCCATTTTCTTGCTGCGAACCGGCATCAACCCCGCAATGACCGGCACGCCCAGCTCTTTCGTCAGTTCCAGAAAGGACCCGAGCGCGTCCACATCATAGATGGGCTGTGTCTGAATGAAATTCGCCCCTGCGGCGGCTTTCCTTTTCAGTTTGCCCATTTCCCTGGGGAGGTCGTCGGCTGTCGGATTCGCCGCAGCTCCTATCAGGAAATCGGTCGGGGAGCCTAACTGCTTGGCGGCGATGTCCTCGCCACGGTTCATCCTGGCGATGATCTCTATGAGGCCCTCCGAGTTCACGTCGAAGACAGAAGTGGCGCGAGGGAAGGGGCCCGCCGGAGAGGGGTCGCCCGTCAGAGCTAAGATGGCGTCCACGTCGAGCGCCGCAGCACCCAGGAGCTCCGATTGAAGGCCAAGGATGTTTCGGTCGCGGCAGGTCAGGTGCAAAATGACACTCAGCCCGACTCGCTCCTTTATCAGATGCGCGAACGACACGGGGTTCATTCGGGGGCTTGCCATCGGATTGTCCGGGACGTTTATGGCGTCAGCCCCGTTCCTCTTGAGGGAATCAATGCCCGCCAGCAGGGACGAATAGCCGGTTCCGGCCGGGGGAGAAACCTCCACTGAGACGAAAAACTTTTCTCCCAGCTTCTGAGCGATCGGGTTTTTGGCGAAACGAGCCCCGTCTGGACGGGGACGCGCCACCTGCGAGACTTTCGCTTCCACAGCGACCTGCCTTCTCGTTGGCGAAAGCCCCCTGACTCGCTCCGCGATGGCTTTTGTGTATTCGGGAGTTGTCCCGCAGCAGCCGCCGACGATGTTGGCGCCGGCACTGATGAATTCCTCGCAGAGCTCGGCGAAATACGCGGGATCGGAGAGGTGAACGGTCCTTCCCCCGAAGAAGCGGGGAAGTCCGGCGTTCGGCTGGACTGAAATCGGCAGGTCTGTCAAAGCCGCGAGCTCTTCCAGAATTGCCAGGCTGTCGAACGGCCCACACCCGCAGTTGTGACCAACCACGTCAACGGAGTTTTCAAGACAGACCGCAAGAGATTGCGCGGGGGAAATCCCCATGCGAGTGCGGCGATCTTTGAGGTAGGCCATCTGGCATATCACAGGGAGGGCCGTCACAGACCTTGCCGCCTTCAGCCCCGCGCGAAGGTCCTGCAGGCTGGAGATTGTCTCGAGAAGGATAATGTCCACGCCGGCGTCGTAAAGCGCAGAAATTTGCCGCTTGTAGATGGAAAACCTGTCTGCAAGGGAGAGAAACTGTGAAGGATCGGAACCCGGCCCGAGCGGCCCGACGGCTCCGGCGACAAAGGCTTTGTCTCCGGCGACTTCCTTTGCCAGGCGAGCCCCGGCTTGATTTATTTCCTCGACCTTATCTTCCTCGCCGTACCTTGCAAGCTCCGTCTCGTTGGCGCCGAAGGTGTTCGTCTCGATGATGTCCGCACCCGCCGCCACGTAATCTGCATGGATGGACCTGACGAGGTCCGGGTTGTCGAGGTTCATCCTTTCGCAGCAGGCGGTGAGAGGCACGCCTCTGTCAAACAGAAGCGTCCCCATCGCTCCGTCGCAGACCAAAACCCGCTCATGCGATTGTTGGAGAAAATCTGCCATTCCGCTTTTCGCCACCTGACAAGGAAAGAATCTTGCGGTACTATATACGGAAGCCTCTGGCGAGGGCAAGGAAATCTTCGGCGCAGGATGCTCCTTTCCCGAAACCCGGCCGTTCAGTGCGCCGACCGTCGTGGAGAAAGTCAAGACCGTCATCGCCAAGGAGAGAGAAGAGGAGGGGGAAAGGGCTTTTTTGACAGGATGAACAGGATTTACAACATCCAGTCTATCCTGTTATCCTGTCAAAAGAAAGATACCCGGTCTGACCACAAGAAAAGATGACTGGGAATGACATTTGAAGATATGGGATACCTACCCGTCGGAAAACTGAGCATGGAGCATCTCGAATCGCTGCTCGCGTCGGTGAAGACGCTCGATCCGAGGGTCATTGTGGGGCCGAGGATTGGCGAGGACGCCGCCGTGCTCGATTTCGGCGAGAAATACCTCGTCGCCAAAACTGACCCCATCACTTTCACAGCCGAGAGAATCGGCTGGTACGCTGTCAACATCAACGCGAACGATGTCGCGGTGATGGGCGCGCGGCCGATGTGGTTTCTTGCCACGGTCTTGCTGCCGGAGGGGAAAACCTCTCCCGCCCTCGCGGACCGGATATTTCACGACATCAGGCTGGGGTGCGAGGAGCTGGGAGTGTCTCTCTGCGGAGGTCATATCGAGGTGACATTCGGCTTGCCGAGGCCGGTTGTCGTGGGGCAAATGCTCGGCGAAGTCGAGAAGGACAAGCTCATCAGGAACGACCGCATGACCGTCGGCGATGATATTCTCCTCCTCGGCGGAATTGCTGTCGAGGGCACGTCCGTCATCGCCCGCGAAAAGGAGGAGGAGCTTCGCCGCGCGTTTGGCGAGCGGTTTGTCGTCCGCGCAAAGAGCTTCCTCACAAAGCCCGGCATCAGCGTGGTGCGGGCGGCTCTCTCCGCCGCCGAGAGCGCTCGCATCGGCGCCATGCACGACCCCACCGAAGGAGGGCTGGCAACCGGCCTCCACGAGCTGGCACGAGTTTCCGGCGTTGGGATCGCGCTTGACCCTGAAAAGGTCTTTGTCTTTCCCGAAACGGAAGCTATCTGCGAGCATTACGGACTTGATGCCCTTGGCCTTCTGGCATCGGGGGCGCTCCTCGCCGCGACGGCCCCGGAAGAGACAGAAAAGCTGCTTATCGCAATGAAAAAGGCTCGCATCAGGTGCTCCGTCATCGGCAGAGCCGTCCCAAAAGAGCAAGGGATCAAAATGGAAGTTGAAGGAAAGCTCAAACCCCTCCCCCGCTACGACTCCGACGAGCTGACGAGGATACTGTAAGGGACCCGAGCTCGTTCAACTTCGGGGCAAGTTTTTGCTTGACGGCGAGACCGCGCGCGATATGATAAAAAGGTGGAGTTGTTGACGCAAGCTGCTGTCGCGCGCTGGTCTCGAAGCGCTCGGATGCGCGCACCGAAGGCCAAGTCTCGGGATGCTTCCAGTATAGCCGACTACCGGGACGCAAGGCAGAGCGGCACCATGTATTGCAGAAAATTGAACATCGGCGACGACTATCACCACCGGGCGAGAGTTGCAGAGCGACGCGGTGTGCTTTGACCTGAACCGATGGTGCATGCAATTGCTGGGCGTTGCGTGTGAGGCAGGTGGGTAGGCCATAACGCGCGGGCGCGCGCGTCTGTCGCGTTGTTCAGACAAATGCTAATGATTAGGAAAGAGCATTGCACCAAGCATCAGAGCCAGTACCTGGCGTGTGTTGAATGCGAGGCGGAAGGCGGGGTCCATTCGTCCTCCGGTCAGACCGATGGGTAGCATTGCCTATCGCGGTTTGACTCTGGCGTTGTCCATACTGCAAGTAAGTCTGCCAAAAACCCCCACGCAAAATGGAGAGAAGGCAGAAAGGAGGAATCCAACAGGGCGGTGCAGCCTGTCGGGATTCGCCTGCGCTACGCGCAGGAGTTAGGCAACACGCAAGAGAAAGGAGGAGAAGGAATGAAGCGAATGGCAGTCCTCGCGGCGGTCATCATGATGGCATGGAACGCACAAGCGCAAGAGTTCGAGATCCAGTCGTTCCACAGGAATGGGGAGCTCGAGTTCAACCAAATCCCGAATGCGGCATCGTACCGAGTGGAGTGGGCATCGTCGCTGCAGGGAGAATGGAAGCCTTTTTCCGAACTGGCCGCATTGGACAACATTGTCCCCACGGGCGAAGGAAATGTAATTGTGACCGTGCCGCTGTTTTACAGGGTGGTGGCGGATACGGCCCCTCCGGACATGGTGGAAGTGGAAGGCGGGACGTTCACGATGGGGGACACGTGGGGGACCGGGGGCTCCGATGAGGTACCCACGCACCAGGTAACGCTGAGCTCGTTCTGGAGCAGCAAATACGAGGTGACCAATGAGAAGATGCGTGAGGTCATGCAATGGGCCTACGACAATGGGAAGATCAACGTTGTTGTTGATACGAGGGTGACGAACGCCGTGGGAGATGAGCAGGTGCTTCTTTTCGTCAATGAATGGAAGATGGCCATCACTTTTGCGGACGGGACGTTTGCGGTCGAGGAAGGGAAGGAGAACTTCCCGTGCCCAAAGGTTAGCTGGTACGGCTCGGCGGCGTTCTGCAATTATCGCAGCGGCATGGAAGGGTTGACGCCAGCTTACGATCTTAGCGACTGGAGTTGCAACTTCGGGATTGATGCCTACCGCTTGCCAACAGAAGCGGAATGGGAGTATGCGGCCCGGGGCGGTGCATCGGGAGCCGACACACTGTATTCCGGCAGCGATGTGATCGGAGATGTGGCCTGGTATGCGGACGACGACGGCGTCGTCCATGAGGTGGGCACGAAGGCGCCGAATGAGCTGGGGATTTACGACATGAGCGGGAACATGTATGAGTGGTGCTATGACCAGTACGGGGCATACGAGGCTGATCCGCAGACTAATCCAACCGGACCGGAAAGCGGAAGCGGTCAGGTAATGCGAGGCGGTGGTTATGGCCACTACGCTCCGAGGTGCCGCGTCACCTGTCGCTGGAAAGACAGCGCGACTACGACCACTGACGGCGTAGGCTTCCGTTGTGTTCGCTGAGCTCCGGTCATTCCCGGAAAACAGAAAGCCCGAACTCGCACGCCGGGTTCAAAAGGGCCGTGCGACATGAGCAGGTTGGATTGCAGGCCTAACTTGCGGCGTGCGAGCCCACACGTGTCTGGCAAGGAAGACGCGAGGGGATGGCTGACCCCTGAGAGCAACTGAAGGCCTTGCTGCGCCTTGTCGGCTGCCGAAATGGCTCAGCCAAACAAGGTGCTTGGGGGTGAGGCCAAACGGTGCATGGCGAGAAAACCGAAGCGGAACGAAAGCTCAAACCGCTTCCCCGCTACGATTCCGACGAGCTGAGGAGGATACTGTTAGGAGCCGCTGGCCGCCGCTCGTGGTAATGCTTCAGTTACCGGCGGCTGAGAGTGCGAGCGCATAGGAAGCAGAGGGACCCTTGTACCGGTGGCATCCTGCCCCCGCCGAGGGCGAGACGCGGGGTGTCCTTCTCACCTTATTCTCTGCGACTTTGCGCCCTTGCGTTAATCTGCTCTTCCCTTCTTCCCTCCTCCTCCGCCTCCGCCCGCTATCCGCCCGAGAGTGAGGGATTACGCCTAACCCCACGATGATGTTGACGAACGGGGCGCTTTCTGGTAATAAGGGTTTTGAGAGCGTCCGATGCAACGTCTCTTTGAGGAGATAAAAAACAGCGGGTCTTTTGACGGGTTCGTCTCCAGCGTCTGCGAGGGGGAGGACCTTGTCGTCGAAGGACTGTGGGATTCCGTCAAAGCCCTCCTTTGCGCCATCCTGGTTGAAAGTGCTCACAGGACAGCTCTTTATATCGCCAGAACGCCGACGGAAGCGGAAGTTCTGTACGATGACATAACGAGCTTCAGGGACGGTGCGGCTCTCCTTTTCCCCTCCTGGGAAACCCTCCCTCACGAGAATATCTCGCCCCACCCGGAAATCGTCTGCGACAGGCTCACTGTTTTGAAGCGTCTGCTGGACGCCGGCTCGTCGAGAAAGCCTGTTGTGGTAATCGCCAGCGCCCAGGCGGTTCTTCAGAAGGTTATCTCGCCAAAAGAACTGAAGCGGCGCCTATTCACGGTGGCCGTTGGCGAAGAAATCCCCCTGGAACAGTTGCTCACGCGGCTGGTGTCGCTCTCGTACGAGCGGAACGAAATGGTGGAAGAGAAAGGGACTTTCGCCGTCAGAGGAGGGATCGTTGACGTTTTCCCTATCACAGAAGGCTATCCGACAAGGTTGGAGTTTTTCGGGGAGACGATAGAATCCATGCGGCAATTCGACCCCGTCACGCAACGCTCGACGCGGCGGGTGGAGTATGTGACTGTTCTTCCCGCCGATGAGATGGCTATGAACGCCGAAAACCCGCGAGGGCTTTCGAGCACGCTCGCCTACTTCGAGCGGAAGGCGACAACGATTATTTACGATGACGGGCCGGGTATCCGGAGGAAGATTGAGGAAGTTCGGTCGCAGGCGCCGCCCGAAGCGGAGGAATTTCTCCGCCCGGAACAGTTCGAGCAAGAGACCCGGCGCTGGCCGAAAATCTTCTTCAACGATCTGCCGCTGGTGACCGCGGATGCTGCTAAAGCCCGGCGCGTTTCGATTGGCGTCAAACCGCTGACGTCGCTGGCGGGGGTAAAGTTGGTGGCGGGTGATGCCCGAGAAGCGCGAATGGAGGTGTTCGAGGCGATTCCGGATTGGCTGAAAGGTGACCGCGGCATCTATTTCGTCTGCAACAAGGCGGGAGAAGAGGAGCGTCTTCGCTCTGTGCTGGAGGACAGAGGCATCGGGGTGACGCCACAGATGCGGTTTGCGACCGGGCGGCTCAGCTCCGGCTTCTTCCTCGAGGACATCCGGACCATCGTCGTCCCTGACAAGGAGATTTTCCACCGGTACAAGATCAGGCGTGCGCCACGGAAGTTCAGGAGTACGGCGCCCATACGCGATTTCGAAGAACTCTCTCGCGGCGATTATGTGGTGCATCTTCACCAGGGGATCGGGCGTTTCCTCGGGATTGTTACGCTGAAAGACCACGACCCAACGAAGGAGTTTCTCGCCATCGAATACGCCGACGACGCCAAGCTCTACGTGCCCGTAGCTCAGGCGAATTTGGTTTCGAGATACATCGGACCAAGCAAGCGGCGGCCGCGTCTGGACACTTTGGGAGGCACTCGCTGGGCGAGAAGGAAAAGGAAAGTCGAAATCGCCGTGCAGGACTATGCCAGCGACCTGCTGGAGCTCTACGCGGCAAGACAGGGAATGGAAGGGACAGCTTTTTCCCCGGACACCGAATGGCAAAGGGAATTCGAGGATGCTTTCATCTACGAGGAAACACGCGACCAGGTCAAGACCCTCGAAAAGCTGAAGGGAGATATGGAATCGCCTCGCCCTATGGACAGGCTGATATGCGGGGATGTCGGCTACGGAAAGACGGAAGTTGCGGTGAGGGCGGCTTTCAAGGCGGTGATGGACAATAAACAGGTTGCCGTCCTTGTGCCTACAACAGTTCTGGCCCAGCAGCACTTCCATACCTTTTGCGAGCGAATGGCGGATTACCCGATAAATATCGAGGTTCTCAGCCGCTTCAAGAAGCTCGGCGAGCAGAAAAGAATCGTTGAGAACCTGAAAGTCGGGAAAGTTGACATCGTCATCGGGACACACCGTTTGATCCAGAACGACGTGCGGTTCAAGGACCTGGGGCTGGTCATCGTTGATGAAGAGCAGCGATTCGGTGTCAAGCACAAAGAGAAGCTCAAGCAGCTTCGGCGTCTGGTGGATGTGTTGACCATGAGCGCGACGCCGATACCGAGGACGCTGTACATGTCGCTTGTGGGCGCGAGGGATATGAGCAACATAGACACGCCGCCGCTGGACAGGCTGCCTGTGAAGACCCTGCTGGTGGAATTCGACCGCGGGATCATCCGCTCCGCCATCCTGCGGGAACTGAACAGAGACGGGCAGGTTTACTTCCTGCACAATCGGGTGCAGACCATAGAGAAGATGAGGGAATACATCGAAAAGCTCGTCCCCGAAGCGACCATCATGGCCGCCCACGGTCAAATGGGGGAGGGGGAACTGGAGACGGTGATGGAGTATTTCGTGAACGGCTCCATTGACGTGCTGGTCTGCACGACTATCATTGAGTCGGGGCTGGACATCCCCAACGCGAACACGATTATCATTGACAGGGCAGACAGGTTCGGTCTCGCGGACCTGTACCAACTGCGGGGCAGAGTCGGGCGGTGGAAACATCAGGCTTACGCGTACCTGATGGCGCCCAGAAACCGCGAGATACTGGAAACGGCAAAAAAAAGGCTGAGAGCCATACTGGACGCGCAGGGACTCGGCTCAGGATTCCAGATAGCCATGCGAGACCTCGAGATCAGGGGCGCCGGAAACATCCTCGGGACCGAACAGCACGGCCACATCGCCGCCGTGGGCTTCACTCTCTACTGTAACCTCTTGAAGAGGACGATTGACCGATTGAAAGGAAAAGAGGTCCCGGAGGAGATGGATGTGGTGTTCAGGCTTGACCTCAGTGCCTATATTCCGAAGTCATATATACCTCACAATAAGCAGAGGATTGACATTTACAGGCGGATGGCGCAGGCTCTTCGTCAGGAAGAGATCGCGGACATTGCCGCCGAGATGAAGGACAGGTTCGGCCCCCCGCCGGAGGAGGCGCTCAATCTAATCGAAATTGCCAGTTTGAAGATTTGGGCAAGAAATGAGAAGATTTCCCGTGTCGAGGTGAGCGACGGGAAGGTCATCGCCGAGCGGGCCGGAAGAAAACTCATGATTGACGGGCGCTTCCCGAGGCTGCGAAAGAGTGGCCGCCGAACTATCGTCCGGGAGATAAGGAGAAGCCTCGAGAAGGTGATGCGATGAGGCGCTCAAGGGCTTCGGAGCAGCGCTTGGAGTGGCTGGTTGCCAGACGGCCGCGCCGCTGGGTGTGTCCCCGTGCTATGCTTTGGCCAGATTGGGCGCGATTTCACACTATAGAGGTACGGAAAACCGCAGAGAGCGCAGAGCACGCCGAGAGGACTAGCGCATAGAGCATATCTCCTATAGGTAGGGTATCGGGGTCGGGTATGGGGCCGGAAGCTGAACCCGAAAACCCGAGCTCCAGACCCTACCTCTGCGGGGGAGGCTATGGAGAATACCTCATGAGACCGGCGCCGAAACTCACCGTTTACGTCGTAGTGTTGCTTTTCGCGGCAGCGGGCTGCATACGCAGAAGTCCGAGGAAACAGGACATGGTTCTGGCGACCGTTGGCGAAAAGGAAGTAAAGGAAAGCGACTTCCGAGCGGAGCTGGACCGGCTGGAGCCTACGATGAGGAGCAAGTACCGCAGGGAGCGCAGGGCTCTTCTCGATAAGATGATAGAGGAAGAAGTCTTCTATCAAAGCGCCCTCGACAGCAACCTCGCCGAGACACCCGAGGCGAAGAAACGCCTGACGAGGGCCGCGGAAGACGCTGCAATCGAGCGATTCAAGCAGCTCGAAATCTACTCCGGGGTCGCCGTTACGAGGGAGGAAATCGAGAAAAGGTACAGTGTGGAGCTGGCGCGGCGGGAAGAGTCAAGCTTGGTGAAATCCGTTTTCTATGTCTGCACCTTGCAGGAGGATCGCGTCCGGAATCTCGTCAACGCGGTCGAGCGAGGGGTGAAGGAGGGTCTGCCGTTCCGCGAGATCGCCCGCCGAAATTCGTTCGCGTGCCAGAGCTTCGAGCTCGACTCGGCTGGGTTCAGCGACCTCCCTGGGCAGATGCGCAACATTGCCGTCGGTCTGAATAACAGGACTGGCACTAATCTTCGCGGAACACCTCTCTATTTTTTCAAGGATGCGGAGGTGCTTGATGCAAAGCTGCTATCCCCATGCGCCCGCCGAATCCGACGGGCAATTCGCGAAGAGAAAAAGGAGCGGGCTCTTGGGAAATGGCTTTCGTCTCGCCGGGCAAGCAGCACAATCCGCGTTTACGAGAAAGCGATGGACGAGATAGAGAAGAGCGATGCCGTCGCCGCAGAAGTCAACGGCGTTTCCTTGACCGTGGGCGATGTGGCGGCGCCTCTGGAGGGGCTTTCCGTAAGGGACCGGGAGAAGAAAGCAGCCGACAGCAAAGCGCTTCTGGATGAAGCGATAGATAGAGAAATCCTCAGGCAGGAGGCTCTGAAGGAAAACCTCAGTGAGGATAAGGTCGTCAAGGAGAAAGTGGCAAGGGAGAGCCGTCGCATTCTCGTTGAACTCGTCGTCGAGCGGGACGTTGCTGGGGTGACGCCCACCGCGAGGGAAAAGTCTCGCGCGGAGCTGGCGACAGCGCTGAGGAAAGCCGCTGGTGTGAAGATACTTGCGGAAAACTTGAAGAAAATGTATGTTCCTGCGTCCAAGGAGATAGAAGAAATATTTGGGGGCGGGACAATCTGATGCGGAGACAATTGTTGTCGGGTCCGCGAGCAGAAGCGCAGCGACATGCGTGTCATTGTTTGTCCAGGAAAGGGATTTCCATGAGAAAATGGCTTCGGAAAAAATGGGGGAGTGTGGGGGTTGCCGCACTTCTTTTTTCCTTTGTCGTGAGTGGCTGGAGTTTTGGTCAGGAGAACGCTGAGAGGGCGGAGGCCGAGGGAGCGGGGTCTCCGAGCGTGTCTCCAGCGCCCGAGGCGCCTGAGGCGGCGGCGGCGGTTGTGCCAAAGCCCGAGGGGTTGACCGGCCTCAATACGGTGGTGGCAATGGTCAACGGTGAGGGGATAACGCTCGATGAGCTGCAGAGCGTCAGCAACGCCACCCTCGCAGCGGAAAAGCCGAAGTGGTCGCCGAAAGATTGGACAAGGGTCGAACAGATAATTCTCTGGGGGCAGTTGGAGAACATTATTGACAAGAAGCTTATCCTCATGGAAGCGAAGGAACTTGGCGCCCGAATTGACGAGTCGCGTGTGCGAGAATATATTATGTCGCTGCCGGAGCTGAAGAACTCCTACGACGGCGACCTCGCCAAGTTCCTTGCGGACAAGGAGATGAGTTACAGTCAACTCTGCAAGGAAATCGAGGAGCTGTTGTTATTCAAGGGTATGGTTCGGCAGAAAGTCCTGCCGAAAGTCCACGTCCCGCCAGGGGAGGTTCGGCAGTACTACGAGAGGAATATTGCCAAGTTCACGCAAGAAGCAGCGATCCATTGCTTTGCCATAGTGTTTCTAAGGCGGGACACACCGGAGGCCACTGCGGCGGTTCTCACGAAAGCGAGGGAGGCGCTGAGAAAGATCAACGGAGGCGCCTACTTCCCCGATGTGGCCAAGGAGTACTCGGAGGACCCGCGGTACGCGGATAAGGGAGGCGATTGGGGGTGGATCACCCCAGGGACGCTTGAAAAAAAAGCCTCTGATGCGGCCTTCGCTCTCAAGGACGGCGAGTATAGCGGTCTTGTGGAGGGGGACGCAGCGTACTGGCTTTTGTGGGTGAAGGAAAGAAGGGGGAAATCGGTCATCCCCCTGTCGGCGGCGTGGAAAGAGATTGAGCTGGGCATCAAAGCGAGGAAGGAGACCGTGGAAATCCGGAAATGGGGGCGAAGGCTGAGGCTCAAAGCCGCCATAACCTATCCCGTGCCGCTGAGCGAAATCGTGAGAAGGTGAAACGTCCCCGCGTGGCACGGGCGTCCCGCCCACGGCAATCATGGGCAAGATGCCCATGCCACAGCAGGCGAGGATTTGGGCTGCCCGCGGTCCGCAGTCCCTCGCTCTCTGCGGTGCAGCTTCTCGAAGGCGATCATGGCCCGTCAAGATGAAAGGAAGGAAGAAGATGTTCCGCTCCTGGGCATCACTATGGGAGATGCTGCCGGAATCGGTCCGGAGGTTATCGCCAGGTCGTTGAGCGAGGGGAGGTCGCGGCTGCGTTGTCGCTGCATCATCTATGGCGACCGCGAAGTTTTCTCTTCCCAACTGGGCGACGTCAAGCTAAATGTGCCGTTCCGCTGTGTTGAATCCCCCGAAGAAGCCGTCTCCGGCGGGGCGGAAGTTTCCCTGCTGCATTGCCCGCGATTTCCGATGAGACATGTGAACTACGGGGAGATGAATGCCCGCGCCGCGGCGAACGCTGTCGGCTATATTGAGCTGGCGACAGCTCACGCGATTTCGTCGAGGATAGACGGCATGGTGACGGCGCCCATCAACAAGGCTTCTATCCGGCGAGCGGGCTTTCCGCTGGATGGGCACACGAACTATCTCGCGGAGAAGGCGGGAGTGAGCGACTATGCGATGATGTTCGTGGGCGGGGGGATGAGAGTCGTGTTGATGACGGTGCATATCCCTCTCGCGGCAGTCTCGGAGAAAATCACGCGACCCGCCGCTCTGGCAAAAATCAGGTTGACACATCGTTGCCTGACAACGTGGTTCGGGATTGAGCGGCCGCGTATAGCGGTTTGCGGACTCAACCCGCACGCCGGGGAGGAAGAGATGTTCGGAAAGGAGGAAAGCGAAAGGTTGCTGCCGGCGATTTCCACGGCAGAATCGGAGGGAATCGCGGTGTCGGGCCCATATCCCGCGGACACGGTGTTCAATCGCTGCCGGGGCGGGGAGTTCGATGCGGTGATTGCCATGTATCACGACCAGGGGCTGCTGCCTGTCAAGCTGCTGGCATTCAACGAGGGCGTCAACATAACCATCGGCTTGCCCTTCGTGAGGACCTCGCCCGACCACGGTACGGCTTACGACATCGCGGGCAAGGGGGTCGCTGACCCCGGCAGCATGACCGCCGCAATCGTGCTGGCGGCACAGATCGCGGCCACATTGAAAAAGTCTTCCCCTCTCGGCAGCGAGTAACTTGGGAGAATCCCGGTTTTTCATGTCGGCTATTCGGACCAGAAAAAACCTCGGCCAGAATCTCTTGATTGACAGTTCCGTGCGAGACATGATCGTCTCAGCCGCGTCGCTTACGCCCTCCGATATTGTTATAGAGATAGGACCGGGGACCGGCGCGCTGACCTTCCCTTTGGCGAAAAGGGCGTTGTTTCTGCTGGCGGTAGAGGTTGACAGGCGTTTCTGCGATTACCTCCGCCAGCGGCTCGGCGACGCTGGAAATGTCGAGGTGCGCAACGCGGATTTCCTTCGCCTGAACCTCCCGGACGAGATTGAAAAACTGACCGAGCGTTTTGCGGAAGCGAGAGCAGTCAAGATCGTCTCCAACCTCCCCTTTTACATCACCACACCGATCATTACGAAGCTCATCGAGAATCGGTCGCTCTTCGAGCTATGCGTTGTGACCGTTCAGAAGGAAGTCGCTGAGAGATTCGCGGCCGACCCCGGCTCGAAGCGCTACGGCGCCGTCACCCTCTTTTTGAATTATTACGCGAGGGTGAAAATGCTGTTTTCAATATCAAAGGGGGCTTTTCGGCCCAAACCGGAAGTGGACTGTGCGGTCATCTCAATCGTTCCGAGGAGGAAACCGGGTGTGAAGGTAAGGGACGAAACATTGTTTTTCCGGGTGATTCGGGCGGTATTCGGACAGCGCCGGAAAATGTTGAAGAACTCTCTGCGAAGTCTCGGTCTTTCGGAGTCCGAGATAGACGAGGCTCTCCGCGAGAGCTGCGTGGGCGAGAGTCTGCGGCCGGAGCGAATCTCGATGGAAGACTTTGCGAGGCTTGCCGATGCCGTGTTGGCCGTTTCGGAGAAAGGGGCGGAGAAGCCGGGGGGAAAATAGAAAACCGGCGGGCGAGAACCGACTGTCAGCGTCTCTTGCGGAGGAAAATGTCGGTCTTCATGCGTGTGACCAGCCTGCGACTGGTGGTACGGGGAGCGTCCGCGGTCAGGACGAGCTTTGCGGTTAGAACTTCGCCGCTGAGGGAGAAAAGGAGCTCTTCGACGTCTCCAAAGCGATTGAGAACTTGCTCGTCCCCGGAGACGGAGGTGTCGGGGTCGCACATGACAAGCGTGCCAAGTTTGTAGTATCGCGAGGTGGCGTCGTCGCTGTTCCAGGCCGTAGGAGGGTCCTGTTTGTCAACCATGAAAGTAACGGAATCGCCGCCCGCCGAGACCTGAACGGTGCCGATGTCCGCTTCCCTGATGCCAAAGCGGCCATTAACTCCCCTAACGACCTTTTCGAGAACGATTCCTGCACTGCGCTCGAGCCCGGCGTTTCTGGAACCTTCCGCCCATGAACGCATAGACATCAGGTAGATGAGCCAGACGCCGCCGATAAGCATCACCGAGGCGATAAGAGAGACCATGATCTCTGCAATGGTGAAACCATCTTTACGTCTCATTTTGGCTGACTTTCCCCTTTGTTGTTAAGTTCCGGGAGGGGGGCCTGTTGAACTAACCCACGTTTTCAAGGCATATGTCCGGGGGATGAACCCTGCTCCGGCTGTTTTCTCGTTCCAGGAGACAAGTACGCCGATAGTGATTCCGTCACTCTCCTGCGTGAGGGCAGTGGTGCGAACACAGTTGATGAAGATTCCGGCGTCCCGCTCATCGAGCGGCACGTTCTGTTCGGTCGTGAGGCTTGGCATTGCAGAAAGGTCCGGGTAGCGCAGGGACTCGAGATACTCGATCCGCGACCTGGCGACGTTCATTGCCTGTGTCCAGTGCTTTGCCCCCGTGCTTGCCAAGCGGCCGCTCAAGAAGGAGGCGAGAATTGCACTGATCCCAATCAGCCCAATGAGGCAGGAAACCAGAACCTCTGCGAGGCACAAGCCCTTTCGAGAACGGAACCTTCGGAAATGGCGCGTCATTGCGCGGTCACTCCTGGGCATTGAGACACAAAAATGGGTAAAAGTCTTCACCCTTGTCGCTGCTGGCCCCCTAAATCGCCGGACACGAGTGAGGGTGAGCAAGTTTTGTGCCACGACCGGCACGCCTCAGGCCCGAAGGCGGCAATGAGCTCTGCGAGGCAACTGTCCGTTCCGGAGCCATTTGGCAAAGAAAGTGCTATTGGGAACAACGACGGGTCAGGGCATGTGCGAGCGGAGCGTCAGCAAGGACGGACCGCGTTGCGAAGATGCTTCGGGCGACGACAACGGAGGTGGAATCAACTGTGAGAGCTCGAATGAGAAGCGAAAATGGAATCGTGCTGGTGATAACGCTGTGTTTTACGGTCATCGCGGCGATAGGCGCGGCGGCGTTTCTTCATCTAACCAGAACACAGATAGTGCAGGTGAGACTGCAATCGCACTCCACGAAAGCCTTTTATGCGGCTGAGGTTGGAGTGGAAAAGGGGGTCAAGCTTCTCAAGAACGATTTCTATTATACTCCTGCGGGGACGGAGCCCTCATGGTCTGATGCCGAGGTTTACACTGCAACGGGATATATTGACCTGACGCAGGGGGGCGAAATCACGGTTCCGAAGTACCTCAACCTCAGCAACCCCGACTACGATAACGATTTCTACCCGCTGGTCGCGGAGACGGATTACGCCTTGGAAGGAGGCGGAGAACATAAGTCAACCTATCAGGTCGAGTTATCCAATCTGGCGGGCTGGACGGACAAGGTTTGGGTTAAAGCGACCGGCAGATATTATCGAAGGGATGGCGCCAACTTCATACTGGATGCGGAGAGAAGGGTGTTGGTGCTCCTGCGGGCGAGGGAAATCTCGCCGTGGGACAACGCGATTTTCGCCGGCGAGGGGCAGAGCGGGAGCGTCATCAACGGGAATGTGGATATACGCGGCTCGGTTCACCTTTTGGGGACGTCGTTGGGCAGCAGCGACCTCGCTATGGAGTTAAGCGGGAGTGGCAACGTCGGCAACAACTATTCCGGAATGCCCGGAGACCTGGCGGTCAGGGTGCCCTCAATCGCCAGAGCTTACGGAGGAGAGATGCTGGATTCCTTGGAGGCGGAGGTGAGGGTCCAGCACGGCAAGGTCGCCCTGAGCGGAAGTTCCTGCCTGGGAGAGCCGGATGTCCCGGGCAACGGGGTGAAGGAGACATTGGAGGCCGTTTATATCACGGACGGTTACGGGGGAAATAAGGGCGAACAAAGTGTCCATTCGGACAATGGGACGAGGAACCCCTACGACCTCGATGAATTTGACATCAGTTTTCCGAGGTTGTCACAACCGTATGAAGGTTATTCGAGCTACCTGGCCTACCTCCGGGCAAACGCGCTCGTGCTCTCGAGCGCGCAGCAGTTGAAGGACTTGCGGAGCATTGATCCGACGTCCAATTTCTCTTACTCGGACGCTAAAGGCCAGATCAGCATGGATGGAAACGGGCACATGACCATAAGCGGAATCGTCGTAGTGGAAGGGGACGTGAACCTCGATAAGAAAGGCTCGAAGAAGACCATCGAGTATGAGGGGAAGGGGACGCTTGTCTCGGCGTCAAGTGTTGGCATCAACTGCAACCTCCTGACGCGGTCATTGGGCACATATCCTGAGCAGGAGATTCTGGGGGTGATGGCTGCGGACGAGGTCGAATTCAACTCATCCCAGCTCAACGTGATGGGAGTTTTTTACGCGGAGAACAAAATCACCTCCGCGAAGCAGACGAGCGTCGCGGGAACGTTCTTTTCAGACTATTTCGACATGGGGCAGAACGTGCCAGCCATCTACCAGGTGCCGGAGGTGGTCGGGAACCTTCCGCCGGGAATGATCGGTGACTTCCGCATCTGGACGATCAAGAAAACGACGTGGGGTGAGATAGGAACCTGAGCGGGATTCCCTCCACGCGCGTTCAACTTCTAATCCCAGCCGAATACGGTCCGAAGTCAGGCGCGCCTCTGTCGGAGGCGCGGATTTCTCATAACAAGCCTCGCCGAACAGGCAGAAGAGACTCTCGGAGCCTTAGACACTCCCTTCCAGACAAAAAAACAGGCAGCGTTGACGAACCCCAATCTATTGCTCCCGATACAGCCGATCTCCCGCGGATTCTCCCCGGACGTAATCGGTCATTTCCGGGCGGACACCCAGTTGCGAGAAGCAAGTAGGGACGAGGAGAAGGAGCATAACGCAAAGGCGAGGAGAGGAGGGTGACAAGGACCACGTCGTCGCATGGTGCCGTGGCATGGGCATCTTGCCCATGATTCTTACACGGGCGAGACGCCCGTGCCACGTTGGGGACAACTGTTCCTTTCGCCCCGAGAGGCACAGCCCGACCGGGGGCGGAACAATGCCAGTGTGGGTGCTTTCGCATTGCCCTTGCAACGAAGTCCGCCTATCCCACCGGAGAGTCAGGGATTACCACCGGAGAAAAAGATTGGTTGACGGAGAGGGCTGCGGGAGGGTATCCTGCAACAGCTTTTCAGGCGAGGAGGTGGAGAATGAAGGAAATAAGCCTCGAGGATGTGGAATACGCTGCGAGACTGGCGAAGCTGGACCTTTCGGAGGAAGAGAAGGTGTCCATGACCTCTCAGTTGGGAGACATCCTGGGATACGTGGCGAAGCTGAATGAGCTGGACACCGATGACGTCGAGCCGACGGCGCACGTGCTTCCTATCAAGAACGTGTGGCGGCCCGACAAAAGAGAAGAGTCGTTGAGCCGCGAGAAGGTGCTGCAACTCGCCCCGAAGGCCCACGAGGGGCAGGTGAGAGTGCCGAGAGTTGTGGAGTAGGAAGGCGTTATGGAACTTAACCTGCGAAGCGCAAGAGAAGTCGTGCGGATGGTCCGCGAAAAGAAGGTTTCCGCGAGGGAGGTTGTGAAGGACGTTCTGGCGGCAATCGAGCGAACGGACCCTCTTGTCAAGGCCTATCTTACGGTTGATGAGAAGGGGGCTGTCAAGCAGGCGGAACGTGTTGATGAAAAGCTCGCGCGAGGAGAGGAGATCGGCGACCTCGGCGGTCTGCCTGTCGCCGTGAAGGACAACTTCTGCGTGGATGGTCAGGAGACCACCTGTGCCTCGAAGATCCTGAAGGGTTTCTATTCGCCGTACGACGCGACTGTCATCAGGAAGTTGCGGGAGAGCGGAGCGATTCTCGTGGGAAGGACGAACATGGACGAGTTCGCCATGGGCTCGACGACGGAGAATTCCGCCTTTGGGGTGACGCACAACCCGTGGAACCCGGAACGCATCCCCGGGGGCTCGAGCGGTGGGTCGGCGGCGGCGGTTGCTGCGAGGGAGGCGATTGTGGCGCTCGGCTCGGACACCGGCGGCTCCATACGGATGCCCGCGTCCTTCTGCGGCTGCGTGGGGATTAAGCCAACTTACGGGAGGGTCTCGCGGTACGGACTGGTCGCGTACGCCTCCTCTCTCGACCAAATCGGCAATTTCGCCAAGGATGTCTGGGACTGCGCGATGGTCTTGAGCGTCATCGCGGGCTACGACCGGAAGGATTCCACGTCGGTTGACGTCGAGGCGCCGGATTACACGGCATCTCTCAATGGCGAGATTAAGGGTGTCAGGATAGGTATCCCCACGGAATATTTCGGCGCGGGCCTCAACGAGGAGGTTCGATCGGCTATCGAGGAGGTGATCAGGACGCTCCGGGGCCTCGGGGCGACGACCGTGGAGGTCTCAATGCCGCATACCGATTACGCCATCGCGGCTTATTACATCATTGCCTCCGCGGAAGCCAGCTCCAACCTCGCCAGATATGACGGTGTGCAGTACGGGCATCGGACGAGGTCGCCGAATGACCTCGAGCAAATGTACACAAGGACTAAGGGCGAGGGGTTCGGCCCGGAGGTCAAGCGGCGGATCGTCATGGGCACATACGCTCTCAGCTCCGGCTACTACGATGCGTACTACCTCAAGGCGTTGAAGGTGCGAACGCTCATCAAGAGAGATTTCGAGGAAGCGCTCAGGAAGGTTGACTGTTTGCTCACCCCCGTTTCGCCGACGACCGCTTTCAAAATCGGCGAGAAGACCGGCGACCCGCTGACCATGTACCTCTCCGACATCTACACGATTTCGACGAACCTCGCGGGCGTGCCCGGAATCTCCATCCCCTGCGGTTTCGATTCGGAGGGCATGCCGATAAGCTTTCAGTTACAGGCTAAGCCCTTCGGGGAAGAGACGATTCTCCGCGTCGGACACGCCTACCAGCAGCAGACCGATTTCCACAAGAAGATGCCGACGATCGCTGAAGATAAGCCGACAGAATGATCGCCTCGCATCCCACCCGAGCCGCTTGATTTCCGATACTTCACTATTTCGAGCTGTTGCCTGGGGCGGCCAGGGATAAGGCTTCGGGCCGCAAGGACGAAAAACCGCCGGGGGTCGGGGAAAATGGCTAAAGCCTCTGACCCCGCTGAAGCCGGCTTTAGCCGGCTCGGAGAGGCCGGGCCGTACGCCAAGCAGCACGGGCTGAAGCCCGTGCCTAACAGGTGCGCTGGCAGCGAATCGAGAGGCCGGTATCCTGTCGCTTTCGACTACAAATGCTGCTGCGTTCCTCCGACGGAGACCAACCGTGCTCTTTGCCTTTGGGTCATGCTTTTCTGCGAGACGCTGATCACATTTGTGCTATTTCGTGATCCGGCCTGCCCGTGCGCCAAGTCACGTATTCGGGTGCTGCAAAGAGGAGAAGGCTAAGAAACACATGAGAGTTTACATCCGCAGTACGTGGCCGTATTTGCGAACTCATGTACTAAGGTACGCGGCGGAAAACGGTTGACGAAAACGGGCGTTTTTGTTAGAAGGGTGCGATTTCTTTTGAAGGTTTTTTGGGAGGAGCGGTGGGCGTTCGGGAGGTGAAAGTACATCGGGGGGCGCAAGGAGCTTGTCCGCGAGTAATCGGGCGACCTTCAGGCGCGTCTCCGGCGGGCCCTTTTCGCTTTGGGCGATGTCAGCGGCCGGCCTGCTGTATTCCCGATTCTCCCCGGGGGATGACACCGGTCAGTCGTGCGTGGAAAGGAAGCGGTTGTATGCTTGAGTGGAGTCCCTGTGACCCAACCAAAGGGGATGGCAGAAAATGAGGGGAATATTAATCTCTGAGTTCTACGAGAGCATGAAGGACGAGCTGCAGTTGACGCTCGTGGCCGGGAAGGATGGCCTCCGGCGGAGGATAAGGTGGGCGGAGATCAATCGTCCGGGGCTTGCGTTAGCCGGCTACTTCGATTACTTCGCATGGCGTCGGGTGCAGATTCTGGGGAAGGTAGAGATCACCTATCTGAGGAGCCTGAAACCAGAGCTGAGCAGAACGCGGATCGCGGAGATTCTCAGCAGAAAGGTTCCTTGCATCATTGTCGCGCGTCGCTATCAGGTCCCCCGCGAGCTTGCGGAGGGCGCCGACCGGCTGAAGGTGCCGCTTTTCAGGACACCTCTGATAACGGTTGACCTGATTGACAGAGTGACGGTGTTTCTGGACAACGAGTTTGCTCCGAGCGTGTCGTTAAAAGGCAACCTGGTCGAGGTTTTTGGAGAGGGAGTGTTCCTGGAAGGGAAAAGCGGCGTCGGAAAGAGCGAGACGGCGCTGGGGCTGGTGGCGAGGGGGCACCGTTTGATAACCGACGATGTGGTTCGGATAAAACTCAGAGAGAGGAAGTATCTCATCGGAAGCGGCAGCGAGTTGACGAAGCATCACATGGAGATACGAGGTCTGGGGATTATCAACATCCAAAAGCTTTTTGGGGCGGTCTGCTTTCGGAAGGAGAATCAGATTGACCTGGCGATAACCCTCGAGGGATGGGACCCGGCCAAGGAGTACGAAAGGCTCGGGATGGAGGAGGATACGATACGAATTCTGGGCAAGCCGGTGCCCCACCTGACGATACCGGTGCGCTCGGGAAGGGATATGGTTTTGATGGTGGAAACGGCGGCTTTGAATCACCGGCTGAAATCCATGGGGTTCAACCCCGCTCGCGCGTTGGATGAGGAGCTGATGAAGGCGATGGGGGCGCGATAGGGCGTCGGTCAGGGACGCCGAAGGACGGGGGGGAGAGACAGCTCGCTTGTTTCAAGATGAGGATGGAAGATACGTCAAACAGCAAGGTCGAGGAGAAGTTTCGCATAGTCAACTCGCTGGGTCTTCATCTGCGTCCGGCGAGGATGCTGGCGAACCTGACGAACAGGTTCGAGTCGGATATCTTTATCAAAAAAGATTCTGAGGAAGTGAACGGAAAAAGCATTATGGGAATCATTACCCTGGCGGCGCCGAAGGGAGCGCTGTTGAAAGTCACTGCTATGGGCGCGGATGCCCAAGAGGCTATCGAGGCTATCGGCAAGCTGATAGAAAACAAGTTCGGCGAGGACGATGAGTGAGTCAGAGGAGAAGGTTTTCAGAGGGATCGGAGTTTCCCCGGGCGTAGCCATCGGGCGAGTGTTTGTTTGGCCTGAGCCGCAGGAGTATCGCCCGCTTGAAAGGAAGATTCCGTCCGAGAACGTTGAAAAAGAGTTCGCCCGCTTTCTGGATGCGCTGGCCGGGACGA
The DNA here is from genome assembly GCA_964640185.1 of uncultured Verrucomicrobiota bacterium. Lineage (GTDB taxonomy): Bacteria > Auribacterota > JABMQX01 > JABMQX01 > JABMQX01 > CAZXGF01. Next base: position 40,520 of record CAZXGF010000008.1, on the reverse strand, counting down.
AAGAGCAAATCTACGCCCTGCGGGAAAGAACAGCGAGTCAGTTGGGGGCGGACCATGCGGGGATTTTCGATGCTCAGCTTATGATCCTCGATGATGAGCAGGTCATCCAGGACGTTCGCAACGCAGTGGTGGACGGGAAGAAAAACGCGGAGGCGGCGTTTTATCAGACAGTCAGCCGGTATCTGCGAGTGCTGTACGGCTCCCGAGACGAGTACCTCGCGGAGAGGCACACGGACATCCGAGACGTGATGAACCGGGTGCTGGATAACCTCGGAGACATAGAGCGAAGCGATGTGTGTAAGGTCATTTCCCCTTCGGTAATCATCGCGCGAGATATTTCGCCGTCCGATACGGCGAGGATGGAGAAGGGGAAAGTGCTTGGATTTGCCACGGATGCCGGGAGTGCGAGCTCGCACACGGCTATCATGGCGAAAGGTCTGGGGATACCGGCGGTGGTGGGGCTGCACCAGATCACCCGGGCGGTGCGAGGGGGGGATGTCGTGGCGGTTGACGGCCAGCAGGGGACCGTCATCATCAACCCCACAGAGGAAACTCTCCAACGATGGAAGGTGGAGCTTCGGAGAATAGAAGCCTACCAGGATAAGCTCTCACAGCTTCGAGACCTGCCCGCGGAGACGCGGGATGGGCGGCGGATCACACTTTCGGCGAACATCGAACTGCCGGGAGAGGTGGAGCAGGTGATCGAAAGTGGGGCTGAGGGGGTCGGGCTGTACAGGACGGAGTTCATTTATATGAACCGTTCCGACCTCCCTTCGGAGGAGGAGCAATTCGAGGCTTACAAGACTGTGCTGGAGGGGGTCAAGCCCGAGCCGGTGATCATCCGAACCATGGACCTCGGGGGAGACAAGTTCATCACCAACCTCGACATTCCATTTGAGTTCAACCCGTTTCTGGGGTGGCGTGCGATCCGGTTCTGCCTGGAGCGGAGGGACATTTTCGAGGTTCAACTGAGGGCTATTCTTCGCGCAGGCGCTTACGGGAACCTGAAGCTGATGTATCCGATGATATCGTGTGTAGAAGAGGTCATCAAAGCCAACAGCATTCTCGCCGACGTTAAAGAAGATCTCAGAAAGGAAGGGGTTCCTTACGCCGAAGATTTTGAGATCGGGGCAATGATTGAAGTTCCTTCGGCGGCGTTGACGGTGGACATTCTGGCGAAAGAGGTGGATTTTTTCAGTATCGGGACAAACGACCTCATTCAGTACACCCTCGCCGTCGAAAGGGTGAACGATAAGATCGCCCATCTCTATCAGCCGTGTCATCCGGCGATTCTGCGTCTGGTAAAAAGGACTGTGGAGGAGGGACACAGGAACAACATCTGGGTGGGTATCTGCGGCGAGATGGCCGCGGACCCCGCCATGTGCCTGATTCTTCTTGGGATGGGGCTGGATGAGATAAGCGCCAGTCCGGCGGTTCTTCCCAGAATCAAGAAAGTCATCAGGAGCCTTTCGGACCGCGATGCGAGGGAATTTGTGAAGGAGGTAATGGAGTACACTTCACCGGCGAAAATAGAATCGCACGCTCGGGAGGTCGTCAGGAGCGTCGTGCCTGACATGGAGATGACGTGAAATGGGAAAGCACGCAAAGGCGAATTTTTTGGTGAAAAAGGCATGAGGGCTTTAGTCTTGGCGGCGGGATACGCTGTGCGATTGCGCCCACTGACGCTGAACACCGCCAAGCCGCTTCTGCCGATAGGCGGGCGGCCGATGATTGATTATGTGGTGGAGAAGATTGACGAGGTTGAGCGAGTTGACCGGATATATGTTGTTGTCAACGACAGGTTCTTCGGCGATTTCAAAGCTTGGGTTGAGCGCGCGCCGACGTCCAAGGCGGTCATGCTTGTCAACGACCGCAGCACCTGCGACGAGAACAGGCTCGGGGCCATTGCCGATATGAACTTCGCCGTCGAGAAGGAAGGAATTGACGATGACCTGCTGGTGGTGGGTGGCGATAATCTGTTTGATTTCGGCTTGCAGGAGTTCGTATCTTTCTTCGCGGAAAAGGGCACGTCGGTGGCTCTTCACACCTGCGACGATCCGAGGGATGTAAAGAAATACAGCAGTGTGGAGTTGGACCGAACGGGGAGAATCGTCTCGTTCGAGGAAAAGCCGCAAACGGCGAGGTCGAACCTGGTGGCTATCTGTCTATATCTTTTTGAGAAAGAGTCTCTGCGCTTACTCAAGCAGTACCTGGAACAAGGGGGAAATCGGGACGCGCCGGGTTACTATATCCAGTGGCTGCACAAGCAGATCGCCATCCACGGCAAAATGCTCGTCGGGTCGTGGTGCGATATTGGGGACGAGAAGACTTATCGGGAGGCTGACCGGTTTTTCGGCGGGCGCGCGAGGCGCCCGGAAGGTTGAGGGAGCGGGAGTTTTTGCGAGTGGTATCGCCACGGCGCGAAATGTGGTATTATGCGGTATAAAAACGGTACGTTCTCGTTGAGGACTGACACTATTTTGTGAGGAGAGAGGACAGTATGGAAAGGCGCTTATTGACTTCCGAATCGGTGGCGGTGGGGCATCCTGACAAAGTCGCGGACCAGATTTCCGACGCGGTTCTCGACGCAATGCTGGCAAAAGACCCGGTAGCCCGGGTGGCTTGTGAAACGCTGGTGACGACCGGGCTGGCTATCATCGCCGGAGAGGTCACCACCAAAACATACGTGGATTTGGAGGAAGTAGTCCGCAGGACCGTTAGGGAGATTGGCTATGACGATCCGTCCCTGGGTTTCGACTACGAGACGTGTCCGGTGATTAATTGTATTGGGCGACAGTCCCCGGACATCGCCCAGGGGGTCCTCGAGGGAAAAGGGCTGCACACGGAAATGGGGGCCGGAGACCAGGGCATCATGTTTGGCTACGCATGCCGGGAGACCCCGGAGCTGATGCCCCTGCCAATCATGCTGGCTCATAAGCTCATGCAAAAACTCGAGCGAGTGAGAAAAAACAAGACCCTGCCCTACTTGCGGCCCGACGGCAAGTGTCAGGTGACGGTCGAGTACGAGGGGAAAAACCCCGTTCGGGTCAACAACGTTGTGCTTTCTGCTCAGCACAACGAAGACGTTTCCCACTCTCGCCTGCAAAGAGACATCATTGAGAAAGTCATCAAGGCGGTGATTCCGAAAAAGTTGCTCGACTCCGAGACAGTCTATCATGTAAACCCCACGGGACGCTTTGTCATCGGGGGGCCGCGAGGGGATTCCGGGCTCACCGGCAGGAAAATCATCGTGGACACCTATGGCGGAAGGGGCCACCATGGCGGAGGATGCTTTTCCGGAAAAGACCCGACCAAGGTTGATCGCAGCGCCAGCTACGCGGCGCGTTACGTGGCCAAGAACATCGTTGCCGCCGGAATAGCGGATGAATGTGAGGTTCAGTTATGTTACGCCATAGGCGTGGCAGAGCCGCTGGCCATAAACGTGGAAACCTTCGGGACCGGGAAGATTCCGGAAGGGCAGGTCGCGGAGTTGATTGAACAGCACTTCGACCTGACGCCGAAGGGGATTATCAGACACCTTCGCCTGCGAAGGCCCATCTATAAGGAGACCGCCTGTTACGGGCATTTCGGGAGGAACGGAGAGAACTTTACCTGGGAAAAGACAGACAAGGCGGAGTTGCTGAGGGACAAGGCAGGGCTCTCCGCGAAAAAGGGACCAAAGCCGAAATAGGCGCGCGAGCCTGACGAGGAAAGGAAATTATTGATGAGGAAAGCGATTTCGTGCGACATCAAGGACCCCGGGTTGTCGAAGGAGGGGAAGCGGAGGATCGAGTGGGCGGCTCATGACATGCCTGTGGTGGAAATGATCGCGCAGAGATTTCAGAACACGAAGCCGCTCAAAGGATTGAGGATCTCCGCGTGTCTGCATATCACCGCGGAGACAGCGAACCTGGCGAGAACGCTCAAGGCGGGGGGCGCGGAGGTTGTGCTATGCGCATCGAATCCGCTTTCCACGCAGGACGATGTCACGGCGTCTCTGGTGAAGCATTGGGGCATCTCGACATACGCCATCAGGGGAGAGAACAAGGCGACTTATTACAAGCATATCGAGGCGGCGATCGCTCACAACCCGCGAATCACGCTGGACGATGGAGCGGACCTCGTCCACACCATCACCTCAAGGCACCCCGAACTGGCGTCAAAGATAATCGCCAGCATGGAAGAGACCACCACCGGAGTCAATCGCCTTCGCGCAATGGAGCGAGATGGGAAGCTGAAGTTCCCGATAATAGCGGTCAACGACGCGAAGACGAAATACCTTTTCGACAATCGTTACGGGACTGGGCAGTCAACGATTGAGGGCATTCTTCGGGCCACGGACGTACTCCTCGCGGGCAAGGTTTTTGTGGTGGCGGGGTACGGCTGGTGCGGGAGAGGCTTGGCATGTCGAGCAAGGGGGATGGGGTCGAACGTTGTCGTCGTGGAAACAGACGCGATTCGGGCGCTGGAGGCGACCATGGATGGATTTCGGGTCATGCCGATGAAGGAGGCCGCTCCTTTGGGGGACATCTTCTGCACAGTGAGCGGAGACACAAAGGTGATACGGAAAGAGCACTTCCGCCTCATGAAGGATGGGGCTATCGTCTCCAACTCCGGACATTTCAACGTCGAGATAGATATTCCGGGGCTGAAGAGCATCTCCTCCGGCGTGAAAAAGGGAGTGCGCCGGTTGGTTGACCAGTACACCCTGAAGCGCAGCGGCAGGAGGGTATATCTGCTCGCGGAGGGGAGGTTGGTGAATCTGGCGGCGGCCGAAGGGCATCCCGCCTCGGTGATGGACATGAGTTTCGCCACCCAGGCTCTCTCGGTGGAGTACGCCGCCAAAAACGGGGGAAAGCTTCTCCACAAGGTTTACAACGTTCCGGAGAATATCGAGCACCGCGTCGCCACTCTGAAATTGAAGTCCATGAACATCTCCATCGAAAAAATGACCCGCGAGCAGGTGGCGTATATGAGGTCATCAGAAATTGGCACGTGAATAAGGAACAATCGGCGAGCAGTTTCCCGGAGACGACGGGGAACTTCAACAGCGCTTCAATGAGATAGGAAGACAGTAGTGAAACAAATGCCCACCGAACAGGAGACCCTCCAGAGAATCGAAGAGCTGAAGGGTATCATTAACGAGTGCCACCTCGAGTTTCTCAACGAAAGGGAGTTCGACCCGGAGCTGACGGGGATGATCGAGGCGGCGAACATGATTTTCATGGGCGAAAAAGCGAAGCGCATCAGGGCAATTATCCCGCTGCTCATCGCGGAGGAGGGGTTCTGCGAGATAGATAGCGTCAAGCGGTACGCGGTTCTAATCGAATTGCTGCACTTCTCTTCTCTGGTGCACGATGACGTGATTGACACTGCCGCGGAGCGAAGAGGTCATCCCTGCCTGAACTCGCTGTACACCAATGCCGATGCCGTGTTGATCGGGGATCACTTCATCTGCGAGAGCATTCAATACGCCCTCAAGGCGAGGAATAACATCGCCGTAATCGCAGTCAGTCTTGACGCGGTTAAGAAGCTCATCACCGGTGTGATGATGGAACAGAGGTTAGCAACCGGCGAGTTCGACTTCGAGACCTACAAGAAGATGGCGGAATTGAAGACCGGCTGTCTTTTCGGCTTGTCGTTCGGGTTGCCTTTTGTGGGGACACCGCTTTCCGAGTTCGGATTGCGGACGGGGACGAAGTTCGGGCTGCTGTTTCAAATCTACGACGACTATCTCGACAGAACGGAGGACCACGCCGAGTACAACATCTACAGAGCCATGAGTTCGCAGGCTATCTCCCAGAAATGCAAAACTATCTTCATAGAGCTGGTGGAGGAATGTCGGGAACTCGGCGTGGAGAGGAGCCTTCGGCAAGTGGTGATCTACCTCAAAACGCACGGCTATTTCTTCGATGTTGAGTCACCTTGATTCGGGTCCGGGGGCAGGAGGCTTTGCGCGAGGGCCGGGAAGTGCGCAAGGGGCGCAATGTTGGCGCAAAAGAATGCCCATTGTCGCGAAGGAAATACCTTCGGGGGACAACGGGCAATTCTTAAGCGGCGGCACTATCTCTTTTTCTGATGCATCTTACAATACTTCGAGCGGCCAACCGCGTAGTTCCTGCACGCCTTACCCGACTTGGTCTTGCCAGCACACTTGACCCGGGGTTTGGCTACCATCTTGGCCTTGGGCTTGACTGCCTTTTTGGCCTTCGCCACAGAGATCACCCCCCTTCCGCGTGCGTTGATGAAACCTAATTGCAATTACTCAGGAGAGAGTGTGCGCGCGTCGAGGCCGGATGTCAACAGGAAAATCAACTAATCGGGCAGAAAACTCGCAAAAACGTTGTTCTCCGTCGAGAACTGTGAGATAATTAGTAGAGAGCAATGCCCTTTCGCAAGGGAGCGCGCAGCAGCACATTGCACCGGTGAGGTTCCTGAGGCGCTGCTCGGGTGGTTTTTTGCGCGCTGCAAGTCTGGGGTGGCCTTTCAACCGTGCCGTGCTCGCTTAGCCACGCGAGAACAAAGGATGACGAAGATGAAGTCAACTGATAGAAGAGCGTTCACGCTGGTCGAGTTGCTGACGGTGATCGCCATTATCGGGATCCTGGCAGCGATTATTCTGCCGGCAATGAGGAAGGCAAAAGAGAAAGCCAAAATGGCGCAGTGCACGAATAACCTAATGCAGTTCAGCCGCGCCATAGACCTTTTTAGGGCTGAGCACGACGAGGAATTTCCGGACTGGCTATCGAATCTCTATCCTTCGTACATTGATTCCAAGGCGGTGTATCTCTGCCCTGCGGATTATTGCGTGCAGGGCGCGTCCTCCAATTACAGCTCCCACATCGGTGCTGATGGCGGGAAGCCGTGGTGGGACCCCAACCAGTTCCCGGAGACAGACGACACAAAGTTCAATACAAACTTCGATAAGCAGACGAACCCCCGCAACAGCGAGATCTCTCGTGAGAGAGGGGATACTGTTGATTACTGTAGCTACCTGTATCTATTCTGCGGGGCGCCTTCTCCCTGGACGCTCGGCTACACGTGGAAAGAGTCCATGACCAGTGAGATGTCCAAAGGAAAGGGCGGAGGAGTGGCGGGGCGCGGAGGGCGCCTCCCTGCCGTGAGCTGTTTCTGGCATCAGAAGCGAAGAGCGGGCACCAGTTCTTACGCATCCAAGCAGAAGGACGTCCTGAACGTCGCAGTCGGCCACAAGAACGTCTATTCCACGGGCGCCGCCTCCAAAAGATGGTGGAAGTAACAGTCCTCGGGCGTCATCGTTAATTCTTCATGTTGCTGGGACGGTACGTGAAATGAGTTGCCGGCCCGGCCCGCCAAGATAGCAGTTGCTTTTTCCCTGCCTGTGAGTTATATACGCAGTGCAAAAGTCTGTGCTGTGGCTGGAAAGGTTCACCCATCCGCCGTCTGTTGCCGGGCGGGAGCTTCAGGAACGTTTCCCACGGCCAGTGTGACTGAAAAAGGAAAGAGCTGGGAGAACAATGGAGGAGCTTGTCCAGTACGCCGAGGAGATGTTGGAAGAGCTGGGGACGTATTCGCTACCCGGCTACGCATTTCCTGCTTTATTAGTCGTCGGACTCTTTTTTCTTTTCGCGGGAGCGAGAATTTGCAGAGGTGTGGTCGCAGCGCTCTGTTGTGTGGCGGGGGGCGCGGCGGGATATTACTTCTCCGAGAGCATCGTGATAGCGGTGGCTTCGGGAGTGGCAGCGGCGGTAGTTGGGCTGGTCGTGCAATACGTGGTGGGCGTCGTTCTCGCTGGATTGGCGGGCGCCGGAACGGCAACGCTTGTCGCGTTTCTTCTCAATCAAGATGAAGCTGCCTGGATTTTCGCTATCGGGGGATTCTTTCTGGGCGCGATTTTGGCGGTGAGGTTTTACAGAGCCCTTTTGGTCTTCGGCACGGCAGCTCTGGGCGCCGCTTGCGTGGCAGCGTGCGGGTTGGTCTTGTTGGAGGAGACGCCGCGGGTGGACATGACGCAGTATGTGCAACTGGGGGGAGTTTCCCTCGACTTTTACAGGTTTTCCATTGGCTTTCTCGGACTCCTTGCCGCAGGAGTGGTGGGTCAGGGAGTTGCGGCCGTAAAGGGGAAGTCTCCCAAGGAGGCGGAAAAGCAATGAGGATTTGGCGCGAGCCAACTTCGTGAGCCTTTGTTTCCCACAGCGGCCATCGAGACGGGCAGAGGAAAACCGGGCGTGTGGAAGATGCACCCTGGACATCGCGTTTCTGGCAGGGTTCTCGTTTCACGTGGCAGCGGCCGCGCGAAAGGGCTGGCAAAGCTTTGTTGCCTGCTTCTGCTCATAGGCTCGGTGGCGGGTCAAGGCTGCGGAAAGCGGCCGGCGGGAGAGGCGGGTGAGGATTCGCTCGCCGTGGAAAGAGACGCTCTGGGCAGGCTTGTTTCTGTTCGAGAATATCCCCGGCGAATTGTTTCGACGGCGCCCAGCAACACGGGGATGCTTCTGTCATTAGGGCTGCGAGATAAGCTGGTGGGCGTCACCTCCTTCTGCGTCTCTCCGGAGAAGGTTGAAGGAGTGGCGAAGATAGGCGGATACACCAACCCGAGCGTGGCGAAGGTTATCTCTTTACGCCCGGACTTCGTTCTGGCGGCGAAAGGAAATCCGAGAGATGTCATTCGGCAGCTTCGCTGGCGGGGCATAAAGGTTTTCACTCTCGATACCAGAACGGTGGCGGGAGTTCTCGCGGACATCCGAAAGGTGGGCGCCCTGACCGGCTGCGGCGAGAGGGCGAGGCGCCTCGTCGGGGAAATGGAGAGCGAAATCCGCGACATTCGCGAGAAGGTGAGAAAGGTGCGCGAGCAGGAGAAGCCGAGGGTTCTCTGGGTCGGTCAGGAGGAGCCTCTTCGAACGGCTGGCCCAGGCAGCCTGGTTGATGACCTTATCCGTCTTGCCGGGGGAAAGAATGTTGCGGGCGAAGAGAAAAGCCGCTGGCCATCTTTCGGCATGGAAAAAGTGGTGCTGCGGGACCCCGAGGCGCTCATCCTGAGCGAAGACAAGTACAAAAGCTCACCGGCGAGGGTCGCAGGGACTATCGCCAGATTCAAGAGGCATGCGGTGTGGGGAAAAATCTCCGCGGTCAGGAAAGGGCGCGTGTATTTCATTGCTGCGGACGTTGTGGGTCAGCCGTCACCGGCTTGCGTGGAGGGGCTGAAGCTTCTGGCAAGGCGCCTCCATCCCGACCTGTTTGCGGAGCGCGCCGAAAGGGGAGCCGCGCACGACGCGGGGAAGCGAAGTGATTAAGTATATATGCGACCTCTGCGGAAAATCGCTGAAGGAAAAGGAAGTCATCTACGAGCTGGACATCCGGGTGCACGCGATATATCAGCCGCTCCAGATAGATCTGGTGGACCTGCTCGTGGACCATAGGGACGAGATACGGGAGCTAATCAAGGAGTTGAAGGGGAAAGACGAACAAGAGCTCCAGGACCAGGTGTACAAGACGTTCAAGTTTCACCTGTGCCCTATCTGCCAGCGGAAATATGTCAAGAATCCCTTCGCGCCTCTGGATAACGATTCGGGGGCGGACCTCGGGGAGGAGTCAAGACGGCTGAAGTGAGCGACTCCGCGTTGAAATCAGAAGAGTGCGCGACGTAGAAACACAGAGGGGTGGAAGGAGACATTTGCCCCGGAGAGTAGAGGATTATCACACGCGAGGAGGCGAATGTGGGCGTCGCGGTTTGGTCAGCGCGGAGGCGGCGAATGCCTATCGAGAGTTTTCTCGACATTTTGCGTCCATGCTCTTATATGAGCAAACAACTAAATTGCCTGCCCGATAAAGAGCTTTTTTAAGATGAATATTCCGAAGGAAGCGTGGCCGAATGCAAGAGCGGTGGAGAAGTATCTGGAGTCGCTGGCATGTCCACACTGCAAGGACAATATGGCCCGGAGCGGACCATCGAGACTCACCTGCTGCGGATGCCAGAGGACATTTGAGGTGGTAGGCGGCATTCCAATTCTGCTCCCCGTTTCCCTGCTAAAGGGTCAAGAATGGCAAAAGTGGAATCAACTCGAGGATGAGTACGAAAGCTTTTACAGATGCTGGTCTAAGGAAAGCCATCTCGCGGCTCGAGCAATATATGACGCTTTTTACGATTGGTGCGGCGTAAGGGAGAGTCGAGAGGTATCGGTGCTGGACGTGGGGGGCGCCAATGGAATACACAGGCTGATCTATTGGAAATATCCGGAAAAGGTTGACTACTTTAGTTTGGACCCGCGTATCCACTTCCTGCACCCGTATCATTGGGAGCTCTATCCGAAGAACAGGCAGCTCGATTTCCCATACGTCGTCGGGGTTGGCGAGTATCTTCCTTTTAAGGCAAAGACCTTCGACATTTGCGTAACGACGGCCGCGATAGACCACTGCAATAACCCCGTGGGCGTGTTTCAGGAGGTCCACAGGTGCTTGAAGCCCGACAGGAGCCTTTATGTCATGGTGAGGAAGCACGGTGCGCCGTCGGGGACAGAGTTTACGGGGTGGTTGATACCTCGTATCTCGCAGTACTATCGCGAACACGGGCTTGTCGCGACAGGTGAGAAAATGGCACGGCAGGTCAGCGTCCTCCCCCGTTTATTCGAGCACCGAAAAAAGGACAGACATATCCATCATTTCACGTGCCTGAGAGAGTTGACCGAACTTCTGTTCATGTTTAGAGTGGCGAGGACGAAGAAAATCACCGTAGCCGGGCGTACTCTCTTTTTCGTGGAGTGCCGGAAGGAATAGCAGCGTTGATGTTGAAGCGGTTCATCGAAGGCGCGCTAATAGGCGGTTCGCCCTGCGAGCATTGGATGACATGGTTGTGCCAGGCGAGGCGGAGGAAATAGCGTGACCACCGCTGGCTTCGAGAGAGATTGCAAACGTGAGGAGATGCACGATGGACGTTCCCTTCGTCATGGATAACGTGTATGAGCTGGAGGGAGTGAAGTGCCCGTGCGGATTCAGTCGCCGCGCCCTTGAGCGGCCGGAGAACGATGTCGCGACACTCCACGTGGTTGACATCTCCGAGGACGCCAGGGAGCACTATCATAAGAGGATGATCGAAATCTACTTCGTTCTCGAAGGCGAGGGGGAGGTGGTGCTCAATGGCGAGAGTTATCCGGTTAAGCCGGGCTCCACTATCCTCATCAACGCCGGAACGAAGCATAAGGCGAAAGGGAAACTCAAGGTCGTCGTTGTGCCCATTCCTCCCTTCGACCCGGAGGACGAGTTCTTCGACTGAGCACGGAGTTCGGTTGGGGCTCGTCGTGGAGCTTCCGGGGGGCTGCGACGCGACAGCTCCGCTCGATGTATGGCTTCGCAAGAAGTCTGCGGGGCTCGTGTGTCCAACGCATCGGTTATCCCCAAGCCGTTGTCTGCATCCAATAGATAGGGCTGTCACCTATGGATGTCAAGCAGAGGGTCATCATCAACTCGGCGTGCAACGTCGCGGGCCGTATGGTCTCCGTGGCGGTGGGGCTGTTTCTGGTGCCGTTCATGCTGAAACGGCTTGGACCGGAAGCCTTCGGTGTCATCCCTCTCATCATGTCGTCGGTTCTTCCCTTTTTTGACGTTTTCACGACGGGTATCTCCACTTCCGTGGGGCGGTACGTGACGCTACACCAAGCCCGACAGGAGACCGAGGAGGCAAACCGGTACTTCAACACATCGTTTTTCGCGGCCCTTGGTGTATGTGCAGTGGCGGTCTTGCCCATTGTGGGGCTGAGCCACTATTTTCCTTCCATCTTCAACGTCGAGAAAGGATGGGAAACGCGCAGCCAGTGGACGATGCTGGTGGCGGGGCTCGGGTTCCTCATCACGGCGGCGTCCAGCCCGTACGGTGTGGGAATGTATTACAGGCAAAGGTTCGATATACGCGGCGCCTTTGTCGTAACCGGTACTCTGATGAGGGCGGGGACGATTGTGTTGCTGTTTTCGCTTATCGGGGCGAACACGGTCTATGTGGCTGTGGGGGTGGTCGTCGCGGCTGCGGTGCAGGGGGCCGCTTACGTTGCGACGGCTTACCGGATGCTCCCCGGGCTGCGAACGTCGTGGAGTTTCTTCTCGAGGGATAAGCTGAGGGACGTTTCGGCTTTCAGTTTTTTTTCGATAGTTTCCCGGTTGAGCATTGTGCTGTTTGTGAGCACCGATTACCTTCTCATCAATTGGTTCCTCGGACAACAGTTCGTTACCGTTTACGACCTGGGCGCCCGGTGGGTGAGGCTCCTGAGGGGGTTCATGGGAGCGGCAGTCTTTGTTCTGGCGCCGCTTGTCACCATCCTGGACGCCACAGCTCAGCTCGACCGCATCCGTCAGATTTTCTTTCGGGTAACTCGCGTGATGCTGGTGATAGTGTGTCCGGCGGCGATTTTTTTCTGTGTGCTGGCGAAACCGTTTATGAGCCTGTGGGTCGGGGGGATATATCCTGAAGGGGTCGAACCGGCGGTGCGAGTTCTGTGGGTTATGGTGCTGCCGTTGGTGGTGAACCTTTCCGTTCTGCACGCCCTGGTCATGTTCCCCGCCATGGGACGTGTGCGACTGGTCGCCTTTGTGACCCTGGGGGCAGCTATCGCAAACATAGGGCTATCCATCTGGCTGGCTGTGGGACTTAGGATGGGCGTCCTCGGTATAGCCCTCGGTTCGACGGTCTGTCTTCTGGCGAAGAATGCGGCCTTCACTCCGTGGTATATGTGCCGGCTGTGCCACGCCCGCGTGAGCAGGTTCTATCGTCTCTTCCTGGGGCCGATTGCCGCGTGTCTCCCGGGAGCAGCGTTCGGGATTTTGATACAATATCTCGCCGATATCAACACGTGGCCCGCGCTCTTCTTGGTGGGGTTGGGCTGCTTGTTGTCGTATTTGCCCATTGTCTATTTGTGGTATCTCAACGACGCGGAGAAGGCGGAGCTATCGGCGGGCTGGGCGCGAGTGCGGAGTGTGCTCGGCCGCGAGCGAGCAGAAGAATGAGTGAGTTCAACGTTGTGCAACAGGTGGCCGAGAAGTCGCTGTGCTGCGGGTGCGGTGTTTGCGCGGGTGTCTGTCCGTCGGGGGCGCTCGAGATGAGGTTTAACTCCCGTGGTGAGCTCGTGCCCGTCTTGAGCGGCGGCTGCATCGAATGCCGACTGTGTCTCAAGGTGTGCCCCGCTCTGGAAATCGGGCAACCTCTCTCGCCGGAGGAGCTTTTCGGCGAGGGGACCGCCGAAAGCAGTTCCCATATCGGAAATGTCGCGGCGGCTTTTGTTGGGTGCTCCGAGCGGCATCGGGAAAAGGCTGCCTCCGGAGGAATGACAACTTGGACGCTCGAGGAACTTTTCAGGAAGAGGAAGATAGATGCTGCGGTATGCGTCGCCACCTCGCAGAAAGAAGACCGCTTTTTTGAGCCGGTCGTCGTTTCCAGCGGGGGCGCCCTCGTTCGGTGCCGCAGCTCGCGATACTACCCGGTTGAATTCTCCGCAACTCTCGCCCATATTATTGCCAACGAGGGAAGGTACGCGGTGGTCGGCCTCCCATGCGTGGTGACAGCCATCAGAAAAGCTCAGCGGGTGCTCCCGCTGCTCCGTGAAAGGATTCGCTATGTTTTTGCGTTAGCCTGCAGCCACGGCGTGAGCAAGCATTTTGCGAGTTTTCTTCTGGCGGTGATTGGACTGGATGAGAAGAACGCCCGAAAGATGGATTTCCGTTACAGCCGTCGCTCCGCTACGGCGGCGAACTTCGCCTTTCGTGGACAGAGAAACAACGGTAATTGGTCGAGACCTCTTTTTTTCAGGGGGCTTTACGGAAGGCTCTGGGGCGGCCGGTTTTTCGTCCCGCAAGCGTGCGAGCTCTGCGATGACCTTTTCTCGCCGCTTGCGGATGCGACATTCATGGACGCGTGGCTTCCGGCATACGTCGCCGATGTGAAGGGCACTTCGATCGTGGTTGTTCGACGGACTGAGCTGGTGGAGCTGCTGCGGGAAGGGCACGAGGAAGGGAGGTGTCGGCTGGGCTGTGTCGCAATTGAGGACATTGAGCGGTCTCAGTGGGGCGCACTGAGCTATAAAACACTTCTTCTCCCTCTACACGTTGCGAGGGCGGAGAGGGACGGGCTGAAAATCCCTCGTTCATTTGAGCGCATCCCGGTCCCCGTCGGCGTCAGGGAAATGCTGGCTAAGGTGAAGCACGGCGCCCGCAGGCAGTTATGCACCTGGACGATTGATGAAAAGGGCCGGGGGCGGGTTTTTTGGGTGTCCGTTCTTACGGCCTGCCTGAGGGCACAGAGCCTCTGGCGGGCGGCAAAACGCAGCGTGTATCGCACTCGCGAAGGCGTGAAGCGGTTGAAGACCTCGTTGACAGAGAGAAGAAAATGACCAATGGCGGGAGCAAAACCGAAAGACACTTTCTCATCGTGGGGCATGGGGGCTTTTTGAACCGTGGCTGTGAGGCAATATTGGATACGACTTTTCGCCTTCTCAGCGAGTGGTTCGAGGGGCCGACTTTCACGGTGGTGAGTTTCGATTGGGCAAACGATCGCAGATATGGAAAGAAGTGGGGCGGCGTCACTTTTCGGAATGTCTCTCCCGAGAAGTGGCGGTCGCCGCATTGGTACGTGAGCACCGCCCGCAGGTTGCTGCACGTTCCGGCGGGGGACTGGCGGGCTGCGCACAGACATCTCCGTGGCGAGTACCGGAAGGCGGACGCGGTTCTGTCTGTGGGCGGAGATAACTACACAACCGACTACAGCGCGTTTCCAGGATACTACCTCGACGTGCTGAAATACGCTCGGGAGCTGGGAAGCAAAGGGGTTATCTGGGCGGCGACTGTCGGGCCTTTCGATGATGCGGAGGTGCGACGGAAGGTCGTCGAGGTTCTGAAAGACACCGCTCTTATCACCGCCCGCGAACGGCTGACGGTCGAATATCTCGAGTCGCTGGGAATCGCGGAGAACGTCCGCGCGGTAGCGGATCCGGCTTTTCTCCTGGAGCCGCTGCCATCTCGGGCGGCCCTGTCATATCGAGTCGGCGAGGGCGCGGATTGGCTGGGGATATCCGCCAGCTCTATGCTGTGGCGGTACATATCCGATGAAAGCGGCAGCGACCGCAGCAAAGTTCTGGTGCAGTTGATTGACTGGGCTGTGAGGGAATTGGGGTTGTCGGTCGCGCTCGTTCCTCATGTGGTGGACACTCGCCCCGGCGCCCCGCTCGGTCGCAACGATTACCTTTTCCTGAGCCAGATTGCGGAAAGAGTGCAGAGGCGGGACAAAGTTGTCCTGGTTGAGCCGTCCCTGCGCGTCGGTGAAATGAAGCACATCATCTCTCGCTGCCGCTTTTTCATCGGGTCCCGGACGCACTCGACGATTTCAGCGCTTTCCAGCGGTGTCCCGACGATCTCGCTCTCATATAGCATTAAATCGCGTGGAATCAATCAGGATGTCGTGGGAAACCAGGATTTCGTTCTCGGGACGGGAGAGCTTTCGTTCGAAGGGCTCCGGGAGATGTTTTGCAAACTGCGGGAGCGAGAGGAGGAGATTCGGAGCAATCTGCAAAATAGAGTTCCCTCGGTCAAAGAAAAGGCCAGGAAGAACGCGCAATATCTTGGCGAGTTGCTCGAGGTCGAGGCTTCTGAAAAGTGGGGGGAGAGGCGTGACACGTGAGGAGAGCCGCGAGCCATTGGTCACAGTGGTAATCCCCGCTTACAATCGGGAGAGTCGCTTAGGAGAAGCCATCGAGTCGGTTCTCGCGCAGGAAACCGATTTCCGATACGAAGTCATCGTCGTTGACGATGGCTCCACGGATGGCACTGGCGAGGTGGCGCGGTCCTACGGCTCGCCGGTGCGTGCGCTCTATAAGGAGAACGGCGGGCCGGCCAGCGCGAGAAACGCGGGCGTTCTGGCGGCGAGGTCGCGGCTGATTGCGCTTCTTGATTCGGATGATCTGATGCTGCCGGGCCGGTTGGCTCGGCAGGCGGGGTTTCTGCTGGCTCATCCGGAAGTGGTGCTGACCTTCGGAGACCTTGTGCTCGAGGCGAATGCCGGTGTGAACTACCTGAAAGCCTGCAATCTACCATTTGTGCGGGGGCAGTGGTTGGTTGTGGATGAGCCTTACCGGCGCCTCCTGACTCAGGGCAACTTCGTCACGAACGTAACGACCATGTTCCGAAAAGAAGACTATGTCGCAGCAGGAATGATGAATGAATCGCTGCGAGTTTCCGAGGATTATGAGCTGTGGACCAGGATGTGCTCGAGGGGCAAGTTCGCGTATTGTTGTCTCCATTTTGCGCGTGTGAGACGGGACCTCAAGGACAACCTGATGTCGTCCGGCTATGCCAGTACGGACAGGGCTCGGGCGCTCCACGAGATGTTGCTCCGAGACCGGCAGCTCAGTGGGAAAGAAAAAGCCGAGTGTCTGGCCCTGTTGCGAGTCCGCTTGCGGCGACTGCTGCGATACGACCTGCTCGAGCGGGGCCGCGGACAGATGCTGAAAGACCTTCGTGAGATTGGGTTTCGGTTCGGAAGATGGTATTTTCTGGGATGGTGGACACTGAGCTTGATACCGCGGCCCCTGGCGAGGTTCATCAGTCGCCTTCGGCGGCGAATAATGCGCAGACATGGTCGTGAGCTTCCGAGTCTCGGTTCGCCGCAGACTTGATCGCGGTCAGCCTTCCGCATCGGGAAAGAGGACTCTTTCGGGCGGGCGTTTGGGCAAATGTGAGGCGATGAGAGAAAGAAGAAAGCGTGCTAAAATATGCTTTGTGGCGGCGTTTTTCCCGAAATACTTTCCGGGAGGGGCGGAAATCCAGAGCTATCTTATTGCGAGGCACATGCTCGAAAAAGGATGGTCGGTTCATTTCACGACAGAGGATTGCGGGCAGCCGACGGCAAAGTTGGAGAACGAGGATGGGATATGGGTGCACAAGCTGAAAAGGACGCGGTTTTTCAACCCGCTGCGGTGCTGGAGCTTGTATCGGGAGCTCATTCAGCTAAACCCCGAAATCTATTATCAGAGAGGGGGATGGGAGTACACGTTCGTGATCTCCCTCGCGGCGAAAGCTCTGGGCAGGAAATTCGTGTGGGCGGTTTCGATGGCCCCGGATTGCGAGGGGAATAAGTTCCGCCGTTTCCTTGAAGATGAAGGCGTTAAGGGCATGAAGCGACTGATGCTCTGGCCGGACGCCCGGATAAGGGACGCTTTAGTTTCCTGCGGCCGAAAAAGGGCTGATGTCATCGTGGTCCAGGACGAGAGTCAACGCACGGCGATGAGAAGGAGGCTTGGAGAAGAAAGTGTGGTCATCAAGACGGGGCATCCGGTCCCCGAAGACCCCGGAAGAAAGGAATGGCCGCCGCTGGTGGCGTGGGTCGCCAATGCGAAGAAGCTGAAGCGGCCGGAGACTTTCATCGAGCTGGCGAAGGCGTGCAGCGACTTGCGGGCGAGGTTTCTGCTTGTGGGGGGGCGGGCGAATCCGCGCTATCGGCGCCAACTGATGAGACAAGGCGCCGGGCTGCACAATCTGGAGCTGAGGTGGGCCGTGCCATTTGAGCAGACGAACGAATTGCTCTCGACGGCAAGCCTTCTGGTGAACACAAGCACTGGCGAGGGGTTTCCGAACACGTTCGTGCAGGCGTGGCTTCGGGAGACACCGGTAGTGAGTCTTACGGCGGACCCGGATGGCGTTTTGACTCGAGAGAGAACGGGCATTCGCTCGGGAAACTTCCGTCAGATGGTGGAGGATGTGCGCAGGCTTCTGAGCGATGAGCCTCTCAGGAAGCAATTGGGAAAGAGGGCGAGGGCATACGCCGTCAGAGAACATAACCTGGCGGACAAACTGGAACAGTACGCCGACCTTTTCGAGAACCTTTATCGTGAAAGCGGTGTGGTTTAATCAGCTTGACTTCGCGGCGCTGTGCAGAACGAGCCGGCTGGAGCTCGCGGCAGCGTTCAGCAGGAGGGGGCGCAGCCTGAAGATCATCGGGCGATACCGGCGCGAAAGACCTCGCTTCGCTCGCGTCAATCCTCGTCCTCTTCTGTTGAAGCAGCGCCTTCCCGACCCGGCGGGAGGGATTTTCTTCCAGTTGGAGGTGTTGCTTCTGGCCGTCTGGGAAGTGGCGAAGAAGATTGACGTGATTATGGTGGATCACTTTTGCGTCCCGACGATGCTGCCTCTCAATCTGCTCTCCTTAGCGGGGCTTATTCGGACAAAGTTCGTGCTGGACGTTCGTAGCGCGCCGGTTGACATGGTAGGGTCGCGATGGAGATACAACTTGTCGGTACGCTGGGCGAAGTTTTTTTACAGCGGCATAACTGTCATCACCGACCTCTATCGTGAGGACATTTCGCGCCGCTTCCGCATCAACCGGAGGAAGATAGGCGTGTGGAGCTCGGGTGTGCGCGCGGACGTTTTCGACCCTCGAAGGATTGACAGAGCCCACGCGGACAGGATAAGATGGCGTTTGGGCCTCGGGGACAGCCTTGTGCTCGTGTATCACGGGGTGCTGTCGCCTAACAGAGGCCTTCAGGAAGTAGTGAGAGCGCTGGGGCTGGTCAACGCCCGGGGGCGCCGGCGGGCGGTATTAGTTGTCCTGGGGGATGGACCTGCCGAGGCAGAGATCGCTTCGCTCGCGGAAGCCCGGGGCGCAGCGGAAGCCGTGAAATTGATAGGCTCCGTTCCGTACGGGGAAGTCCCCGATTATCTGAGCGTGGCGGACGTGGGAATACTGCCTTTTCCAGACGTGGAATGGTGGAGATTGAGTTCTCCTCTGAAGTTGTTAGAGTACCTCGCCATGGAGAAGCCGGTTATTGTCACCGAAATAGCCGCTCATCGAGCTATCCTCGGCGGAGCGGCGTGTGCTTTCTACATCAGGGACAATTCTCCGGCGAGTATCGTCAGGGCCATAGAAGAAGTGGCTGAAAACAAAAGTGCGTTACCGCAGATCGGCAG
The DNA here is from genome assembly GCA_964640185.1 of uncultured Verrucomicrobiota bacterium. GTDB lineage: Bacteria > Auribacterota > JABMQX01 > JABMQX01 > JABMQX01 > CAZXGF01. The sequence continues at coordinate 21,611 of CAZXGF010000008.1, read as the reverse complement.
GGAGGGGAGGAGCATCGCCTTGAAAAGGTTCACGTGGGAAAGGCAAGCGGACAACCTCCTTTGTTACATCGCCCGGCTGCGTCATAGAAAGGGTAGATAAATGGCAGAGCTTGCGCTGGAGCACGAGGCAAGGCAAAAACTTGGAGTTCTCGCGGCAATGTTTGTGGTAGGCCTCGGTTTCGTGCTGATGGCTATGTCAATCGCCAGGCAAAACATGCTCCTGTTGACTGGTCTGCTGGCTGTGGTGGGGTTCGTGATTATGTTTCCTTTCCCCAAAACGGCTATCGTCGTGGTCATTCTCTTCGCCCAGGTGCAATACCTTTTCACAAGCTATTATGGGGTTCTGGTCAGCCGGCCGATTTTCCCCGTTGGATTCCAGTGGCTCGATGAGGTGGTCCTGCTTTCGCTATTGGGCAACCTGACTCTCACGAAGTTTTTGAGGAAGGATGGTCTCGAGAAGGCGCCCGCTATGATGATTCTTGCGGTGCTTTTCGTGGTAGGGGTTGTCTCCTCAAAGCTCAACGACATTCCGCTGTTAAGAGGCCTCATCGGGGAAAGGTACATTTTCGAGATGGGGATTCTCTATCTGGCGGTTATCAACATGGACCTCAACGAGCGGTTTCTCAAGGGGCTGATTTACCTTTTGCTGGGGATCGGACTGTTTCAGGCGACAGTTGGCATTCTGGAATTTGTGGGGAAGTATCGCCTTTATATGACCGGCAACCATGACATCGTGCAGGGCACATGGGGCGGGGGCTCCGCGAACCGCATCGGCATATTTTTTCTGTGCCTTGCGACAATTCCGCTGGCGAGATTACGTCGGCGATGGGACGGCACGAAAGTTATGCTGGCGGGTCTTTTTGTGCTCCTGATGGTTCTGTGCTCGTGCCGGACGGCGATTGCGATTTCGCCCTTTCTGTTTCTGTATGTGCTGAGAGAGAAGATGAAGGACCCGAGATACTGGATCGGCACGGCAATCGTATTCATGTTCCTCGGGGCAACGCTGCTTTTTTACTACAAGAACACTGATGCCGATGTTTCGAAGGACCTGGGGTCCGACGCATTCTCTTTTCAGGTCATGCAGAGAACGCGTGTCATCCCCGTCATGGCTCAGGTGCTGCGCGATAACTCCGCCTTTCCTCTGTTCGGCACGGGCCCCGGCACATACCTAACGCCGACGGGCACTTTCTACGGTTCGAAGATATATATGCAGACTGCCTCCTTGATGCGGACGCAGGAACTGATCCAGCCGTTCATTTCCGCTTCGTACGCCGTCGTCTGGATGGAATATGGAACGGGCGGTCTGATTTTGTTCGGGTTGGTTTTGTTGCGGTTTTTTTTCTTCGCGGTGCACCAGGAAAAAGTAAGTGACTCCTTTTTCTGGAAGGACTATTTCCGAGCCCTTCAGGCGATCATTCTTGTTTACGCCCTGGTGGGAGGCATTTTCGCAATCTGGACGCACTTTCAGACAAGCATCTATCTGTGGCTTTTCCCCGCGATCGGCGTCAGGTATGCGGTTCTTCGGAGGCAGAAAGCCTTGCGAGCAAGTGAAGTTGCCGCTGCGCAGGAAGATACAGGGGCCGGGCTGCTGGCCGCGCCTCCTCTCAACAACGAGCTCTCTCAGGGGACGCGAAAAGGTCAATAGGCCAAGGAGCGTTCTACGCTGAAGGTCCTGCTGGTCAACAAGTTCTATTTCCCCCTCGGGGGACCTGAGACTTATCTTTTCCAGTTGGAGAAGCTCTTCAGAGAGAAAGGGCACTCCGTCATTGTCTTTTCGACCCGAGACCCGCGAAATAAAGAGTGTGAGCAGTCCCCTTTTTTCGTCGAGAAGATTGATTACAATCAGCCCGATATTCCTCTGCGGGAGAAGGTGAGGTTCGGCCTCCGCCTCCTTTACTCCTTCGAGGCAGCGCGAAAGATTGACGCTCTACTGAAGAAAGAACGGCCGGACATTGCGCACCTGCACAACATCTGCCACCAGATTTCGCCTTCCATCCTGCCCGTGCTCAGAAGGCACGGCATCCCCATTGTGCAGACGCTGCACGACCTGAAGCGTGTGTGCCCCAATTACAAAATGCTTTCCGCCGACGGCATCTGCGAGAGATGCAGAGGGGGGCGATACTACAACGCAATTCTCCAGCGATGCGTCAAAGGCTCGCTGACCTTCAGCTCCCTCAACTGCGTGGAAGCCTATTTTCACAGAGCTATCAGAATCTACGACATCATTGATCTATACATCGCCCCCAGCCGCTTCTATAAGGAGAAACTGGTCTCTTTCGGGGTTGATGCCGAGCGCATCAGGACTATGCCGTATTTTGGCTTTCCGGTTCAAATGCCCTCCCTCGAGTCGAAGGGCTACATTCTCCACTGCGGCCGCCTTGGGAAACAAAAGGGTGTCTTGACGTTGGTGAAAGCGGTCGAAGGCCGCGATGCCTTGAGACTCGTCATAGCGGGGTCAGGCCCGGAAGAACCTGCAATTCGCCGATACATCCGCGAGAAACAAATTAGAAATGTCGAACTTGTCGGATTTGTAACGGGCGAGAGGAAATCGCGGCTGATGCGGGAGGCCTCCTTCTTTGTGCTGGCGTCGGAGTGGTACGAGAACTGCCCTCTTGTAGTTATGGAGGCGTTCGCCCACGGGAAGCCGGTTGTCGCCGCCAGAATCGGCGGGATACCTGAGATGGTGAAGGACGGGTTCAACGGCCTGCTATTCGAGGCGGGAGACGTCTGCGAGCTGCGAGCGAAAATCGAGTATCTGGTCTCCAACCCTCAGGAGCTCGTCAGGATGGGGAGAAACGCCAGAAAAACCGCGGAGGAGGTTTACAGCCCGCAGGTCCATTATGGGAAATTGATGAGAGTTTACGAGGAGGCAATCTCCGCTCACCGCCGGAGGGCCGCCGCAGGAGGAGGGTCTCGGAGGTAAGCGAAAACCTCTCTTCGTAACATGCCCTCGGCGCGGCGCCACGCTCAAAGGAAAGGCAAAAAGCCGCCGGCTCCGCGCGAACCGGAACGTGTGCGCCCTCACAGGTGGGTTGAAAGGAAGGCCAACATGGCGAACCTCGCAAGCCCTGAGTTAATTCACTTCCTGGCGTGTCCTGATTGCGGCGGTGATTTGTTGGAAGCTGCGGCTGTGTTGAAATGCGCGTATTGCCACAGGGAATACGAGGTCATAAACGGCATCCCTCTTCTATATCCTGAGAATATGGACATCGAGCGTTTGAGAGAAGAAGAAAACCTTGCGGAGATGATGAAGCAGCCGCGATTGAGCCGAAGGGACCGGTTCATCTCAGTCCAATGGGAAAAGTCTAAGCAAGAGTTCTGGGGAATGGTCAAGGACAACATTGAAGCCCCGCTGAGGTCTTTCATCAACGTCGGCTGCGGTTATGACGCCTCCTTCAACAGCTTTCAGCAAGAGGGCTACGTGTTCGTCAATTTCGATATAGTCTATGACATGCTTTACACGCTTCAAAGAGACTATGGGGCGAGATACTGTGTCGCGGGCGACATCAATAGCTTACCTTTCAAGGAGGAATCCTTCGATTACGTTGTTTGCATTGACGTTGTACACCACGAAAGCGATAAGCTGTCAATTCTGCTGAAATCGTTTGGCAACCTGCTGAAACCGGGAGGGTCCCTATTCCTGGAAGACCTGAATGCTTGGGGAATGTTCCAACTTGTGAAATCGCTGTTGCTTCCAAAGCCGCTCCATAGATTCTTGAGAGCAACGTATCACAAGCTCAAACGTTCGACGCATAAACCCGCGGATTACGAGTTCCCCACAAGTCCGTGGCGCGTGAAAAGAATCATGGAGGGATTGGGATTCTGCCATATAACGGTCCACCCGAACAGAGCCTACCCCAATATCGGCCCGTTGAGCTTCCGGGGTTACAAAGTCCTCAGTGAAACCGAATGGGGCCGAAAACATCATAATTACCACTACGTCGTCAGCGCCGTCAAAAAGTGAAGTTGATTGGGCGCGACTGTATTTCGGCAGCGAGTGAATGGCAAAAACTGCCGGGGTGCGGCTCCATTTCAGTGGCACGCGGGCCCGCTCTCATCTGTCCGGAGGGAACCGTGTATTGAGGATAAGCCCATTACGCCCCTTCAGGGCTTTTGTATTTCATCACGTCGTATTTCCCCAGGGCGTTGCCCTGGGCTAAGATATTGCGCCCTTTCAGGGCTGAAGATTGCTCTCGGGCCGCCCTGTAAGGGCAGACTTAATGAAGCTCAGGGCAACGCCCTGAGAAAGGGTGCCCGTGGGTGGGGCTGTGGTTACGTGGCATACCATGGGGCCCTGGTTTATGGCTCCCCCGCGGCGCGCATGAGGCGTACGTTTATTGAATCTCCGGCTCCGCCCCACAACCGGAAGTGCTGCTTTGCCGGCCTTTAGCCCCGCCTCGGCGGGGCTTCAGCCGGGCTTCTCGACCAAAGGATTCATCCGACCATTGCCACGGAAATACAGCCACACCCGCCCCGGTTCAAGAATGATAAGCCCTGAAGGGGCGAGATATGAGCGTCACGACTCGAAAGATTCCTCGAGGCCACTTCGAATAGCCCGGCATCTTCTCCTTTTCCCAAAGGGCGGCGTGGAAGCTGGGTCGCGATTCCCGCACGGGTTAGGTCCAAGGATAGTTCCGCCACTGAAACGTAGCCGCACCCAACTGCCGGAAGCCCTTGACAACCCGGGCTAACGGCGTTATGAATTCGTTGGGCTGTCCAGGGATGTTGGGACGGGCAGCTCACTCTTCGCGCGCTTTCTAAGAAAAACGACCGGGCGCGCGTTATCTCAGCTCGGGGAAGGCAACATGAGCACCAGACACCGCCCGCTGTTTGGCATTGTGGCTGTAGTATTATTGTGTTTGATCTGTCTCCTTGTCTTCCTGCCTCGTCATCCGCCTCCGTCGAAAAGCGATGAGCCGTCGAAAGCAACGCACCCCATCATACCCCTGGCGGCGGCAAGGTCAACATGCACGCTTTGGCAAAAACTCTAAAGCAGGAGAAGGAACAACAGAATCAGTCCGGACATGCCCACATTCATGCCGCGAACAGCACCCGGGCGTGCGGCCTCTCCGCCTGCACCAGGGACCCACTGGACGTGTCCATCCGCATACGCAGCGTTGCGCCCTGCCTGGTGATTCGGCTGCTTCTCCGAGATCATTATCGTCTTGGCGATGTCCTTGATCTCTCCAAGCTTCGCGCCGGGAATCTCCAGCTTGTAGTCGCTTTGCTCATCTATCCTCTTCTTCGATAACTCCTTCCCCTTGTGAACCGGACAGACGAAGACATTGAGGTCCGCCACATAGTTCGGATAAAGCTCGGAGAGACTCGAAGGAAGGACATTATCGTGGTCTTGCGCGTACATAATGCACGCCACGGCCAACACCCTCAGATTGTTGATGCACATAGCCTTTTGGGCTTGTCCCTTTGCCCTGGACGCGCCCAGGGCAAAGCCAGCAAGCGCAGGCAGCATGAACACCTGTTCTGCGCCACCAGACTCCGAGAACGACTCGCTTTTGATCCCCTTATCATCGCAGGATAGGCGGCTGGCGGAAGAGCCGAAATAGGGCGCTATCTCCCCCAGCTTTGCCATGAGGTCGGGCCCGATCTGCGCAGCGGCGAGACCACCAAAGGCGCCGTAGAGAAAATCATATAGCTCTCTCATATTCAAATACGACGTCATGCTGCCTTGTTCAGAAAGATTCGCCATAACCCTCTTGAATTTCGGGTTATCCTTCAACGATTTCCCGCCCTGGTGTACATCCACAATTTTCTTGACTAAGTTCGAGTTAACAGTAATCACCAGAAAATCTCCCACAATGCCAAACGCCGGGCGCATGAAACCAAGAGCGAAAAACGTCTTCCCCCTTCCTCTCCCGGGGGGCACCAGCGAAAAAGAGGTGATGGTGACGCCCTTATACTCCTGTGCGGTCGTCACAACCTGCCCGCCCGCTTTCTCCACCGCGCCGACCAGTTTCTCTACGAGGGCTTTCACTTTCTGAGCATCCTTGACCTCAATGAATAGAAATACTGGCGGTACACCCATGACCTCCGGGACCTTTGCAGCTATGCAGACCTCTCCGCCAAATGGCGACAGAATATCCTCCTTTATCCTGAAGCCCGACTTCGCCTCCCATTGCTTCAGGGCCGCAGCCATTCGTTGCGACTGTCTGGGGTCTCCCGCTGCGCTCACAGCCCCCCGCACAGTGTCCATCACCTCGTCCCAAAGCTGCGCGAAATCTCCCATGGAGACCGAAAAGAAGTAAGTGGCGTCGGCGGGAACATAGTCCACCGCCTTCAGTGGCCGAGGCGCCCTGGCGAAAAGCCGCAGAAGCCCTTTTCGGTCGGGGCCGGTGTAGAGGAAGAAGACCTGCTTGACACCGGCCTCTTGTGCCTCCATGCCAAAACCCGCCGCCTTCACGCTGCTCAATCCAAGGGCCCGCAGCGAGGCCTTGGGCTCCTCCGGGACCGCACGCAGCAAAGTCTCCAGCAAGGTAGAAACGTTTGCGTAGGCCAAGATATCGCTGTTCTCTCCGACCTTACGACGAACTTCCTGAAAGAGTTCACTATCCGCCAGGGACTTCTCTCGCCTGGGATGGTCAAGCAGCTCCTCCATCGTCTGCCTGCCCACAGTGGCGATGAAGACGCCGTCTGCGATGGTATAGCACGCCGCAAAGGGCACCGGCCGGGCAAGAGAAATCTGCTGAACCTCGTAGGCGCCGTGCTTGAACGTAAGCATCGGCACGCCCGCCTGCTTCAGGAAAGGGTGGATCTTCTGCGTTAGGTACTGGCGGAGCAGCTCTTCCTTCCCGCGGACGTCCGCAAGAAAAATCGCCCCTGGGATGCCCGGCGCCGGCGGAATGTTCTTAACGGCCAAGCCGATTCGCTTCTGGAAAATCCCGGTCAAAGGCTGGACGAAGTTGCCATACAAGGCCTTGACTTGCTCGAACTTCGGCTGGCGGTTCATCAAGGCGAGCGGGTCTATCTCACAAATTATCTTGTAGGCATTGGAGTTTTTGAACTTCGCGACCAGCTCCGTGGCATCCGGGACCGAAAGATAAAACATCGTATCTTCCGGCAGCATCTCCTCGAACGCTATCTCGGAAATTGTCGCGGACGCGCCCGCCGGACAGAATTGCCCGAGCAAAAGGGATAATCCGCTCAGAATCAAGAAGAAACGCGTGTACTTCATTTGTTTTTCCTCCTCCCATACCATTTTCATCCAATGGGGGGCCTTACCCCGCCAAAAGTTACTCCTCTACAGCGTCTCGGTTCCGCCTGCCAGCCGATCTTCGAGGTAGTCCAAGACGTTGAGAGGATTAAGCCGCTCAGCGGACTGCACGATTTTCTGCCAGCCGTACTCCGTAACCTCCGTCTGGAAACCGGCGAGCTGGTTATAGAACTGCTTCGGATTTATCACCGTATCCCTAAGCAGTGCAGCGTAAGAATTGTTGAGCAGTTGCCAGCCATAGCCAGGCTGCTCCGTCGTAAATATCTTCGTCATCCTCGCATAGGGAGCGAGCGCGTGCTCTGGATGCTCCCGCTCTATCTGGTCCAGAAGGCGGCGAGCCTGCGCGAAGTCCTTGTACCTGACGAACTCCTCCGCCTGCTGAAGCTCCTGCACTACCGTCTTATCCCCTTTTGCGAGGGCGAACTGGACCTCATTTAATTGGGCGTAGGCATTCTCGCTCAGTTTGCTGCCGAAGATCATCTTAATCCTCTGCACGCCAACGATGAGGCGTTCCGCATCCCCCGGCGCTGTCGGTTTGTCAGGGAAGGCTCGGCTCAGGGCTGTCGCCGGGCCGCCTTGTGATAGGTACTTGTGGCGGGGGAAAGTCACCCCTGCAAGGTATCCAAGAAGAAAGACTAAACAAGCCGCCGCAAGGCCGGCAAGCGCCGTCCGGGCGCGAGGAACGGGGAATGGAAAGGCCCCCGAGGTGGGCTTCTCAGCGGCGCGTGCTCTCGCCTTTACCCGCGCAAGAAAGTTGGGGGATGTCTGCCGGTCTCGCAAGAGGGCTGCCCAGTCGAGAACCTTGCTGAGGTCGGCTGCGTACTCTCGGCAGCGCTCACATTCGGCGAGATGTTCAGAGACCGCGCGGCGATTCTCCTCCGCCAGCTCACCATCCGTATAGGCGGTCAATAGCTTGCGAATTCTTCGACAGTTCATTTTAGCCTCCCCAGAAGGCGAACAACCTACTCCTCACACCTGGCGGTCCGCGTCCCCTTGTCTCAGGAACGGGCGGAATCCGCCTATTCTTCTCCCCGCGGGCCCGACGCCGCTGTCGCGGGGGCTAACCTTCTAAGCTTTGAGGCGAGCTTCTTCACTGCCGTATGCTTACGGGACGCCACGGTTCCGGGTGAACAACCCAACAACAGTCCGATCTCTTGATATGTCATTCCTTCGTAGAAGCTCAGGGTGAAGACAAGCCGGTGTTTCGTCGGCAGCTCGCCAATTGCGCGTTGCACTTTTTCCTCGGTATCTTTGTGGCTCAGGTCATCGAGGGGGCCGAGGCCTTTGTGGACGAGGGCCGCTTGGAGACTTGACCCGCCCTCCTGTTGACTCTCCTCCATCGAAACCGTCGGCAGGGAGCTTTTCTTCCTGCGGAAGTGCATTCGACAGAAGTTTATCGCTATCTTATAGAACCACGCGGAAAAGCTGTACTCGGGATTGAAAGTGTGCTTCTTGCGATATACGGCAACAAATGTGTCTTGGGCAATCTCTTCGGCCGTTGCAAAGTCGGAGACCTGCCGGCGGATAAAATTCGTGATTTTGGCAGCGTAGCGCTGTACAAGCTCCTCAAATGCCTCCTCCGAGCCTGCTGCAAAGGATGTCATTAGTGCCTCATCGCTAAGGGTCGCCGTTGTCGCGGTGTCTTTCATAGGCGTGGCTCTACCTATTCTCTAAGTATGCCGGATGGATTGAAACCCTTCACTTTTTACACGATTTCGGCGTAATTTCCAGTGTAATGTTGCACCGCTGTCGCCCAGAAGAGATGGCAGTGTTTACGATTGGCAGGGGCGCTATGCCAGGCAAAAAACTTTGCCTCTTATCCTATTAGCTTGTGGCATTTTATACCGAATGGAACCGAACGAGGTATTTTTTTCTTGCCAGCTTTTTGCGCGAAGACTATACTCGCGCGGAAAAAGCGCAAGGGCAAAGGGAGCCTGTTAGTAACTTGTGAATATGTTGTGAGCTTGTTTCGGTTCTCCCTTACCCGGCCCCACGAGACGCAGTTGCCAGGGACATGAAACTGGTACTGTTTCCTTTTACGAAAGGCGGGGCCGGCTCGGCAACACGGCATCTTGCATTGTAAGTATCCTCTCACCAACAAGTTCTGGCCGGGGGGCCATAGGTTTTTCTTACCCGCGGGAATGTTGTGCCCAGCGCCCTTGTAGTTACAGCGTGGCGAGGTTAGAAAGGCAACCTCACGCACCCTACAGCACCCTTGTGAATAACTCTTTGCTCGCGAAGGAGAAAGGATTGATCAGGGCAACGGTTTGGGAAAGCATCCTGAGCGAGATCCGGACGAAGCTCCGCCCGGAAACGTTCGAGCGCTGGTTCGGGGCCTGCACATTGAAAAGCCACACCTCCGGGGGGCTTATCATTGAGGTTCCCAACGTTTTTTACAAAAACTGGATCCTGGAGCATTACGGAACCTTTATCCAGGACAACCTGCGGCGGGGTGAGCCAGCAGCAAAACTCATCGTCGAGGTGCCGGGCGACGGGGAGGCGCAGCCTTCTCCGAAAAAGAATGGCCGCGCCCGGCGCCGTCGGTCACCTCGGAGAGCAGCTCCTCCGGCGCGGCCGGCCTCGAGTAACGGCACAAAGCTCAACCCAAAGTACACCTTCGAGAATTTCATAGAAGGTTCCTGCAACCGCTTCGCGAGGGCAGCGTCCATGGCGGTGGCGCAGGCGCCGGGGCGAGCGTACAATCCCCTGTTCATATACGGAGGGGTTGGGCTGGGGAAGACGCATCTGATGCAGGCTATCGGACACTACATGGTGCTGCATCTCCATGGGGGCAAAATTGACTACGTCTCCAGCGAACAGTTCACCAACCATCTAATCAGAAGTCTCCAGACCCGTAATATGGAGGTGTTCCGCCGAAGTTACCGTAACATCAACGCCCTGCTGATAGACGACATACAGTTCCTCTCCAAGAAAGAGCAAACGCAGGAGGAGTTTTTCCACACTTTCAACACCCTCTTTGACATCCGCAGCCAGATAGTCATCTCCTCCGATAGACCGCCGGCCGAGCTGGCGAGCATGGAGGAGCGCCTCGTCTCGAGGTTCCAGTCGGGTGTCGTAGTGGACCTGCAGGCGCCGGAGCTGGAAACTCGCGTTGCCATTCTTCTGAAATACGCCGCTTCTTCAGAAATTAAGCTCCCGGGAGAAGTCGCCTTTTTCATCGCGGGCAAGATAAAGCTAAACATCCGCGAACTCGAGGGAGCGCTGGTGCGGGTCGCGTCTTACGCTTCGCTGATGAGGCAACCCTTGACTGTCCGAGTCGCGCAGCACGTGCTAAGGGACATCTTAATGCAACAGGCGGCGCGCACCATTAGCATTGACGCCATACAGAAGAAGGTTGCCGAGTACTTCGACATCCGCGTAGCTGATATGAAGAGCAGCCGTAGGCCTAAGACCATCGCCTTCCCTCGGCAGGTCGCTATGTACCTGTGCCGGGAGCTGACCAGCTACTCCCTGCAAGAGATTGGCGAGGCATTCGGGGGACGAGACCATTCTACAATTATCTACGGGCACAAATTGATAAAGCGCAAACTTTTGGCCGAGACCGAGCTGCGCTTGCGGGTATCTCACCTCAAAAACGAACTCTCGCACGGCTAAGTACTTGCCTCTACAAATACGGTCTCGCATATACTGCTGCGTGGAAAGAGCTTGTTTCGCGGGATAACAGAATAGAACTAAAAGTTGGAAGCATCTGCGGAGTGCGGTAAATTACAGCCCCTTGAGCTCGTAGGCTAAGAGCCATGAAGGACACGGAATTGGCGAAGAAGGTCCTCTCGGTGAGTATCTGACCGTCACTGATGCGCGAGCATGGCGACTACTGAGACGAAAAAGCACGTGCAAAACCGGAAAAGCCGTTAACATATCGTGAGAAATATGTTAGTATGCTGTGAAGGATTTCAAATTTAAACCCTTCTCTGAAAAGCACAACAAACCATGAACAAGTTACTCACCTGTTAGGCGAAGCGAGTTGAGACGGAATCCGCGTGATATTCACATATCCACACCCCCTACTACTACTATTAGTAACCATTTCACTTCGTAATAGTAGAAACAAAACTGGTAGCACACGGAGGCTCACATGAAATTTACAGCCCAAAAGGAAGATTTGTTTGAAGTTTTGCAGAAAACACACGCAATTGTGACCGCGAAGAGCACGCTTTCTATTTTGGCGAATGTCTTAGTGGAGGCCGTGGAGGGAAAAGTTATCTTCACCACGACAAACTTGCAAGTGGCAGTTCGTTCCGAGGCGCCTGCGGATGTTTTGGAAACCGGGGCGTCCACTGTTCCTGCAAGGACTCTTTTTGCGATCGTGCGAGAGTTGCCGGCCGCTGAGGTAGGCGTCGAGATTAGCGAGGAAAACGTTGCGAAGATTAACTGTGGGGACTCTTTCTTTAAGATGCTGGGTATTTCGAAGGAGGAGTTCCCGCACGTCGCAGGGTTCGAGGGGCAGCCCCTTTTCTCGGTCGGGCAGCGAGTTTTCAAGAAGATGCTGCAAAAAACCTCGTTCGCTGTTTCTCGTGAAGATCCGCGACACTTTCTCACGGGCATGTACTTTAAGATTGAAAAGAAGCGGCTCGCTCTTGTCGGCACGGACGGCAGAAGACTTTCAAGGATTTCCGAGGAGGTCGAGATTGACGAGGATTACAGCGGTGAGATGATCGTCCCCATCAGGGCTATTGAGGAGCTGGAGAAGATGCTGGGCGAGGACGGAGAGGCTTTGGTTTTTGTGGGCGGCAACCAGATTGGGTTCAAGGTGGGAACAGACCTACTGGTCTCGCTGCTGATAGATGCGAAGTATCCCGATTACACTGCGGTGATTCCTGCGACCTTTCCTTGCACAGCAGTCCTCGGGCGAGAGGAATTTGCTGCAAAGGTTCGGCAGGCAGGGCTTTTGACAACGGAGCAGTCAAGCTCGGTGAAGCTAAAGTTTGAAAAGAATCTCGTGGTAATCACAGCCAGCAGTCCGGAGCTTGGAGAGGCGAGGGTGGCGATGCCAGTAACGTTCACGGGTGAGCCGATGTCGGTCGGGTTTAACCCGCAATGTCTGAGGGACGCCCTCAACACGCTGGAGGACGAAGACGTGTCCTTCAAACTTACTGATGCCGTAAGCCCCGGCGTCTTTACGGGGGAGGGCGACTTTCTCCATCTGGTTATGCCCATGCGCCTTCCTCCAGAGGTAGTGCCAGAGCCGCAGGGCGAGGTTGCGTGATGACTCGCTTTGCATGGACAACGCCGGGGAGGCTCATCCCGGCGATTCTTGCAGACTGCAAAAAGCGGATGAACTCCCCGATCCAAAAGGTCCGCGGGGTGTGGGGCCGGGCCGTCGGCCCAGAGATAGCGGCCCATACGTCCCCGCTGGCTTGCCGGGACCGTCTTCTCATTATCTCCGTTGACAGCCCAGTTTGGAAGGCAGAACTCGCGCAGTTTCACCGAGAGAAGATTCTTCGCGCACTCTCCGAAGTGCTTGGAAGCGAAGAGATAAGAGACCTGCGGTTCGTCGCCCGCCCCGCTCGGGGCGCTCGCCTGTCGCCACACGAAGGAGAAAAGAAACATGCCGGAGCCGCAGACTAAGTATGATGCTACCACAATAACCGTCCTTGAGGGGATCGAGGCGGTTCGAAAGCGGCCGAGCATGTACATCGGCGATACGGCAAGCCCTGGGCTGCACCATCTCGTCTATGAGGTCGTGGACAACAGTGTTGACGAAGCTATGTCCGGCTATTGCAGCAGGATTGACGTCACCCTGCATGTGGACGGCAGCGTAACCGTTGTGGATAACGGCCGCGGCATACCGGTAGATATGCACCGCACCGAGAAGAAGCCTGCCGTGGAGGTCGTGCTGACGACACTGCACGCCGGCGGCAAGTTTGACCACAGGACCTACAAGGTCTCCGGGGGCTTGCACGGTGTGGGAGTCTCTGTGGTGAATGCCCTTGCGGAGTGGCTGGAGGTCGAGGTCAAAAGGGATGGCAAGGGCTACGTCCAGAGGTACGAGAGAGGAAGAGTCATAACTCCAGTCGAGGAGATAATAGGGAAAACGAAGAAAACCGGGACGAAGCTGACGTTCAAGCCTGACCCGGAAATTTTCGGTGACGAGGCAACTTTCAGTTTCAGCACCCTTTCTGAAAGGTTGAGAGAACTGGCGTTTCTCAACACCGGACTTGCGATAAGTATTAAGGACGAGCGGACGGATCAGGAGAATCAGTTCCAGTACAATGGCGGCATTGGGTCCTTTGTCGAGCACCTTAACCGGAACAAGACACCCCTGCATAAAAAAGTCATCTATCTCCTCGCATCGAAGGAGGATGTGGTCGTCGAGTTGGCGATGCAGTATAACGATGGATACCAGCAGAACGTTCAAACGTTTGTGAACAACATCAATACTGTCGAAGGAGGGACGCACCTGAGCGGTTTCCGGTCGGCGTTGACCAGGACCATAAACAACTACATCCGCGCGAACAACAAGCTGAAGAACGACAAAGCAGCCCCCTCGGGAGAGGATATGAGAGAGGGGCTGACGGCAGTGCTGAGCTTGAAGGTCATGGACCCGCAGTTCGAGGGTCAGACCAAGACGAAGCTGGGCAACAGCGAGGTGGCAGGGATAGTCGAGTCAGTGGTGAACGAGAGGTTGGGAGCTTTTCTTGAAGAGAATCCTCCCGTCGCGAGGCGCATTGTGGAGAAGGTTGTCCTTGCGGCAAGGGCCCGGGACGCAGCGAGAAAGGCGCGCGAGCTGACGCGCCGCAAGGGCGCCCTGGACAGCGGCTCCCTGCCGGGGAAGCTTGCCGATTGCGCGGAAAAGGACCCCGAGGTCTGCGAACTGTACATCGTCGAGGGCGATTCGGCGGGTGGTTCCGCGAAGCAGGGGCGAGACCGACGGTTCCAAGCCATCCTTCCTATCAGGGGAAAGCTTCTGAATGTGGAGAAGGCGCGCATTGACAAGATCCTCAAAAACAAGGAAATCCTCACGATGATTATGGCCATAGGAACGGGCGTTGGGGAGGAGGATTTCGACATCAACAAGCTGAGGTATGGCAAGATAATCATCATGACTGACGCCGATGTTGATGGCCTTCACATAAGGACACTGCTTCTGACGTTCTTCTACCGACAACTGCCGGAGCTTGCACGAAAAGGGCACATATACATCGCTCAACCGCCGCTATACGGCATCAAGGCCGGCGGCAAACGAGTGTATATCCAGAACGACGCCCAGATGGACTCGTTTCTGCTTCAGAACGGTATGGAAGGTCTTCGGGTGGTCGCAATCGAGACGGGGAAAGAGTTGACTCGCCACCAACTACAGAAACTTGTCAGCGGGGTCGTGGAGGTGGAGAGATTGCTGTCCGCCATCGCCCGTAAGGGTATAGAGCCGGGGAAATACCTCGCCGCGCGCGATGAAGGCGCCGGCAAGCTTCCCCTTTACAGAGTCACTGTGGGCGAGGAGGAGCGATTTCTCTTCAGCGCTGAGGAGTTGCGGCGGGTCGCCTCTGCGGAGGAAAAGCAGCGGGGCAGCGAAGTCGCCGTCCTGTCGGATGAAGAAAACAGTGAGGCGGGCGAAACAGCGATTACGGTGTCAGAGCTTTTTGAATCGCGAGAGCTGGAAAAGGTAATTGTCTCCCTGGCGAGGGTTGGAGTGCCGTTGGACCATTACTTGGGCGCCGACCGCCCCATCTATAGGCTGATTCGTTCCGAGGCAGCGACGGAGGTCTGTTCGCTCAAAGAACTTGTCAACACGATCCGAGCGCTCGGCCGGAAGGGCATCTCTATACAGCGCTACAAAGGCCTTGGAGAAATGAACCCGGAGCAGTTGTGGGAGACGACCATGGACCCTGCCAGGCGGGTCATTTTGAAGATTGTTCTGGAGGATGCCATCGCTGCGGAAGAGACGTTCTCGATGTTGATGGGGATGGAAGTCGCGCCGCGAAGGGATTTCATTGAAGAGAGCGCTCGCTGGGTGAGAAACCTTGACATCTAATCGGTGCGAATGCCTCAGGGCTTTCAGCCTACGGCGGATGAGACGGTTTCGCGGGCTACTCAGTCGCCGGAAGGCCGGTAGCAGATTGCCTGGACAAAGTATTTGGCGTCCGGCGTGGCTGCGATATTCACAAGGATCTCCCCCTCGCTTCGCAGGAAGGCGTCCGGCCCTTTTTCGGTAAGCACCCACGGAATCGTCACATCATTCTCTGAGTGCAGATAGAGGTCGCCGGGCAGCAAAACGTTGAATTCGACCCCATCTTCTCCGAGAAGGCGAGCTTGCAGGACGCGTCCGGTGGGACTGGTTATCTCTGGGAGGCGTGTCAGGGTGAAATCGGGGAGGAGATTCTCCACCCGGAATAGAAGGTTTCCGGGGGCATACATGAGGACCTCCAGGGAAAAACGTGGGGAGGAGTTCTGGTAGGTCATCAGCGGCCGGGCTTCAGATGTGGGCACCAGCTCAGTCCTCTGCCGTAGGCAGCTCGTGCTTGAGCAGACCAGTGCGAGGGCGAAAGTGAGCCGTGAGAGTGTACGCAATTTCCTTCCTCCGGTCCTCCCGTGAAGATGGAATCTGTAAGCAATCTGGAGATATACAGTTTGGCGTGGGAATGAGTGTAAGTCAAGCAAAAGAGGGAACGCAGCGTATGTCCTCAGTCTCGGGCGGATACACCGCGCCGAGGCGGGCGAGGCAAGAAGGGAAAAGCAGATTAACGCAAAGGCGCAAAGGCGCAGAGAAGAAGGTGAGAAGGACTCTGCCGTCGCCTGCTGTGGCATGGGCATCTTGCCCATGATTCCCACGGGCGGGCCTGTGCTGCGACATTGGGGGCGGTTGTTCTTTACGCCCTGTGGGGCAGAGGCGCATCTGGCGTCCCGTGTCCCGCGGAATGTTGATGCTTTTGCATGGCTCTTGAGCCAAAGACCCTGTGTCTTGCTCGTAACTGAGGCATTGCAACGCGGCATCGGTGGCTTCGCCGGGGAAGGGGGGCTGTCTGGATTCTGACGGGAGGCGAAGAGGGGTGCGGGAACCGCAGCTTCTCATGAAAAGGCGACATCTGGACGGAATGCGCAAGCAGGCTATTCCGAAAGGGTATTCTCTGCGAACCTATCGAGAGGGGGACGAGAGGTACTGGGCGCGCATAATTTCCAGGGCGTTCGGCACGGAGTGTAGTGCCAGCGTTTTCGCGCGCGAGATAGCCGAAAAGGAAGCTTTCCGGCCGGAGCGGGTCTTTTTTTTGACCCACAAGGGCGAGCCGGTCGGCACAGCCACAGCGTGGACTAAGCCGGAACTGGGACGGCTATCCGGATACGTCCACATGGTCGCAATTGTTCCTGAGCATACCCGCAAGGGTCTTGGCAAGGTTCTCACGTGGACTGTGTTGAGCTATTTTAAGAAGGAAGGGTTCGGCTCGGCGTTTCTTCATACGGATGAGCACCGCCTTGCGGCGATTAAGACCTACCTGGAGCTAGGATTCGAGCCTGTTATCAGGGAGGAGGATGCTCGCCGCCGCTGGCTGGAGGTTTTCAGAGCGTTGCGAAGGCCGGAGCTCGCGCACAGGTATTGCGGCGAAGAGTGACGATGGGAGGGGGCTCGCGGAGTGTGCGGGTCAGCGCTGTTCATCTGGGAGGTCGGAGGTATTAGTCTCCTCGCTTTTCGCTTCTTCTGCGTCGGTTTTTTCGGCGACGCTCTTGGCGATGTCCACGACCCTGTCTCCTTCCCCGAGCGAGATGATTCTGACTCCCATGGTATTTCTGCTTATCGTTCTGACCTGGGAGACGGCCGTGCGCATCATTTTGCCGCCTGCGGTCAGCACGATGATGTCATCGTCGTCGCCGACGCTCAGCGAGCCGACTACGGGGCCGTTGCGCTTCGAAGTCTTGATGGCGATGACGCCCTTGCCGCCGCGCCTCTGGGCCCTGAACTCATCGAAGAGCGTTCGCTTGCCGTATCCGTGCTCGCACACCAACAGCAAGCTGGCGTGTTCCCGGACGATTTCCATGCCGACGACCGCATCGCCCGGCTTGCCCAGGGTGATTCCCTTAACTCCGCGGGTCGCCCGGCCCATGGGACGCACGTCCGATTCGTGGATGCGGATGGACTGTCCGTTGCGGGTGACCAGCACCACGTCGTCGTTTCCGTTGGTGAGCTTGACGTCTATCAGGCAGTCGCCGGGGTCAACCTTGATGCCGATAATGCCGCCGCTCCTCGGGTTGCTGTAGGCGGAGAGAGGGGTCTTTTTCAAAACGCCGTGGCGGGTCGCCATGAGGAGGTTTCGCTGGCCGTCAAAGTTCTTGACACGGATGAGCGCGGCCATCCTTTCCCCGCTGGACATCTCCAGAAGGTTGACGATGGCTTTGCCGCGAGCCTGCCGTCCAGCCGGCGGCACGAAGTACACTTTTAGCCAGTAGCATTGGCCCTTCGTGGTGAAGATGAGGAGGTAGTCATGGGTGGAGGCTGTGAACAGATGCTTGACGAAGTCCTCCTGCCGCGTTTCCATGCCGAAGACCCCTTTGCCGCCTCGGTGCTGTTGGCGGTAGGCCGCGACCGGCACCCTCTTGATGTAGCCCGCGTGGGAGATGGTGATGATGCACCCTTCATTGGCGACAAGGTCTTCCACTCTAAGATCGCCTTCTGCTTCGACGACATCGGTCCTTCGAGGGTCCGCGAAGCGTTCTTTCAGGTCGTCAAGCTCCTTCTTTATCAATTCTCTGACAAGCTGCGGGCTGGCGAGGATTGATTTCAGGTAAGCAATTTTCTTCAACAGCTCATGATATTCGCTCTGGACCTTCTCCCTTTCCAGTCCGGTGAGCTGGTAGAGCCGCATGTCGAGGATAGCGCGCGCTTGGCGTTCGCTGAGCTTGAGGGTCTTGGTGAGTTGGTCGCGGGCGGCTTGCCGGTCTTTGGAGGAGCGGATGATGCGGACAATGGTGTCGAGGTTCTTCAGGGCAATCTTGAAGCCTTCGAGGACGTGAGCTCTCTCCTGGGCTTTGTCGTGTTGGTATTGCGTTCGCCGGATTATCACCTCCGTGCGGTGGTTGATGTAGCAGGTCAGGATTGGTTTCAGGCCCATGGTTCGGGGTTGCCCGTTGTCAAGGCTGAGGAGAATTGCCCCGAAACTTTTCCGCATGTCAGTGTGCTTGTAGAGCTGGTTGATGACCACGCGGGCGATTTCCCCCCTCTTCAGTTCCACAACCACGCGGAGTCCGTCCTTGTCGGACTCGTCCCGCAGGTCGCTTATGGCGGAGATGGTCTTGTTGTTGACAAGTTGGGCTATCGTGTTGATAAGGTTCGTTTTGTCAACCTGGTACGGAATCTCAGTGATAATGATGAACTCTTTGCCGTTCTTCGCTGGCTCGACCCCGACTTTCGCCTGACAGATAATCTTCCCTTTTCCCGTGCGGTACGCGGCGGCTATTCCCTCTGTGCCGCAAATGAGCCCGCCGGTCGGGAAATCGGGTCCCGGGATCACTTTCATCAGTTTTTTCAGGGAGACGTCCGGGTCGTCTATCAGCAGCTTCAGGGCATCCACGACCTCCCCGAGATTGTGCGGCGGGATGTTGCCCGCCATTCCCACCGCAATGCCCGAGCAGCCGTTGCAGACCAGATTTGGAAACCTCCCCGGAAGAACCGTCGGCTCCTGGAGCGTCTCGTCGTAATTCGGAACGAAGTCAACGGTCTGCTGGTCAATGTCCGCGAGCATCTCGATCGCAAGCGGCGTCAATCTCGCTTCGGTATATCGCATAGCTGCTGGCGGGTCGCCGTCTATGGAGCCGAAGTTGCCCTGCCCGTCAATGAGCGGGTATCGCATGGCGAAGTTCTGCGCCATGCGAACCAGCGTCGGGTACACCACGCCTTCGCCGTGGGGATGATAGTTGCCGGAGGTATCGCCGGCGATCTTGGCGCACTTGCGGTACTTGCTGGTGGGGGAGAGATGGAGGTCTCTCATCGCGGTCAGAATCCGTCGCTGCGAAGGCTTCAGCCCGTCGCGAGCATCCGGGAGCGCCCTCTGGATGATCACGCTCAACGCGTACGTCGCAAAGGACTCCTTCATCTCGTCTTCGATGTCTCGGGGAGTAATCCTCTCGTTGTGGGTGTACATACACTTCTCCTTTACCCTCCATAAAACTACAGTTAAATTATAAGCCAATGCCTTTCTCGCGTCAACCGGAAAGAGCGGGGTAATGCCTCAGTCGTGGGCGGATACCTCGCGAAGGCGGGGAAGGGAAGAAGGGAAAAGGAGAACAACGCAAAGGCGCAGGGTCGCAGAGAGGAGCATGAGAAGGACTCCATCGTCGCCTGCCGACAGCGGGCACGCCGCGGAGACGCGGCCACACTCAGTCGCACCCTGCGCCTTGCCGTTCTCGACCTGTCGTGTTATCGTATGCCCGTTTGGCGAATGCCGGAAACCTGTGAACAAACGACAGCTCAACGGAGGCAATCATGCAAAGGAACGCAATAAGAGCCGCCCTGGTGATGCTACTCGTCGGCGTAACTGCAATGATACCCGCTGCGGCCTTCCCCGCACTGAGAATAGCCGACAACGGCAAGAGCGGGTACTCGATTATCCTTGACTCCAAAGCCTCGCCTTCGGAGAAACACGCCGCAGAAGAATTGCAGCGCTTCGTTGAAGAAATCTCCGGGTGTGCGCTCCCAATTCTCTCCACGCGCGCACCAAAGATGATCCTCGTCGGAGGTGGAGAAATCCTCGCTGAGATAGAGCCCCGCCTCGACATCACCGGTCTCGGCAAGGAGGGATTTGCCATCCGAACCAATGACTCCCATCTCATTCTCGCTGGCGGAAAACAGCGAGGCACTCTCTACGCCGTTTACACTTTTCTCGAAGATTACTTGGGCTGCCGGTGGTACTCCTCAAAAGTCAGCCGCATACCTGAGGAGAAGGTCATCGAAATCCCCTCGATCAACGTGAGCTATAAGCCGGCGCTCGAGTATCGCGAGCCTTACTATACCGATGCCTTCGACGGCGATTGGGCGGCCCGCAACAAGGCGAACAGTAACAACGCTCGCCTCGGCAAAGAGCGCGGCGGCAAAGTCCGCTACTCTCACTTTGTTCACACCTTCTATTCCCTGGTGCCGCCGGACAAATACTTCGATGAGCACCCCGAATACTTCTCGCTGGTGAAGGGGAAGAGGCGAAGAAGCCGGGCTCAGCTCTGCCTGACGAATCCGGACGTCCTTCGCATCGTCGTCGAAGGCGTCAAACGGTGGATCGCCGCCGAGCCTGAAGCCGACATCTATTCCGTCTCCCAGAACGATTGCGCAGGGTGGTGTGAATGTCCCAACTGCAAAGCTCTCGACGACCGCGAGGAAAGCCACATGGGCTCCCTCCTGACCTTCGTCAACAAGGTCGCCGAAGCTATCGAGAAAGATTATCCCGACAAAACCATTGACACCCTCGCCTACCAGTACACACGCAAGCCGCCGAAAACCGTCCGCCCTCGCCGCAACGTCATCATTCGCCTTTGCAGCATCGAATGCTGCTTCTCCCACCCGCTCGAGACTTGCCCTCGGAACGCCAGTTTCCGCGATGACATAATCGGGTGGTCCAAGGTAGCACCCCGTCTCTACGTTTGGGACTACGTGACGGACTTCGCCAACTACATCATGCCTTTCCCCAACCTCGATGTTCTCAAGCCTAACATCGAGTTTTTTGTGGAGCACAATGTGAAAGGGATATTCGAGGAGGGAAACTACGCCGGCGGAGGGGGCGGCGAAATGGCCGAGCTGCGGGCCTATCTGCTCGCAAAACTCCTGTGGAACCCGGATGCTGATGTCGAGGCATTGAAAAAAGATTTTCTCGAAGGCTACTACGAAAAAGCCGCCGGCCCCATTTCCGATTACATCAGCCTCTTGCACCGCAAAGTGAAGCGGGACAATATCCACGTCAACATCTGGTCTGGCCCCACCAGCCCGTACCTCACCGAGGAGATTTTGACCGAAGCCGAAGCGCTTTTCGACCGGGCCGAGAAGCTCGCGGATAACCCGGACATTCTTCAGCGTGTCCTTGTGGCGCGACTCCCCGTATGGTATGTGCGAATTATGAGGCCGGGATTGAGTAATGCGGGCAAATTGAAGCTTTTGGAGAGGTTTATGGAAGTCGCCAGAAAAAAGGGGATTAGCCAAATACGGGAGGGACGCCTCGTCGCCTCCTGGGAGCGAGAAATGCGGAACGCATTGAACAGATGACGGCCCGAGGCGGATAACGGGGTGGAGGCCGGCTGTCACGAGAAGAATCTCGTATCCGATACCACCGACTAAAGCCGGTGGCTAACTGGGGCGCCAGCCGAGGGTGGGCGAAAAGGAGGCGGTGGCCTTTTCCGTTCTATGATAGAGGGACAGAGGGCACAGATCCACGGCGTCAACGTGCGGTGGGAG